>NZVR01000049.1 GCA_002701545.1 Blastopirellula sp. | reverse complement strand
TCGAACGCGATTTCGTCGCCGTCTTCGACCAGTGCGATGGGCCCACCAACGATCGCTTCGGGCGAACAGTGGACTCCGATCGCTCCGTGCGAGACGCCAGAAACGCGCGTGTCCGAGACCAAGGCAACTCTTCCGTCCAAATCGGGAACGGCCAGCGCCGCCGACGCAACGAGCACTTCCGGCATCCCGCTGGCGACTGGTCCGAGGTAACGCAGCACGATCACACTGCCCGGCTTGATACGTCCGGCTTCGACCGCGTCGGCTACTTGTTTCGCCTCGTCGAAACAAACGGCTGTGCCACGAAAACGCGGTTCCTGCATGCTCGACACTTTAAAAACGATGCCGTCCGGCGCTAGGTTGCCGAAACAAATCTGAATGTCGGCAAACGGTTTGTAGGGTGAGTCAATTGGGGCGAGCAATTCTTGATCCGCCGGCGGCTCGCCCACATCGGCGAGGTTCTCATCGAGCGATCGTCCTGTCACCGTTAGCAAACTGCCGTCCACAATGCCGGCACGGACCAGGTGTTTCAGCAACAGCGACGTGCCGCCGATGCGATGCAGGTCGACCATTGTCTTGTCGCCGCGCGGAGCAAAACTGCATACTACCGGCGTTCGCCGAAAGATTTCCTGCAGATCACTCAGTCCAAATTCCACCTCTGCTTCCCGAGCGAGTGCAACTAAGTGGAGCACGCCGTTGGTCGAACCTCCGATCGCTGCAATGGTCGCGGCCGCATTCTCGAAAGCACGGCGAGTAAGGATGTCGCGGGGCCGGATTTGCTGTTCCAGAAGATTGCGAACGAGTTCGCCCGTCTTGCCGCACTCTTGTTTCTTGGCATCGTCGATGGCCGGGATGGAACTGCTCTGAGGCGGCATCAATCCGATCGACTCGAGGGCGATTCCCCAGGTGTTGAACGAGGCGGCGATTCCGCAGCCACCCGGGCCGGGGCAGGCCTTGCGGCGGATCTCGTCGGCTTCGGCTTGCTCGATGGCTCCAACTGCGGCGGCGGCTTGTGAGTCGTAAACGTCTAGAATTGTGATGTCCCGACCGTTGTAGCACCCTGGCATAATGCTGCCGCCGCTGACGATCAAGCCGGGATAGTTCAGCCGAGCCAGTGCCATGGCAAACCCAGGGCCATTCTTGTCGCAGTTATGCAGTCCGACCAAAGCGTCGTAGCCGTGGGCGCTGACCACGCATTCGGCAGCATTCGCGATCATGTTCCGGGACGGCAGGCTGGCGTTGCCGCCTTCGTGGCCTTGCGTAATGTTGTCGCTGACAGCTGGCGTTCCGAACGGGAAGCCAATCAAGCCGGCTTCACCGCACCCCTCGGCGATCAGCTTGGCAAGCTCGTACGCGTGTACGTTGCAAATGTTACCGTCCAGCAGCGGCACACCGATGCCGATTTGCGGCCTATCGAAGTCCGCTTCGGTCATCCCCAGACCGTAATAAAACGCTGTGATGGATTGTTGCCACCCACGCGTCAAGTGTTTGCTATTCCAGTTGAGCGTCATATGGTTTCTTCACTTACTCGTGTGCGTTGTACAAACGATCAATTTACCATTATAGCAGAACTTGTTGTCATGCAGTCTCGCGAACCATCCGTGTTCGTCGGAATTCGGCGTAAGCGTTGATTCTTCTTCAACGTACTCGACGATCGCGTGGGCTGAAACTTTCTCATTCTCTGGTGTGCAAGAGCTCGCCGTGTGTTCGTTCCATGCGGGTGAGTGTAGCAAGGCGGCGAGTGGACCAAACTTACATTGGCAACCAACACGGCTGCCGAAATGCCAACCACGAAATTGAAAGGCGTTGTTCGGAACAGCTCTAACGTCTATGCATGAAGAACATGCTTCACTACCTTTACATGCAATTCTATTGCATGTACTCTTCGTGACGTGTTCAGAGTCCAAAGTTCAGAAGACATGAACGCGGGCCGTTGATCACGTGAATTTCCGATTGTTGGTAGCCGATAGATCAGGGCCGACCGCTGGCCGTCGCTATTGATCCAAGAGTGATGAAAGGCATTGCAAACGCTGCGGCTGACGGCGACTTGAACAAGCAGGCCTTACGTTGGCCACCGTTCGTTGAACCTGGATCCGACGAAGTGGCGATTCCCAATATCATGCCGTCGAAGCTCAATGCATTCACCAACCTCACTTCGTTCCGTGCGGGGCACCATGATCGTTGCGCACTTCAAAACGCGTCCTATCCTCCGGCGGGCTTGGCAGCGAATCGACCGTAGTACGTTTATGCACGTGGAATTGATATTGGTTTTCGGAACTGACTGCGAACGTACTGTTATGCAGTCGCTATGGAAAGCTGTTGTTTTCTACGTGCAATTGGTATCCAGGCGTTTCATTTTGCGAGGCTGAGATGCCGGCTAGAAACTCACCGCCTTCTTCGTCCTGTCGCCGAGACTACCCGCCTCGTCCCGATGAGGTGCGAAGGCGTATTCAGTACTCACTCGATCACAACACTAGATCTCTTGATCTGCGTTGCATGGGGCTGACGAGTCTTCCGAAAGAGATATTTGACTTAGTCGAGCTCGAACAAATATTTCTAAGAGAAAATAGTCTTTCCACGATTTCGGCGGAGATCGGTCGCCTGAGAAACCTAAAATGCCTGCATCTACACTCAAATGTACTAACGCATTTGCCAGATGAACTGGGTGACCTTCACGCACTCGAGGTTTTGAACCTACCCGAGAACAGGCTTAACCAGCTCCCCGAGTCCATGGGCAATCTAAGACAGCTGCAACATCTTGATCTAAGCTTCAACAACATCGGATGCCTTCCCGTGACATTCCGGGAACTTGACTGTCTGCAAACCCTGGTGCTCGAAGGCAACGACGAACTTGGCCTCCCGCCGGAATTAAGCAGCCGCAATGCTAAGCAGATACTAGCCTTCTATTTTTCAGGCGAAGGCTCGTAAACAATACTGAGTTACAAAGCACCCGCCCTAGTTGAGTGCGACAACCCCAAGATACACCAGTCCAACCAGGGTGATTAAGGATCCGCGAATGTAACTCCATGGTAAGTGGGAAAGCCGCGAGCCTGTTTTCGAGAAGCGGTTTCCAAAAACCTGAACTATCATTCCTACTATGGTCAACGAAAACGCGATCCCCGCTGCGAACAAGCCAATGACGATGTACGCGGTGCTAGGCGAGCCCGAAGAAAGCCCTGAAAAGTACGCCGCCAATGCCGATGGGCATGGCATCAGACCGAATGCAGCCCCGAGTAGCGCGCTCATCGAGTAACTCGACCTTGTAGGTGAATTGGATTCATTTTTCTGCGAACCATTGCCGCAGGCATGATCGTGGTTACTACATGTGCAACTGCTCGCCTTTGAGCTTCTCGCCGACCCAATCATCCAGATGCCAACGATCAGAACCAATCCAGCACTTATCCACCTCATTGCTTCTGTCACCGTTTCATCGGCGTGGTGATGATCGCCAACAACGAGGTGATGAGTCAGGTGTACCATTGCGGCAATCCCGATCAATGATATGGAATGAGAAACGGCGCTGGAAAGTCCCATCACAAGTGGATGAAGGAAACTCCGGCGTTCGCCAGCCAAGTAGATTAGCATTGCCGTTTTGCCGTGGCCGGGCTCCAGTGCATGAATTGCACCAAGGCCAAAAGCGAGACTGAGAGTTAATTCGTGGGTATGCATTGTTGCGGCATTAACACGGTTCTTGATTCTTTTAGGAACAGTCGAAGCCCCAATCAGGCCTTTCCGACACCGAATAAATGTTAGTTTACTCTACGGCTTCAAGACTCCTGAAGTTCAATATCGCTCTGGAATTTCAGGTGTTGGGATCTAAATTCGAATGGGACGTCGATCATGCGAATTTGCCGCGCAGCTCCCTAACCCGACAAAGTGTTAACCGTCATCGTGACGGCGGAATTCCTGCCATTCGGACAATTCCGTTTCTCTTTGCAGCCGTTCGGTCTCCTCGTCGTACTCAATTTCGATGTTATCAACGTCCCAACTTGGTATCCTCAAGCTTCGCGAACTCAGGCCACTTGCGCTCGCCAGTCGAAAGTCCTTGCTGTGGAAACAAGGTCTTATACCCAAATGGTATGTATGGGTTCCTCATTGGCGAACTGGCAGGATCGCTGTCCACAGCTATAAACGACGTGTTCTGTTTTACGAACGGCATCTGTGGTCTTTGCTTCACGAAGTGCTTTATGACTTCTCAACGTGGGATGCTTTGGCTGCGTCGTCGTGGTCAGTCGGAGAACCAACTCAACCGGGATTCCGTTCGTGAAATTTGCAACGAGCGTGAACCATCTCGTTTCGCCTTGCTCCCCGCTTCAAGCAATCGGCAGATTGTTCTATCGAACTGACGTTAGAGCCCAATTCGGAATCCTAGAACTGGCTGTCCTTTGAGAACTAGCAGCCTAAGTACGTGCCAACATCGTGCTGATCTACGCTGATGACGTGAACTATTGCGACATGGGCTATGGTTTCCTGCGTGAACTCGATGGTGTAGGAATCGAGATAGACCACGGTGAAGAACGCCACGCGCTCATGCAGACCGCTCTGTATCGCCGTGAGCACTAACAGCATCCGTCCGAAGTCGAAGGAGCAAGAAATTGACCTTTGTACAAGAGCCGTTGATTGGGTCGATTGGCAACGCCTGCTGTTTGCTGGCGTCGCTGCAGATTGAGCGTCCGTTCCTGGTCCTCGACGAGGCTGCTTACGAGGCATCTGGAGCTCGGGATGCTCTCGAACCTTTCGTAAGGCAGAAAGCAGCGGTGCGATTTACGGAGTTTGAGCTAAATCCGAAACTGGAGGATGTCCAGCGTGGCATTGAGGCTTTCCGTTTAAGCCAAGCGGATTTTGTGATCGCGTTAGGTGGTGGCACGGCTATCGATCTGGCAAAGCTCATCAGTGCGCTCTCGGCGCAGTCACACGCGGCGCGTGACATCGCTACCGGGCGTTCTTCAATTCAGGTAGCTGGCAGGCCACTGATGGCGATTCCAACGACGGCCGGAACCGGCAGCGAGGCAACACACTTCGCCGTCGTTTATGTCGACGGCAAGAAACACTCAGTGGCACATCCGTCTCTGCTTCCGGACTATGCAGTCGTTGACTCGACGTTGACAGAGAGCCTGCCACCAAGAATGACTGCCGCGACAGGGCTCGATGCCTTTTGTCAGGCGGTTGAATCGATTTGGGCGGTTGCGGCAACGGATGAGTCACTTGAGTATGCGACCGAAGCGGCAAGGCTTGCCTTTGAAAACTTAGTGGCAGCCACCAATGCCCCGACACTGGAGGCTCGGCAGGCGATGTGCCGTGCATCCCATCTCGCCGGAAAGGCAATCAACATCACGAAAACGACGGCTCCGCACGCGCTATCATACGCATTGACGTCGCGCTACGGTGTGCCGCATGGCATGGCCGTCGCGTTCACGCTAGCGCCCATTCTCGCATTTAATGCGAACGTGACCAATCACGATTGCACCGACCCGCGCGGAGCGACCGCCGTTCGCAAGCGTATTGCCCGGATCGTGGAAGTATTGGGAGGTGGAGGTGTCGAGGCGGCATGTGCTTCGTTCCACAAGCTGTTGTCACAGCTAGACTGCGGGACGCTGAGGGATGTCTGCAGCGAAAGCGACCATGCCGCCATCGTCGACTCAGTTAACACCGAGCGACTCTCGAACAATCCTCGGCGGGCTAGTCGCGAACAACTTCTCGATATTCTCAAAAGAACTGAGATTAGTTGAATAACGGCTTCACTGCGTCGACGTGTCGCCAAGCGGAAAGAGTCGTCGCGAGGTAAACAAGTGACGCCAGCCACTCGATGGTGGTCAACTGGTTGTAGCGACGGTGTCCCAACGCGAAGGCCTCTCTGTCGTTGATTTCGGCACGATCTATGTCGATCACGGCATCCAAATGGCCATACACAATCACAAGTCCAACAATCGCAAGCAGTATTCTCGCCAGACGTGGCTTCTCGGCCTCTCGGGTTTCGGGAAAGTTGTGACGTGTCATCCAGCCATTTATCATGTGCGCTGCCACCAAAGCTCAGAACCTTGGAGTTGATGATGCATCGATGCAACACTTTTTTGTTAATCCTGACATTTCTGTTGACCTCGGAAGCTCTTGGCCAAGGTGTCGACTACGTCAAGTCGCATTACACCAAATACGAACATCAAATCGAGATGCGGGACGGTAAGCGGCTGTTCACGTCGGTCTATGTGCCCAAGGACGACTCGAAGACTTATCCTATTCTGCTGAAACGAACGCCGTACAGCGTGCGGCCATACGGCGTTGATCAATACCCCGAACAACTTGGTCCCTCGAAGCTGTTCGCAGAGGCTGGATACATCTTTGCCTATCAAGACGTGCGCGGGCGCTGGATGTCCGAGGGTGACTTCGTGCACATGCGACCGCATCGTCCGAAGAAGGCGAACAGGACAGACATCGACGAAAGCACGGACACGTGGGATACGGTTGATTGGTTGGTCAAGAATGTCCGGGGCAACAACGCAAAGGTCGGCATTGCAGGCATCTCGTATCCCGGTTTCTACACCGCGGCCGGAATCATCGATTCACATCCGGCGATCAAGGCTGCTTCGCCGCAGGCACCCGTCAACGACTGGTTTGTTGGGGACGACTGGCATCACAACGGAGCGTTCTTTCTGGCTCACATGTTCAACTGGATGTCGCGCAGCGGGCGCGCAAGGCCGGAGCCAACGAAGAGTTTTCCACGTGCGACCTTCGACTATGGCACACCCGATGGCTACGAGTTTTTTCGTCGTATCAAGACGCTTTCGGAGATTGATGAAAAGTACCTCAAGGGAGAGGTGCCGTTCTGGACCGAATCGATCAAGCACGGAACGTATGATGACTTCTGGAAGTCGCGAAACATCCGCCCGCACTTGCAGAATATCAAGCCGGCGGTGATGACCGTCGGTGGGTGGTTCGACGCGGAGAATCTCTTTGGCGCGTTAGAAACGTACAAGTACATCGAACGAAATAACCCGAACACGTTTAACATGCTGGTCATGGGGCCGTGGCGACACGGTGGATGGGCGCGCGACGACGGTGAGTCATTTGGCGACATCGCTTGGAACTCGAAGACGTCTGTCTTTTACCGCGAGAAGATCGAGTTTCCCTTCTTCGAGTTTCATCTGAAAGGCAAAGGCAAGATCGATCATCCCGAAGCGTGGGTGTTCGAGACAGGTACCAATCACTGGCGCAAGTACGACCACTGGCCACCCAAACAAGCCTCACCAAAATCGTTGTTCTTTCACGCGAATGAACGACTTACGTTTGAAGCTCCACAGAACGAAGGCGGCTTTGACGAGTACATCAGCGATCCGGACAAACCAGTTCCGTACATGAATGTCGTCGCGCCGGGGATGAAGGCCGAGTATTTAGTCAGCGATCAGCGTTTCGCTTCGCATCGTCCTGATGTGTTGGTCTATCAGACCAATCTGCTGGAAAACGATGTCACGATCGTTGGCCCAATCGAAGTGGAACTGTATGTTTCCACGTCCGGTACGGACAGCGATTGGGTCGTCAAGTTGATCGACGTTTATCCCGACGACTATCCGGATCCCGAGACCAACCCCAAAGAGGTCCGCATGGGCGGTTATCAACAACTGGTGCGCGGCGATGTGATTCGCGGCAAGTTCCGCGAGGGACTGGATAAGGAAGTTCCGTTCCAGCCAAACACACCGACGCGAGTAACGTTCACGATGCCTGACACATATCACTGTTTCCGTCGCGAGCACCGCATCATGATCCAAGTCCAGAGCACATGGTTCCCGTTGGTTGATCGTAGCCCGCAGAGCCTTGTTGATATTTATCACGCCAAAGAAACGGACTACAGGGCTGCAACCCAGCGTGTATTTCGTTCCAGCGAGATGCCGTCATGCGTGAAGGTGCTGCAACTGAAGTGACTTTCCGAGGCTTTGCGTTGTCGGCTGCATGGAGGCTGAACGTAACGATCAAAAGAACGCACAAGCGATATGACTGTAAACAGTCAATCAAGTCTCACGATCTCGACTCACAACAGGTTATTGATGAAATCATATTATTCTATTCTCAGTCTTTGCTTGCTCGGTGCTGTAGTGACAATAGCAACTCCAGTGTTGGCACAGGATGAGAGGAAATTAGATCCCGCGACTCAGGCGGTAAAGATCCAGAATAGTCGCACTGGTGCAACCCTAAAACTAAACACACTGGTCAAAGCGTTGAACAGTTCGGACGTCGTTTTTCTTGGAGAGCAACATGACAACGATTCGTGCCACGAATTTCAGTTGCATGTCATCGAGGGTTTGGTCGAAGCCGGCCATTCGGTTGCAATCTCCATGGAGCAGTTTGAACGGGACGTTCAGGGCGCCTTGAACGATTACCTGAGTGGACGGCTTGCCGAAGAGGAGTTCTTGAAGGCTTCACGCCCTTGGGAGAACTATGCAGAACATTATCGACCCGTCATTGAGTTCGCAAAGGAGAAACGGATCGATGTCCTTGCAGCGAATATACCTCGTCGAGTTGCGACGAATGTATCGCAGGGCCAACGACCTAGTATCGAAGACCAGGTCTATCTGCCACGCCAAACGTTTATCGACAAGAACGCGTATTGGGAGCAGTTCAAGGCAACGATGGAAGGACATGTGGGGACAGAAAGCGGATCGAAGCTAGAACAGTATTTTGCTTCGCAGTGCCTGAAAGATGACGCCATGGCCGAGTCTATTTCTGATTTCCTGGCGATCAACTCTCACCAAAGGAAGATCGTGGTTCACTTGTGTGGGCAGTTCCATTCGGACTATGGGCTAGGCACTGTTGCCCGCGTCTTACGACGAAGGCCTCTGGCCAGAGTGACCGTCATAACGATGGAGTCCAGTGACAACGCTAAAGACGAGAAAACGCTGTCCAATCTAACAGCGCGTTCCCACTTTACGTTTTGGACCATTCAGAATCAGAAGGAGGACACGGCAACACAAGATAACGGGATGCAAGCAAACGGTGAATGACGTTGTCTTCTCCCTCGGATTCGTTTTCGGAATTTCATGGTTGCCTTGTCATGACGCTTCCCAATTCTTGGCATCCAGCCGATCTTGTATGGATACCTTACAAGCAAATAGGTTCTGGCCGTTCTCAAGAACGGGCGGCGGGACCGACTCGCTGTCTCACAAGCCTTCGTTGCTTGACAAGCCGTTGAGTCCAAAAAAGCCGAGTGTACTGGAGTTCTTTTATGTGCCGCACAAAAAGTCACATGCTGCGTTCGATCCTGCTGACCGTTGTGATCTGTCTCACTTCTTCCGCCCGGTCGAACGACGATTTGCAGGCAGAAAAGCTGCGGATCATCACACATAATGTGTGGTATGGGTTCACGAAGAAAACGGAACCACGGTACACCGACTGGAAACGCTGGATGAAGGCTCAGGCGCCGGATGTCGTTTCATTGCAGGAGTTGAACACCTACACCGAAGAGCGACTTCAGGCAGATGCAGAGTCATTTGGGCATCCGTATTCCGTACTGCTGAAGGAAGACGGTTTCCCCACCGGGATCACATCTCGATATCCAATCACTGACGTGAAACGAATCCGTCAGGGATTCCACCATGGTCTGCTTAGGTGTCGAATTCAGGGCATCTGGTTTTACGTGATTCACTTTCATCCATCCAATTTCCAGTGGCGAATCGATGAAGCAGCACTGTTAAAACAGGATGTGGAGTCGCTTCCTGAAGAAAATCCGAAAGTTGTACTGGCCGGCGATTTCAATGGCTTCTCTCCGGCGGACAAATCGCAGTATGACTCAGATCAACTGCTGGTTCCGTTTTTCAAAGGCCTCGACCGGAAGAATTCGCGTGCCCGCAATCTGAACGAGGGAAGAATCGATTACGGCGGAATCCAGGCAATTGTGAAGCAGGGATACACGGATCTGATTGCCTCTCGCGGATCTCCGCATCTTCCCTTTGTCGGGACTTTTCCCGGCGCGCTGGTGAGCGAGCAGGATCATGGTACGGATCGTCGGCTGGATTACATCTTTGTCTCTCCATCATTGCGCGAAAAAGTGGAATCGGTGGCGATCCTGCGTGACTACTGCACGGAAATGCTGTCTGACCATATCCCGGTGACGGCGACAATCCGGCTGCGGGAACCGGCTGCTCGAAAATCCGTATTCGCATCAAAGCCGAAACTCCTGCAGGAAACCGGAGCCGGTGAAGGTCCGGCGTGGGATTCGAAACTGGGACTGCTGACAAGCGGTGAAGGAAACATCAATCTGCTGACGGCCGGGGGAGAGCGAAGCGTTTGGTTTCGCGACGCGGAATCCAACGGACTGCGGTTTGACAAACACGGCGATCTGGTGATCTGCCAGTCGGGTCAAAGACGTGTGGTACGGCGAAGTCAGGACGGTTCACTGCAGGTGCTCGCAGACAATTACCGGAACAGGAAATTCAACACGCCGAACGATCTGGCTATTGATGCGAAGGGACGGATCTACTTTACAGACCCGCGGTACGGTGACCGTTCCTCAATTGAGATGCGAGACGATTCTGGTCGCGAGGTGGAAGGCGTTTATCGGGTGGACCCAGACGGCAGCGTTGCTCGCATCATCACACATGAAGTTGACCGGCCCAATGGAATTGCGATTACGACAGACAATCGATTTCTGTTTGTCGCTGACAACAATAACAACAACGTCGGCGGGGCTCGCAAGCTGTGGCGATTCAACCTGAACCCCGACGGCAGCATTGACGCAGCGACACAGACGCTGATTTATGACTGGGGCTCAACGCGAGGCCCCGATGGTCTGAAGCTCGACACTAAAGGACGGCTTTATGTCGCAGCCGGACGAAATCGTGCGAAGCTACCCTACGAAACTTCAGATCCGCCCAACGCCGGCATTTACGTGTTTTCGCCAGCGGGCGAATTGTTGGAATTCGTGCCCATCCCCCGAGACGAAACCACAAACTGCGCCTTCGGAAGCCCCGACGGAAAAACGCTATTCGTCACGGCAGGAGGCACGCTGTGGAGCATCCGCACAACAACACCCGGCCAGGTATTTTGAAGCACCGCCAGGCTGGATACGCAAATATGCTTGAGTCAACGTCGCACATCGGCTAGGAATCGAACTGCCATACGAACCCGCTGCTGCCACTCTCGATAGCCGTTTGACTCAAAGACGATTGGCAGGCGCTCGTCGTCGCCAAACTCGAAAACCTTCCCAGAATCTCGCGAAACAAACCGGGAAATCTTCTCGCAAGTCCAAAGGATTTTATGCTGCTTCGTCGCTTCGGTATGTCGATCGAGTCCCAGGTTCGATCGAACGACCATGAACCGCGAGTCAAGGTCGGGCGACAGAGTGCATGACTCTGACTAGACTATCGAAATTCACCGTCCGTCGGTCGTGACAATCTGAACTGACGCTGCTTCTGTCTGGTCGGAAGAATAGTCGCAGGAGATGGACGGCACATGCCCAGTCAGGATTAGCATCGATGTCTGCTGAAGGTCTCGTTTCCGAGTTCGAGAAGATTGTTGGCCGAAAAAACGTGCTAACGAAAGAAAGCCGGACCGCGTACTACCGGTCTGGCTTCCGGTCCGGTTTCGGTGGTGCGCTCGCCGTCGTGTTTCCTGGCACTCTGCTCGAGCAGTGGCTGGTTCTGCAGGCCTGTGTCGAAGGTAACTGCGCGATCATCATGCAGGCGACTAAGACCGGGCTCACAGAGGGTTCGTGCCCTAGCGGCTTCGACTACGACCGCCCGGTCGTGGTGATCAACATCACTCGAGTCAAGAGGCTCATCCTATTAGATGGCGGCAAACAAGTCGTCGCGTTGCCCGGCTCGACTCTGCATGAGCTGACTCAGGAGTTGCAGAAGGTCAAGCGGGCACCGCACTCCGTCATCGGCTCCACAACGATCGGAGCCACGATCATCGGTGGCATTGCTAATAACTCCGGTGGAGCACTTTGCAAACGCGGCTCGGCCTACACGGAACTCGCGCTGTACGCTCAGGTCGACAAGGACGGAAAGTTGAACCTCGTCAACCACCTCGGAATCAGGAATCTCGGTGACACACCGGAGGAGATTCTCGCGCGGCTTGAGCAGGGCGACATTTCGGAAGACGATGTCGAGGACACAGACAAGTCGGCCTCGGACCGTCATTACAAGGACCGCATCCGTAACCTCGACTCCGAGTTGCCAAACCGTTTCAATGCGGATCCAGCACTGTTGCACGAAGTCAGCGGCAGCGCTGGTAAGGTAGCAGCATTCGCCGTTCGAGTTGACTCGTACCCGCTCCCAGAAAGGAAGCAGGTGTTTTATCTGGGAACGAACGACCCGGCCCACTTCGTCACGTTGCGTCAGCACATACTCCGGAACTTCAAAGAGCTTCCCGACATGTGCGAGTATATGAATCGTCCGATCTTCGATACGGCCGCGCGGTACGGAAAGGACGTCTTTCTGTCCATCAAATATCTTGGCACGAAGCGATTGCCCAAAGCTTACGCCCTGAAGTCAACCGTCGAATATCACCTCAACAAAGTCCCTTTTCTGCCGAAGTATCTGCCTGATCAGTTTCTGTATTTCGTGAGCCGACTTTTCCCCCAGCACTTGCCAAAGCGGCTGCTCAACTATCGAGACCGGTTTGAGCACTACCTGATTCTTAGCATGAGCGACGATGGCATTGATGAGGCACGCCAATATCTCGCCGAGGAGTGGGGCCAGATCGACGGAGTCGAGTGCTTTGAGTGTACTGAGAAGGAACAGGAGGCGGCATTGCTGCACCGATTCGCAGCCGCCGGCGCGGCGATCCGCTATCAGACTCTCCACCAAAAGACTACTGAGGAAGTTCTGGCACTAGACATCGCCCTGTTGGGAAACGACCCCGAGTGGGTTGAAAGTCCGCCGCCGGAGATTGCCGAACATCTCGACCTGGGCCTCTTCTACGGCCACTTCATGTGCCATGTCTTTCACCACGACTACATCTTCAAGAAGGGCACGGACGTCGAAGCTGTCAAAGCCAAGATGCTGGAGCGACTGGACTCTAAGGGAGCGAAGTACCCGGCGGAACATAACGTCGGCCACATGTATGAAGCCGAGCAGACCCTGAAAAAGTTCTACGAAGAACTCGATCCAACCAACACGTTCAATCCAGGTATCGGCAAAACGGACAAGAAACGGCGCGTTGTGTTTACATAATGCATGCCAACGATGCATGTGCTTGCCATGCTCCGCCACTGGCGACGCGTTTTCAATTGGCACGTCGCGTTAAAACGTGCTCATGAGACCGAAGTGTAGCCTGATCGTCGCTCCGGAACACCGTGCTGAGCTCGATCAGTCGACTGGTTTTCCCTGACCATCGACTGGCTCGACAATCGTCGCGAGGTCACCCAGCAACGTCACCAGATCGGGCAGGTCGTACTCTCGCAACACGCCGTGGACCGCGTTGACCACTTGGTTGCTTGTCACCTTGCCACGGATGACCTCGGTCCACGAGATCAGGGGCCGGATCAGTTTGACTTCTTTGATTAGCTCCGGAGCGAGGACTGCGGCATGCAGCGCCGGCACACAAAGTTCATCGGTTGCGACCAGCGAGATCGGAGCACTCGCATTGCTTTCACCTGCTGCCAGCAACTTTGCTGTCGCAAGGATTTCTTCTGTTCGTTGAGCCACCATCGACGTCCCGCACAAATAGGCCACCACCGCATTGCCCGCGCTTGAGCCAAAGACGTCGCTGTACCAGCGACGACCTTGCGGCTCTGTCACGCCGATTCCAGAAACGTCGATCACCAGCACTGACTGACCCGATTCAACCAGCGCCTTCAAGTTCCCGTCGTCGACCGCTTTGTCGGCACCGGCTGCATGTAGATACAACGTTGTGCCCTTGAGCTCACCGTCTGGTCGCAACCACTTGCCCAAGAGTGGCACGCCCGAGGCGGTCGTGAGCACGACGTCGGTTTTCTGTTCGGATTCTCTTCTTGAGGCTGCGGCGATTTCTGTCAGCGCGGGGATTCCCAAAGTTTTGCGAATGCGCTCGCGTGATTGTATGGCGGTCTCGTTGCTCCACTTCTTTTCCCGCTCGCCTGCTAAACGCTGAGCTTCCTCCAGGTTAAGGTCAAACGCCGAACGTGCACCGGGAAGCAGCATGACCTGACCTTCCGGCGTGGACCAGATCTCCTCGTCCGACAACAATTTGAGCTCCGGTTCGGTCACCGCGACATCACTGCCCGCGAGCCAACGCAGCATCCACCGAGCCGCCGCCTCTCGAAGTGGTTTCTTGAAGCCGTGAGTGTCGTCGTTCTCGGCGAGATCGACTCGCTCGCCAAAACCGAATCGCATGTAGACTCGCTTTGCTTCGCGGAACGCATCCCACGATCCGCCAATGTCAAAAAAGTCTTTCGTCGCGGTGCAGAGCAGCGTCGGACGCGGGGCACGCATGATGACATAATCCGCGTGATTCATGCCCGCAGCCAGTTGGCCAAAGATATTCTGCTCAGCGTCTTGTGGTCCGATGGTCGCAAGCAGCCGCTCGAAGCTAGTGATGTAACAACTCGGTGCCGCAGCGACGATCCGCTCGTCCAAAGCCATTAGGTATGAAGTCTGCGTCCCGCCGCCGCTGTTGCCCATGCAACCAATCTTCTTACCATCGATGTCCGGTCGCGATTGCAGGTAGTCGATTCCTCGCATGCCATCCCAGATTTCATACTGAGCCGTGTTCCAGCCAACCAGCATCGCTCCAATGCCAACTTGCGTATGGCCGGTCGTGGCGCTCTTGATGACCGGCGCCCCATCCGACTTCAGCAGTTGCTTCCGTTCACCCTGGCAAATCGGATCGATAATAAATGCAGCGATGCCGTTGACTGCCAGCAGGGCACACGACGCCTGATAGCCCGCGTAAGCCTTGCCGTTCGCGGAGTGACCACACACTACGAGGACGGCCGGATACGGCGCGGCGAATTCATCACCATGCGGCAGAAACAGCGTCCCGGAGACGTAATGCTGGGGGCGGCTCTCGTACAGAGTTTTCTCAACGCGAAAACCGTCCCGCTGGACGATGCCCGTTTGCTGGGGGTTAAGCGGTGTTCGTTCTGGGAAGCCGCCGATCGCATCGACGAAGTACTGCTTCAACTTCTGCTGATGCTTGCGAATGTCGTCGACATTAGTCCTCTGCTCGTAAGCCACTCGGCGTTGGGCCAGCAATGCCTGCGATTTCGCCAGCAACCGGTGATGCACGATCTCGCTGGGTGAAATCGTTGCCGTCTGCTCCGGTTCGTCTGCGGAAACAACGAGCGGAAAAGTGAGCAAACAGATGGTTGCGAACAGACGGCGTTGGAACATGGTGGTGTCTCGCAGGAATGTGATTGGTCGTACTTGTCAGCGATACAGCAATCGGCCTCGTGACGCGATTGTACCGAATCGGAAGAGCGACGCACATCGACGTGGTGACACTCTCCGACCGTGCCAGCCATAGTGAGGGCGAACACAAAGGCGGTCAGTAGCTTTGGTCGAGGCTCTCGGCGAATTCTACTTCGGTTCTGAGGGGCATTCGAAACGCCCGTCAATTTATGTTATAGAAAGCTCCTTCCATTCTGTCCGGTTCTGGCTCCTTCAAGTTGAGTGTGATTGCATATGTTGAATTGGCGACAACTTCTCGGTGTCGACGCGACAAGTCGACGGCAGTTTTTGGCCTACAACGCAGCGTTGGCGGCGGTACCCTTTCTTGGCAACACAACACAAGCGGTTGAGAAGCCTCGATTCAAAGACAACCCGTTTTCTCTGGGTGTGGCCTCGGGTGATCCCGATCACCGAGGTGTTGTGCTGTGGACTCGTTTGGCGCCGAGCCCCTTGCAGCCTGATGGCGGAATGACGCCAACTGCGGTTCGCGTGGGATGGACGGTGGCGGAGGATGAGGGGTTTAACAAGGTGGTTGCCAAAGGCAGCACGTTAGCGACTCCGCAATTGGGCCATTCAATTCACGTGGAATTGAGTGAACTCAAACCGGACCGTTGGTATTGGTATCGTTTTCATGTCGGCGACGCAGTCAGCCCCGTCGGACGCACGCGGACGCTTCCTTTGCCATGGGCGGAAGCCAACCAACTGAAGTTCGCTGTGACTTCCTGCCAGAACTACGAACAGGGTCTCTTCACCGCTTACGAGCAGATGGCCAGAGACGACGTCGATCTTGTCTTCCACTTGGGTGACTACATCTATGAGTACGAAGCCGGTCGCAACGGCAAGGTCCGAACGCATCTGGGGAAAGAAGTTGAGTCGCTTGGGGATTACCGCGTCCGCCTGTCGCAGTATCGCGCTGATCCACTGTTGCAAGGCATGCACGCGCAGTGTCCGTGGTTCGTGACCTGGGACGACCATGAATTCGACAACAATTACTCCAACGACATTTCCGAGGAGCAGGGAATCGACCCTCAACGATTCCTCATTCGACGAATGGCGGCGTACCAAGCGTATTACGAAATGATGCCGCTGCGACGACGTTCATTGCCGCGCGGCCCACACATGCAGCTCTATCGTCGTGCTCCGTTTGGTCGGCTGGCCGACCTGATGGTGCTCGATACGCGGCAGTATCGCTCGGACCAACCTAACGGTGATCGGAAGTCTCCACTCAACGAAGCTGCTCTCGATCCCAGCAACTCGATGTTAGGGGGTGAACAGCGAAACTGGCTGTACCATTCACTGATTAATTCCCGTGCGAAATGGAACGTACTTGCTCAACAAGTCATGATGGGCATGGTCGGTTTCCCCAGTGACGACGAACCTTTAAGCTACTCAATGGACCAGTGGCCCGGTTATGCAGCAGAGCGTATTCAGCTCATGAAGTTCCTTGCCGAGCGCCGCGTCCCCAATCCTGTCGTTCTGACGGGCGACATTCACTCAAACTGGGCGAACGAGCTGCGCGTGAACGATCGCGATCCAGAGAGTCAATTGGTAGCCAGCGAATTCGTGGCCACTTCATTGTCCAGCGGAGGCAACGGGGAAGACAAGCCTTCTTGGCTGGAAGAGCTTCAATCGGAGAACTCGTTCGTCAAATTCCACAATCGTCAACGAGGTTACATTCGCTGCAACGTCACGCCCGAGACCTGGACCAGTGACTACATGGTTGTCGACCAGGTTCTTCAACCCGGTGGAAAAACGACCGTGCGTGCATCGTTCGTCGTCGAGTCAGGAGACCCGACAATCAAGATAGCTTGAGTTGGCAGCATGTCGCTGTCGCGTCCAGGCATTTTGAATGGACTTTGATTTCGCTCGCCCCAGAATCACACCGTCTTGGATATCCGATGACCATGCACGCAATTGCTCGGTTTGCTCGAATTGCTCCAATCGTTCTGATTGTCGCCGTGCATCTTCTTTCCACAACGAATACAGCTCAGGCTGCTGGTGACGATTGGCGGCCCGAGGCCACTCGACGCTTGAAGGCAATCTACGAAAAGGACGAATTCAAGGTTCAACCGTACCGTGTTGACTGGCTGCCGGATAGCTCCGGCTACAAGGTGCGTGAAGTCGATCGGAAAACGAAACGATCCGTTGTCGCACTTTACGATGTCAGGACCAGTGAGCGCACGGTAGTCGAGCAGAGCAAAGAGATCACGCGGCTTTCGCCGGACGGTACCACGGTCGTTGAGACTGTTGGCCGAGACCTCTTCCTCCGCCAATTTGAATCTGGCGAGCGGACACGACTAGTGACAGGTCCGGCCGAACGTGCCATCGTGTATCGCGATGTCCACTGGAGCCCAGACGGGACGCATGTTTCGTTCGTCGAAGTCGATCGGACTGATGTCAGAAAACGCTCGGTTCTCGTACCGAGTGATCCGTCGTATCCAGGAGTCGTCGAGCGTCGTTTTGCGAGAGTGGGTGAAACGATCGAATCGCTCCGAGTGGGAATCGTGAGCACCGATGGTGGGCGAGTGACTTGGGCGCCAATCGAGACTCCGGACGAAGGATTCTACCTCGGCCAAGTGAACTGGACGGGCGATGAGCTCCTGATCGAAACGGTCAGTCGTTTCCGTGACAAGCGGGAATTCTGGCTGGCGTCTGTGGCGGGCAAAATGACACGGATCACGGGTGAAACGAACGACGCTTGGGCGATAGGAAGCCACCAGATCAATCTGGGGGCAAGATGGATTCGGCACGGCAAGGCCTTCATCTACATCAGCGAAAAAGATGGCTGGCGTCGCCCGTGGTTATGTTCGCGCGACGGCAGCAAAGACGTGAAGCTGATGTCCGGTGAATTTGATCTGATCGACCGAGCGCACGTGGACGAAGACGGCGGATGGTACTACTTCTACGCGTCACCCGAAAACGCCACGCAGAAGTACCTCTTCCGATTGCCCCTCGATGCTTCAGGAACAGCGGAACAGATCACTCCGGAAGACCAAAAAGGGACTCACGAATACCGGATTTCACCCGACTCAAAGTGGGCCATTCATACGTATTCTACAGTGAACACGCCGCCTATCGTCGAACTTGTGAAGTTACCAGGCCACGAGGTCGTTCGAGTGCTGAAAGATCACGAGGAGCTGCGCGCGAAGATGAAACGTCTCGTGCCGCACCCAACCGAGTTCGTCCAAATCGACGTCGNCGATGGCGTCGTGATGGACGCTTCAGTTACCAAACCGCGAAATTTCGATCCTCAGAAAAAATACCCGGTGTTCGTTTACGTTTATGGGGAACCCTATTTGCAGACGGTCCTTGACCGCTGGGGCGCCGCTCAGATTGACTTCCACCGTGTCGTCGCCGACACCGGTTATGTCGTAGTTTCCATCGACAACCGTGGCACCGCAGCACCGAAAGGGGCCGCATGGCGACGGTCCATCTTCGGCAGTCTCGGCCCGCTTTCAACAGAAGACCAGGCAGCCGCGCTCAAAGAACTCGCCCGCATGCGGGCGTATGTCGATCTCTCCCGAGTCGGCATTTGGGGCTGGAGCGGCGGCGGGTCGAATACCTTGAACGCCATGTTTCGCCGCCCCGACATTTACCACGTCGGCATCGCCGTTGTCCCGAAACCTCAACCACACCTATACAACGCGTGGTTTCAGGAAATCTACATGCGAACTCGCGAGGTGAATGCTCAGGGATACGAACGATCCGCCCCGATCAACTTTGCGGAGGGATTGAAAGGAAAACTTTTGATCGTGACCGGATCTGGCGAGACTAATACGCACATCCAAATCATTGAAGGTCTCGTCGACCGGCTCATCGAGTTAGGCAAACCCTTCGACTACATGGTCTACCCCAATCGAGACCACGGTCTCCGCGAGGGCCCCGGTTCCGTCGTTCACGTGAGACTGTTGATTCTCCGGTACTTGATTGACAACCTACCACGAGGTCCTCGTTAGGACTGCCCTGGTCGCTAAGTGTGCAGTGAGAGCGACCCATCCCGTTGTCTGTGACGACGTGGACACAGAGATAACCGAGTAGTTTGCAGATGCGAATCTCGCTGATCTGCTGCCCAGAAAAGTCAAGCCAACAAGTTACGCCGGTTTGACTTTCGAGTTAGTTGACTCCAATATGAAGGACGCGCGTACCGTCGTTTTTCCAACGGGTTTAAAAACCTGGTCGACAACCATGTAGTTATTGGTCCAGGTTTCGGGCGTGACTGTGCAGCGAATGTACCCGCGTTGGCGATTGTGGAGTTTGACGAACGGATTCACTGACGTGAGACGCTGGCAATCAACACGGCAGCACGGTCGTGACAGTAGCGTTCAAGGTGCGTGTAACCGGTAGAACCCACCGTTGAGGAATCGTTCATCGCTGGATCGAGGCCGTTCTTCGCTTCCCACACGTCCGGCATTCCGTCTCGATCGCTGTCCTTCGGTGACGTGGACGAACCCAGGGCTCTGTGATCCGTCTCGATGTCAGCCTGATAGCCCTGAAGTCCAGTGCCAGTTCGTGTCTCTCGGACCATGCGAGTACTTGTGGTATCATGAGGAAGCGCGCCTGCTTTCGTAAGGACACTGTCCCAAGCCTGCTCTGCGGTCTCCACGGTTTTGAGATTCAGTGTCCCCAAACTCCTGAGATCACTGACAGCCGGCCCGACGGAACCGTCCTTGTCTTTGGAGATACAGCGGAAAATTGCCAGCACATTGTCTCTGACAGGAATGGGCCTTTTGCGCCGATCGGGACCAAGCTTGAAGAAACAGTGCGCGATCTTTAGCCCTTCGCCAGCCGCTCCCCAAGTCTGTTGAGAGTTTGAGTAGTTGTAGATCACGTTATTCACAGCCTCGACGTAGGAGTCCTTCGACACCAGTGGATTCCGTTTACTGTGATGAGCGAACAGACAATGATGAATCGAAACGTTGCGGGCGCGTGAATAGAGACCTCCATAGTTATGCCACTGGCCGTTGTTATTGAAGAAGTCGCTGTGCGCCTTTTCCTTCCGTGATTCGTCCAGGCCAGTCCATTGAATGGTGACGTTGTCTACGTCGCTGGCTGAGATGGTTTCGTCACAGGCTCCGGCAAAGCTGCAGTGATCGACGATGACGTCCTTGGCATGCCAGAGGAGAAGCCCATCCGGGTCATTCCGAGTGTGAATCCTCGTCCCGCGAAATCGCAGGAACCGCATGATGACCTGCTCGGCTCCGTCGCGGATAACAAAGTTGCGATAGTTGTAGACCGCAACTCCTCCAGGCGATGTCTCTCCGGCGATCGTCACCTCGTCATTGTCGGCATTGATGAGAAAAGCGATCTCGTTGCGGCAGTCGATTACGCCACTGACATCAAAAACAATTGTGCGTCGTTCCTTCACCTCGTTGATCGCCCACGCGAGGCTGCCCTGTCCACGTCGATTCAGATTCGTTACGTGCACAATGCGGCCACCACGTCCTCCCTTCGTGAGGGCACCGAATCCCTCTGCTCCCGGAAATGCCGGCAGCTCGGCTGCATTGGCACGCATGCACTGACCGAGCGTCACGACGATCAATACCAGACAAACTTGCATGCCACAATGGAACACGTTGGCGCAACATGATCCTACCAATGCCGTTGACCTAACTCTGATGACCGCGATCTGCATGGCCATACCCATTCAGCGAGGAAGTTCGCGATTCGTGCCTCACAAGCAAGAATCGATGACGCCATCATTATCGCCAAGTGCTGGTCGTCGACAACGCTTGATCTGATCACCGAGCGATGCGCGTCGGGCACCAAGCTATCTGTTATGATGGCGTTTTCCTTTTACAGTCGACTCGCGGAGTCTATTCATGTTAACAAGGTTGCTCGTCCCGTTACTTGCTGTCATTGGTTGCCTCTCGGATCCTTGGAGCAGCCCGTCACTGACCAGTCGGTGCCAGGGATGTACAACGATGGTCGTTTCCGGAAAGGCAACCGCAGACGGACGCCCGCTGCTTTGGAAGAACCGCGATTCGTGGCAGCCCCAAAACGAAGTCGTGTATTTCGATGAGGGTGGCCTTGAATTCCTTGCCGTTGTCAACGCTGATGCGAACCTCAGTGTGTGGATGGGTGTGAACTCCGCGGGGTTCTGCATCGAGAACTCACTCAGTCGCGATCTTTCCGGTGACTCGAACGCTGGCCCAGGAAACGGCCGATTCATGAAACTCGCCCTGGGCACATGCGAGTCCGTTGCAGATTTTGAACGGCTGCTCCGCAAAACGAACGAGACTGGTCGCCCGACACGAGCAAATTTCGGAGTCATCGATGCGCTCGGCGGTGCCGCTATCTTCGAAACTGGACCCTCGTCGTTCTCCAAATTCGATACCGCTGATCAAGAAACGGCTCCACAGGGAATTGTCGTGCGAGCGAACTTCAGCGTAACTGCTCGCGGAGAGAATCCGGAGTCCGACGTCTATTCGGTGGGACGCTTTCGACGGGCAAGTCAATTGGCTCTGTGGGCGGCTGAAAACCGAGAACTCAACGTCCGCTTTCTGCTAAGAGACGTCGCCCGTGATGTTACGGATTGCACCGGTCGGCCGCTGCCGCTCGTACCCGAGGCCGAGCCACAGCCCGGTGACAGCATTCCAGCACGCGTCGATACGGCCTCGACGCTCAACCGCCGGACAACGGTATCGGCTGTTGTGTTTCAGGGAGTCCGACCGGGCGAGGATCCGTCCCTGGCCACGATGTGGGTACTGCTGGGCCAGCCAGTCTTTAGCGTGGCTGTTCCCTGCTGGGTGAAGACTGGTACAATGCGGAGGACGCGAATATGTAATTCAATTGCATTTACCGCAAACAAGCCACCACTGAAGTACGACAAATTGCGTCCTTCCTGTGACTGACCTAGACAGCTTACCTACTGCGCAAATCAAAAGGAAATGCATCAGAACTCAACGTGCGTTAGCTACTCAAGTACCTACCGAAAAATATACCGGGAACGTCTCCGCGAAAGCGATTGCGAAGCTCTCAGCGAGTCTGCGCTTAGGGCTGCAGAAAACACGACAAAGCTGTCTGAGCTCATTGAAGTTTGGGCAATGATTAGCGCGAAGTGCGGAGATTTTGCTGCGTCGGAAGTACTTGGAAGCGAGGATCCGACGCACTCCCGTCTCATGGAGCTTCCGCTCAAAGACATGATGAAGTCAATGGCGCTTGACACATCTTGCAGGGAATGGACCGGTTCACCTGAAGGCTTCACTCGAGTCCTCGAAAGGCTCTACCAAACAGCTGATGTCCAAGAGCAACAGCTGATCATTTTGGTATTGCCGTTATTGCGATCACAGGAGCGGTTTCTCGGCATTGCGACGGAAGCAGCGCGAACCAATATCGTGCCCGTTTTTTCATCGCTCGCACTCAACAATCCCTTCCCGCAAGAGCACTTTAATGAGAACCAGTGGAACCAAATGGTGCTCAAGGCGATTTTTGTCGGGTGTGAGATCACCAGAATCGTTGGGCTGCACGAACGACACAATTCGGCTCTCTCTGAGACGATTTTTCAGTACGTTAGCGAAAGACACAGTGCTCATCGCTCAGTTCCTCGCGCCGTAGTTGCACTGTGCGAGCGGGCACTGAGTAACACCTCTCAGCTTCAACTCAATTCGATTAAATCTGATCTTCTGCAGGACTAGTTCATGCCATATATCGATCCGCATATTCACGTGAGTTCCCGAACAACCGACGACTATCAACGGATGCATGCCGCTGGAATTGTTGCCGTTGTCGAACCGGCATTCTGGATGGGGCAGCCTAGAACTTCGGTCGGAACCTTCCAGGACTATTTTTCGTCCCTGATCGGCTGGGAGCGATTCCGAGCATCGCAATTCGGTATCCGTCACTACTGCACGATTGGGTTGAACTCAAAAGAAGCGAACAACGAACCGCTCGCCGACGAAGTCATGGAGATCCTTCCACTGTTCATCGTGAAAGACGGCGTGGTTGCCGTTGGTGAGATCGGCTACGACGACCAGAGCGATGCAGAGGACAAGTACTTTCGACTACAGATTGAGCTTGGGAAAAAATTCGAGAAACCAATTCTTGTTCACACTCCCCACAGAGCGAAAAAAGAAGGAACGCTCAGAAGCATGGACGTATTGGAAGAACATGGGGTAGCACCTCACATGGCAATCATTGACCACAACAATGAGGAAACGGTCAGGGAGGTCCTCGATCGGGGATACTGGGCCGGTTTCACGATTTATCCCAATACGAAAATGGGGAAAGAGCGAATGGCGAATGTGGTTCAGGAGTATGGTTCAGAACGCATTATCGTCAACAGCTCAGCCGATTGGGGAGTGAGTAATCCTCTTTCCGTTCCGGATTGTGCGGCTGTCATGAGGGAACGAGGAATTGATGAGGCTGATATCAGGTTAGTGACCTATCAGAACGCGATCGACTCCTATGCCGCCAGTGGGCAGTTCAATCCGTCAGACTGGGAGGAATCATTTTCGTATGATCAAGCTGAGCTCCTGGAAGGAAACAGTGTCCTGAGAGGGCAACAACCTCAGTCGGGAACCTCGTAGCGGTTTCGAGAATTGCTTGCGCAAACATTCGGATTCAGACACCTCCGCCGTCCAGCAGTCGCGCGACTGCGGTTACGGGGCTCAAGCTGCCGAATCAGCCACTAGGTGACTGCCTTGGATTCTCTCTCGCTCGGGCCGCTGTGAAGTGAGCGGCTTTCGGCTCCGTTTCCTGGTGCTTCACGGACGAGATAGTGGACAGGACCTTGTGGACTCGTTGCGAGAAAAAACGGTCGACTGTAGCCGAGAGTGTAGCCGGCAAACTCGCGCGTCGAACACTGATCCTAGTAAAATGTCGTAGGGCGCAAATCTCGGCCCGCAGGTTTCCTGCCGACCGCTCATTCGAGTACAGTAGTAGCCTATACGGTGTCCTCCTTCAGCGAGAGTTCTCATGAAACGATCTGAATTCCTTCGCCTCTGCTTTGCTGCCAGTATCGCGCCAACACTCGGGACGGCTTCGGCCGCAGAGACAGCACGTCCGCGCAAGTTGGTTCTCATTGCTGGCCCGCCGAGCCACCCGCCGCTAATGCATGAGTTCCGCGCTGGGACAATCCTTCTCGAGAAAAGGCTGAAGTCAGTACCGGGACTCGTTGTGGATCGACATGAGATGGGCTGGGTGAAGGACGAAGCGACATTTGACGATGCCGACGCGGTGGTTTGTTTCTCTGACGGAAATGGCCGGCACCCTGTGCTCGCAGGCAAAGGTCGTCTGGCCACGATGGAGGGACTCGCAGGACGCGGTATTGGTTTCGGCTGCATGCATTTTGCGGTCGAGGTGCCGAAGGACACGGCCGGTTCGCAGTTCCGGAAAATGATTGGGGGCTGTTACGAACACCAGTGGTCGTGCAACCCGATCTGGGATGCGCGTTTTGATAAATTTCCCGAACATCCCATCACTCGCGGGGTCGAGCCGTTCTCCATCACTGACGAGTGGTATTTCAACATGCGTTTCACCGCGGGTTTTGACGCCGAGGGTCCTCGCGAGGTTGACGGAGTCCGTTTTACACCGGTGCTCGTCGCCACTCCAAGCGACGATACGCGTGACGGCCCGTATGTGTATCCGAAGGGACCGTATCCACACATCAAGGCAGCGAAGGGCCGGAAAGAAGCCGTGATGTGGGCAGTCGAACGGCCCGACGGCGGACGCGGCTTCGGCTTCACAGGTGGCCACTTCCACAAGAATTGGCAAAGCGATGCCTTCCGTAAGGTCATCCTAAACGCCCTCTGCTGGGTCGCGAAGGTCGACGTGCCCGAGCGAGGCATTGATTCGGCTCCGGTTAACGAGGAGGAGATCGCACTCAATCTGGACGACAAGAGGCCGCGGAAAAAGAAGAAGGCGACGGGCTAACGACGACGCGATGCGTCACCAGCCTACGCTCGCACTCGGAGTTTTGCGTCTGCCATATCGGCCGAGAATCGACCCTAACCAAGTAAATCGCCGAGCATGTTAACTCGCGGAAGTTGGACCAGCCGAAGCGGATTCGCGGAACTTCAAAACTGCAGGGCTCTCTCACACTCACGCATTTCGGCGAGACGAAACGGAGAATTCCGTGCTGTTGTTCCGCTCATTCAGGCGTTTCAGAACTTGGGTAACACGCAGGAGGCTTACACCGAGAAACCGAGCCAATTCGGCCCGCATGCTGACCTCGCCGGAATCAAGCAGCGACTGATAGTAAATGGCCAAACGCATCCAATCACGGGTCGGCACCTCCGATTGTGATTCCTTCCGAATCTGGTCAGAAATGAAGTTCCATTTGAACATTTCGATGTGCGGCAGTCGACGTAACCACGTGGTACGAAAGGCACCTAGCTCGACGAACACGCGGTTCAGATTGAGACTGCATCGGGGAGGCGGAAAGGACTCAAACCGAGCAAGTCAGAGTTAACGCGGTTTGCGTCTACAACGCAAATTAAATCTGTCCTCTTCGACAATCCACAGCGTCAACGCTCGTCAAGCCAATCCACGTCCGTTGGCAAACTTAGTGCATTCGGTTTCGAAGACCGACGCGCGCAGCAGATCCAGTCCAGACGGACGTATTTGGGATATCTGCTTCCTGAAGTTGCTTCGGAATTGCGCGACATCGAAGCAATTGGCTCGTCATTTTCAGTTGACTTGTTCCTCAGATGCAGGCATTCTCGGTGCGTACTATTCCACCTCATTCAATGCCAGAGCAACAGACTCCTTCTAGCGAAGACAATTCGTCCAATAACGCTCCCAAGGTCCGCGTTAGTGACTATCCGATCGATGTAGCGGGCTGGGAGAATCAGCATACGCGCCGTTCAGATGGACACGAATTTACGAAGTGGAACTTCGTTCTGTCTCGCGAATACAAGAAAGACGGCGAGAAAGTTGTGGAGAAGATGAGCATTCCTGCTGACAACATCTTGCAAGTAGCAGCGTTGCTACAGAAGGCGTACGCGGATGCGTTGGATGTCAAGAAGTCGGAGCATTCCAATTGATGCATGCCACTTTGACTACTTGTGTTTCGCCTCCTTCCTAGTGGGCCTTTCTTTGGGAGTTTTGAGTTCGATCGGGTACGGACTACCGCCGTGGTGCGGCCAACCTCTACCATGCTCATACAGTTTCTTGAGTCGTCGACACTCGTCTTTGTCCGCCCAAATGATCCACCAACGGCGTTGTCCAGGTAACTGCCGAGCGTGAACCCAACCACGACGACACCAACGGGCGAGTGTGGTTCGATCTATCGCTAGGTGAGTGCTCAAGTCGAGCAGCCACCATTCATCCGGTTCGAGCGTCGCGAGTTTAGCAGTGATCTGAGCTCGCTTTGGTTCTGTTAGTTGCCAGGAGTCAAGCAACTTACGAACTGTGCAACGCGTGTACTTCCCGCCTGCTGATGGCGTACGAAATCCCTCGGCATTGAGCGTCTTCGCAATAGCAGTCGTCGATCGTCCGGATCGCCATAGTTCGTTGACTCGCTCTCGAAACGCGTCGAAGTCTTTCAGCTGACGATAGCTTGCGACAGAGCGAATGACCTGTTGTCTTTGATCAAAACCCCCGTGCCATCGAATGGTCACTTGAACAATCTCGCTCGTGCCTTCGATCTCCACGATCACACGGTCAGCCGTGACAATGACAGTGGCACAATTATTTTCTTAGTCATATGCGCTCACGCAGTTTGCTTAGTGAGCGTTGGTCAGAGAATTTGCCGATTGAGTGCCAGAGATCCCAAACGTAGCCGCCTTCGCCAGAGCGTGGAATGCGTTTCGTTGTTCGTGCGATCAACAGCGCAGCCCATCGCGAGCGCGAGTGTCTACGTCAAACAAAGCGATGCGGCATCATTAGCAATGATACACCCCGCGTGATTGTTTCCGAAGTTGTGCGATTGTCTCGGCGATCACGCTTTTCGGTGGCTCAGCGAACACAAGCAGGACCGGTTCCTGCGCTCGTGTGTTTCGGTGGGAGGGCCTTCTTTCCGCTTTGACACAGCATCATCCCCTGGTAACCCGACGCGTCAGCGAGGGATTCGACGTCTCGTTTTCTGCCGGTTTCCGTCCCTCGCTCACGCGTCGGGTTACCGAACAAATTGAAAGCAGGGCCGGTTCCTAACGGACGCTTTCGTTTGAGCTCGCAAAGGTGATCGAATCACCTTCTGGCCGGCGGGAACCGGGCCTACTTCACTGCACCGATTTGGATGCGGCGTTACCGTCTATTCAAATTCAAGCGTGACGCAATCCATGATCGGCTGGACTCCGTTGTTGAGGCGAGAAGTGCGGAATTCAAACGCAAAACCCTTGCCCGCGGGCAACTGGTCAGTGTCCACCCTGGCGGGAGCCACATCGACGATGCGCGCGAATCCGGGCTTTTGAGAATAGGATTCCTTTACCCTCTGCCAATCGGTCCACTCATCGATCGTGCCGTCGCCATCCTTGTCGAC
>NZVR01000048.1 GCA_002701545.1 Blastopirellula sp. | reverse complement strand
CGTTTCACCCTTACAGTGGTCATTCAGACGTTCCGCTTGCTGGAGATCCAGTTGGATAAAGAACGAAACTGGCCGGTCCGTTGCGCGTTGCTGTAACGGAGTATGTGGGCCCTCGATCACGACCGTGATCGTCGTGTCGTTGCTCGGTTCCATAGTCGCATGATGGTCGGAGACGAAACCTTTCATTTTGTCCTGGACGACGCTGATGGGAACGGGGGTGAATAGTTCCACTTGCAAGGCGTCTGCAGGCAGCGCGTCACCTGCACTCCATGCCAGCCATGATGAAGGTGCAGGCTGGTGGATGGGTACAGAAGAATCACCTCCTGATCCGAGTTGCACAACACGGTTGCGGCCTCGTTCTTTGGCGAGGTAGAGCGCTCGATCGGCACGTCGGAGCATCGTGTCTTCGGTGTCACCACTTTGCAGTTCCGTGACCCCGAAGCTTGCTGTCAAACAGCGTCCGTCTACGGCTGACTGAGGCGTCTTGGCAATGATGTCGCGGATGCTGTCGGCACGCTCTGTGGCGGTGGCAATGTCGCAATCGGCGCACAGCATCACAAATTCCTCACCACCATAGCGCGCGACCAGATCTCCCGAGCGACATTGTGTTTTCAGCATCTTGGAGAATTGTCGTAATGCTTCGTCGCCATTGGCATGACCAAAGGTATCGTTCACACTCTTGAAGTGATCAATGTCACAAATGATCAAGCTATACGGAAGTCCGACTTCCAGATGCGTGGAGATGAATTGGGAGTGCACGCGGTCGAACTCAGACCGATTGGCAACTTGGGTCAAAGGATCGCGGGTCGCGCGGAGATGCAGTGACTGAACACGTTCTTCGAGCGTTGTTCGAGACGATGCATCGTGTAGCAGCAAAGTGCCGCCATAACGCGTCCCACCCGGACCGAAGACGGGGATGACTTGAGCATCCACTGGCGTCCGTTTGCCGTCTCGAGATCGGACGGTCAAACGCCGCAGACCCTGTACGCAGGAATCGATGGCGTCCGCCAGAGGGCAGTCAGCATCGGTGATCGGAGCATGGTTCTCGTCATGTAACTGGATCAGCGATGGTGACCATTGGCGTTCCAGGACGCTTTTCGACGAGATCCCCGTGAGCCGCTCGGCCGCACGGTTCCAGTGAATGATCTTTTTCGAACTATCAACAAACACGACGCCATCATGCATGCTTTCCAGCAACTTCAAATGATACAGGTCGTTGATCGATTTCGTTTGAAATAAAGAAGCGTTGTCGCTGAGTTGCCACAGTGAATTCGCACGTTCAGGATGCAGTTGCTGAAGCCAATGACTGGCCACGTTTGCGGATAGGTCGACATCATGACATTGGAGATGCTGACAGTAGCTCTCGACCAACTCCGGGTCGAATTGCGTGCCGGCACATTGAAACAGTTCGGCTACCGCGCGTTCGCGGGATAAACCGCGGCGATAGACATCATCGTTCGTCATGGAGTCGAAAGCATCGACGATGGCGATCATGCGGGCGCCGAGAGGTAAGTCGGAACCGTGTTTTTCGAAGCCGTGAAGCGAGCCATCGTACCAGGCCCCGGATAACTGGATGATTTCCAACAGGGCGTGCGAACTGCAGCAAGCACGTAAGATCTCATCTCCGACCCCACGGTAGCGTTCAATCATGACCGCTTCGTCGTGGGTCAGTTTCCCGGGTTTCATCAGTACGTCATCGGGAACTCCGATTTTGCCGACGTCGTGCAATAACGCGGCGACTTCCAGCTCGTCGCGTTCCTCTGCAGCGAGGTTCATGGTCAGAGCCCATGCCGAACATCCAAGGGCCACGCGCAAGCAGTGATGGGCTGTCGGCGCATGCTTGGACCGCAAAGCAATGAACAGTCCGCTGGCAATGCCGAGGCGAACTTGAATGAGTTGATTGTGCCGGGCCCCTTCGGAATCTGTCGGATTGGCAGGAGCGTCGATGTGCTGAAGCAGGTCCGAAAGCGCGGATAGCTGCTGTTCCGCCGCTGGCACCTGGGAAGCGGGGACTTCGACAGGTGGCGTGAAGTGGTCTGTCGATGGGTCCATTGCTCTTCCGGCATCTATGTAGACGAGCCTGAGGGCTCGAGCGGCTACTGTATGAAGAAAATCTAGGTTGGGACTGCAGTAAGTCAAACCAAGCATTTGTCGGGAAACTGCCAGGTGTGGGACTGTTTTTTCGAACTAATCCATGTGCGTCGCTTAACCGGCAAAGTCGACGCAGGTAGAACCGTAGTTTTCCCGTTATAGATCCGGCTCGTAGTCGCCGACTGATTGTGTATTAGGCTGTCGCCTGTCGACACCACTTGGCTATCGAAAACGCAGGGACGCGGATTCAACTGGCCGGTGGCACCATTCGCGTGCCACCAACCACGCACAATGCCGCTCCTGCAGGGACGCAGAGAGATTTCTATGCCAATCAGCGCACGTGGTCAAAGAGAAGGTCGCCGTCGCCGTGTCTTGCGGGATGACCGTTCAGATCAAGAAAGTGCACCTGCGACCTCGACAAAAACGTCAGCTAAGTCGGCGAAAGAGAGCAAACGCGCTTATGCTCTGGAAGCATGCCGGGAACACCAGCCGGTGGTCACCGACTTCCTCCCTCGACGCAATTGGACCTTCTGCGTTTTGGCACTGCTTGGCTTGTGTCTGGTGGCCGTTCCCCAATCGCTCTATTCCCTGACGACCATTACGCCGTCTCAACCGTTTGCCGCCCTCGAGCTGGCGGGGACAAGCACCGTTGCCTCGTGGGTTTCGTCGATGTTGTTAGCCAGTAGCGCCGTGCTCTGTCTGGCCATCTATCTGCTTCGACGTCACCGCCTGGACGACTATCGAGCGCGCTATCGGTGGTGGCTGCTGATGAGTGTCGTCTGTTGTACGGCGAGCTTAAATGCTGTCACGCACCTGCATCACATCGTTCCCTTTGCCATGGTGCAGTGGACTGGAAAAGAGCTCACTGCTGGTGGTGCGATTTGGAGTGAACTTGTGTTGGGCTCTTGCCTGGCACTGCTAGCGATCCGTATGGGGATCGAGATGCGTCATTGTCGAGGGGCCTTGGTAGGAATCGTCGCGGCATTCGTGGGCTACGCTTTGCATTCATTGATTCAGCATCAGGTGTTGCCTATCAACAGTCTTGTGCTCTCCCAGATGATCAGTGCAGCATGCATGCACTTGGGGCATCTGTCGATCGCGATCACGCTGGCGCTTTATGCACGTCATGTGTACCGCGATGCCCATGGGGAGCTGGTTGTGCCGGCGAACAAGAAGCGTCGTGCCAGCCGAGCCGCCAAGGCTAAAAAACGAGCTTCCAAGCGCAACTCAGAAGAGGCAACGGAAGCAGCGAACGCAGAGAAGTCGGCGAGCTCAGAGGAAACACATGAGGCTGCATCGGATCCGCCAGCGAAGTCCAAGGGCCAGGACCAGCAGGAGCGGACGCAGACAGAGGATGACAGCACGTTAGACTTTCAAAAGCTATCCAAGTCAGAGCGCCGTCGGTTGCGCAAACAGCAGCGTCGAGAGCGCCAAGCGGCGTAGTGCAGGCTGTCGACTGGGGGGCTTGCCTGGCGGGGAGGTTGCGTATCTCGGGTTGTAACCCACTTGGATGTCGAGACTTGATCGCGTCTAATTGGTGCCACGGTGATACGCTTGAAACCTTCAGAGTGACATTCTCCCCATGGTCCGAACTCGTTTTGCACCCAGTCCGACTGGTTATCTTCATATCGGCGGTGTACGTACCGCATTATTCAACTGGCTCTACGCGCGTCAGCACGGCGGTCAGTTCATTTTGCGCATTGATGACACCGACCGCGCGCGGAACGTTGAGCAGGCTCTGCAGCCAATCCTGGATGGATTCCGTTGGCTTGGGATCGATTGGGATGAGGGCCCCGAGGTAGGTGGTGACTATGGTCCCTACTATCAGTCAGAGCGCAGTCAGCGATATCAGGAGGCGGCACAGCAGCTGCTGGCCAAGGGGGTTGCTTACCGCGATTTTGCCCGTCCGGACGAAGTGCAGGCGGAGCGAGAGGCTGCGGAAAAGGACAAGCGGCCTTTCGTATACAGCCGCCAATGGATGGCCGAAACGGACGAGCAAGCGGCGGCCTTCGCGGCGGAAGGTAGGGAAGCGGTCGTGCGGCTCAAAATGCCTCGCGAGGGCAGTTGCCAATTCCATGACTTGATTCGTGGCGACGTCAGTTTTGACTGGAGCAAAGAACAAGACCACGTGATCCAGCGCGCGGATGGTTCCTGCCTTTACCATCTGGCGAGTGTTGTTGATGATCACGATTTTCAGATTAGCCACGTCATTCGTGCGATCGAACATTTGTCCAACACACCGCGTCAGATGTTTATCGCGCAAGGTCTGGGATACGATTTGCCCGAATATGCGCATCTGCCCTATGTGGCTGCACCCGCGACGACCAAAAAACTGAGCAAGCGAGATCTAGCGAAGTACCTCAAGAACCGTGATTTCAAAAAGTTATACGATCATGGTTGTCGTATCGCCGAGCAAATTCAGCTCGAAGTCGACGATACGTTTAATCCGGTGATCGTCGATTTCTATCGTGACGTCGGGTATCTGGCGGATGCCTTGGTCAATTATCTGCTGCTCCTGGGCTGGTCGTTGGATGACAAGACGGAGGAATTCTCGCGCGATGAGATGATCGAGCATTTCTCGTTGGAGCGTGTCAACAAAGCGCCGGCTGCTTTCGACCCCTTGAAGCTGAGTGCTTTTCAGGAACGCCAGATGCGCGGTTTGCCCATGAAGCAGAAGGTGGCCATGGTCTTGCCGTACCTTCAGAAAGCAGGCTATGTCGCGGACCCACCGCCATGTGATACGGCACCCAAACTGACGCAAATCCTGGAAGCTGCCGGGGACCGGTTGAAAGTCGCCGGGGATGTGCTGGAATTCACGGAGTTCTTTATCGACGATTCCGAAATGACCTACGATGAGAAAGCGGTCGAAAAGCGCTTGCGCAAACCGGAGGATGCGTTGGCACTGCTTCGTGATTACCGCGACCAATTGGCGGTGGCCGAGGCGTTTGACGCACAGGCACTCGATCAGCATTTGCACGATTTTGTGGAGGCCAAGCAAATCAAGATCGGTCAGATTATCCACGCCTTGCGCGTTGCAGTAACTGGCAAGAGTGTGGGTATCGGAATGTTTGACACCTTAGCCATTCTCGGCCAGGATGCATGCCTTGCACGCATTGATCGCACACTCGCGACCGTGTAATCGGCGGGTGCCCCATTCACTTCGAAAACGGATGTCGCATGGCCAGACAGCACTGCTTGGAAGTTGGCAAGAAGATCAAGTTAGCAAAGATCACAACCCGTGGAAAAGATCTGCATCAAGATCGAGATGCCGCAGAGCGCGAGTTTGAAAAACTGCGATCTACTTTGGTCGACCTGCAGAATCGATTGTATGCCGAGGGTGAACGCAAGCTGTTGATTGTCTTTCAAGCGACGGATGCGGGTGGCAAGGACGGGACGATTCGAAACGTCTTCAAGGGTGTTAACCCACAAGGTGTGCGGGTCACGTCTTTTAAAAAACCGACGGACGAGGAATTGGCCCACGATTTCCTCTGGCGAATTCATCGGGCGGTACCTGCGGCGGGGATGATCGGCGTGTTCAACCGCTCTCATTACGAAGATGTGTTGGTCGTCCGCGTGCGAGGACTTGCTCCGGAAGCGGTATGGCGTCCGCGATATGAGCAGATTAACGAGTTTGAGCATTTGCTGACTGCGACTGGCACCAAGATTCTCAAGTTCTATTTGCACATCTCCAAAGAAGAGCAAGCGGAGCGATTCCAGGCGCGGATTGATGACCCAGCCAAGCATTGGAAATTCAATCACGACGATCTCAAGAAACGGCAGCTTTGGGATGACTATGAAGCCGCTCACGAAGAGATGTTGAATCAGTGCACGACCAAACACGCGCCCTGGTATGTCATTCCGGCGGATCAGAAATGGTACCGCAACCTGGCCATAGCACAGGTGCTGGTAGATACATTGCAACGGATGGATCCCAGATATCCTGAAGCGGATGCGGGGATCTCCGACGTCGTGATTGAATGATCTGTGTGCTTTACAGAATCCATCCAAAGTAGATCACGGTGAGTAGAAAAACGCCCAGTAACGCGGCCGTTACGATCAGTGCGCGCGCGGTGACTTCATCCGGTTCAATCGAATCGCTAGGCAGGCCATCGCCAAATTCATAACCGCACTGGTGACAGCGATCGTAAAAATCTGGACGAAACAACTCATCACACAGCTGGCAACGTACCCCGAAATCCTCCGCCGAGGAGACAGCCTCTTCTGTGCCGGGGACCGAGCGCAAAGGTGCCATGTCGGGAAGCGGATCGCTGAAGACAAACGCCGTACCTGGGGTTTGGCAGACCGGGCAACGCGTGGGTCGCAGTGCTCCGCACTGGGGACAGGTTGGCCAGGAGGGTTCGTTAATGGAAACTGAGGACATACCGGGAAGCGACGGGCAAGTGACTCGCCTTGAAGCGGAAATTCTGGCGACTGACGGAGGTTTGTCGTAAACTGCTGGAGAATTGGATCGACGTTAGTCGCTAGCCTAATCCACCATCAAGGTGACGAAATGAAACAAACAATTGTTGGCAAGCTTTATGCTATCACGCTTTTCGTCGTTGGCGTCCAGCTAACTTTAACGGCATCTGCTGCCCCACCGCGCGTTTTCTCGGATGGTCAACGACCCGCGGATCGTCGCTTGCAGCCACTCAAGGATCTGGATGGCTATTTTCCATTCCAGGCGCCCGCGAGTAAGGAGGAGTGGGCCAAGCGTACAGAACGTGTCCGGCGGCAAGTGCTGGTCGCCAACGGTCTCTGGCCAATGCCAACCAAGACGCCGTTGCACGCCAAAATTCACGGTCGGATTCAACGCGATACCTACACCATTGAGAAAGTGTATTTTGAGAGTTTCCCTGGCTTCTATGTTACCGGAAGCCTCTACCGTCCGATCGGCAAGGGCAAGCGGTATCCGGGGATTCTTTCACCGCATGGGCATTGGCGTGATGGGCGGTTTTACGATGCCGGTTTGAATCAGGTAAACCAGGACTTTGTTCGCGGTGCTGAGCGGTTTATGGAGAGTGGCCGTAGCCCATTGCAGGCCCGTTGTATTCAATTGGCCCGCATGGGGTGCGTCGTCTTTCACTATGACATGATTGGCTACGCGGACAGTCAACAGATCAGTTATGACGTGGCGCATCGGTTCGCTAAGCAGCGCCCTGAAATGAATTCTGAGACCGCTTGGGGATTGTTCAGCCCGCAAGCCGAGGGGCGATTGCAGAGTGTGATGGGGCTCCAAACGTGGAACTCCATTCGTGCTACCGACTTTCTGGAGAGCTTGCCGGATGTGGACAGCAGTCGATTGGCAGTGACTGGGGCCAGCGGCGGAGGCACGCAATCCATGATCCTGGCTGCCGTTGAGCCGCGGATTTCTGTCTCCGTCCCGGCGGTCATGGTGAGTACGTCGATGCAAGGTGGATGTACGTGTGAAAACTGTTGCCTGATGCGAGTGGGGACCGGCAATGTAGAGTTTGCCGCACTCTTCGCACCCAAACCGCAGATGGTCACAGCTGCGAATGATTGGACAAAAGAAATGGCAACCAAGGGATTTCCAGAACTGTCGCAGCTGTATGCACTCCTGGGAGCAAAAGATCAGGTCAAACTCCATTCGCGGATCGAATACGGTCACAACTACAACTACGTGAGTCGAGCTGCGATGTACAGCTGGCTAAATCGGCATTTTAAGTTAGGTCACCCCGAGCCCATTATTGAAACGGAAATCGTCCGCTCGACGACCGACGAGATGACGGTTTGGAATGACGCGCATCCGCAGCCTGAAGGTGGTCCCGACTTTGAGCGACAGCTGCTGCAGTCGTGGCATAAGGATACGCAAGCTCAGTTGACGAAGTTGCAACCTCGCGATGCCGAGTCGTTCAAAAAATACCAGGCAGTTGTCGGGGCTGGTATCGACTCGATACTCGGACGCAGCTTGCCCAATGAAGCGGATTTAGAATATGACCAGACGGAAAAATTTGATCGCGGAGACTACATCGAAATCCTGGGTGTGCTCCGGAATAAGCCTCAAGGCGAAGCCCTGCCACTGGTTTTTTACCATCCCAAGCAATGGGAAGGCGAAGTCGCGATTTGGATTGCCGAACAAGGCAAGGCGGGACTGTACGACCAGAACGGGCGCCTGTTTCCCGAGGTACGTCAGTTATTCGAAAACGGAGTCTCCGTGGTCAGTGTTGACTTGTTCGGGCAGGGGGAATTCCAGGCAGATGGAAAGCCGATTACCAAGACGCGGCGCGTGGAAAACCCCAGAGAAGCAGCTGCCTACACATTCGGATTTAACCACACTGTTTTTGCCCGGCGCGTGCACGACATTTTGACGGTGATTGCCTTCACACGTTCACACGAATACACACCGAAAGCAATTCACTTGGTCGGGTTCGGCAAGGCGGGAGCGTTNGTGGCCGCTGCACGCGCGCAAGCTCGCGATGCGGTCGACAAAGCAGCCGTCGATACCGCCGGATTTCGTTTCGCCCAGGTGCAGGATAACCACTCAACTCAGTTCCTGCCCGGCGGTATTAAATATGACGACGTGGTTGGTATGCTGGCGGTCGCCGCACCCGCTGCTACCTGGGTTTCTGGTGAAACCGACCAGTCACTGGCGGTGGCCATGGCCGCTTATCGCAGTTTGCAAGCAGCCGGCAGCTTGAAGATTGCTGCCACGGCAGANCGTGGGGAAGACNAACAGAAAGCGACGCGTCAGGCGGCCGTCTTATGGTTGCTCGGCGGCTGAGCACGCATCGTCAGGCGTGCCAACACGAACCAAACGACCCAGTAGGATGGCCGTTCCAGATAGGTCACCCTCAGGGACTGATGGGATGAAACCGAAACGTGAGCGCGTGCTGTGTGGCTAGCGCGTGCGGTGTTGATTCCCTCGCAGGTCGTCGTTTCTGNGTGCATGCCGTGTGGAGGATCGTGGCATGGTCTGGCCATGAAGCGCCTGTGCCTTCATGTCCTCTAACTCTTCGGCAANCCAGAAACTGAANTCAAAGAACGCTTCCATGTCTACGTGAATGCGTCCCAAGCGGGGATGATCGTCAAGGATCAACTGCGATGGGGCAGGTAAGCTATCGGCCATTGTAGTCACTCCTAACAATGACGCCGCTTCTGTGTCCCTGCGGCTACAACAGCAGATTCATTCTGCTGTTTCGTTCCTCTGTTCCGAGATGAGGTGACATCCTTTAAGACGCACTCACCATCAGAATAGTTCGACTACGCAAGCAGTATTCGCAGCGAGCGCTAAGTTATCAAGCAAGATTTATGTCGAATCCATGAAGAAAGGCGAGTAAATTGATTGAGAATCCGATGATTTTGGTGGGGAGAATGGGGTGATGCGCGGGCGTCGTGCAGCAGACGGCCAGGACTTCGTGAGCCCCATTGCTCATCAAGCGTTCCGCTTGCAAGCTTGATAGATCAAGCCGCAATTTGCTGGCCAGTGACATGGAATTGATGGAGTGTGCTTTGGACACCTCTGCGAGTTTGTTGAATTTGCTACAGAACGCATCCGACGAAGTGGCTTGGACCACGCTCGTTGACATGTATTCACCGCTGATTCGCGGTTGGCTGAAAAGGCACGGCGCGGCACCGGGAGACGTGGATGACGTGGTCCAGGAGGTGTTGACGATTGTGGTCCGCCGATTTCCGGAATTTCAGCGTCATCCCCGGACAGGTGCATTTCGATCCTGGTTGCGTACGATCACGGCGAATTGTCTACGAGACTACTGGCGGCGATCCAATCGGCGGCCGGTCGCCGTGGGCGGCAGCGATTTTGCTGAAGTGGTGAATCAATTGGCGGACCCTGCTAGCGGAATCAGCCAGATCTGGGATCGCGAACACGATGAACACGTGACCCGTTATTTGTTAGCTAAAATCCGCCCAGACTTCTCGGAGCAGACCTGGAAGGCATTTCAACGTTTTGCGCTCGACGGTTTGAGCGCCGACGCGGTGGCGGAAGAATTGGGGATGTCAGCCAACGCGGTCTTTATCGCCAAATCACGGGTCATGTCAAAACTCCGGCATCACGGCCAAGGCCTGATCGAATGATTCAAATTTTCCTGAAAGATTGTGGCCTGAAAGGCCATTTAATGGTTGGCATTCAAGGTATAACAACAGAATCAAGCTATTTTTATTGCTGGTGCCATGGATCAAACCCGACAACATCCCGATCCACAGCAACTCGCTGCCTTCGTTGAAGGTAAGTTGAATGAGGCAGAGCGTGAAGTTGTCGAAGCGCACGTTGCGGACTGTGCCGAGTGTTGTGATCGCCTGCGTAAATTACCTCAGGAAACGGTGGTCGGGCGGTTGCGCGATGCGATCGCCACGGACGAATTGGCAGAAACCATCTTTACCGGTCAGCGCAGCGACACCGAGCCGCAAACGGATACCGGCGAGATCCCTCCAGAACTTGAGAACCACGCTCGATACCGCATCGTGAAAGAGCTGGGTCAAGGTGGGATGGGAGTGGTCTATCAGGCGCAGCATCGATTGATGGCGCGCATGGTGGCGTTGAAAGTCTTACGGCATGGGTTAGTCGCGAGCACCACCGCAGCCGAACGGTTTCGTCTGGAAGTGCAAGCGGCTGCCACATTGTCGCACCGCAACATTGTCACGGCTTACGACGCGGAACAAGCCGGTGACCTCCACTTTTTGGTGATGGAGTTTATTGAGGGTGTCAATCTATCAGATCTTGTACGAAAACGTGGGCGACTGTCGGTGCTCCATTCTTGCAACTACGTGATGCAAGTGGCACAAGGTTTACAGCATGCCTTCGAGCAAGGGATGGTGCACCGCGACATGAAGCCACACAATCTGATGCGCACTTCCAAAGGCACGGTGAAGATCCTCGATTTCGGTTTGGCCAAGTTTGCGGCGCAACAAGATGCGGATTCAGGTGGCAGTGGGTTGACTGAGATGGGTGCCACCCTTGGCACGCCAGATTACATTGCACCCGAGCAGGCCCGGAATGCCCGTGAAGCGGATATCCGTGCAGACATCTATGGCTTGGGATGCACTTTGTATTATCTGCTTTCCGGACAGCCACCGTTTCCGACAGGATCGGCCGTCGAGAAGATCATTTCGCACTGCGAACGGCAGCCGACACCCATGCATACGTTGCGCGATGATCTCCCACCGGAGGTCGGGGAAATCTTGCAACGGATGCTGGCAAAAGATCCGGCAGATCGATTTCAGACACCGAACGAAATAGCGAAAGCACTGAAGCCGTTTTCCAGACCAGGTCAGACTGCAAGCGTGGGTAAAGCGGAGGTTACCTCTCCGAATCTCGGGGCGGAGTTAAACGTTGAGCCTGAGCCAGATCTGTTGGCAGCGCTGCCTCCGCTTGAGCCGCTGCATACAGGTGGAGCGGAAGGGTTCTTGGATGCCAGTGATGCTATCTTGTCTCGACCGACCCAGCAGGCGCCTCCCTCGGCTGTGGTGAAGTTCTTGCGGCGGCATCGCACCGGAGTTGTGTTGGGGGCGATCGGCCTGGTGTTGGTCATCGCGCTGAGTACGCTCATGGTGCGCTGGTTCAGTAAACACCAGGGAATGAATCAGAAACCGCAGGCAGAGGGAGAATGGATCGACCCTGCTGAAAACTCACGCCCGGCAGTAGGAGAATGGATCGACTTGCTCGCCAAATCAGATCCGCCCGATGATGTGGTATCTGGTTCGTGGCAAAAAGAAAACGGCAACCTTGTGGTGAGCGTTGCGCCCGGCCAATCGAAAAGCGCTAGTTTTGTCTTCCCTTATCATCCGCCGCGCGAATACGATTTGGAAGTCCAGTTTGTTCGGGAATTCGGTACGAACTCGGTTGCTTTGCATTTTGTATGTGGACAGGGACAAGCCTCTTTTGACATCGATGCCTGGGGAGAGCATTTGATCGGNATTCAAAATATCGATGGAGCCTCACTTCAAGATCGTGCTCGCGACTCGGGGTGGCACCATAAGCAGCTTACGAACGGGGACGTTTACACGGCGCGATTGGAAGTGCGACNCGCTGGTGTGACTGCGTTTTTGAATAACACCGAGGTCACTCGGTATCAGGGCGATGGTAGCAATCTGAGTATGCTGTCTCTGTGGAAGTTGCCCGATCCGCAGACAATCGGTGTGGGAGCATACGATTGCCGTGTCAAGTTCAAGAGTGCTCGCATCAAGCCACTCGAATGACCGCGGCGCAGTGCATCGCAGTGCAACGCCTGTGTTCAGGGCAGGGGAGCGAATTCACCAGCGATGCCATCTGTGAAACGCCCTGCAATCACCGTCCGCATCATAAGTTACGAACAAGTTAGGAAATCATGGATCTTGAAGTTGCAGGACAAGTGGCTGTCGTTACCGGCGGGGGGAGCGGGATTGGTCGCGCCTGCGTCGAAAGGTTTGCAAGTGAGGGAGTGCAGGTGGCGATCTGGGATATTCGCCACGACGTTGCCGCCGTGGCAGACGAGATTGCAGCAACCACAGATAGCATGGTGCAGGGCTATGTGGTGGATATCACACAGCCAGAGAGCATTAGCGCGGCCTTAGACGCAACACGAGCCGCCTTGGGCCGCGTGGATCATTTGGTGCACGCAGCGGCGATCGGTTCGGGTAAGTTCGGGAACCCGTTTTTGCAACTTGCCGTCGAAGATTGGCCACGCGTGTTGGAAGTAAACATCATGGGCATGACCCACGTGGCGCACGCGGTGGCGCCGGAGATGGTCGCCCAGCGATCAGGGACCATGGTTTTTGTGGCCTCGGTTGCCGGGCAGATTGGATCTCCGACAGATCCACCCTACAGTGCATCGAAAGCTGCGAACATTAACTTTGCTCAGTGTATGGCCAAAGATCTGGCATCCGCCAACGTGCGGGTCAACACCGTTTGTCCGGGAATGGTCAAGACACCCTTGAACCGTGCTGTCTGGCAAGCTTGGTATGATCAGCAGGCAAGTGCTGATGCGCCTAGCTATGAAGCATGGGCTGCGGAAAAAGTGCAGCAGGTGGTGCCTTTGAAGCGTTGGCAGCAGCCCGAGGACGTAGCAGACATGATTGTCTTTCTTGCCTCGGCTCGGGCCGCTCAAGTGACAGGCCAAACGATCAACGTGGACGGCGGTTACGTCATGCACTGGTAACGTGACGTGGTAGCCGGGTTCAGCGGTGGTCAGATGAGTCAGCAAAGATCTGTCCGGCGGATGGACCCGGGCGGCTTGCCGAGATCAAGCCAGGATGTCGTGAATGACATGACCATGGACATCGGTCAGCCGTCGATCAATACCATTTTGCCGATAGGTTAGTCGTTCGTGGTCGATACCCAAGAGGTGCAAGATGGTGGCGTGGAAGTCGTAGCAGTACGTGCGACCCTCGACTGCCTGGTAACCCCATTCATCACTCTGGCCATAGCTGGTGCCTTGTTTCACACCTGCCCCGGCCAACCAGCTGACAAACGAGCCACCATTATGGTCTCTTCCATCGCCACCTTGAGCGAACGGTGTCCGCCCGAATTCCGTGGTCCAAATCAGTAACGTGTCGTCGAATAATCCGCGAGATCGCAGGTCGCGCACCAAGGCAGCAATAGGTTGATCGACGGAGGCCGCCATTGGCGGCAACTCTTTGGGAATACTCCCGTGGTTATCCCAATTTTCGGTCGCCCCTTGGGGGCCACTCCAAACTTGGACAAACCGCGATCCGCGTTCGATCAGACGCCGCGCCAGCAAGCAACGTCGGCCGAAGTCGGCAGTTACTTTTTGGTCTAAACCGTATGCCTCTTGAGTGGTCTTCGTTTCCTGATTCAAATCAAATGCCGTGGGGGCCGCTAACTGCATTTTGGCAGCCAATTCGTAAGACCGGATGCGCGCTTCCAGCCGTGTGTCATCGGCACGTGTTTGGGCATGATCGACATTGAGTTGTTTCAGGAGAGCGAATCCGTCACGGTCGGCATCCCGGGTTGCGAAAGGATGACCTGTTGCCGGGAAAAGGTTCGGGATCGGAGCCTGCCCCGCATCGCGAATCATGGTGCCTTGGTGAACTGCTGGAAGGAAGCCAGCGGAAAAAGGGCCCTTTTGGTTGTAGGGAAGCCCTTTCGGATCTGGGAGTACGATGAAGGTGGGAAGCTCGTCGGTTAGATTTCCCAAGCCATACGAAATCCAAGCTCCCATGCAGGGGAATCCTGGCAAAAGAAAGCCGGAGTTCATCATGTACGTCCCGGGGCCATGGACATTGGTTTTGGATGCCATTGCCATCAGGAACGCCATTTCGTCGACCACTTGAGCTTGGTGGGGAAAGACGCTGCTTACCCACCGTCCACTTTCGCCATGCTGTTGGAATTTAAACGGGCTCTTCATCAGCGCGCCGGGTGGGGCAGTAAACCCTTCAGGTTTTTCCTTCGGCCCTAATTTTTGTCCATGGAGTTTTTCCAGCTGCGGCTTGTAATCGTAAGTGTCCATGGGGCTCGCCCCGCCGGTCATGAACAGTTGGATGACTCGCTTCGCTCGGGCCCGGTGATGCAAGCCGCCGTTCCATTCAGCCGGTGGCGCTGCCTGAACTTCCCGACCGAAAAGCTGGGCAAGTGCCAGTGAGGCAAAGCCGCCACTGCAGTGTTCGAGCATCGATCGTCGCGACAGCATGGGTTACTCCACAAATAGAAACTCATTACTGTTGAACAAAACGCGACAGGTTGCCGCCAAGCCATGCTCGTTGGCGAAGGTGCGCAATAATTTCCGCTCGTGCGGATGCGGGTCGCGCAGCAGGATGCGCTGGACTGCCTGTTCGAGTTGGTCGTCCAATGAAGCGGATTCACGGCCTAATTGCTCGGCGAATAGACGACTGTGGTACAACACAAAATCGTTGTTGTAGAGGGTCAAGGCCTGCAGCGCGGAGATCGACGAGGCACGCTTGGGTGCCAGTAGACCCAGGTCGGGAAAATCGAGCGCTTCCATGAACGGATCGGCAATGCCTCGCCAGACGACGCGGTAAATGCTGCGCCGTGCAGCGGACGGATGACTCCAGTCAAAGGCGTCGTAGTCGAGTTGCGGTGTGGTTTGTCGACCTTTCGATTGAGTAAATTGTTGGATGCCGGGCCCGCCCATCGTGAAATCGATGCGGCCAGAGATTTGCAGAATCGCGTCACGGTAGGATTCTGCGTCCAACGGCCGGGATGTCATTCGCGCCAGACTGCGCGTCACTGCGTCGGTCCCGGTGGAAGTTGATGCTGCTGTGGCAGACGACACGGTGTCCGTACGCGAAGCTTGTCGCCAAGTGTCTGATAGCAAGATGAGGCGATGCAGTTGTTTGAGCGAACCGCCTGCGTCATCACGGAACCAGACGGCAAGCCAATCCAGTAACTCGGGATGCGAAGGAACGTCTCCCATACGGCCGAAGTCATTTGGTGTATCGCATAACCCGTGACCGAAATGGACCAGCCACACACGGTTGACAATACTCCGCCAGGTAAGCGGATTGTGGGGCGCTGCCAGCCAATCCGCCAAGGCGGCGCGGCGTGTCGCCTCATTGTCTGGGTCGGAGAGTTGGAATCGATCGGGTAGCGTGGCGATCACTGACAAAGCGCCCGGCTGTGCCAGTTCCTGGGGCTTATGGATGTTGCCACGTTGCAACACATGGACCTGCTTTGGCTCCAGAGGTTGGTCGTGCCTCTTGGCATGAGAATAGTTCGCCGACCAGGCGTAAACGTGTTGTTGGCTGGGAAGTTTTGCCAGCTGTGCTTCGGCGTGTCGTTCCAAAACATGGGCGGCCAGCGAGAGCTTTTGTTCTGCCGAACGTTGGGCTGCGGGAGTTGCCAGGATCGCTTGAATGGCGTCCGGCAGGATAGCCGTTTCGGCACCGTCCATGTGCGAGGCGTAAAGCTTCAACCGCCCGATCAAGTGCCCACCACCGTGGATTTGTTTGAGTTGGATGACGACCCGGTTGCCCTGCGTCGATGCCTGGGGCTCGGCAAGTTCGAATACCGCGCTATGCGATTGGCCGACTTTGGGAAAGATTCCCCAAGCGGTTTTGTTGTCGTCATCGAGCGCATGGGAAATCGTCCACCCAGCCTGATTCCAATCTGCTGTGGCCCGGCGGAACGAAAGTGGTTGTGCTGCCGCCTCGTCCTGACGAAACAGCTGCGCTGTGATCTGATTGAGGTGCAGATTTCCGTTCTCGCAGCGCCCTGGGCCGTGTTTGGGTAAGCGTTCGTCGGAGAGAACATCCAGGCGTAACGCCGTGAGCTTGTCGGCGGGAAGCGTACAGGTAATGGTGTAAATGTCTGTATCTGGTCGAGGGCCCGTGGCCAGCAGTGAGTGGTCGCTTAGCCGTTCCAGGAGCGTGCCGTTGGATGAGACGTAGGTCTCTGGAACCAAAGGTTTCCAGGCGTTGACACGTTTCTGGTTGGTGGCGATCCAGCTTGCGAGCGTGCGCGCATAGGCTTGCGACAGCAGTACGTCAGGATCACGTGAGTTGGCAGCGTTGCGGAGTATTGTCCAGCGTCGCCGCTCGGCCGCTAAAGTCGGATCGAGATCGTAGGTGACGTCACCTTTGCCGCCGCCAGCAAAAACTGCTTGCAGTGCGTAGTAATCGCTTTGAGTAATCGGATCAAATTTGTGCTTGTGGCAGCGAGCGCAATTGACGGTTGTGCTGGTAAAAGCCGCCATGGTTTGCGTGACAATGTCGTCGCGGTCAAGGTAATCAAATGTGATGGGTGCGGTGCCCGCACGACTGAGTTCCAGTGGGCCAGCAGCAATGAACCCCAAGGCAGGCAGAAGATTGGATTCCTGCGGAAAGAAGTGATCCACGGCCAGTTGTTCGCGGATGAATCGACTCCATGGTATGTCGGCGTTCAGTCGCTCGATGACATAGTCACGGTAACGCCAGGCATGGGGGCGGAAGACATCGTGTTCGCAACCATGGGAATCGGCGAANTGAATGACGTCGAACCAATGCCGAGCCCAGCGCTCTCCGTAGCGAGGCGAATTCAAGAGGCGATCGACCAGTTTTTCGTAGGCGAGCGGATCGCGGTCCTCAACGAACGCACGGACTGCTGCAGGGTCTGGAGGAAGTCCATGCAGGTCGAAATACAAACGGCGAATCAGTGTCCGTCGATCCGCCTCAGGAGCGGGACGCTGGCCTTGTTGATGGAGTTGGTTTCTGATGAACGCGTCGATCGTACTGGCCGGCGTGCCGCCTGCAACGCTGGTGGGCACTGCGGGGCGGTCGAGAGGGCGGAGCGACCACCAATCGGTTGGTGACGATGTTGGCAGGGGGCTTGGCTTGGTGCGCGGGTCGGTTGCACCTCGACGGATCCACTCCACCAGGAGTTCTACTTCGCGTTTCGCCAGCGGTTCATCCGGTGGCATGCGCAATTGAGGGTCATGGCGGCGAATGGCAGCAACGAGAAGACTTTTTTCCGGCTTGCCGGGTACGATCGCCGGACCACGTTCACCACCTTGCAGCCAACCAGAACGCGAATCCAAAGTCAGGCCGCCTTCCATTTCACCCGCCGCATGGGAGTGGCATCCCAGGCAACGTTGTTTCAAGATCGGTTCGATCTGCTTCTGAAAAAAGATAGNGTCCGCGTTCTTGGGGGCGGCATCTTGTGCGGCAGTGGGCGCGATCACGATGACGTAGGCAACAACGAATCCGCCGAAAGATGAATGGAACAGCCGCGACATGGCACCGCCGTGGGAGGAATCGTAAATTCAAATAGGAAACCGCGGGCAGGGGGCTTTNATTGTAACCGGCGTAGGTGATCGAGTCACCTTCGCGGATCTTGATGGGGCGTCGACTCCGCCGCCACTCCGCGTGGAGTGGGTCAAGGTGCCAGGCAATACAAGTGGCGCACTCCGCGAATGAGCAGGCGGTCGCCAGCGATGGCGGGGGTTGCCATGACGATTTCGTCGAGATGGTTGACCGCGACTTCCTCGAATTGACGGCCTTCTTTGATGACGGTGACCTCACCGCGCTCGCTCACAAAAAAGACGTGCCCCCCAGCGGCGACTGCGGAGGCAGAATAATTCCTGCCACCTTTCCCAATGCGTTGACGATAGATCAAGTCACCATTTAAAGCGTTGCGGACAGTCAACCGACCATTGTCGTTGCACGTGTACAGCAACTTGTCCTTAATCAGCGGCGTGGGCATGTACGCACCGTCGCGAGCTTGCCACCAAGCCAAGGCAGGGGAGTCCTGAGGTTGTGGCGGATTGGCGTCGTCAGTTGGTTGCGTTTCCGGCGGGGGCTGAGGCGACTCCGAGGGAAGAGGTGCCAAGGCGAGAGGGGTCAGGTCACCCGTGGCATGCGGATGAATCGCAAACGTAGGACTACGCCCGTGTCCATTGGTGATGTAAATCAATCCATTGGCAAACAAGGGTGTCGGAACAGGCACATCGCCGCCGCCGCTTAAGTGCCAAAGTCGGGAGCCGGTGTCGAGATCATAGCCGGCCATGTTGTGGAATCCATTGCAAACAATCTGTCGTCGTTTGCCGGTGGAGATGACAGTGGGAGTCGACCACGTCGCTACTTCGCCCGGTCGAGGAATTCGCAATATCTCCTTGCCGGTCCGGAGGTCGAGCACGGCGACAAAGTGAACATTCAGGCAATCGCATTGGACAATGACGCGATCTTCATGGAGGATCGGCGAGCTGGCAAACCCCCATTCCAGTTCGACAGCGTCGTACGGACCCGAGTGGAGTTTTCCCAGATCGCGTTGCCAGACGAGCTGACCTTCCCTGTCGTAACAGTACAGGCCTTCGGAACCAAAGAAGGCGACGATGAATTTGCCATTGGTAACGGGAGTGCAGTTGGCGTGTGAGGCCTTGAGATGTCGTTGGATTTGCGGCTTGCCGCTGTGTGCGTCGCGTTTCCAAAGTACGCGACCTGTGTTCAGATGCAAACACCATACCTGCCACGTCCATGAGCCGGTATCGACCGCGGATTCACCGCTGCCACCCGACCAGCCAGTAGCGACTTCGGGATGCTCCGCCTCGGCGTTGACCGCGGTTGTCAGGTAGACGCGGTCACCCCAGACGATGGGTGCAGAATGTCCCAGTCCGGCGATCGCTGTTTTCCAAGCGACGTGTTCACCTGTGGTGACATCCCAATGCGTGGGTGGATGACCGCTGCCGATGCCGGATGCGCGAGGACCCCGAAATTGAGGCCAATGGTGTTCTCCGCTGGCGCTGCTGGTGCTCAGTGCGAGGGCAGCGAACGAGACGAGTAACAGGTCACGTGGCATTTTGAATCCTTTCCCAGACAGCTCAGCGAAACCGACTCGCTGGTAATTTCCACAAGCGTTGTTATTGAGANCTTGACGCGGGTCGCATGGCCGACTCCCAAGTGGCGAGTGACTGCTTCAATTGCGTCACATCTTTGGGTCGTTGCGCAAAGAGGTTGTTTTTTTCACCAGGATCGTGTGCCAGGTCAAAGAGGAACTCTTGGAGTCCCTCCTGATCGTGCTTGGAGACATATTTTAAGTCATGGCGTCGGACGGCTTTCCAGGTGCGATCGGCGCGACGCGCTCGCCAAAACAAGGACCGAGGTGCGGTGGGTTTGTCGGCCGCGATGTCGCCCAGAATGTCGATACCATCNAAGGGGCGATTCTCCGGTGCCTTGCCGCCGGCAGCGGCCAGAATGGATGCCGTCAAGTCGAACGTCAACATCTGCCGCTCGTCGACCGACCCGCGCGGCAAATGGCCGGGCCATTGGGCCATGCAGGCCACGTGGATTCCACCCTCGAAAAGCTCCGAGGCATGACCGCGGAAGGGTGCGTTGCTGGCGGCGATGGGGTACGCGCCGTTGTCGCTACAAAAAATCAACAAAGTGTTTTCCAAACGTCCGGTGTCCTTCAGCGTCTGAACGATCTTGCCGACGCTGGTATCCAGTCGCTCGATGATGGCTTTGAGTGTTTTGCGGTCACCTTTTTGCCAGTCTTTCGAATCCCATTTGTGAGACACTTTAGGGCGCGCGGGTTTGTGGTCCGGGTGTTGAAACGGTGCGCTCGGCGCGTTGAAGGGGAGATACAGGAAAATCGGTTCGTTCTCAGGTTGCGACCGGAGAAACTGGATGGCGCCCGAGGTAATGACGTCGGTAAAGTAACCGTCGCGTCGGACAGCAGAAAGGTTCTCGTACAGGACGCGTTCGCCAGTCGGCTCATTGTGATAGAAGTAGTCGATGGTTCCTCCTAGTGAAGCCAGAAAATACTTAAACCCATGGTGTGGGGGGAGCAGATGACGTTCGTAACCGAGATGCCATTTGCCGAGCCCGATGGTGGCGTAACCCTGGGCATTCAGCTGTGGGATCAGGATGTTCTCCTGAGGTGGTAATCCGAGTTGATGTTTTTCAGCCAAGGCGATGGCGTCGTCGTAGCGACCCACGTTGCCTGTGCCCAAGGCGCATTCAAGACCTGGTATCCGTTGTTGATAACGACCTGTTAACAATGCCGTTCGCGTAGGTGAACACTCAGGGCCGTTGGAATAGAAATTCGTGAAGCGCACACCAGCGGCAGCAATCGCATCAATATGGGGTGTCTGAATGTCGCGACAGCCATAGCAACCGAGGTCTCCGTGGCCCAGGTTGTCCGCCACGATCAACACGATGTCAGGCGCGGCTGCATTGGCGCCCGCCCAGGTGGCGGTCAGTGTCGTCAACGCGATGATCCAGTGGCGGATAAAACGAGTGTGCGTGGTCATGCAAATTCAATCCGTATACGATTTCTGGTGATACCAAGCGAGCGGTTCCATCAGTTCGCGTCTGATGTGAGCATCGCCCGTGCCATCGAGTGGAAGGTAGTGACTGCATCAGTGTACACCGTGTGTGGAAGGAACGCGCCGAACGCGGATTTTTTGCCAAGCGATACGGCTATCGACGAGACGCTTCGGTGAATTCAAGCTGAGTCAGGACCGGCAGGTGATCCGACGGAAATCGGCCGTCGCGTTGATCGTCAATGATGGCATGTTGGTGAACAGCCACTCCGGGAGTCACGAAGACAAAGTCAATGCGTCGATTACGAGCAATCGCGCGGAAGCCGTTCCAGGTCGAGTTTGGTCCGACAGGTTTTTCTTTGGTGAGCGATCGTGCGTCTCGATACGCTTTGGCAGCGACCAGCGTTTTGTAGGGTGCGGACTCGGGCGTCGTATTAAAATCCCCCGTGAGCACGACAGGATGCTGAGCGAACTTCGACTGGAGTCGTTCGACGAGCAAACGTGCGCTCTCGAGTCGAGCTGTCCTGCCGACATGATCGAAATGCGTGTTGACCACAAAAAACACTTGATCGGAATGGCGATCTTGAAGTTGAACCCAACTGGCAATGCGCGTTGCGGCAGCATCCCAATCACGACTGGCAACACGTTCGGGTGTTTGTGAGAGCCAAAATGTTCCTTGATCTAATAGTTGAAAACGGTCGCTGCGAAAGAAAATCGGCGCGTACTCGCCACGCGTCTTGCCATTGTCTCGCCCGACACCGTAGCTTTGCATGCGAGGAAGGCGTTTTTGTAGATCGCCGAGCTGTCCATGCAAAACTTCTTGCAGACCCGCGATGTCGACCTGCCGAGTTCGGATGATTTCCGCCACCCAGTCCTTGCGGCGTGGCCAGGAATTGAAACCGTCACGTGGATTGTTGTATCGGACGTTCCAGGACATCACCCGCAATGGCTGAGGGGCGTCCGGTGTTTGTGCCCTCAGCGACGCGGTGAGGAGAATGACGAGATGGGCAAGCAGGAATGATCGGCGCATAAAACCTTCTGCTGACTGGCGTTGAGTGGGGCAATCAGAACAACGGTTGCACGGACTTGGCGTCCGTTTCGGCCCGCGTGACTCTCAGGATACTCGATCCTGCACGTCGTGACTGATTTTGCGGTGGCCGCCGGTTACACTGGGGAGGTTGTGACTTGGTCAGTGAAAGAGTCCTACCATGAAGTATGTTGTAATTGCCCTGCTGTTGCCGTTGGCGGTGGTTGGTGACATGCCTGCCGAAGAAGCAGGGAAACTGTCTTTTAGCGCCGATGTCCTGCCCATCCTGGCCGAAAACTGCTTTGTTTGCCATGGGTTTGACGCTCAGGCACGTCAGGCAGACCTGAGATTGGACACGCGCGAAGGGGTGTTGGCTACGGATGGCGTCGTGGTTCCAGGTCAGGCAGACGCCAGTGAATTAGTGCAGCGGATTGAATCGGTAGACAGTGAACATATCATGCCGCCACCGGATTCGGGGAAGCGGTTGACGCGGCAACAGAAAGCGACACTTCGGCGATGGATCGAAGAGGGGGCTGAATACGCAGGACACTGGTCGTTTACTGCTCCTGAACAGGTGACCCCACCGGAAGTTGCAGGAACGAAGCACCCCATCGATCGATTCCTGAGAAGCCGACTGCTGGAATCGGGGCTCGCTCCGGCACCGCTCGCGTCACCCGCGACATTGATCCGGCGGGTGAGTCTGGATCTAACGGGTCTGCCTCCGACGCCAGAGCAGGTGGATACCTTTCTGGTTGCTTACGAACAAGATGCGGAACGAGCTTGGCAATCCTTGGTGCAGAGGCTGTTGCAAAGTCCCCATTATGGAGAGCGGTGGGGTCGCTGGTGGCTCGATCAGGCACGGTACGCAGACAGCAATGGTTACTCGATCGATTCGCCGCGTTCGATTTGGAAATACCGTGACTGGGTGGTTGCGGCACTTAACGACGACATGCCGTTTGATCAGTTCACAATCGAGCAGCTCGCCGGTGACCTGTTGCCCAATGCGACCAATGCGAATCGCGTGGCGACAGGTTTCCATCGCAACACACAAATCAATCAAGAGGGTGGGATCGATCGCGAGCAGTATCGTGTGGATAGCATTTTTGATCGCGTGGCGACCACGGGTACCGTGTGGTTGGGATTGACCATTGGTTGTGCCCAGTGTCACGATCACAAATTTGATCCCATTCAGCAAAAAGAGTTTTATCAACTGTTTGCGTTTCTGAATAATCAGGACGAGCCGAACATCAAAGCCTACGCTCCGGATGTGGACGTTGCGGCACTGCAGGCAGAGCGTAAGCAGTCAGAAGACGAGTTGCGCGAGCTGATGCGTCAGGTAGAAAAAGAGACGCAAGCGTGGGAAGCCAAGTTGACCGACGAAGCCCGCAAGAAGTTGTCTGGCGACGTGCAGAAAGTACTGGGTGTCGCGCGTGCAAAACGCAATCTGGATCAGCAACTGTTACTGTTTGCCGTCACCCCGCACGGGCAAGAGGAGAAGTTCCAAGCGTTGGCGGCGACCTATCGACGCTGTCACGAGACGCTCAACGGTGCGCCGACCACCATGGTCTTGAGCGAACGCTCGTCGCCGCGCAAGACTCACATTTTTATCAAAGGCGATTTTACGCGCCCCGCGGAGGAAGTGTTTCCATCGACCCCATCGGTGTTGCACGATTTTCAAGTGAAAAGCGACCAGCCGAACCGTCTGGATCTCGCCCGTTGGATTGTCCGTCGCGATAACCCGTTGACGGCACGGGTGATTGTAAATCGGATCTGGCAGCAGCATTTTGGGGCGGGTTTGGTGGCGACCGAAAATGACTTTGGCTTGTTAGGTTCTCGCCCCTCGCACCCGCAGTTGCTCGATTGGTTGGCGGTGGAGTTCATGCAGCGAGGCTGGAGTTTGAAAGCGATGCATGAGTTGATCGTCACCTCGTACGCGTATCGGCAGAGCTCCAAGGCGCGTGCGGAGTTGGTTGCCGCAGATGCCGACAATCGCCTGTTGGGGCGGCAGACCCGATTGCGTTTGGATGCGGAGTTGGTTCGGGACGTGGCTTTGACAGCCAGCGGGTTGTTGGCTCCAAAACTTGGCGGTCCACCCGTCTTTCCACCGATCCCCACCGGCGTGATGAGCCAAGGGCAAGTCAATCGTGCCTGGCGTGTCAGTGAGGGTGAGGATCGGTATCGGCGCGGGATCTACACGTTCCTGTACCGTGCCACTCCACCGCCTTCGATGAGCGTTTTTGATGCTCCTGATGGCTACAGCACCTGCACACGTCGGACGCGAAGTAACACGCCGTTGCAGTCGTTGACATTGATGAATGACGCTGCGTTTTTTGAATTCGCACAAGCCTTGGCAAAGCGGATTGATTCCGAGGGGCTGACGACCGCATTTCGACGTTGTACGAGTCGTTTTCCTGACCGTGAAGAATTAGCAGTGCTCGAGAGGCTGGATTCCCTGACGGCCGCCCGCGTGATGCTCAGCTTGGACGAAACGATCACACGAGAATGATCATGGACCCTACCCAGACCGAGATTCTGCGTCGACATTTTTTCAGCCGTTGCTCCATCGGGTTAGGCTCGGTGGCACTGACCTCGCTGCTGTCACAAGACGCGTTACGGGCAGCCGATACGCAAGTGCGTAATCCTTTGGCGCCGCAGTCGACACATTTTCCGGCGCGGGCCAAGAGTGTCATTTTTCTGTTCATGGCGGGAGGGCCATCTCAATTAGAAATGTTTGAGAACAAGCCCAAGCTGACGGAACTGAGTGGCCAGCCGATTCCGGATAGCTTTGTGCAAGGTAAACGTTTTGCGTTCATGAACAGTAGCCACCGTCGCAATCTGCTGGGTACTCGGCGAAGTTTTCGACGGCATGGAGAAAGTGGTGCCTGGGTCAGCGACCTGCTTCCGTGGACTGCTCAGGTGGTGGATGACCTGAGTATTGTGACGACCTGCAAGACCGAGTTATTCAATCACGCGCCGGCGAAGTTGTTCATGAATACCGGCAGCGGACAATTTGGACGTCCCAGTATGGGTTCGTGGGTGACGTACGGCATTGGGAGTGAATGCGAGGATTTGCCTGGATTCGTTGTCCTGCAAAGTGGTCCTCGTGGACCCCGCGGTGGTTCGGTGTTGTGGGGTAGCGGCATGTTGCCCAGCACATATCAAGGTGTGCCGCTGCGCAATCAAGGTGAACCGATTTTGAATTTGACCACGCCGAAGCCGGTGACGTCGGAACAGCAAAAGCAACTGGTGGATGCTACTCGCGAATTGAATTTGCGACGACTTGTGGAAACCGGGGACGAAGAGATCGCGACGCGAATCAATGCATTTGAAATGGCGCATCGGATGCAGACCAGTGCTCCGGAATTGATCGATATCCGAGGAGAAAGCCGGGAAACCTTGGACATGTACGGTATCAAGGATCCTAATGAAGCGACGTTTGCCCGTAATTGCCTGTTGGCCCGCCGACTGGTCGAACGCGGGGTGCGTTTCATTCAGCTGTATGATACGAGCTGGGATCATCACGGTGGTTCCAGCGAAACGTTAGAAAAGCATTTGCCTGCCAAGTGTCAAGATATCGACCAGCCGGGAGCTGCTTTAATCCGAGACCTTAAACGCCGTGGGCTGCTGGATGAGACGATTGTGATTTGGGGCGGTGAGTTCGGTCGAACGCCTATGGGTGAGGTCCGACAGTACACGGGGCGTAATCACCATATCGATGCGTTTACGATGTGGTTGGCGGGTGGCGGTATTCAAAGCGGGCAGGTGTTCGGGGAGACCGATGAATTCGGTTTTGGTGCTGTGCAAGACCCCGTCCATGTGCATGACCTGCATGCCACCGTCCTGCATCTGCTCGGCATGGATCACGAACGGCTGACTGTCCGTTTTCAAGGACGTGACTTCCGACTGACGGATGTGCACGGAAAGGTCGTGCGGCCCCTGTTGGCATGAGTTGCAGGACCAGAGCTCCGCTGCGGCGAGCGCTTTGTCGAAACCCAAGAGCGTGTCCCCCGGGGCGCGAGTGAAAGAAGCCGAGAATGCAGATCACACAAATCATCTGTCAGATCCTTCGTGTTCCCGCAGTGGAAGCGAAAACCGCCAGTAGCCAAGATGCCTTGCTGGTGCGCGTCCGAACCGACAATGGTTTGGAAGGGCTTGGTGAAGCGGACGCGTCGCCGGAAGTCGTCAAAGCCATTATTGATGCCCCGTTCAGTCACAATATTGCGGCCGGATTGCGGCACGTTCTGGTCGGCGAGAACCCACTGGAGACGGAGCGTCTTTGGCAAAAGATGTATCGCAGCACGATGTACTTTGGCCGCACCTCCGTCACGATTGCCGCGATGGCAGCGCTGGATATGGCAATGTGGGACTTGAAAGGTAAGTTCTTCGATCAGCCAATCCACCGTCTACTGGGCGGTCAACAGCATCAACGTCTGCGAGCATACGCATCCATTCTCTTTGGGGCGGACGGGGCCGCGACGGCTGACATTGGCCGACGTTGGACCGACGCGGGGTATACCGCCGTGAAGTTCGGTTGGGAGCCAATGGGAGAGAACGAGACCACCGACCATGACCTCGTGCGAGGAGCACGGCAGGGAGTGGGAGACAACACACTGTTGATTGATGCCGGGTGCGTTTGGGATGCGCGTACTGCGTTGCGCCGCGCCCAGATGTTCGCTGAATATGGGATCGAATGGCTGGAGGAACCACTACGAGAAGCAGATGTGGATGGCTACGTCTGGTTGCGCGACCGTTCACCGGTGCCGATCGCGGCCGGTGAGGGTGAATGCGGTCGAGAAGCGTTTCGTCCGCTCATCGACCGGCACGCCCTGGATGTCTATCAGGTGGATCTTTCTCGTAACGGCTTCACGGACGCGAGTTATATCCGCGGGCGCGTGGAAGAAATGGGTGGCCGCCTGTGTAATCACTTCTATACCTCGCCCATCACGGCGGCAGCCAGTTTGCACTGGTTGAGCACCTGCCGGGATGCTTTCTTGTTTGAGGATTGTGTCGAGGAGTCACCCATTCGCAACCAACTGACGCTGGAGACGGTCCAGGCGAGTGACGGCTGGGTGGAAATACCGGACGGGCCTGGGTTGGGTGTTACTTTGAATGAAGAGATTGTGAGTCGGTTGCTGGTGGCGCAATCCGAATGAGAAGGAATCAGATGGTCGGCAATGGGCCCTTCTCGGTCAAATGGTGGCTTGTTGCGACGCAGGGATCGTCTGGAACAGATCAAGCCGATTAGTTAGAGTTAAAAAGCGAGACCTTTCCCACCCTGAATCCCCTGCCTGCCTGATTGGAGTACACCGTGGCGACCAGACTTGCGGTTTGCCATTCTGCCGGTTTGCGTATCGGGCAGGCTTGCCTCTTCATGGCCCTGCTGGCAAATCTTCCGGTCGCCGTGCAAGCGGACGATGTTGCCCAACTCGCTGAGGCTCCTCCTGAAGTGGGGATCGACGAGTTGATTCGCCGCAAGTGGCGACGCGAGGAAGTCGTGTCTGCGCCACGTTGTGACGATCGCACCTTTGTGCGCAGGGTGTATCTGGATTTAGCAGGTCGGATCCCCACTCCCTCTGAGGTCGCAACGTTCCTCACGGATGGGCGATCCGGAAAACGTGACCATCTCGTCGACGCGCTTTTGGCTAGTGAGGATCATGTGCAGCACGTCGCGGACGTTTTGGATGCCGAACTCATGGGGCGCGCCGCGGCCGACAAGTATGCGGAACGCACGCAATTCGGCTGGCGCAGATATCTCGAAGATGTGGTTCGGCGTGACCGCCCTTGGAACGAAGTCACGCGCGAGATCTTATTGGCGCGACCGAGTGCAGCGGGTGAAGCGGGGTCCGTTTGGTTCTTGTACGAACGCAACAACCAGCATCAGGCGATTGCCGAGGCCATTGCACCAGCGTTTTTTGGAATTCGGGTCGAATGTGCGCAATGTCACGATCACATGTTGGTCGACGAGATCAAGCAGGCGCATTACTGGGGATTGGTCGCTTTTTTTGGGCGCGGCAAGAACCAGCAAACCAAGAACGGACCTCGTGTCGTGGAATCGGCAATTGGAGGGTTTTCTGAGTTTGCCAGCATTGATGGGAGCACGGCCCCGAACCGCTTGACGTTTGTGTTCGCCCCGACGGTTGCCGAGCAGCGACCGGCCAAGGGTGAGAAACAGGAAGATAGCGACAAACTCTATGTTGCCGGTAAGCTGCCGAATGATCCTCGCGTACCCGTGTTCTCACGACGGCAAAGATTTGTCGATGAGGTGCTATCCGAGCACCCGTTGGTAGCGCGTGCCATGGTGAATCGGCTGTGGAAGATGATGTTGGGGCGTGGACTGGTGCATCCGCATGATGAAATGGATAGCAGCCACCCTGCCAGCCACCCAGTGTTGCTCGATTGGCTGGCTCGTGATTTTGAAACCAATGGGTATCGCATGCGTTCCCTATTGCGGCGGCTGGCGTTGAGTGACGTGTACCAACTGGCGTCCGCACGGCCCAAAGGCGTGAACGATCCCGCGCTGTTTGCCCACTATCTGGAACGGCGCATGACCGCTGAGCAGCTGGCGCGTTCGTTCCAAATGGTGATTCAGGGAGCATTCCAGAACGATGCTCCGCTCGTTCACGCGTTCCGCAAGCAGTTTCCTGCTGTGCTCCCCGACGAGACGTCCGCTTCCGTTTCTGAGGCGTTGTTTCTGAGCAACAGCACACAGGTCGAAACGTTGATCCGTACGACCACGGACGAACGTCATCTACTGCGACGCTTGGCTGCCTTGCCGGATGATCGTGCTCGGGTTGAACGCTTGTTCGAGGTCGCCTTTGCACGGCTGCCCGACGAAGAAGAAACCAACGTGTTGGTCACTTATCTCGAGAAACGCGCTGCAGAGCGAATGCGAGCACTGGAACAGGCAGTGTGGTCTGTGTTGACAAGTGCGGAATTTTGCATGAACCATTGATGCCATGAACACCACGCGGAAGATGTCAGACACTCACGAGTGCGGTAGCCCCGAGCACGCCTTCCATCGCCGGCTGTTCTTGCAGGGATCTTTTGCTGCGGGCGCCGCGTCGGTGGGGAGTTTCAGTGGATTGTTTTCGATCCCAGCGTTGGCCGACGAAACCAAGCGGGCCGGGAAACGGTGTATTCTGCTCTGGCTGTGCGGTGCACCGAGCCAATTTGAGACTTGGGATCCAAAGCCAGGCACGGAGACCGGTGGGCCTTTTGGAGCCATCTCGACCAACTTGCCAGGTATTCAAGTAAGCCAGCTGATGCCGCAATGCGCCACGATCATGGACAAGCTGGCGGTTGTACGAAGTATGCGCACGAAACCCAATCAGCACTTTCAAGCGATTGACGTGCTGACTCGGGGCGACCAGCCAAGGCCGCCGTTCACGCGTCCGATTCTCGGGTCGGTGATCGCCGAACAATTGGGGCAATTGGACTCGCCTGTACCGCAGTTTGTTCTGCTGGACCCCTGTCCTGAAGGAAACGAATTCAAGGCATTCAAAGCTGGCAATTGGGCGGGCTGGTTGGGTGCTGAGTATGGCCCGGTCCGCGCAGGTGGCTCGTATTCGATCCCCAATATTGAACGCAGCGAAAATCTTTCTGAGCTGGATCACGCGGATCGTGAAGCGCTGCGCAGTTTCTTCAGTCGCAAATACGAAAATGATCAGCGGAGCCAGGCTGCGGAAAAACACAACGCCGCGTTTCGTCGCGTGCAGGGTCTGATGAGCTGTGCCCCCCTGTTTGATCTCGAACAACTACCTGAACGAGAAAGACAACGCTACGGTCAGGGTGCTTTTGCACAGCACGCGCTCCAGGCCAGGCACTTGGTTGAACATGGTGCGACGTTCGTCATGGTGGCGAACGGTATGCCCTGGGACAATCATGTGTACCAGCACGAAATGCATCAAATGTTGGTTCCCGAGTTAGACAACGTGCTCTATCAGCTGGTTACGGACTTGCAGCAGCGAGGGCTGCTGGAAGATACCCTGGTGATTGCGATGGGAGAATTTGGCCGCACGCCGTGGTTGAATGAGGCCCGAGGTCGTGACCATTACCCTCAGGCTTGGAGCTTGGTGATGGCCGGAGCGGGGATTCAGGGAGGGATGGTGTATGGAGCCACCGACCCACTGGGGGTGGAAGTGACCGAGGGTGCTGTCGACAACCGCCAACTGTTCGCTACCATTTTTCGCGCATTGGGGGTCGACCCACATCAAACCTACGATTTGCCCGGATTGCCAACCTTTCAACGCGTTGAAGAGGACGCGGAACCGATACACGCATTGTTACAGACGGGCTGATTCACTCCGAAGTCGAGTCAACCTCCCAGAGAACCATTCTGATGTACCCACATCACACCATAGCGATCCAACACCGAGTTCAGGCGTGTCGTGTCGTGGCGACCAACGGTTGAGATATGAGCATGGAACTAAAGTTCAACAAGAAGCACGATTTCAAATTACCCACAGGGGTGCTTGGTGCCGCTCTTGCTCCGCATGGCCGCGCGTTGGCCGCAGGCTGTATGGATGGTGTCTATGAGCTGTCGTTCGAGACACGCGACCAGCGGAAACTGTTTGCTCATGACAGTTATGTCAGTTCGACCGCTTGGCCCACCGAGGATCTGATTTTGTCAGCGGGGTACGATGGGTGCGTGCAATGGTACTCTCCCACGTCGGACACTTCGATCCGACAGGTCCGACTCCACGATTTTTGGTCATGGGATATGGCGGTTTCCCAGGATGGTCAATGGCTCGCTTCGGTGACGGGGCAATATCTTGCCGGTGGGTATCGTTACGAACCGGCACCGGAACGGGAGCCATCGTTGCAGATCGTGTCGGTAGAGACAGGTGAGATACTTCATAGCTTGCCCCACGTACCTTCCGTTCAGGCGGTGGCCTTTAGTCCGAGCGGGGAGTTTGTGGCTGCCGGTAATCTGATGGGTGAAGTGCGCGTCTTCGAGATGGCAACGGGAAAATTAGCTGCGAACTGGACGACGTCGGACTTTACCAGTTGGGGAATTATCAAGAGTCATTGTTATCTGGGCGGAATCTTTGCCATGGAGTTTTCCCATTCAGGAGACCACCTGCTGCTCGCTGGAATGGGGCCGATGCGCGATCCGATGGCGGGCAATGGCCGACAACTTTGGCAGAAGTGGGCATGGCAAAAGGACCCACCCGAAAAGGTCGACGAAACGCATCAGGGAGAGTCGGGCGAGGGTCTGATGGAGACCCTGGCAGTGCATCCCGAAGGTCGGCAGTTTGTGATGGCGGGTCGGTTGCGTGGCGGTGCTTGGAACGTGGCATGCTTCGACATGGAAAGTGGCAAGCGACTGGCTGCACACAAGACGGGTTATCGCGTTACACAGGCTTGCTATGCCCAAGGCGGCAAGCAGTTGGTCTTGGTTGGTACCAAGGGTCAGCCTTCGAAGCAGAAAGCAGGGCGCTTTCCCGATTTTGGACGCGTCGAAGTGTATGACCTGAGCTGAAACGCGCGGCAGCTTCAGCAAGGGGGCGCCGAATTGGGTGTCTCAGCCGATTTTCGGAAGTTCAAACCCGCGTCGGTGTTCCCGGCCTAGGTAATCGTTGGCCTGGGCGTCATCAAATCGTTCTTTTTGCGCATCGAAGCGCAGTCGTTTACCCGTTCGCCAAGCGATGTTGCCAGCATGGCACATGACAGTGCTGACATGGCCCGAGTAGATTTCCTGATTCAAATCCTGACGTTTACGGCTGCGAACCGCGTCCAGGAAGTTGCGGACATGCGCTTGCTGACCCACATCACTTTGGCCTTGTTGCACGAGCTTGCCATTGGCATCAAATGCTTTCCAGCCTGTATTGGTTAGAAACAGCGACCCGTTTTCGCCGTAAAGAATTGCACCTTCACCGGCACCGAACAGTTTGGGGCGGGACCACAATCGCATTTCGTACTGCAAAATTTGGCCAGGATACTCGTAATTGACAAACATGGTGTCGGGCCATTGCTGGTCGTCTTGAAAGAACAGCTTGCCACCGGCGCAGGAGATCGCTTCCGGCATCCCTTCAATTCCCATAGCCCACCGACAGTAGTCGATGCGGTGGACACCATCGTTTCCCAGGTCGCCCGTACCGTAATCAAAGAACCAGCGCCACGCATTGTTCACCAGCGCGCTGTTGTATTTTCTTTCTTTCACAGGACCTTGCCAGAGGTCGTAATCCAAATCGGCAGGTGCCTGACTGTCTGGTGGCAAATGAACGGACGCATTGCGACTTGTTTCCCAGGCGCGTCCGAAGTGTACTTTTCCCAGGGCACCCGTTTGGATGTATTTAATTGCTTCCTGCATGAATGGGGCGCTGCGAATTTGAGTGCCCATTTGCACCATGCAGTTATTTTTTCTCGCGGCAGCCACAGCCACCTTACCTTCTGCGATGTTGTGGCTGGCTGGTTTCTCAACGTAAACGTCTTTACCGGCTAGACAACCGTCGATGGTCAACAGCGCATGCCAATGGTCAGGGGTGGCGACCATCAATGCATCGATGGAGTCATCCTGCAACAGCGTACGGTAGTCGTTGACCAGTTTGGGCATGCGGCCCGTTCTTTCTTTCAGTTCGGCACCGCGCTGTTGTCTGACGGATTCTCGGACATCACAGATATGCGAGATCTCGCAGTCTGATTCTGCAGCGAAGCTGCGCATGACGGAATTGCCGCGTCCACGCACACCAATACAGGCGACGCGAATTTTGTCGTTTGCGGCGACGGCGCTTTGGCAAAGTCCGGCAGTGGCAACGCCCACTCCCACGGCAGCGGTTTGTTGGATGAAGCGACGGCGATTTGTTAGCGACATAGTTTGTTTCCCGAGTGCTGTTTGGCTTTCTCCGAACATACCGTTGTGATTCTGGCAATCAACCTTTTCTTGTCGAGAAAATATCTGAATCCGTCACGAAGCTGAAATTGAGGGGTGGCGGGGGCGAGTTTAAGGCGCCGAATGCCATCGAAATGGCCACGATGGGTGGGGGTGGCAACACGCTGGCACGGTTGGGGGATCCGGCCGACACATCGGCGCAGCATCATGTCCTGTGGCCGCTTTGCGTCATTTGTTTGCAGAGTTGGTTTCTGGTTGGGTGTTCCGTATGTGGTACAGAATGATGCGCTGGGACAGCGTACAATCGCAACCAGAGATCCCCTGGACCCACGCTCCCGTTTGCAAGAAGGATGGATTGATGTGGAAGACGCTGTTGCTGTGCATCGTACTCGGTATTCCCTGTACCACGACATTGGCTGACACCCCAGCACCGATTCAGGTGGGTGTGCGACGCAACCTGTTGATCGATGACTTTCTAATCCAGCGGATGGAGGGTGAGCTTGCCTTGCGGCTACATCATCCTCGCCCGCGCGAGTTGGCGATCGTCCATGACGAAGCTTGGGAAGGTACTGGCTGCGGATATCACAGTGTATTCCGCGACGGAGATGTGTATCGCATGTACTACAAAGCGTGGCATCTGCGCGTCAGCGAGGGCAAGTTAGACGGTGGTGCGCATCCGCTCTATTGTTGTTATGCAGAGAGCGATGACGGAATTCACTGGCGTAAGCCACATCTGCAGCAACACGCTTTTGGTGGCCAGCGGGCCAACAATATTGTGATGGCCAGTGGAGTGGTCGGTGACCTCCACGTCGATCCCGGGCACCCTGCAGTGTTTAAAGACGCCAATCCGGATGCTCCGGCAGAGGCCCGCTACAAGGCGATTTTGCGCTCCAGCAAACCGAACGGTTTACTGGTGTTCCAATCACCAGATGGACTGCACTGGTCACCTTTCCATAATGCCCCGATCTTGCGCCTCCAAGGCGCCTTTGATTCTCAGAATCTGGCATTTTGGGATCCGAGGATTGGCAAATACCGGGCTTACTGGCGCGTCTTTACTGCCGGCACGATCACAGACGATCAATGGAAACCGGCAGGCTATCGAGCGATTCGCACGGCAGTGTCCGACAACCTGGTGGATTGGAATCAGGCGACCAACTTGACCTATGTCGATTCTCCCGAGGTTCAACTCTACACGAATGCGGTGCAGGTTTACCACCGGGCGCCGCATGTGCTGATCGGGTTTCCAACACGCTACATTGACCGGGGCCCCTCTGCGACGATGCAGCAACTGCCGGACGTTAAGAACCGGAAACTTCGGGCATCGTCGAATCCACGTTACGGATATGCGTTGACCGATGGTCTATTCATGACCAGTCGTGACGGCGTGCATTTTAAACGCTGGAATGAGTCATTCTTGCGTCCCGGACCCGAGCGTCCGGGAACGTGGCACTACGGCGCCCATTATCTGGCGTGGGGTGTGGTAGAAACGGCAAGTGAACTGCCGGGCGCACCGGCGGAGTTGTCGCTCTATGCGACAGAGAATTATTGGCATGGCAAAGGCAGTGCCCTGCGCCGTTACACCTTGCGGTTGGATGGCTTCGTTTCTGCTTCGGCGACGGCGCGTGGAGGTGAGTTGCTGACCAAGACGATGACATTTGACGGATCCAGGCTGGATTTGAATTTTGCCAGTTCGGCAGCAGGTACCTTGCGGGTGGAAATTCAAAACGCAGCCGGTGAGCCGTTGCCGGGCTATGCGCTGAAGGACTGTATTTCTCAGTTTGGGGATTCCGTAGCACGCTCCGTTCGCTGGAAGGAACATGAGGACGTGCAGGAATTGGTGGGTCAGCCGGTGCGTTTGCGGTTTGTGCTTCAAGATGCCGATCTGTATTCGTTTCAATTCGTAAAGCAAACCAAAGAAAAGGCATCACCGTGAACCACGCACCTTGGGCGTTTCTGCACGTCAATGACAGCCACATGGGGACACCGCGTTCCTACCGCTTTCGTCCGGCGATCAATCAACGTTGGGCAGCGATCAAACAGCAGATGGCGGAAACCAGGGCAGATCTGCTGCTCCACGGTGGCGATTTGACGCGCGATGGGGATACCCATGAATTTGAATACCAGCAAGCTCAAGCAGATCTTGAGACGTTGCCATTCCCAGTGTTTGTGATTCCTGGAAACATGGATGTGGGGAACAAACATACCGTTCAGAATGGCGTGAAGCATCGCTGGAAAGGGTTGGAGTGGAATGACCCCGATTGGAATATGACTCAACGGCGGTTGGATCTATTCGCTTCGTACTTCGGTCCCATTCATTGGACCTTCGTACATCGCAACGTGCGGTTTACAGGCATTTATGCCGCCGTCGCTGGAACAGGGTTTCCGCACGAGTCTCGTATGTGGAGCTTGCTGGAGCGTATTCCGCACTTGCCGCCGACGCGACATCATGTGGTCGTCATGCATTACTGGCCGTTCATCGAGCATCTCGACGAGCCGGCTTGGGATTTGACCCAGGGTGACCAATACGACAATTGGTACTTTTCCATTGACCCCCCGCATCGTCAACGACTCTGGCGCCTGTTCCAGGCGGCTCAGGTGGAGATTGTTTTCTGTGGGCATGTTCACACGGGTCGCCCTGTCCAGGAGGTGGATGGAATTCGGCTGTATCGAACAGCTGCTGCAGGGAATACATGCCAGCTGAGTGAGCGCTGGTCAGACACCGAGACCCGCTTTGGCTTTCAGCTTTGTCGTGTGACGGAGAGTGCCATTGAAGTGGAGTTTGTACCCGGCCGAGAACAGTGCGCGGAATTCGATTCCTTTGGGCCGATGGGGCATCCTACGGTAGCGCAGCGAGACTATTCTGTCGCTCGTGAGCAACCACCGCTTCAGCCGGAATAGCGTGGTGAGCGAAGACGGAGAGGGCGCGCGGAAACAGCGAGGGTAAGGCGACTGGCAGCCGAGGCGATCGGACGACCACGGTCCGTGAAGTTACGCCATGCCGCGACGTTGCAGTTCGCCAACGACCTTTTCGACGATCGTACTGATCTGATCCGTATCGAATGACTCACCAACAGGGCATCCNCCGAGGGGTTCTTCGGTAAATCCTTCTGCGGCCAACAAGCACTGCAGCTGGTTTGTGAGACTGACCAGGTCGACTTGCTGATTGGATGATTGGGGTTGGCGGCCGACGCCAGTTTGGATGCCACGCAAGCGGAGGGCGGCGCGAAAACCTTCAGGGAACTCGCTGTTGTAAATCATGGCGTCGAACAAGGTCAGCAGACGATATTGCAGATCGCGTGCCTCGTCTAATCGGGCTGACAGGGTCAGGTCATAGAGTTTGCGAGTGATCTCTGGGACAACACCGCTGGTGGCGTTGGTTCCGCCATCGCAGCCGATTAACAGCATGGGCATCAGGGCAGCATCCCAACCGGTGAGGAAGGCGAAGTCTGGTCGGTTGGGCCGTACGGCGGTAATCATGCGCATCATATGTGGCAGATCACCCGAGGAATCTTTGATCGCCGCAATGCGAGGGCATTCGTCTGCCAGGCGTTGGACGGTGGGCACATCAATGGGCGATGCGAACATCGGGATGTTGTAGAGGGTCACATCGATCGGTGAATGATCGGCGATTTCTTTGAAGTAGGCATAGACACCGTCGGGACTCAGCTTGTAGTAAAACGGTGAGACGATGGCGACGGCGCGGACACCCAGGTCGTAGTATGTCTCGCAGGCGCGAATCGTTTCGCGCACATTGGCTTCGGCGGCACCCGCCAGGATCGGCACGCGCCCTGCAGTTTGGTCCGCGATGATCTCGATGATCCGTTGACGCTCTTCGACAGTGAACCGCGTAAATTCACCCGTGGAACCATTGGGGTACAAGCCATGCACGCCCCGTTCGATCAGCCAATCGACGTAGCGGCGCGTTTCCTCTTCGTTGATCTCCCCATGCGCATCAAGAGGGACGATATTGGGAGTAAAGATTCCAGAAAGTCGTTGGTTGGATGTCATCGAGTTACTCGGAGGACGGTCGTACAGTGCTGCAAAGCGCCGGAACAATTGGCAAAAACGGTAGCACACGAAGAGCTACCTCTTCAATCATAGCTCAGGCATTTGCCGAAGTCAGGTCTCAGATTTGGCGGGAAACTGCAGAATTCAGGGCAGCAGCCAACGCGGCGTGGGCCAATGTCTCGGGGGCAGCAGGAACCGCGTTACCTGCTGCCGGGTGGCAAGTTGGAGCTGGACTTCGCCTGCAGCATCCGGCGGGCGGCGTTGGCGATGGTGACTTGGTGTGCCGAACTCGCTGGCCCGAGTTGCTTGACGTGCGCTGCCAAGGGAGGGAGTTGGTCCAATCTGAACACTAGTGATCGCGCCAGCCGTCAGGCAGGACGGCGTCTTTGAGGACGATCGGGATGCCATCGCGAACGACCATGATGTCGGAATCTTCACTGTCGGTGATGCCTGAGGAGTTGGCGATCCGAACGTCTTTTCCAACGCGACAGTTTTTATCGAGAATGGCTCCGCGAATTTCACTGCCGGCTCCGATTGTCACCGGTGGCGCGTCGTCTTCGCTATCGGCTTCGTAATAGTCGGCTCCCATCACGATCGAGTCTCGAATCACCACGCCTTCGCTGATGTGGGTTCGCAAACCAATGATACTGTTCTCGATGACCGCGCCTTTGCCGATTCGGCATCCATCGGCGATCAAGCTGCGATTGATGGACGCATTCTCAACCATCGTGGGTGGTAGAAAACGAGAGCGTGAATAGACGGGAGCGTTGGGAGCGTTCAGTGCGAACGGTGGTTTGTCTCTAACCAGACTAAGGTTCGCTTCATAGAATGCGCGAATGGTACCGATGTCTTCCCAGTAGTCGTCGAACAGGTGTGCTTGCACATGCTTGGCTCGATACGCTGCGGGAAAGACTTCTTTGCCAAAGTCCTCGTAGGTTGTTTTGGTAAGTACATCGACGAGGAAGTCGCGGTTGAACAGGTAGATGCCCATACTGGCCAGGCAGTCTCGGCCTTGACTTTCGATCCCTTTCGAATCAATCCAACTGGGCTCTGTGCGGACCTGATCCAGCTCTTCTTCTGTTTGGGGTTTCTCGGCAAAGCCAACGATGCGTCCGGAATCATCGATCCTCATCACACCCAGAGATTTGGCTTCCTCGCGGCCGACAGGTAAGGCTGCAATGGTGACATCCGCGTTGGCTTCCTGATGCGTACGGATCATGTCGCGGAAGTCCATGCGATACAGCTGATCGCCAGAAAGGATCAGTACGTAGTCGACACCTTTTTGCTCCAGGTAACGAAGATTTTTGCGGACGGCGTCGGCCGTACCTTGGTACCAATCGGTGCCCTTGTCTGGCGTTTGTTGTGCGGCCAGGACTTCCACAAAGCCACCGCTGAAGGAGTCAAACCGGTACGTTTGACGAATGTGCCGATGCAGGCTGACGGACAAAAACTGTGTCAACACGTAGACGTGGTTCAGGCCGCTATTGATGCAGTTCGACAGCGGGATGTCGATCAGGCGGTACTTGCCTGCCAACGGAACTGCCGGCTTGGCACGGTATTTTGTTAACGGATGCAGACGTGTCCCGCGTCCCCCACCTAAGACCAATGTGATTACGTTTCGCATGCAATTTTCTACTGTGAGTACGTGCTTTGTGGTTCTGCCGCCTCGCTACGTGAGCATACCAGCGACCAGGGGGACTTCACAAGAGACCGTGCGGCGGACCAAAATGAGCGTTCCCACCACGGGTGCCAGACCGCTAAGATAGAGTCCGCACCTGGTTCAGGTTGGTCACAAGGCCAGCCCGAAAACACGAATTACCCGCTCTTCACTTTGCTAGATCGGACCGCCTCGATGCGTAACCTTCTTTATTTTTCATTGACCTTCTGCTCGCTTGTTATCGGTTCTCATCTGCTGGCGTGCGCGGATGATTGGCCTCAATGGCGTGGCGTTCATCGGGACGGCGTCTGGAAAGAAGATGGGCTTGTCACCAAATTCAACGCCAAGCGATTGCAACCGGTGTGGCAAGTACCGATCGAGGCGGGGTACAGCGGTCCAACGGTCGCCGAAGGTAGGGTCTATATTTCGGACCGTATCGTCGAGCCTGAGCAACGTGAACGAATTCATTGTTTCGATGAGAAGACAGGAGAATCGTTGTGGTCGGTTGAATACCTTTGTCCGTACACCATTAGCTACACTGCGGGACCGCGGGCTTGTATCACCATCGATGGCGGCAAAGCCTACGCACTCGGTGCGATGGGACATTTGCATTGCCTGGACGCCACCAATGGCACNGTGCTCTGGAAACGTGACCTGAATCAAGACTATGCCATCCGAATGCCAATCTGGGGCATCGCGGCAGCACCACTGATCTATCAGAATCTGGTCATTCTCCAGATTGGCGGGAAAGATGCCTGCATGGTGGCGCTAAACAAACAGAGCGGAAAAGAAGTGTGGACGTCTCTCCAGGACCGTGCCAGCTACGCGGCGCCGGTGATTACCAGACAAGCCGGGCAAGACGTCCTGGCTTGCTGGACGGGGGATAGCGTGGCGGGTTTGCAGCCGCTCAGTGGTAAGGTGCACTGGCGGATTGCGTTCCCACCGAAAAATATGCCCATTGGCATTGCCACACCCGTGTTGCATCGAAACGAATTGTTTGTGACTTCCTTCTACGACGGATCACTGATGTTAAAGCTGTCGGATGACAAGGTTGCTGCGGAAACGATGTGGCAAGCGGTCGGCCGGAGTGAACGAGATACCGATGCGCTGCAGTCCATTATCAGCACCCCAGTCCGCCTGGGAGACCACATCTACGGAGTTGATAGTTATGGCGAACTGCGTTGCCTCGAAGCGAAAACCGGCAAACGTATCTGGGAGGATCTGACCGCGGTTCCCAAAGCGCGCTGGGCCAATATCCACTTTGTACAGAACGGCGATCGTACCTGGATGTTCAATGAACGTGGGGAGTTAATCATTGGCAAATTGTCTCCCGCAGGATTCGATGAAATCGACCGCACGCAGTTGATTGACCCGACGCGAACCCAACTTGCCCGCAGGGATGGTGTCTGTTGGGCCCATCCCGCGTATGCCAATCGTCATGTGATCGTCCGGAACGACAAAGTGCTAGCGCGATTCAACTTGTCAGCAAAGTCGCCATAAGAGGGTGAAGCTGAGCAGTGGAATCCGTGCAAACTGCTCGCTTACGCTGGATATGTAGCCCTTGGTGGGGACCAACCCGTCTTGCCTCGAAGCCATGAGCTGACTCGCCAACGGGCGGTGGTAAAGTTCCGTTGTTGCTTTGGGGGCGATTTGCTATAAGACTGCTCTCTTGGACCCCCGCGACCCTCATAAAAAATGAATCCGGTATGTTCGACGCATGGCTGCTTGAAGGCTTCCCATGGTTGACGGCGTTGTTTGCCACCACCACAGGTATCCTCGTCTATCGAGAGTATCGGCGTCATCGCCGACGGCACCCGCAATTCCCTATCGCCGCGGTGAAGTTACCCGAGTTTGACAGTCGCTTCCGTTGTGATTCTGTCGAGCGAGCGCGTCAAGGAGCGGTTTACTTTCTCGGCAATCCCAATAATCAACTACCAGCCACAACGAGTGATGAGGAAGCGTATGTGTTGGCTTGTCTGTCGAAGGACGTGCGGCGGATTTTCGAGTTTGGCACGTGCTCCGGGAGAACCACCTACTTGATGGCTTTGAACGCATGCAGCGATGCGCAGATTACCACTTTAACGCTCCCTCCCGATGATCCCAGCATGCAACTGCACAGCGAGATGAATGCTCACGATGTGTCGCACGCGGTCTCCGAATCACACTTCGATCAATTCGTCTACTCCGAGACTGAAGTGGCGCACAAAGTCGAACAGCTGTTTCAAGATAGCGCTGCACTCGATGTGGAGCCATATCGGGGGAAAATGGACCTGATTTTCATTGATGGTGGGCATAGCTACGCTTACATCAAAAGCGATACCGAAAAAGCGCTGCAAATGATTGCTCCCGGTGGTTGCATCGTATGGCATGACTACCGTGGTTTGCGTTGTCGAGAAACACGCGGTGTTTTTCGTTACCTGAACGAATTGCATCGAGATTTGCCACTTCAACGACTTGGGGGGACCAGTCTCATAGCCTACCGGGTTCCCGAGGATGCGGCGCCTAAACAAGCTCCGTTGCATGGATCTCAGCAGGCAGCCTGATGTGGTCACATCCAGTCGGAGGTAGAAACGATGCGCATACTGTATGACGGTGCCATCTACAGCGTGCAGCGTGCNGGTGGAATCAATCGCTATTTCGCCGAGTTGATCTCCCGACTCCCCTCAAGCTGGACGCCGATTCTGGCGACTGTCTCGAAACCAGATACACATGTTCTCGAACACAGTCAGTTGCAGTGGCAACAGTGCGACACCTATCGGGGCCCCAAAGCTTGGGTCAAGTGGCGGAGACGACGGTTCTTTCGCCAGCTGTATGCGAACACCCAAGCCGACGTGGTGCATCCGACTAGCTATCGATTGTTGTCCAACCAAGCGTTAGCATCGCTGCGACAGCCTCTGGTCGTGACTGTCTACGATATGATCCACGAAAGATTTCCTGAACTTGTGGATCGACGCCGCCGGAACGCACGTCTCAAACAAGCTGCGATTCTTGCCGCCAGGCGGATCATCTGCATCTCGGAAAGCACACGTCGCGATTTGTTAGAGTTTTATCCGGAAGTCGAAGATCGAGTTTCTGTGATCCATTTAGCTGCAGATTTAGGTCCTGCCGCGGAGATCGATGGCCCCGAGGAGCAGGCCGCTTACGCCCCACCAGAATTTGCGCCACCAAGATGTCAAGATCGCACGCCATACTTTCTTTATGTCGGTTCTCGGGCCGCCTACAAAAACTTCGATCGGCTGCTCCGAGCGATGCAGGCGGTTGTGTCTCGCGATCCTCGCGTGCGGTTGGTTGTGGCTGGCAGTTGCCTCACGCGACACGAGCAGCAGCAGATTGCCGCTTTGGGGTTGGCGGAGCACGTGGAGACGTTGACATCGGTCACCGACGAGGAATTACGGGCGTTGTACCACCATGCCCTGGCGTTGGTGTATCCCTCGCGGTATGAGGGATTCGGTATCCCCGTATTGGAAGCGATGGCCTGCCAGACTGTTGTTGTTGCCGCAAATACGTCGAGCATCCCGGAAGTTGCTGGCGACGCGGCGTTGCTGTTTGATCCGCCTGCCACAGATGAATTAGCCGATATCCTGAGCGATTTGTTGACCCATCCTGAGCAACGTCAACCGCTGATCGAACGTGGCTTGGTACGTGTCCGCCAGTTCTCCTGGGACAAGACCGCAGCAGCGACCTGGAAGGTGTATCAAGCAGCTTGTGAACGGGTGTCGACGGCGCCGCCGGATCACGTAGTGCCACGCCAGTCATTGCCGACAAAACACCGTGTTCCAGCAGCATGAAGTCGATGTGACTGCGACGCGCGGTCAGAGCACCACCGTCTCGCCGCGCAGCCAGCACCCATGAGCATTCCAACGTCATGCAACGGTCTTACGCCCGTGCCCCTGTGGGATGCAAGCATTGTGCCGGCTCGGCCAGAAAACGACATTGTCCTGGTTCTGGATAATCGACTATGCTGCTGACCGCCAAACCTCTGCCATGAGAGTCCTTCACCGGACGAGGTCACGGTGATGCACGCTAACGACAGGGTGCCAGGGCGTGATCACATGGAATTGGTGTTGATAGCACGGTGATGCGGTTAGTACGCCCGCGATGATTGCGTGGGAGCGGAGACCCCGCTGCTAGTTGTACTGACAGAAAGGCATGTGGATGGAAACGTCGACACCAGTGATCTTCCTGACATTCAATCGCCCCGATTTGACTCAGTTGGTTTTCAATGCCATTGCCATGGCGCGGCCGAAACGGTTGTATGTCGTGTCGGACGGCGCTCGACCACATGTTGCCGGCGAGGCGGAGCGGGTGGCCGAAACGCGGGCCATTATCGACCAAGTATCGTGGCCTTGCGATGTGTTGACGGACTTCGCTGAATCGAATTTGGGGTGTTATCAGCGCATTACCAGCGGTCTGCGATGGGCTTTTCAACAGGCCGAAGAGGCTATCGTTCTGGAAGATGATTGTCTACCCGATCCTTCATTCTTTACTTATTGCGATCGCTTGCTGGATCAGTATCGTGATGAGTCAAAAGTGGGGAATATCTGCGGGTGCAATTTTCAAAAGGGTCATTCACGAACAAGTTCCAGTTACTACTTTTCGAAGTATTTCCATTGTTGGGGTTGGGCGACTTGGCGAAGTACCTGGGAAAAATTTGATGCCAATGTGCGTCAGCCCAGCTTGCTCACTGCCGACGACCTCGTGAGCCCTTGGGACACGGCTGCGGAAAAGAAATACTGGCACTCGATCTTTCGAGACCATTTCTCAGGCAAGAATAGCAGCTGGGATTTTCTGTGGCTGTATACCTGTTGGCAGCATGATCTGTTGAGCGTCACACCGGATGTGAATCTCGTCAGCAACATCGGATTTCGCGCGGATGCCACGCGAACCAGTTGCAGCACGAATCCGTTGGCGAATCTGCCTCGGCTCCCGATGCCCGAGGTACTGCGACATCCAGCGGCGATTACCAGAATGTGTGAGGCAGACGCATTCGATTTTGAGCATAACTTCGGAGGACCGCGTGGAATGCGGCGCTGGTGGTCACGCGTCGAAAAGTTGCGTCGCATGGTAGGAAGTCGTAGGAGGGTGGCATGAGTGTAGCGACTAAATTTCTCCATCGGGTTTCTTCAAAGTTTCGTCGTCAGTCATTTGCACTGAACGCGTTGGATCTCAAGCTGGAAAAATATCTGGATTTTGACGATGGCTTCTTTATCGAAGCGGGAGCCAACGATGGGGTGCAACAAAGTAATACTTTGTATTTCGAACGCTACCGAGGCTGGCGCGGTTTGCTGGTAGAACCTGTGCCTGAATTAGCGGAACGTTGTCGTACGAATCGACCGCGCTGCCTGGTCGAAAACACTGCCTTGGTTGCGGACGATTACGAGAGTCCCACGGTGGAGATGCGGTATTGCGATCTGATGTCGCTGGTCAAGGGTGGCATGAAGTCAAGCCAAGAAGAAGAGGAACACATTCGCTCCGGTTGCGATTGCCAGCAAGTCGAGACGCGAGAGTTGACCGTACCCGCGTGTACGCTCAGCCAACTACTCGATCGACATCAAATCATGCAAATCGACTTGTTGTCGCTAGATGTCGAAGGCTTTGAATTACCCGCCTTGCGCGGATTAGATTTTCGGCGACACGCACCTCGATTTCTGCTAATCGAGGCGCGCTATCGCGAAGAGATCGATACGTACTTGTCCTCTTGGTATGAACCGCTCGCGGAACTCTCGCATCATGACGTGTTGTACCGAAAGTTGACTCCACAATCTCACAGCAAAAGCTGAATGAATTCAGGAATGCCCAATGTTCAAGCGAGCTAGAAAACTTCTTCCCCGCACACAGCGGCGGTTACTGCGGTGTCTTGATATCCTTGCCGAAGGATTCGGTCAGGCCAAATCAATGCAACACGCAGCGTGCCTTGACGCCAACGGCGACCCAGTACCGTGGTATACCTATCCCACAATTGAGTACCTGCGTCAGTTGGATTTCTCGCGCTGTTCTGTCTTTGAATATGGTTGTGGTAATTCGACCCTGTTTTGGGGGAAAATTGCCGGCCAAGTGACCAGCGTGGAAAGCGACCCCGCGTGGTTCGAAAAAGTTCGCGATGGATTGACTGGGAGCAACGTGCAAGTACACCTAGCGAGTGACCAGGACGCCTATGTGAACTTTCCCCGTGAGCGGGGCAAATACGACGTCGTGATTGTCGACGGGATGTTTCGCGGGCTTTGTGTGCGAGAGGCGGTTCAAGCGTTGCAGACAGGCGGGGTGCTGATTTTTGACAATAGTGATTGGTATCCCAAGGCCACGGCATTCCTGCGAGACACTGGTTTGATACAGGTCGATATGTCGGGCTTCGGGCCGATTAATGATTTCACGTGGACTACCTCGCTCTTTTTTCACCCCGAGTTCAAGATTCAGCCGCGAGCTACACGGCAGCCCATGCCGAGTGTGGGATCGTTGCAGCAGTTTGCCGAGGATGACTGCTAGCGGCTTGCGACTTGAGGAGTCGTGCCTGCGTGGGGCGCCTGCGTCAGTCCAAAGGGGTGTGCGGATTGGGGATAAGCAATGCCGGGTGCCGACCTGCGGTTTCGGTAGCTCTCACTCGTTGACTGGCTCGGTGTAGCTAGTTTCGCTTTCCATGATTGGCTTTGCAGACGCTCGAAACGAAGTGGTGTTGAGATCACCGGAACGACGATGATCCGTCACATTGCTCAGCAGCAAACGGTTCAGCTACCCGCACCCGCCTTGCGCGGGTTGGTTGTCATCCAAGAGAGAAAGAAACATGGATCCGACTCCGAATGATTACGATGATCCCTCGAAGCAGGTCCGCTCTGTCGCGCTGCATCGATTGCCCCTTACGACCACGATTTTCAGGGGCGGCACGTCTACCGCTTCGGTGTGGCCGGGAATTGCGCGCGGGGGTTGGTGAAGGGCCGGCACCGTGGGCGGCATGGCGAAAGGTCCAGGACCCGAGAGTTCGCCGATTACGCAGCTTTGCTGGTGACGTTCTGACGGTACCAATGGATGGTCTTCTGGAGTCCCGTAGATAACGGCGTGGTGGCCACGAATCCGAACTGTTCGCGTGCCCTGCTGGTATCCAGACAGCGTCGCGGCTGGCCGTCGGGTTTGTCCGTATTCCAGCGGATTTCTCCGTCAAAATGACATGCCTCACAGATCGTTTCAGCGAGCTGACGAATGGTGATTTCCTGGCCGGATCCCAAATTGACCGGATCGGCATGGTCATACCGTTCGGTTGCCAGAGCGATGCCCGCCGCAGCGTCGTCCACGTATAAAAATTCACGGGATGCGGATCCGGTTCCCCAGACTTCGATCCAACGTTGTTGTTGGGCCTGAGCCTCGATGACTTTGCGAATGAGTGCGGGTATCACGTGGCTGGAAGTGGGGTCAAAGTTATCTCTCGGTCCGTAGAGATTAACCGGCAGCAGGCTGATGGCGTTCATTCCGTATTGCTGGCGGTAGGCTTGTGCCTGAACCATCAGCATTTTTTTGGCCAGGCCGTAGGGTGCATTGGTTTCCTCGGGGTAGCCGCTCCACAGATCGTCTTCACGAAATGGCACGGGGGTGTGTTTGGGGTACGCACAAATGGTTCCTGCCACAACGTATTTTTCGACACCTGATAGCCGGGCCTGCTCCATCAGTTCGATGCCCATGATCGCATTGTCGTAAAAAAAGCGACCGGGATTGCGGCGATTCGCCTCGATACCCCCTACTACCGCCGCCAGATGAATGATGACCTCGGGACGCGTGGTTTCCAGCAACCGGGCAATCGCGTCGCGGTCGCGCAGGTCATACTCATGACTGCGGGGAGCGATGATCTGTTGCGGTTCGTGCGATGCTAGCTCGCGGCAGACTGCCTGTCCGAGAAAACCTCCACCACCCGTTACCAGTATGCGTTTGTTACGTAGACGACATTGCAACGCGCCGACTCCTCGTGTTATCTTCTCGAACCCAATTGGGCTGATGGTAACAAACACGCTATCTGGGACAAACACCAGTCAGGGTGAGAAAGTAGCGCAGTCGCCATGGCGGTGGACATTGGGTGTGTGATGCCGAATTGCGGTGGTATTCTGCTAACCTTTGCAACCGTATTGGGAAACGATGGCCCACTTTGTCTTAATCGATCGCTTGCTAGCTGGGGTGGGTGGTCACAATTTTCAATACGCAGTCGATGTTTTGCAGGCAGCCGAGGCGGTTGGCTATGAACCGGTGTTGGCTGCGCGGACCAGTTTCGACGCGGCGAGTGATTTACCAGCGAATTGGAAATTGCGGACGCTATTCAAGTATGGCTGGACTCGGCGACACATGGCCGGTGTAGACGGGACCAGTCGCCGCGCCATTGGCACTGACGCGCGGCCCATTCACGCACCATCGACATCGAAGTCCAAGGCATTTTGGAAAGATCTGCTTGACTTTCCTAAGAGGAGAGATCGTGAAAAGCACATCGAGGATCTGGCCGGTGGCTGTGATGTCTTGTTCGATGAACTGGGTTTTCACGCCGGCGACCGTATCTTTGTGCCGACAATCTCAGAGTTTGACTTGTTGGGGCTGACGCGATTTCTGGCTCGCAAGCCAGAATCCGCAAAGGTGGCTTGGCACCTGCAATTTCACTTTGACATCTTTTTTGGTCGAGAGCCGGACTATGCGTCACAGGTGAAGCGAAAATCCCTGTTGCGAAGTCAATTTGCAGCCGCGCTTGCCGAGTTGCCGGACCATCAACTGCACTTTTATGCGACGACACCACAAGTTGCTGCACAATACAACCAATTGGCGATCGCGGACTTCACGCCCTTGCCATATCCCGTGAGTGGAGCTTTGGTCGATTCGCCACCACAGCAGGAGGCGCCGGAGAGCGAACCGCAAGGGCCTTTGCGGATCACGCTTGCGGGCGCGATGCGACGCGAGAAAGGAAAGCGTGCGTTGGCTCCCGTGGTCGATGAATTGTCCGATTTGCTTAACGACGGCGAAGCACAAATCTGGATACAGTCTTCCGGTCGCAAGGTCGAACGCTTTCTAAACCCACCTTGGAAATCAGCCCTGGAATACCATGACGAGATCCCGCGCAATCCTCAAGGGCCACTGGTCGCTGTGACCAACGCACTTGATCGTGAGCAATATCTGCGGTTGATCAAGCATGCTCAGATCGGATTGTTTCTTTATGACAGCCAACGATATCACTCACGTTGTAGTGGCATCTTGGTGGAAATGTTGGCAGCTGGGGTGCCGGTCATTGTGCCGGCCGGGTGTTGGTTGTCAGAGCAAATACAAGGGCCGATTTATGAACACTTGCAGGGGCATCGCGAGCAGTACGCGCCGAGTTGGGTACAGCTCGAACAGCCGACCTGGGTCGGAGGAAGTGTGCGCTCCGCAGAGGTAACTTGTACTGTTGCCGAAGGAACTCGGGCGGTGTTGTGTTCAGTTGCCACTCCCGACGAATTACGGCAGGGACACCACATGCGCATAGAAGCACACCTTCTGGATGCAGCGGGAGACCCAGTCAGTGAGCCGCAGGTGACGATCCTTGGGCAGGCAGCCGGTTTAACGCAGGTGAGAGCATTGTTCCGCCCCGTCGCAGGGACGCACACGCTGCAATTGCGGATCTCCAATGCGTATCACGACGCGGAACTGGCGATTCAGGCGGTCGAGATGGCTGGTTATTGCGAGGATCGGCGCGCACTTCCAGCGGGCCAAATTGGTCTCATCTGCGCAGAAGCAAATCAAGCACCCCGGTTGATACGAGAATTGATCGACGCGTACGAGCACTATCGCGACACGGCAGCCACGTTTTCTGTCAACTGGTCGCATCAGCACGCGCCGCTGCGGACTGTCGAGATGCTGGAAAGTCGCCACGCGNTCGCAAACGAACGCGTGGCGTAGCAAAGATTGTCGACGGTGAGTTAGATTTGCCAGCCTTCACGGTACTCCGTCTGGATGTATCGCTGAGCTTTATCGTTACCCACCGCTTTCAGATTCGTGGCGTCCCAGTCAAAGGCTCCTGCACGGTAAGCAACGTTTCCGAGCAGGACGGTTTCCGCCAGCGGTCCCGAGTAACTGAAGTCACACGTTGCCATTTCGCCTCCCTTGCAGGCGTTGATCCATTCCCGATGGAAACCTGGAGAGTCAGGGATCGTCTTGGGGGGAGCTTGGAAATCCACAAATTGATCGGTGGGCAGCAATTGCAGTTTGCTGAAGCCAGTTAGGAGCATGCCTTTGCTGCCGATAAACAGCGTGTTCATACCTTTACCGCTGAGCCCCTTTTCTTTCAGGATGGGAGGGCCATTCTTGGCGTGGTACCAGTGCAACGTCACGCCCTCTTTAGGAAATTCCATGCGGGTTGTCATTTGTTTCGGCGTTGTTTGCTCGTGCTGCGGTGGACCCGAAGCGGAGACACGGGTGGGATATTTCAAGCCGCAAGCCCAGAAAGGGATGTCCAAGATATGGCAACCCCAGTTGCCCGTCTCGCCCGTACCGAAGTCCCACCAAAAACGCCATCCGTAGGGACAATACGTCGAGTGATAAGGTCGCTGTTGGGCCCCGCCCAGCCACAAATCCCATTTCAGATGGGGCGGTACTGCCGGTTGATCCTGCGGAATCTTCGACATACCGCGATCGCCACCGACCCACGAGTGGATCTCAGTCACCTTGCCAATGGCACCTGCCTGTACCAGTTCCACTGTACGATGCATGTTGGCGTGAGTGTGCCGCTGAGCGCCCAGTTGCGTCGCCACGCCCTGCTTTTTCGCCATCTCCGTCAATTGACGTGTTTCCCATACGGAGTGTGCCAAGGGTTTTTCGCAATACAAGTGTTTGCCGCGCTGCAAAGCCCACATCGACGGATGAAAGTGCATATGGTCTGGCGTGCTGACCACGACGGCGTCGATTTGCTTTTCCAGTTTGTCAAACATGCGGCGGAAGTCGTAGAACTTTTCCGCTTTAGGAAAATTGTCGTACTGGCTGCCAGCCCGTTTATCGTCCACATCACATAAAGCCACGATGTTTTGACTGCGCACCCCCCGCACGTTGGCACCACCCTGGCCGCCAATGCCGATGCACGCCACATTCAATAATTCATTGGGTGACTTGGAGTCGGCTACGGAAAGTGAAGGGCTGATCCAATAACCAGCCGCGATGGCTGCGGAACCTTGCAGGATACCGCGCCGTGTGATCGTGCGATTCATGGGAATCTCCGTGGGAAGAGCAGGCGAACGAGTGACCTTGGTGTCAAACCCCTATTGTCGTCAAGGCCTGTGGCGAGAGTCAACTAGCCCGCAGTGAGGCTGGGGACGCTACCAGTTGCAGGGCCAGGCGACCCGTGCTTTTTCCGCAGTTTCATTGGTTCCGCTGGGCAGGCCGTAGGCTACTCCGGTAGGTTGGGTTGTGTCGCCGTATTTCGAGATAAGTTGGAAGATCGTTTTCGAAGAGTCCTGCAGCCCGCTTGCAAATCATCGGTCTCGTTGAGATACTTGAAATAGTCGTACGGGGAGTGCTCTTAATGCACTCAACCGTAACTGACTCGGTTGCCAGAGTGGTGGAATTGGCAGACACGCGGGATTCAAAATCCCGTGCCCGCAAGGGCGTGTGGGTTCGACTCCCACCTCTGGTACTGACCTCAAACAAGGGACTTACAATCATCCGGTTGTAAGTCCCTTCTTTGTTAAAACCGAGGCCTCCGCACGCTCTTGTCCCACAGAGTGAACAACCAAGCCGATGATCTTTCGCGCCGGTTTCCGGGTGAGGCGGTGATCCTGGCTCACCACGCTGGGGAATGATTGGCGTTGTTGTGCGTCGCCCCCCAGGGATTAGCTTTTCCCNCTGGGATGTGGAACAATTTAGCCAGGAATGTCTGTTCGGTCGGTCGTCGGTCGCCAGCCAAGAAGCGTGACATCCCGCGACCTGCATTTTCTTCCTTCCGCCGTGAGGGAGAGGTAGGCATCAGCGTTGCCAATGTTCAAAATTAGTGAGTGAAATAAGGCGGCTGATTTCCGACGATACTGGCGTATGTTCCGCAAGCACGTGTCAAACTACAACAACAAGAGAAACAACATGTTCCGTAATCACCACTGCATCTGGTCGTTGACTGGGACTCTCTGCTCCGTGTTTTTTTTCGTTCACGGACTGACCTCCACAGCTTGGGCCCAATCGGGTTTTCAGCGTCGTGCCACAACGTTAGCAGACTTGAGCGGTATGGTTTGGGTCGGTGGCGATCGATTCATTGCAGTGCACGATGCGAAAGCAGAAGGCGAGCAGTTTCTACCTCGGGTGGCAGATTTGCGGTTGCCGAAGAGTTTGCGGGGAGTGACTTACCGGGATTCACGACTCTGCGTTCGAGGTGAAGTCCCCAATGATCTGGAGAGTGTCGCCAGGATACCCGGGCGTAGAGAAGTGTTGCTGGTCGAAAGTGGCGATGGGCCCGATGGTCCTGCGATCAAGAAGATTTACAAGGCCAGCATTCAATCCCAAGGGATCAGAGTTACCAAGGCGGTGGAGTGGCCTTTTGACATTACCAATGTGGAAGGTAGTGCCGTCGCCTGTCTCGGCGGCACTTACGTATTTGTGTTTGCCGAACGGGCTGACAACCAAGCGAGTACCGAGTTGACTTGGGTGAAGTTTGATCCCAAAAGGATGAAGTTTGCAAAGAAGAGCCGATCGGTGACGTTCCCGCAGCCGGACCCAGACAGATTCAATCGAGTCATTGTCGGGCTGGATATTGATTCGAACGGATTGATCTATTCCGTGTCTGCTTTTGATCCCGAAAACGCCGGGCCACCCTTGTCGGATGATGCGGATAATGGCCCGTATGCTGCCGGTGTGTATCTGATCGGTTCGATCGGCTTGGAGTCAGATCAACCACAGATTAATCTTTTCGACACCCCGGCGGTTGTCGGTTTGGTTGATGGTTTCAAAGTAGAAACGGTCGCGGTTCGAGAAGATTCCGACTCCGGGAGTTATGAGATATTCATCGGGACTGATGATGAGAATTATGGCGGCGTGTTAAGACGCCTGCCTCCCCCAGTCCTTCCGGCCGGAATCGAGAATTAATCCAGCCGCAACCTGCGGTCGTCGGTGTTGCACGCGGAGTGTCTGGCTTGGAGTCGCGGTGTCATTCAGACGTGACGCGGCGACAGCGAAAGATGGCCACTTCGCCCGCTTCCCCTTCCGGAACGATTTCGAAACTCCCATCGTCTGCGAATGTGAGCGTCGACTGCTGGATTTTGTTTTTGTGATCGGTCAGTTCCAGCGTGATTTGGTTCCCGTTGTCCTGCACGACTTTCCAAGTGCCGTGGGTGTCCTGGGACAACAATCCCATGCTCAAGGAGGACGAGAACGAGTCGTCTGCCTTCAAGTCAAATTCCATGGTTCCTTGTTTGACCATTTCAATCATTTTGGCCGCGAGTGCCTTTTTAAATGGGTTCGATCCGGCAGAACCCAGTTTCTGCTGCAATTTGGTGTTGTCGACTTCGACCGTACCTTGCCACTTACCGACAAGTTTGTCTTTGGCCGAAGGTGCGCACCCAGAGATCAGGGCGGTGAAAACGACAGCAACGATCGTGACATGAACGGACTTCATGGTGCGCTCCGGATTGAAATAGATACGATCCCTGTGTTGATACCGCGTGGACACACACAGAGTTTCAAGAAAATGGCTTTTGGCATGATTCATGGCTTCAGACCAAACCATGGGACTGCATCCAGTGGACGTAGTGCTGGGCGTACGCGTCGAGATTCTCTTGACTGCCGCCACCGCGGATAGGAGAACACATTTCGTAATTGGCGATACCTTGAAAACCGCCATCCACTAAACCACGAAAGAACGCTTCGTAATCGATGAACCCTTCGCCAAATTTGACCGCTCTGACCAAATCCGGCGTAGCCGGGCGATAGTTCACCAGAGCCGGTTCGTAGCGGAATCGTGGCAGCCGTATGTAGTCCGCGTTGGTGGTGATCGCTGCGTGACTTGCCATCTGTTTCGCAGTCGTGTACAAGTCTTCGCCTCGTAAGGCCGGTGACCAGGCATCAAAACCGACTTTACAATTCGGTCGATCGATATCGGCCAGTAATTCCAACAGGCTATCGGTGTGTACGGCAATGTCGTGGTGATTTTGGACTGCCAGGGTGACCCCGTGGCCCGCAGCGCGGTCGCACATCTCTTGCAGTGTGCGGACAACGTTGCCCCAAATGGCCTGCGGGCTGTGGCCGTCGACTTCATAGGCGGTAAAGACGCGAACAATGTCGGCACCCAATGCTGCGGCGATGCGCGATAACGATTCGACGTAAGCAATCTGCAGTTCCAAATGCGGCACTTCGGTCGCTGCAATCGGTCCCAGATCGGTATAGCCAGCGATCACACTGCAGGTCAGTTGATGTTTCTGTAATGCGTTTTTAATTGCCAAGAGACTTTCGGGATTGGCATCCAGCGGCGATACATGCGGTCGCTTGCCGGCCAACATCACCGCGTCGTAGCCGAGCTCGGCGGATTTCTGGATAAACGCCGAGAGATCTAACGCCTGCTGCCCCCAAAAGCCAGCATAGCTGACGGAGAAAAGGCTGAGTTTCATGAGTGACTGCGGGGATTCAGGGAAAGTAGCTGAGAACCTACACAGCGTATCATCTCAATCGTCGGAAGGCACGGTACTTTAACGTATCCTTGAGACGGAAATGCCTCGACAAACCAAGCGGGCGCTGGCCGCTATCTGATGGCTGGAACGTGCAGGTGGAAAACCCGGGTGGCGTGAAAAACGCCTGCAGAAGTTGACAACCGGCTGGAGGCACAAGACCATGTACTCAATGGCGCTTCTTGAGCATGCGGAGAGAGGCACAGGCCAATCCGGCCAGGGCGCTTCCATGGTATCACGCGGTTTTCGATCCGTTTCGCATGCGAGAAAATGAACCGACCTCTGGTAGCGTTGCCGAATGAAGATCGAGCGATAAGACATTCCTACAATATTTAAGCACTCCACATCGCACTAAAGACTGGAAAAGCAAGCTCATGAAAACAATCAAATTTGCTGCAGTGATTTTCGTTTCATTGACCTGTGTTGCCTTGGTTTGGGCAGCCGAGACCGACGAGCTTCGCGAGCAAGCGAGGGAGATGCAACGTGAGGCGCGCAAACTTGCAGAGCGCGGTCACGAAAAAGAGGCAGAAGCATTTGAACGTCGAGCGGCCGAAATGTTGGAAGAGGCAGAACGCCGCGAAGATCAGCGACCCGATCGACGCGACGGTATGATTCGACAGCTGCGCGAGCGTCTCGCGGGATTACGGCTGGAAGAACGAAAATTGGAAGAGGCGGGTGGAAACGATGAACGTTTGCGTGACGTTCGACGCGAAGCCGAAATGATCGAACGGAAATTTCGGGAGATCATGCGCGATCGCAACGCAGAGCATGAGCATCACGAAGGANNTCACGAAGGGCGTCGCGAAGAGCATCACGAAGGACNTCACGAAGGGCGTCGCGAAGAGCATCACGAAGGACATCACGAAGGACATCACGAAGGACATCACGAAGGACNTCACGAAGNNCNTCACGAAGGACATCACGACGATCTTGGCCGCCGACTGGAGCACATGCGAGTTGCCGTTGAGCATCTGCAACACGCAGGCATGCATGACGTTGCGGAGCACGTTGCGAAACAAGCGGATGAGGTCGAGCGGGAATTGCACGAGCAACATCGTCATGATGACGGCGACGCTGTGCATGAAGTGATGCGTCGACTCGATGAGATCCGACATGAAATTCAACGTTTGCGCGAAGAAGTCAACGGACTGAAAAGGGGCCGTTAGAGGGATCCTGGGATCGCCTGCAGTGACAGGTTCCTACAAGACGAGACCATGGCTTGATGTGAGCGTTCGATGCACCCCGGTAGATCAGGTGCGAATCATTGCAGAGCCCACGGAACGACGTTAAGCCGATGGTAATTGAGGCCACCCACAAAGCATTTCTTGTGCGCCGTGAAGCTGTGATGTTTTGTCAACAGTTCCAGGGCGGGTTGCCCCCTGCGCGCTGGGTTTGCCGTAATTGCAGCTGAATGAAACAGTGTGACTGCAGAGGCGCAACCCCCCGCCGCTGAATGCATCGTGTCGATCAAAACGGAATAGGGCGTCCATTCAATCGCCGTGACCAACGAGAGAAGCAGGCTGTTTGCAGCCATGGGAAGTATCCCCGAGAGGATTCGAACCTCTAACCTTCGGCTCCGGAGGCCGACGCTCTATCCAGTTGAGCTACGGGGACAAGGCAAATCAGTTTCGATTATTCCGAGAAGGGATGGCGGTCGTCAAGTTGCCATTCCAGATCTCGTGGTGTGATCCTATTTGCGCTGGCGGGAAGCGAACGGCGGCGCGTCAAATTGCTGACGCAATCTGGCAAACTCCGTGGTGAGTTTCGCGCGGGTGTCACGGTACGCAGGATCCGCATGCACGCTTTGCATTTCTTGTGGATCGCGTTCCAGGTCGAAGAGATTCCATTCATCGGTCCGCGGAAAGTAAATCAGTTTATGCCTCGAGGTGCGAACACCAAAGTGCTGCGGTACGGCATGTTCTCCGAGTTCGTAATAAGCATAGTAGAGCGACGAACGCCAAGTGTCAGCGTTGCCTTGCAGCAGTGGCAACAACGAGCTTCCTTGGACCTCGTCCGGTACAGGAAGGCCGGCCATCTCGAGGAACGTGGGGGCGTAATCGATGTTTTGAATCAGCTCCTGCGGCTTGCTTCCTGGCTTGGTGACCGCCGGCCAGCGAATCAAAAACGGCATGCGGAATGATTCCTCAAACATCCAACGCTTGTCATACCAGCCATGTTCACCAAGAAAGAAACCTTGATCGGACGAGTAAATTACCACGGTATTTTTCGCGAGATCATGATCATCCAGATACTTGAGCATGCGTCCAACGCTCTCGTCGACCGCCTTGACCGTGCTGAGATAGTTCCGCATGTACCGTCGATATTTCCAACGCACCAGATCTTGATGATTGAGTTTGCCAGCTTGGAAGTCCTTTAAGAACTTTTGATTGCGTGGTCCGAAGTACGCATCCCAAACTTGTTTTTGGGAGTCCGTCATGCGATTGTATTCCGGCGTGCCGTAGCGATCCGGTTTGGGAAGTTGGACGTCTCCGCGTTCATCTTTGCGTACCTTGGCGTCGTAAGCCCAATCGAAATGGCGATCAATTTCCATTTCGTTTTTCGAGAGCGTCGGACTGCGGTTCTGATAGTCGTCAAACAGGTTGGCCGGTACAGGGATCTCGACGTCATCAAAGGCACCCAGGTGTCGCAGTGCTGGTGAAAATGTGCGATGCGGTGCCTTGTGCTGGCACATCAGAAAAAACGGCTTCGAGGTGTCGCGGGCATCCAGCCATGCGATCGCTTTGTCAGTGGTCAGATCGGTTGCATACCCTTCAAAACGTTTTGTCTTGCCGTCCATCTGAATGAAGGCGGGATTGTAGTAACTGCCTTGGCCGGGAAAGATTTCCCAGTGATCGAAGCCTACGGGTTTCGTTCTCAAATGCCACTTGCCGATCACTGCGGTACTGTACCCACCCGCTTGCAGCGCTTTCGCGACGGTCCATTGACTGGGGTCGAAAGTGTTTCCATTCCGCATGAAACCGTTCTTGTGACTATGTTTGCCGGTCAGGATTGTCGCCCGTGATGGTCCGCAGATTGAGTTGGCGCAAAATGAATTGAGGAACACAGCACCTTCACGCGCAAGGCGATCGATATGCGGTGTCGGAGCGACATCGGCAAGCGGTCCGCCGTAAGCGGAGATGGCATTGACCGCATGATCATCGGAGAAGAGAAACAGAATGTTCGGTCGTTCCGCCGCGCGTCCAGCGTGAGCCATGCCGAGTACAGCAAGTGAGAATAGGCATGCGAGCGTTCGGTGGGCAGCAAAATGGTTCATGGTGACAACGTTGTAAATCGAGTGAGATGAGGTGTCAGGTAGACGAATGATTTCGATGTGACCGGGCGGCATTCATCCAGTGGATTCATGAGTGGGTTGGGTCAGCAAAACGCGCGACTCAAGGGGTGGCGGGCGCGGTCCATTGATTGCCCCAACCCGTGTAGAGATCGTGGAGAAAAGCACGCCAGGTTTCGGATGTTCGGGTCGTAGGATAGGGCATCGGGCTTTCCGGCTTGGCCCCAGTCCAAACGATTTCGAATTGGCCGTCCGCTTGAACCTTGCCAATCCGAGGTGTTTTGAATGTATGCTGTGTCGCCGGATCGATACGAATATCGCCTCCCGGGGCGCGCATTCGTTGGTTGCGCAGAGCGCGCCGGATCGCCGGTGGTTCGACACTGCCCGCCTCCTCGACCGCTCGCGCCCAGGCTTTGATGCCAAAATAGGCTGCTTCCATCGGGTCGGTGACCACGCATTCTGATCCGTACTTCTTTTTGAATCCATTCACAAAGGTTTCGTTTTCCGGCGACGCGATGCTCTGAAAATAGTTCCAGGCAGCGTAATCACCGGCCATAGCTGCAGCATCGATTTGCTTGAGTTCTGCTTCTCCAATGCTGAAGGAAATGGTGGGGATGTCAGCCGGGGTGATCCCTTCTTTTCGCAGCGCTGCAAAAAAAGCGGCATTGCTGTTGCCGTTGATCGAGTTGAGGATGACGTCCGGTTTCTGAGCCTTGATCTGTGCCACAATAGCGTCGACGTCAGAACTGCCTAAAGGGAGAAACGCCTCGCCTGCAAACGCGGCACCGAGTTCTTGCAGTTGATCTTTGATGATTTCATGAGCAACTCGCGGAAAGACGTAGTCGGAGCCAACCAAAAAGAAGCGTCGTTTGCCATCGAACGCGAAGGCCCATTGGACGGCCGGAATGATCTGCTGGTTGGGAGCTGCTCCTAAATAGACCACATTGGGCGACTCCTCGATCCCTTCGTATTGCACAGGGTACAGTAAGAGGTGATCCAGCTCTTCGAAAATTGGAACGACCGTCTTGCGGCTGGACGAGGTCCAGCACCCCAGAACGGTACACACCTTTTCTTCCTTGATCAGGCGAGTGGATTCTCGCTCGAACACTGCATCATCCGAGCAACCATCGACCACGACTGCCTGGACGGGTCGCCCCAGGACGCCGCCCGCGCGATTGATCTCGTCAATGGCCAGTTGAGCAGCATCGACAACCGGTGCTTCGCTGGTAGCCATGGTTCCGGTGAGCGAATGCAAGATCCCAATCTTGATCGGCGCGCCGGACGGTATTGCAACCGTCGCAGGGGAACTCGCAGGGGAAACTTCTGGCGGAGCGTTTCTGTTTCCAAACCAGCCCAACAGGACGAAAGCGGCAAGGGCGATGATGCCCAACGCGGCTGAGATCGCCAGGCCGATGAGCCATTGGAGCCAACGGCCAGGCGTGGGCGTCGGATCAGCAGTGGAGCGTATCGGTTCAGGCTGAGATTGGCTGGGCAACGTAATCTCGGCATCGGGAGTCGCAGCCAGAACCGTGGCTAAATCGGCACGCATTGCTTCTGCCGTTTGATAGCGATCAGCAGGATCCTTGGCCATGGCCCGACGGATGATGTTGCTGCAGGCGACGGGAATGTCTGGGGCAATGTCGCGCGGGTCCGGAGGGTCCGCATTGCAGTGGGCGAACATTAGCTGAACGACGCTGCCCCGATTGTCATACGGGTTCTTGCCCGTCAGTAAACTGTAGTAGGTTGCTCCCAGCGAGTAGATGTCGGAGCGGGCATCGACGGGATGGGATTGGCATTGCTCCGGACTCATGAAATAAGGTGTGCCCATGATCTGACCCTCTTGGGTCAGTTGCAGTGATTTATTCTGAGTGCGTTTTGCCAGGCCGAAGTCACAGACTTTGACGGCACCCTCACTGGTGAACAACAGGTTGGCCGGTTTGATATCCCGATGTACCAAGCCGGACTGATGAGCGGCAGCAAGGCCCTGACAAGCCTCGCTTGCAATGCGTGTTGCTTGGCTTACCGAGTATGGCCCACGTTGCTCGAGGTGATCTNCTGCGCTGCCACCGGAAACCATTTCCATGGCGATGTAATGTGTACCCTCTTGCTCGCCTATCTCGTAAATCGTGATGGTATGAGGGTGATTGAGTTTGCCCGCACTCTTGGCTTCGGCCAGCAGGCGACCGAGGCCGGCGGTGCCGTCCTCCAGTTCAGACGTGAGTACCTTCAGTGCGACGTCACGTTCAATCGACGCATCATGTCCCTTGAGTACGACGCCCATTCCGCCTGCGCCGAGCACGTCGGTGATTTCATATTTGCCCAGTTGCTTGCCGAGCCATTTCTGACGGATTTGTTGCGACGGTTCGGACGATGCCGATCCCGTATCGCCGCTCATGCCCATGGTCTCGCTCCATGGATCGCCACTATCACCGTTGGCGTTTTGGGTTCGCGGGCGGTTTTTGCCGTCAGAAGTGTTCATGATGTGATTCGCACCAGGGTTTGCAGGTCACATGTCTATCACTCTAGTCTACCACTGGCAGCAAGGGGAATCCCACGCATGGTGGTTGCGCCATGCTGTCACAGCCGGAAGCGTGTGACGCCATCTTGCAGGTGACGAGGAAGGCGTTGGCCAGCACCATGACTGGTGTGTTGAAATGGTGGAATTCAAGGCAAACTGGCGGAGGTTATACTAGCGGCGAGCATGGCGTTACGGCTGTGCATCGGGCCCTAGGCGACCTTGCAAACAACAGGTGAAAGATCATGCGGTGGATTTTCGGCGATGGCGGTGTCTGGTGCTCGCGGCGCATTCTACGAATTGGATGGAGTCGACGCGATGCGGACTCGGTGGCGTTCTACCGAAGTGGGAGCGTTGCAGCAGCGATCTTGCTGCTGCTGGGACTTGCCGCGACGGTCCACGCCAGGACACCACCGAATGTGATTCTGGTGATGACGGACGACCAAGGGTATGGAGACTTGAGTTGCCACGGTAATCCGATTCTCAAGACACCGCATCTTGACCAACTGTATCGTGACTCAGTCCGCTTCACGGATTTTCACGTGAGTTCGTTTTGTACTCCCACGCGCGCGGCATTGATGACCGGGCGCTATCCAGGTCGGACAGGGGCATACCGGACCAGTTCCGGGAGAACGATGATGCATGCAGACGAAAAGACGATCGCAGATGTCTTTGCAGCACATGGCTATGCCACCGGGATGGTCGGCAAATGGCACTTGGGAGATAACGCGCCGCATCGTCCCCAGGATCGTGGCTTTCAGGACGTGCTCTGGCATCGTTGTGGAGGTGTTGGTCAGGCGTCGGATTACTGGGGTAACGACTACTTTGATGACACGTATGAACGGAATGGGAAGTTCGAGAAATTCACAGGTTACTGCACGGACGTTTGGTTTGCCGAAGCACTTCGATTCATTGAAACACATCAGGATCGTCCCTTTTTTCTGTACTTGGCCACAAATGCTCCGCACGGTCCGTATCGAGTGGACGCCAAGTGGAGTGACCCCTATCGCGATCAGGCTACGTGGCGGAGCGCTGCAGAGTTCTATGGCATGATTGCCAATCTTGATCACAACATGGGGACCTTACGAAAACGCCTCGACGCGCTGGGGCTGGCAGAGAATACGATTTTGATTTTCATGACCGACAACGGCACGAGCAATGGCGCAGCGTTCCCGGGTTTGGACACTGAAGCGNCCCAAGGATTCAACGCGGGGATGCGAGGCAAGAAGTCTTCCATTTATGAGGGCGGTCATCGGGTACCGTTTTTCATCCACTGGCCTGCTGCCAAGGTGACTGGCGGTAGGGACGTGACGTCGATTGCGGCGCACATCGATGTCCTGCCGACGCTTGCTGAACTNTGTGNGATTTCGATTCCGGAGTCGCATCAACCTGACGGAGTCTCGTGGGCCAGAAAGCTACAGGATCCGGATGCCCCCGCCCCGCGCGATCATCTGATCGTTCAGTACCAGGGTGGTCCGCATTTTCGAACCGTGCCGAAACCGTGGTATTACGCTTGCGTGTTAAAAGATCGCTGGCGATTGCTTGACGGTCACAAGTTATACGACTTGGGCACGGACCCAGCTCAGCAGAACGATGTGTCTGACGCGCATCCGGATGTGGTGGCAGCCTTGCGTGCGCTCTATCCGCCGTTTTGGGAATCTGTATCACCGCGGATGGTTCCCGTGTCGATCGATCTCGGCACTTCGGCGGAGAATCCCGTCGTCCTTTGTTCACAAGACTGGTATATGCCGACCGGGAACCCACCCTGGAATTTTGGACAGATTAAAAAACTGGTGCGGGTCACTGGCCCTTGGATGGTGCATGTGCGCAAGGCCGGGCGATACCGCTTGACGTTGCGGCAGTGGCCGGCGTTGGCGGATCGACCGTTGGTGGCTGTGCGAGCAAAAGTGCAGATCGCTGGAAACGAGCGGCAGGCGGCCGTGAAGCCGGGGAGCAAGCAGGTGGTTTTCGAATTGGATTTACCTGCGGGCAAGACCGAGTTGCGGACTTGGCTGTTTGACGCCAAGGGCAACGCCGGCGGTGCCTATTTCACTGAAGTGGAATCACTGTGACCGGGTCCGCTACGGGGGGCCTACCGGGGATCATGGACGGCGGGCCGGCTTGCCGCCCAGCAAACAGATGTCGTCGAGCTCAATTGCCGAAAGTTTCCCGTCGGTGCTTAAGATCTGAAAGAGTTGGCTGACCTGGGTCAGATCGATTTCAGTGGCCAGCGTCGTCAGTGGGATTTCGACCACGTGCCACTTCCCGTCACGCTGAAAGCCATAGGGATCGTTGCCGGGAGAGAAGCGAATCCACTTCTGACCCACGTCTTTGACGTTACCGCTCTTCATGCCCACCAGGAAGGTGGCGTTGGATGAGGTTTTCATCGCAAAGTGCAGTTGCGCTTGAGGGTGGTTGAAGGCGGTGAGATCGTATTTGACGTTGGGAGTCCAGGCGGCGCCGCACCAGGTGGCGTTTGCCGCACGTTGCAAGCTGAGCGATCGTTGGCCTTCGAGAGGATTCTGTTTTGTCTGCTGGAACGTGTTCTCCCAGATAAAGAAATTGCCGTCTTGACCACGTGCGAAATGACCGGCGTCTTGATGCGCTGCGTTTTCGGTGAAAATTCCGAAGTTGCCCCCTGCCGGCGCTTTTCTGGGAACGCTCGGTTCCCACCAGACGTTGTCGATCGAGACTGTGGAGGATTGAGTGGGCGCGTCACCGGATAACATGAACAACTGATGGATTGTCTGGAAGTCCGTATTGGCGTAACGATTCAACGGAATCTTGACCGCGTGCCATTTGCCATCGCGGGCAAATCCAAATTCACTTTGCTCATCACCAAGGGGCAGCCAGAACTCTCCACCGTGCGAGCTTTTGATGCCAACCCGCATGCGAGCTGGTGATTTGCTTCGGATGGCGAAGTGCAAAAAACCGTCTGAGTATTGCTGCATGTTGCGATAATTTGGCAACAGGACACCCATCCCAAACCAGTCACCGGCCTGGATATCGTATGACCAACATTGTTGGCCTTCGAAAGCCGGCACAGTGGTTGACGCGGGTTGCATATTATTCCATGTCAGCAGAGCAGCTTTTTCCCCGTAGTCGAAATTGGGAGTGTTCGGCTCGGTGAAAGCGATCGATTGCTTGACCGTGGGTGATTCGGTGTAGACTCCCAACGCACCTTGCTGTTGAAGTCGATCGCCCAGGAAGATTTTGGTGTGCGGGTTAGATTTCAGGCGGATCCAGTCGACATACATCCGAGAAGGGAACTTGGCTGTAATTTTGTCGGGCTGGTCGAGGCCGGTATAGGACGTTGTCCAACTTCCGACTGCCAGATTGCAGAGCAGAAATTGTGGTTGGTGAAATTCAGAAAAGTGTGCGGCGGTGATGTCCCACGAACCATACTCTTGGTCGTCCAGAAAAAACTGCATCCGCTGCGGCGTCCAGGAAAGACGATAGACGTGAAAGTCGCGGTGCAGATCGGTGGGCGCGTTGAACCACGAAACGCGACTGATTTTGTTTCCATTGGGTCCAGCAAAATGTAACGCGCAGTTGATGCGTCTTTGCTGGAGCCCTTGCGCGATGCCGTCCTTGCCGCCAATTTCGAGGATATCGGTTTCACCCGATTTGGGCCACTCGATCGCAGGAAAGTTGTTACCCAACATCCAGAATGCGGGCCACACACCGTTGGCGGTGTCGGGAACCTTGATACGTGCCTCCAGCGTTCCGTACTGGAATGCGAAGCGCCCCAGGGTGAGCATGCGTGCGGAGGTGAAGGCCTTGCCTTGGTACGCTTCGCGCCGTGCCTCAAGCACCAGATGACCATCCTGGATATACGAGTTCTCTCGGCGGGCGGTGTTGTATTCCAGTTGCCCGTTGCCAAACCCATGACCGCCTACATCATAGGTCCAGATGCGACGATCGATTTCGGGGCCATTGAATTCGTCAGACCAGACGATTTGTTGAGCATGCGCGTGGGGTCCTCGTGTGCTTAAGAGAGTCAAGCAGAGTGCCAACAGAGCGAAATGACGCATGGGTGATTACCAGTGGTTGGGATTCGAAAAGGGGAAGGGTGTCGGGGTTCGCCATACCGTTTCACCGGAGTCGGTGCTTGCCACTTCCGCCGGATCGGAGTTGGACCGGTTGCCAACGGGAGTCACATGGGAGTGATCGCTGGAGTGGTGCTCATCGCGGTTCGGAAAGAGGGGCGGCACCGCACCCTTTCCAAGCTGCGGGGAAGATCAACTGCTGATTTGTACGACTTCCGGTTCACGCGGTTCTGGTGGGTTTCGCGTATCGCGCCACTGGTCTTCCTGAAAGTTGGCGGTATACACCCCGTATTCGTGAAAGGCGATCTTTTTCGCGATCCGGTACGCCCAGCTACGCTCCGGGATTTCGGTGCCGGGATTGTATTGCGAGGGGCGCATTTCCATTGCTTCCAGTTCTTCGGCCGCGGTTTTCCGCACGGTCGAGTCCTGTGCAGAATGCTTGTCAATCAACGCCTGCATGACGTCGGGGCGTTCCAAGGCAATGCAGCCGCGAGTGTGGGTCGCTGCTGCTTGACGGAAATCGCGGAGGAAGCCGGATTCGTTAAAAACTTCCCGTAGAGGCCGCTCGTCGTGGATCGAATCGGTAGAGAATTGGATGATCGGGCAAGGTTCGATGTCACCCCAGGGACTGATGTGATGGGTGAATCCAGTTGCCATGGGGCAGAGGGCTTTGCCGTCGGCGTCATAGTAAGCGTCAATCACAATGATCGGTTTTTTGACCCGTGTATCGACCACGAATTGCCGAGCACGTTTCTGCTGTTCCGGAGTCAAAGCTAAGTCTTCGGTAGGATCGGGGCCCACAGGACGATAGATGTGGAACCAGCAATACATCACACCCATGTCGATCAAACGGTCAACCCAGGCGTCCTGCAGTAAGTCCTCATAATTCGATTGGCAGAGACTGGTACAGACTCCCGTCAGAACTTTGTTGTTGAGACAGTTCTGAATCCCTTCCATGGATTTACTGTAGACACCCTCGCGCCCACGTCGTTCATCACTGATGATCTCGCTGCCTTCGATGCTAATCAACGGAGTCACGTTGCCCAGTTGTCGCATACGTTTGGCCGCGGCGTCGTCGATGAAATGGCCGTTCGTGAAGACTTGGAAATAGGCATCCGGGTGGGCTTCCAGGATGTCGAAGAGTTCACTGTGCATGAACGGCTCGCCTCCCAGGAGGCCAAAGAACGAATTGCCCATGCTCTTGGCTTCATTGATCATCCGATTCATGGCATCCAAGTCGATCTTGTGTTGCTGATGCGCAACGTCGACCCAGCAACCCTGGCAGCGGAGATTGCAGCTGTTGATGATCGAGATGTACAGATAAGGCGGAAAGAACTCGCCGCGTTTCAGCCGAGACTTGTGTTTTTGTACCGAACGGAGACCTTTGAAGCCCATATTCCAGAACAGCTTCCACAGCAAACGCTTGTCGGTTTCGAACAGCATTCTTTTGGCAAGTCGCAGGTACATGGACGTCACAGTTCCTTATCAGCGGTATGAAAGCCTTCGCATCCAGTATAGCCCGGCGCGCGGTGGAACACAGGGACGGCACTGGCAGGGGGTCTGGAAAGCGGGGGAAAATCTGCTGGTTTCTGGTAGAAAAAGTCAGGGAGAAGCTGAAGGGAGACGGGTTTATCCGGAGATTTAGCAACGCCACGCGCGTCGTTTCTACCGACATGCGTGTCGATATGTTGGTCAAACCTGCCTGCGAGACGCTGCTGCACGCTGGAGATCCAGTTGATTAACCAAGGCTCTGTCATCCCTTCGCCAGCCGGTAGTATCTATCGCCGGCTGCTGAAACCGGGGTAGGTGGCGGGTGCTACGGCGACGTGGCGCGCCGTTTGCTTCCTGCTGCCTCCTGCTGCTTCCTGATTTCGCACCTTGCGGAAACAGGCAGTATGGAACCCAGCATCGCCTGGCACCTATCCCATCGGAACAGATAAGAGGCTCGCAGATGAACTTTTCTTACTCGCCTGATTTCTTGCGGGTTTCCGCGCTGTTGCTGGTCGTTGCTGCCAGCCTGCCGTGCGCCGCCGATGACACTCAAAAAGATCTGGAGCAGGTGGTAACGAAAGCGATACGTTACTTGCGCACGAAAGGTGTGGCGGCAGACGGTTCGTATAGCCGGCAAGCGGGTATTGGCGTGACGGCCTTGGCGACAACGGGCCTGTTACGTCATGGTGTGCCCGCGGACGATCCAGTGGTTGCCAAAAGTCTGAAACATCTGGAAGGCTTTGTGCAAGCTGACGGAGGGATCTATGAATCGGGGACGTTTTATCGCAATTACGAAACGTGCCTGGTGGTGCTGTGCTTCAAGGAAGCGAATGCCGACGGCCGATATGATGCCGTCATTCGCAAGGCGGACGGTTTTGTACAAGGGATTCAATGGGGAGCGGACGAAGGAGCTGATGAGTCCGATCTGGCTTATGGCGGGTCTGGATATGGCAAACACAAGCGACCGGATTTGTCGAACACCAGCTTTTTTGTAGACGCTTTGCGAGCTGCTGGGCACGGTGAAGAGAGCGAAGCGATGCAGCGAGCCGTGACCTTTATTTCCCGTTGTCAGAATTTGGAAACGGAGCACAACACAACTCCGTTTGCCGCCAAGGTGGAAGATGGCGGCTTCTATTACACCGTTGCGGCCGGGGGAGATAGCAAATCCGGTAAGACGGCCAATGGTGGACTGCGGAGCTATGGTGGGATGACCTATGCGGGACTCAAGAGCATGATTTATGCAGGTGTCAAACGTGATGACCCGCGTGTCCAAGCGGCTGTGAAATGGGTGCGGCAGCACTACGATCTTTCCACGAATCCCGGTATGGGAGACGCCGGTTTGTACTACTACTACCACATCTTTGCGAAAGCTCTTTCGGCGTTGTCCGTCGACAAGTTTACCGATGCACGCGGCCAGCAACACGACTGGCAAGCGGAATTGATCGAGACACTTGCCGTGCGTCAACAAGCAGACGGGGCATGGACGAACGGGAACGCTCGTTGGTTCGAAGGTGATCCGAATCTGGCTACGGCTTACGCGTTGCTGGCGCTGTCCTATTGCCGAAGGTGAACGCTTCAATCGATAAACGTACGTTTTCCGTCCTGCATTAGTACTCCTACAAAACCGACAATGACGGCGATCATTGCGATACCGTTTAATGGGAGAGCGAGGGGGAAATAGCAGCAACATCCAGGAAAGACATATAGGAACATGCCGACGATCAGTGAAATGATGGCGACGGTGTAACGCCTGGCGAGGAACATTTGTATGAAGCCAACGATCATGAGGGCATCGACGATGAGCAAGCCGATAAGCATGGCGATGCCGACGCCGGCGCCGATTTGCATCGCAGCCTGCTGTTCGGCACCAAAGTTGGCGTTGTTGATTGCAGCGAAATTTCCGGAACCAATCGTCCAGAACGTATAGATTGCACGCAAGATCATATTGAACCCTGCAACGCCGATCATGATTCCGGCAGGAATTTGCACCATCAGTGATTTTTTTCTCCCCGAACTCGGCTTGCTGGCAACCGCTGGGGGTGTGTAAGGTTGCCCGGCGCTACCACCGCCACCAGCGATCGGCTGCATGGGCGTGTTGAGCGAGTCCAAGCCACCACCGTCAACAGGCGTCAGTCCACCACCGTCAACAGGTGTCAGTCCACCACCGTCAACAGGTGTTAGTCCACCATCGTCAACGGGTGTCAGTCCACCACCGTCAACAGGTGTTAGTCCACCACCGCCGCCAAGCGGAGTGAGACCACTGTCACCAAGCGGTGTCAGTCCATCGTCCAGTGGTTCTAATCCATCGTTGATAGGCGTCAGACCTGGGGCGGCACCGGAGGTTGGCGAAGCGGTGTTTGGTGATGGCTTTTTCGTTGATGTTTGCGGGATGTCAAATACCGCTTGGCAACCGGGACATTTCCCTTTCTTGCCTGCGGACGATGCGGGGGTTTTGACCAAGCGGTTGCATTGTGGGCAGTTGAACTCGATCGACCCGGTGGGTGCAGCGGATTTTGTTTTGGTCGCAGGTTTGGCCTTTTTGCTACCCGCCGCAGCTCCTGACCGCTTGGTTTTGGCGGCTGTCTTCTTGGCGGTTGTCTTTTTGGCGGATGTTTTGGGGATGGGGATGACCGCAGCGCATTTGGGGCACTTCCCCTTTTTGCCGCCGACCTTTTCTGGGACGGTGATGCTCTGACCGCATTGAGGGCATCCGAAGGTGATGTTGCCGGAGTTAGCCGCTGGCTGTGGTTTTTCTTTTTGAGCCGCAGCTTTGGACGCGGACGAAGTGGCCGGTTTTTTGTCCGAGGACTTGGGGATGCGGTTGATGGCACCGCACTTGGGGCATTTGCCTTTCTTTCCGGCATTTGCTGCCGGCACGCGCAATTCTTCCCCGCATTCAGAACAGTTCAAACTGATCACGGCCAGGCTGGGTGCCTCAGCGGGGGCGCTAGGAATTTGCTGGATGGAACCGCATTCCGAACAACGACCTTTCTTGCCGGCGCTCGCTTCGGGAGCTTGCATTTGGGCGCCGCATTTCTCGCATTGGAATTCAATCATCGGTTTCGGACAGGTTCTTGCGAAAAGAATGGGTGCTCAGTCGAGCGTTGTCACTGCGGGTGATCACCCCAGAGATGTCAGTCTATCGAGAATAGCAAGCGGCGGGCGTGCCTGCACGATTGCCGTCCGAAAAAAAAATAGCGGATTCGGCCGTATTCTGTCGCTGCTCAGTGAATCTTGGTATCGTGTCGAGCGTTATTTACCTGATTCTGGTTATGGACGAACCGACGGGATGGTTACTCCCTACGAGATTCTCGGCCCGGAAGGTCGGATTGCTGCCCGGCTGCCGCATTATGAGCATCGTGATGCTCAAGTGCAGATGGCGGAATCGGTGGCCGCGGCGATCGACGACGGCCATCACTTGCTGGCCGAAGCCGGGACCGGCGTGGGCAAGAGTTTTGCCTATCTCGTACCCGCGATCCTAGCAGCGACCGAGCCGTCCGAGGAAACCGTCAAACGTGTGGTGGTGTCCACGCATACGATCAGTCTCCAGGAACAGTTGCTAGCCAAGGATTTACCGCTGCTGAATAGTGTCATCCCGCGCGAATTCAGCGCGGTCCTGGTCAAAGGTCGAAGCAACTATGTCAGCTTACGACGGCTCGGTTTAGCACGTGATCGGGCGAGTAGCCTGTTTAGCGGCGAGCGGGAGTTCGAGGATTTGCGTGCGTTGTCATCCTGGAGCAAGGAGACCAATGACGGGTCGTTGAGTGACTTGAGCTTTCAGCCATCCAAGGCGGTGTGGGATGAAATTGCGAGTGACAGTGGGAATTGTCTGGGACGCAAATGCCCCCAATATAATCAGTGCCACTACTATCAGGCCCGTCGCAGAGCGCAGCATGCACAAATCTTGATTGTGAATCATGCGCTGTTCTTCAGCGATCTCTCATTACGTGGTCTAGGCATCAGTATCCTGCCGGACTATGACACGGTGATCTTCGACGAGGCGCATACGATGGAAGCGGTGGCCGGCGACCACCTGGGGATCGGGATCACATCGGGCCAAGTCCAATACGTGCTGAACAAGCTCTACCACGACCGCAGTCATAAGGGATTGTTAGTCCACCATCGTCTGACGGAGGCACAGAACGAAGTGCTTGCCTGCCGACGCTACGCCGATGAATTTTTTGCTGAAATCTATCGCTGGCGCGAAACGCATGGGGCCAAGAATGGTCGTGTATCCACCGCCAATGTGGTAGAGAACCAGCTGAGTTCGCGATTGGAAAAACTGGCCAAGATGCTGCGCCGCCATGCCGAGACATTGACTGACGATTCGGAACAGCAGGATATCCGCTCCGCATTTGATCGTCTGACGGTGTTAGCTGGGGAAATCAATGCCTGGACCAAGCAGCGACTGACGGACGCTGTGTACTGGATCGAAGGGGGACATTCACGGCGTGGACAACTTCGCGTCAAGCTGGCGGCGGCGCCGATCGACGTGGGGCCCGCCTTGCGTGAATACCTGTTCGAACAAACGCGCAGCGTGATTATGACTAGCGCCACCTTGAGCGTCGGCGCGTCGCCGTCGTTTGACTTCTTCAAAACCCGGATCGGTTTGACGAAGTGTGAAACGCAGCAGTTGGGCAGTCCGTTCAATTACCAGGAGCAGGCCGAGTTGATTGTGGTTGCGGATATGCCCGATCCGAATGCCCAGAAGCAGGAATTCGAACAGCAGGTCGGGCAGATGGTGCAGCGTTACGCTCAGCGGACGCAGGGACACACGTTTGTGTTGTTTACCAGCTACGATTTGATGAAGCGCGTGGCGTCGGCAATCACTCCTTGGTTGGTAGCCGAGGAACTGGAATTAATCTGCCAGGCGGACGGCTTGCCTCGCAGTCAGATGGTCGAGCGGTTCAAGCAGAATCCACGTTCTGTGCTATTCGGTGTCGATAGCTTTTGGCAGGGAGTGGATGTGCCGGGAGATGCTTTGCAAACGGTGATTATCCCCAAGCTGCCGTTTAGTGTTCCCGATCAGCCGCTGCTGGAGGCACGTTTGGAGGCGATCCGCGCCGCCGGTGGTAATCCTTTTGCGGATTATCAATTGCCCGAAGCGATCATCAAGCTCAAGCAGGGATTTGGACGGTTGATCCGGTCGCAGTCAGATCGTGGGACGGTGGTTCTGCTGGATTCACGCTTGCGGACGAAGCCCTATGGTCGCAAGTTCCTTGCTTCCTTGCCAGATTGTCGCCAGACGGTGGAGTCCTGTCGCACCGATGACTCGGCGCAGATATTTGATGGGGGCTGATACATCACCGCGGTTCACGGTGAGAGGCGACCGTGAACAGCGAAGGATGATCAGCTGGTCAGGCTCGGGATGGGCTGGCCCGCCGTGATAATCCGCAGCACGTCAGCAGGCACCCCGGTCTGGAGTCTCAGTTGGCCGACGTCGAACAGGCTGTGCATGATGGTTGCCAGGACGTTTTCGCTGGAGATCGGGTCGCTGGCTGGAGCGCTGCCTGTCCGATCAGAAGCACCGATCACTTGTCCCATGGGCAGTCCCCCACCCGCGAAGGCGAGCGTGCATTGGTTACCCCAATGGTCGCGTCCTCCGTTCTTGTTAATTCTCGGAGTGCGGCCGAATTCGCCGGTGATGACCAACAGGATGTCGTCCGTCAGTCGCCGGTCTGCCAGGTCCTCGATAAAGGCGGAGACGGCACGATCGACGGCGGGAGTCAACGATGCGAGGCCATCGGCCATGGTAAATTCTTTCCCACCTCCATGCATGTCCCAGCCCCCGCAAGTCACCGTGACAAAGCCGCAGCCGGCTTCGCACAGTCGTCGTGCCAGCAGCATCTGTTTTCCTAACGCAACGGGTGAGAATTGTTTCGCGTACGCGTTACGTTTCTGCACGGCTGCGGTCGGTTGAAACTCCGCAGTTGAATAACGTTCCAGTGTCTGCGGGTCCTCTTGAGACAGGTCAAAGGCATCGCCAACGCCTCGCGTCAAGACATCAAATGCCTGCTGTTGAAACCGATCGGTCGTGGCCAGCCCATTGGCGTCGGCGCGTCGACGTAGTGTATCCAACTGGGTTAACAACGAATTCCGGTCGTCGAGTCGCGGGCCAGCGACACGTAGCCGCATGTTATTTACCAGTTCACTGCCGGCACTGGGATCGAACGGCTTGTACGCGGCGGGCAAGGTCCCGGTCTGTGAAACGCGGTCTGAGTTGTAATAGAGTTCCTTGTACTCCGGGCCCATGGCTCGCGCAGTCACCAGCACGTTGCTGGGTAAGCCAGATTCGGTATCCGATAATCCGGCGACTTGGGAGTACAGCACTCCCATCATAGCTCCGGTGGGATTGCCACCCGCCATCACATGCATCGCTGCTGTGCCATGGCTGGAGATGCCGTGACGGTAGGAGCGCACGACCGCCAGTCGATCGGCCAGCGCGGCGAGGCGCGGCAGCGTGCCGCCGTAGGTCACTCCGGGGAGTGGCGTGCGAAGTTCGCCAGTGATACTGCGAATCTCCGTGGGAGCTTGCATGTTCGGGTCAAACGTTTCGAACTGCGTTGGCCCGCCTTGCAGATTCAATACCACGACCGATCGGTTTTTGACGACATGGTTCTCCGCGCTGGCTTGAGCACGCAGCAATCCGGCGAGCGACAGGCCGCCAAGGTANGAACTGCCAATGCGCAGGAATTCTCGGCGCGATGGGGGACCGTGCGGACGTTTGACAGTAGTCTCGATGCGGAGCATTGCGGAACCTTTGCTGCAAGATGCTGCGTGGTTTCAGACGCTGAGGTTTTGTTTCTAACGCTTGGTTTTCCAGCGTTTAGTATACGAAACCAGCTCGCCGCTCGGCAAACCGACCTGCAGCTTAGCCCACCATTTGGTGGGTAGCCTGCAAATCGGAGGTGGTGGAATGGCCATCATTCCACTTTCCAGGTCGTACCTTCTTTGCGATCTTCCAAGACAACTCCCAGTGCCGTCAGACCGTCACGCACGCCATCGGCAGTCGAGAAGTCCTTGTTGGCGCGGGCGTCTTGTCGAATCTTGATCAGCAGTTGGGCGAGGCCGTCGGTGAGTTCTTCGTTGCCGCCAGCAGCCTGGGTGGCAGCTGGTTTCATGAACAAGCCCAAGAGGGCACTGAGTTCACGAAGCGTTTCGACGGCCCGATTGAACGACGCTAAATCGTCTGCTTGGCGCTGTTGGGTATCTTCGAGCGATTTCTCGTCCACGAACTTGTTCAAGGCCGACAGGATCTGGAACAACTCGCTGACAGCGGCTCCCGAATTGAAGTCATCATCCATGGCTGCCAGGAACTTGTCCCGGTAGGTGGCAATTTCCCCTAACAGGTCGCTGGTGTCGGCATCAAGTTGCCCGTCGCTGCGCAAGCGAATCAGCGCGCGATCTTCGTCATCTGCGTCTGGCTGCAAGTAGAACGAACGGCCGTTGATACGTTCGTAGCGTTCGAACAGGGTGTAAAATTTTTCCAGACCGGTGGCCGCTTCTTCGATCCCTTCTTCGTTGAAGACGATGGTGCTGCGATAGTGGGTCCGCATCAGGAAAAAGCGAATCCGCTCGCCACCTTGTTTGGCAATCAGAGTCCGCAAGCCACCGGCACCTTTTGACCGGCTGATCTTTCCCGCTTCGGCATCTGCAGTTGCGGCTTCATCTGCGTTCGCTTCGCGATCTCCTCGGCCACCGACTTTGCCCGCGGCGCCAGAACGCATCAGTCCATTGTGCATCCAGTACTTGGCCATCGGTTTTCCATGACAGCATTCACTTTGGGCAACTTCGTTTTCATGGTGAGGGAAGACCAGATCAAGACCGCCTCCGTGGATGTCGAAGGTTTCCCCCAGAATGCGGCGGCTCATCGCCGAGCACTCGATGTGCCAGCCTGGTCGGCCTGGACCCCAGGGGCTGTCCCAGGACGGCTCACCTGACTTGGCCGATTTCCAGAGCGCGAAGTCGCTGGGTGAACGCTTCTTGGCGGCAGCACCGCCACCTTCGCCCTGCTGGTCGTCCGCGCTGCGATTGCTGAGTTTGCCGTATTGGTTGTCACGGCCCACATCGAAGAACACGTCACCTTCGACTGCGTAGGCGTAGTCCTTGTCAATCAGATTGCTAATGAACTGGATAATCTCATCCATGTTCTCCGTGGCCTTTGGCATGTGGGTGATCTGATCCACACCCATGGCCAATAGATTGGCGCAGTAGTCCATCGTCATCTCGGTTGCCACTTGGGACATCGAGATCCCGCGTTCTTGCGATTGGGCAATCAGTTTGTCATCCACGTCGGTGATGTTGACGACCCAGTTCACATCGTAGCCGTTGTAAGTCAGATAGCGTTTGATGCAGTCAAAAATCACCGGTCCGACCATGTGACCGATATGCGCTTCCTTGTAAACGGTCGGGCCGCACAAGTAGATACCGACCTTGCCCGGTTGGACTGGTTCGAAGGTTTCCTTCTGCTTTGTCAGCGTATTGTAGATGCGGATCGCCATGTTAGTTTGGGAAGTTTTGGGGGTAGCAATTGGTTCAAGTACAGTGCTCATTGTGCGTCCGCCGAATCCGTGAAAATCATAGTGACATGTTCACTATCGTCATGGTTCGATGGATTCCTCAAGTAAGACCACACATTGAGCTGCCATCGCTTCGCGCTGACCGATGGGGCCGACATCTTCACCCGTTTTGGCCTTGAGTCCGATAGCAGTGACAGCAAGGCCCAGGATCTCTGCCATCCGTGATCGAATGGCCAGCTTATGTTCTTTGAGTTTGGGTTGTTCCGTGAAGACGATGCAATCCAGATTCACGATGCGATAGCCGGCTGCGACGACCTGATCGTGGGCCAATTGCAACATTTCGGCGGAGTCGCGGTCGCGATTTTCCTCAGCTGTATTGGGAAATAATTCGCCGATATCACCCAACGCTGCTGCGCCCAACAGCGCGTCGGTCACAGCATGCAGCAGCACATCTGCGTCGCTGTGCCCCACCATGTGGTGTGTATGTGGAATGGTGNCCCCGCCGAGAATGAGCGGTCCACCGGCAGCGAGGCGATGAGTGTCGTGGCCGATTCCCACACGCATACGAGTTCTGGGGGTAGGGGTTTTCGCGAGTAAAAACCGAGATTATAGCAGAATGTGGNGGTACGCCGAGCAGTCCTGCCCGGGTAGTACTGGCGAGTGCCTGCGGGGTCCTTTACGATTCAGGAACGATTTACCCTTGGCAGGACTTTGGGAATATGTCTGATTCATCGACACATCTGCTTGATCGTATTCGTGCCAAAGACACGGATGCTTTGGCAACGTATATCGATCTCAATCGGCCTCAGTTGCTGGCTTTTATCGACCGGAAACTGGGAGTGGGGTTGAAGCGCAAGGTCGAGCCTGAAGATCTGCTACAGGAAGTCAGTGCGGATGCGGTGCGCGGTCTGCAGGACGTCAAGTTGTTGGATGATGAGCCTTTTTCGTGGCTATGCCAGATTGCTCAGCGACGCATCATTGATGCTCACCGCCGTTTCTTTGGTGCGCAGAAACGGGATGCAGCCAAAGAAGTCCCTTTGGGAGGCCCAGCCGCAGGGACGCAACAGGGAGGGTTGATCAATCTGCTGATCAACAGCATGACGACCCCCAGTGAGGCGTTTTCTCGTAATGCTCGCGAAGCGAAATTGCTGGCTGCGCTGAATGAGTTACCGGAAATTCAGCGTGAGGCGTTGCGATTGCGGTATGTTGAGAATCTGCCCTCAAAAGAAATTGCCAAACAATTGGGAAAAACTGATGGCGCTTTGCGGGTGATGTTGACGCGTTCGCTGAAAAAACTCGAGGAAATCATGGTTCTCTGAGCGGACCGTGAATTGTCTTGGGGTGAATTGTCGCGGATGAGAGTTTTCTGCAATGCCTACACCCGACAAGTACGATAACGTATACTCGGGACCCGCATTTTTTTTGTACCAGCTCAGGCACGATGCCACCATGCTGTCACTCAGGGACTCACACACGTTTCGCTTACAAGGCAGATGCTTTGACTGCTGTCATTTTTGGCGCGCCGTCAAGCAGGCCCTTGTTCGCCTTGGAAAAGAAATGGTTCCATGTTGCGAGACGATACGAGACTCCAAAGGGCTCAGGATCTGGCGCTGCGCATGCGGCAGCTGGAGACGAGCAGTGGTAAGACGGCAGGGGGTGACTTAAAAGTTACCTCGACAGGAATTCCTGCGCTGGACAAGCTCATGCCCAGCGGCGGTATTCGCTCAGGCACGTTGATCGAGTGGCTTTCTCCTGCCACCGGTAGCGGTGCAGGCACGCTGTCAATCTTGGTGGCGGCGGAGTTGATGCGCACGTCCGGCCAGTTAGTGGTGATGGATCCGCAGCGTCAATGGTATGGGCCCGCATTGGAAGGCATGGGCGTGGACCTGACACGCACGCTATTTGTGCGACCACAGACACGACAGAAAGTCCTTTGGGCAACCGAGCAAGCCCTGCGGTGTGCAGCTGTCAAAGCGGTGGTTTGCGCGTTCGATTCGCTGGAAGACAAGGCCTATCGACGCTTGCAGCTCGCTGCCGAAGCAGGTGAAACGATCGGATTGTTCCTCCGCCATCAGCGTTTCTACAAGCAACCTTCGTGGGCCGAGTTGCGTTTGGGAGTGAAGCCTTACGTCGGAGTGAAGCCTTACGTCGGAATGAAGCCTAACGTCGGAATGAAGCCTAACGTCGGAATGAAGCCTAACGTCGGAGTGAAGCCTCGCATCCATGGGGCTGCTAGTACTGCTGGCAGTGCCATCCTGCCGGGGCGATCCTGGCAGGTGCACCTGCTATATGCCCGCGGTCATTTTCGCGCCGGTTCTGTCAAGCTGCAGCTTGATGAGCAGACTGGCAAGGTGAGTGAAATCAGCGACGTGTCGCGGATACCTGGTCGGCAAGCCAACGACCGTGCGAAACGCTCGTAGCCTGCAGCACGCGGTCCTTGGAACGTCGGTGTTACCCCACTTTATGGAACAATTAGCCTTGTTCCTGCTCGGCTGTTTCTGTATCAGTACGCAGCCTTCAAAACCGGGCTGTCCCGAATCGCAAGCTCGTCGTTGATTTGGGAAGCGAATTCTCGCTTGGTGGTCGAAGATTTTCACTTCCATTTGCACTGGGGAAATAGCTGATGCATCAACTCTCATTGGGGCAATGCACGGCAACACTGTGTGGGGTGTTACTGTGCACTCAATACTTATTTGCGCAAGCACCGGTGGGCTATCCGCCGGTTTCGGGTGGGTATCCGCAGTCGTCAAGCGGCCCCAATGTACCGGCGCAATACGCAGCTCCTCCCCCGTCAGGTTTGGCTGATCGAGCGGGACAACCCCCGACGGCAAATCAGCAGCTGTCGATTCCCAGGCAAGGGTTACCTGGATATGAAAACGCTCCCGCACCGCCAACCAATCCCAATGGCGGTGATGGGTTGGCATCTGGTTCGGCGGGGCAAGGTCTGGTGTTGGGCGTCGAGGTTGTGGGGAATGAGTTTGTTCCCTCCAGCCGGATCCAACAGGAATTGCGTACGCGCAAGGATCGTGAATTTGACCAGACGGTTGTGCAAGCGGATGTGCGCAGGTTGTTGCGTACCGATCTGTTCTACAACGTGAAAACGTTTACCACACCGGGACCGGGCGGCGTTGTCGTTCGATTTCAGGTGTTCGAGCGACCCTTGGTGCGAGATATCCAATTCGTGGGCAATTGGCACATCATGGATAAGTCGCTGAGCAAACATGTGACCATCGAAACGGGGAAGCCCTTGAACACGTTTGCTGTTGATGACGGCCGGCGACGTATTGAAGAGTTCTATCGAACCAAAGGATTTCCCAAGGCCACGGTTTCCATCTTGGAAGGAAACAAGCCGGGCGACGCGAACGTCATTTACGTGATCAACGAAGGTCATCTTGAACGGATTTCCCAGGTGAATTTTGTGGGCAATGACCCCAAGGTGGTCAGCGGTCGGCGACTGAAGACGTTCATTCAATCCAAGCCGGGGATCATGTGGTATTTTCTGCGCGGAAAAGTGGATCGCGAAAAAATTGACCAGGACGTTGAACGAATCACCGCGTATTACCGGAGTTTGGGTTTCTTCCGAGCNCGGGTGGGGCGGGAACTGACCTATGACCAATCCAACAAATGGCTGGACCTGACCTTCGTCATTAACGAAGGACCGCGTTATGTCATTCGCGATGTCATGATCGCGGGGAACGACAAGTTTACCAGCGACTCTTTGCTGGGGCATTTGCAATTGAAGCCNGGTGAATACTTCAATCTGCCCAAGATGAACCGAGACGTGAATGCGTTAACCGACATTTACGGCGAACATGGGCACGTCTATGTCGATGTGCAGGCGGACCCGCGGTTTCTAGAAGAGCCAGGGCAACTGGATCTGATTTATCAGGTGGACGAAGGCGATCCGTTCAGTGTGGGCAAAATTCACGTGCATATCGGCGGCGAGTATCCACATACGCGCCGGAGTGTGGTCTACAACCGCATGGCAGGCATTTATCCAGGCGACATTTTTAATCGCAAGAGTTTTGATCAGGCCAAGCGGCGCATCACGCAATCGCAGTTGTTTGCCAATAATCCGGCCGAGGGCAAAGAGCCCAAGTTGGTGATTCAGCAACCCAAGATTTCCGATATCGCCAAACGCGAGGCGAAGGAAAAGCAAGCTAAGCAGGGGTCCAATTATCGTGGACAGAGCCCTGCCGCGACGATGTCCCCCAGGAATGGTACTCCCGTACAACCCCCCAACACATACAGGTAGTCTGTCGGACACCGTAGCCATGAACAATATTCGAAATGCTCTCACAAGTCCTCATCGTATCTCGGCAGCAGCGCTGCTGGTGTGCGTTATGACAGGGTGTACTGCGACGCCTTCCCAATGGTCTCATTGGTCCACTCCGTTTGCTTCTGGAAGTAGCGAAGGTACAACGGTTGCCGACGAAACTCCGGTGACGGTCCGCGGTCAGAGTCCACAGAATCCGCCCCCGACGTACGCTGCCGGGAGTCAGTCGTATACGCGTGGCGGGATGCCTGCTTCGGGACAAGTCCTTGCGCAGCAGCCGATGGCGCAGCAGNCGATAGCGCAGCAGCCGATAGCGAACGGTGTGAACGGCCCCTGGGTCGCGCAGCAGCCCGTCGGCGTGGGGCAGCCACTGCCGCAACAGGCCGGTGTCTTGCCTCCGCCACCNGGGGTAAATGCCCCAGTGGATCCGAACGCGGGAGCGATTGACGGAGCATTCACTCAACCTCCACTGACCGATCAAGGTTTCGGTGCTGACTTTATCCAAGAGGCTGCACCGCTGGACCTGGATGTTTATTTGGAGGAGGAGCGGACGGGTCGGTTCATGTTTGGTGTCGGTGTCAACTCGGATGCCGGTGTGACTGGGCAGATCACGCTCGATGAGCGGAACTTTGACATCACGAAAGTTCCCACACGCCTGCGGGATTTCGGTGATGGGACTGCGTTTCGAGGAGCAGGTCAAGGGTTTCGGTTGGAGGCGGCACCAGGTAATCAGGTGCAGCGCTATCTGGTGAGTTTCACCGAACCGTTTTTTCTCTGGACGCCCTTCAGTCTCAATGTGAGCGGTTACCTGTTCGACCGGCGTTATGTCGACTGGGACGAGCAGCGATTGGGTGGTCGTTTGGGCTTTGGTTATCGGATGACACCGGATTTATCGTTGAACACATCGGTCCGCATGGAGAACGTCGATGTGCACGATCCGCGCGTCGTGGGTGTGCCCGAATTGGACGCCGCTGTGGGTGATCAAGACCTGTACGTGGGCACCGTCTCACTTGCACACGACACGCGTGACGTACCCTTCTTTCCCACGCAAGGCCATTATGTTGAATTGTCGTATTCGCAAGGGTTTGGNGAGTTCGATTTTCCTCGAGGTGAGATCGATTTGCGTCGGTATTTCCTGATTCGCGAGCGAGCGGATGGTTCGGGACGGCATACGTTTTCCACCACCATGAAGGTGGGGTTGTCCGGCGCGCAGACGCCGATCTTCGAAAACTTCTTTGCCGGTGGTTTCTCGTCGCTGCGTGGTTTTGATTTCCGCGGAGCGGGTCCGGTGGAGTCGGGGGTCGCTGTGGGTGGCGAATTCCGTCTGATCGGTTCGTTCGAGTATATCTTCCCGTTGACGGCNGACGACATGATGCGAGGGCTGTTCTTTGTCGATTATGGAACGGTCGAAAAGACGATCAAACTGGACGCCGACACGTTCCGCGTGGCGCCTGGATTCGGTTTTCGGATTGCCGTTCCGGCTTTGGGTCCAGCCCCGCTGGCACTGGATTTCGCTTTCCCCGTGGCCTACGCAGAAACGGACGATCGCCAAGTGTTTAGCTTCTTCTTCGGGTTCAACCGTTAAGAGTTCCACGTCTAGTGGATGATCCGGATTTCGTCCGTGATGCCTTTGACATCTTCGATCGCTTGCTGCAGGTCGGCAGTGATCGGTATTTGAACCGTCAAGCGTGTACCTTGATTCGGTCCGCTCTCGAAACTTGCACCGCCACCAAAGAGTCTGGCGCGTTCCTTGATACCAGCGACACCACTCCGATCGGCAGGAACGTTTTCCGGGTCGAATCCAATGCCATCGTCACGTACTTCGATGACCAGGAATTTGCCCGGTTGTGTGATGCGGACATCTGCTCGCCTGGCCTGACTGTGTCTCCGGATATTGTTCAAAGACTCTTGCAGAATCCGATAGACCTGTCCTTCCAGGTTGGGTGAAAGATCAAGCGTGTTGACACGGGCGTCGAAATCAATGCCCACCGGAAAGCCAGCATGTTCCTTGTCGATGAGAGATCGAATGGCATTCAAAAGCCCCAGCTCTTCAATCATCAAGGGACGCAATTCGTCGATCAATCGTCGACCTTCCTGGGTGGCATTACGCAACGCTTTCTCTGCCAAATCGATCGTTTCAGGAACTTCCAGTTTGCGCGATTCGAACTCAGCAGGGAGCGATTGCAGCATGTACATTGCGCCGGTGATATCTTGAATTAATCCATCATGGATATCGCAGGCGAGTAAGCGTCGCTCCTTGTCTTGCAATTGCAGCAGTTGCCGCAACAGTTTTTCTTCGGCGAGCAGTTTCTGGGTAGCGTTTTTTTCGTCCGTGATGTCTTGGACAATCGCGAACGTGTAGATGGGTGCGCCGGTTACATCGTCACGTATCATGATGACGGTCAGTCGTCCGTGGATGACATCGCCATGTTTGTGCAGGTAACGCTTTTCGATGCGAAAGTAAGGAAGTTCCCCAGAGACCAGCAGGCGGCGCTGTTCCCGATCAAGCTCAACGTCTTCGGGGTGGGTGAGTTCGACGAAGGATTTGCCGACCAATTCTCCACGACCGTAGCCGAGCATTGTTTCGTAAGCGTGATTGGCCTCGATAATCCGCCCTTCGAGAGAATTCTCTCCGATGGCCAGGCCAATCAGGGCTTGATCGAAAAAGGATTTAAAACGTGCTTCGCTTTCGCGCAACGCAGAGGTCATCCGCTGTTTTTCTGTCACGTCGGTGATGACGGCCAGGATGGCGGGTTGGTCTTGAAGCACCATGGACTTGGTCGCCATGCTGGCCCAACGGACCTCACCGGACTTGGTCAACAGACGTAGAATCAGGCGTGCCCCGTCGACCGCGTCAGGAGACTGAGTGAGATGTTGCTGCACGGATCCCCGTGAGGCGGGATGAATCACTTCGGAGACATCGATCTCCAAGAGTTCGGCTGGCTCATAGCCTGTAATATCGAAGCTGCCCTGGCTGACGTAGAGATGCCGGTTGCCGCGATAGACCACCACCATCATCGGAATCAGGTCGATCACCTGTTCCAGCAGAATTTCGCTCACGGACTCCGGTTTTGGCGACGTCCCGTCTGCCATGGTTTCGTCGCCCAGCGGCGGCTGGATGTTGTCTGCATCATGTTTCTGGTCTGTCATCCAGAACGGCCCTCATGTGACACAGACAGGGACTGATTTAACCAAACCATCCTTTTTTGCTGAACGCTTCGATTGCCTTCTCTTCGTCCTTGTAGATTTCAAAGACTTTATTCAGCTTCATGATCTTGAACACTTCGCCGACATTAGGAGCGATGTTACACAACTTCAGATTCACATCGTCGGTCTTGCACTTCTTGTTGAGCAAGACCAGTTTTCCGATCATCGCCGAGGACATGAAGCCAACGCCTTCGAAGTTCAGAACCATCTTGGCATCAGGTACCTTGCCCGTCAGTTCGATCAGCTCTTTTCCGATCTGCTGGATCCGCGTATCGTCGAGGATTTTAGCATCCGAGAAATATACGACGAGAACGCCTTCGACTTCTTGTGATCTGAGCGATGACATATTTTATCCGTTCGNGAGTCCGTGGAGTGTGTTATGGTGCGGGACAACACAGCAGGAAAGATTAACACGTTGATGCCANGTGTGCAATCTGCGGGAAGTTGAATTCGAGCGGGTTCTTGGCACCGCTAGAGATGTCGGAGAAACGCCAGCAGGGCTTGCAGTTCTTTGGGTGTGAGGTCGCCTTCAATCTGATGGTGGTGGCGAACAAACACATCGGACAATGTGGCCGCTCGGTTGTCATGAAAATACGGTCCGCGCTGGCCGACGCCGATCAGAGAGGGTGGGTTAAAGCGTTTTCTTCCGAGCTGATCAACGATTCCCACGTCGTAGATGTCAGGCGTTGTGTAAGTGTCCGGTTGATGGCAATTCGTGCATTGGCGGGACTCAAAGATACGTTTTCCAGCCTGGACCAGTGACGCATTCCGCTCGCCCCGCATCAGATCAATCGGTGGCGGGGCTGGCAAGGTATGCAAATAGGCGGCTAACGCATCAACCTCCTGTTCTGCGACCTCACGATCGGCTTGCATTGTGTTTTTGATGGAATCGCGGATCTGCTGGTGCAAATCCGTTGCTGAGCCGTTCCACCGGAAGGGCGCGGTGTTTGCGTGCCCAAGTAGCGACATCACACGTTTGGGCGCACCGAAAGACTGATCGTTGAAGTTGTCATTCAGCATGCCGTTGGTGTGCCCGTCGGTATGGCAGCTATGGCAACTCATCCAGCTGTCGTGTGAAAGCCGAGCGTCATGAAATAAGATTTCACCTTGCTCGGCAGTCGTGAGTGTCCGTTGTGGACCCAGTGAGATTTCTGCAGTGGATTGCCGTGACTGCAGGTCGACGATCGAAATGGAATCGTCGTACATATTGCAGACGTACGCGCGGTTNGACTTCTCGGCCAGCACGACTGCGGACGGTCTGACACCAACNCGCGTTCGTCCCATGCTGAAGTCCGTTTGTTTGCCGAATGCGACCTCAGCGACCCCNCCGAGTGTGACCACNACGGTCCCATCGGTGGCTACGGCCAGATTCGTCGGATCGCCCATCGCCTTGCCCGCTTCTCCCAGTGGATGCATCTGGCCATTGCGATACAAGTCATCTGAGTTCGACAAGACGCGATTGAGTTGGAGCCAGCGCAGGTCGTTCGACATCACCAGACCCCAGTGGACGTCATTGCGAACAGTATGCCCTAACTCGTTGAGCATCTGATGGGCGATGATCAGCATCTGCCGATCCTGGCTGAGTGCCAGGCCGCGCACATTGTGTCCGGGGAATGTGCTGACATGCTGCACTTGTTGCGTTGGTGTGTCGATCACTGCCAANTGTCCGGCAAATGAATCGGCCACGATCAGTCGTTGTTCCGGTTCAAGCAGCAGTAGGTCACGAGGAGCGATGGGCAGATTGGTAACCTGTTCNCGNCGAGGNGCTTTTCCCTGGGGTGAGGTGAGCGTGATTTTGACCAGTTGTCTGGGCCACAGGCAGGTGACATAGCAAGTCGACCCATCCGCGCTGGCTGCGATGCGGACCGGGTAAGGTGGTGTTGCTACGCGGTGTTGCACGCGCAGGTTGTCGCCGTCAACCGAGATCACCAAGAGTTGGTGTTGGGCCTCGTCTGTTGCCAATAAGAGCGAATCGGTGACGGGTTGCAAGTCGGAAAGCTGCTGGCCAACGGTGATTTCGTTGCTGACCGTGCGGTCTGCAAGATTAATGACCGAGATGCTACCTGTATTGCGGTGAGCGACGAATAATTGCGATTCGTCAGTGGATAGCGCCATCGCAATGGGGCGCCGCAAGGTGGTACGAAGTTCTGCTGCAGAGGCAACGGTTGCGGTGCAGAGCAGGATTGCGATCAGGTGGGTGGTCAGGCGTGACAACACGCTGGCGTTTGGGAGGAACAAGCACATGCGAGCACCTTGCTGGAAAACAGGTGGGTCCGACAGCCCGCATCATACACCAAACGGGGCTGGGGCGTCCTGTGACGCAGGGTTTGGCTTGATGTCCAGCATGCCGGGTCAGGGAGAGGATGCGAGGTTCAGGTTGTCACGATGGACCACCTCGTCATACGGGCAATGCCCCAACAAATCGGCGATTTCTCGCGATTGCCTTCCCTTGATTTTTTGCAAGTCGGTGGTGGAATAGTTCGTCAAGCCACGAGCGATCTCCTGGCCCTCTGGATTATAGATCACGACGACGTCGCCTTTGCGGAAATTGCCGGTCACGTTGCGTATCCCAATTGCCAGCAGGCTGCGCCCCTCCCGTTGCAGGGCCTGAGCGGCTCCCGCGTCGATGCCAAGTGAGCCTTGCGGTTGTGCAGAAAAGGCGATCCATCGTTTCTTCGGGCTGACCGATTTGCCCTGGGCGACGAACAGTGTGCCGGTGACGTGCCCTTGCATGATGTCCGCCAGTACGTTGGGTGTTCGACCGCTGGCGATGATCACATTCTCACCGGCGCTGGTGACCATGCGGGCGGCTTCCAGTTTGCTCGCCATGCCGCCTTTGCTGACACCGGTCTGTTGATCGCGGACGAGTGACATGGTCTGGTCATTGATCTGAGTGATCGTTGGGATCACTTGCGACGCATGATCAGCCGGGTGTCCGTCGTACAGTCCGTCGACGTCAGAAAGGACGACTAACAGCGGTGCCTGCAATAGATTCGTGACCATCGCGGCAAGCCGGTCGTTGTCGCCGAAAGTGGTCTTCAGCTCATCGACAGCAACGGTATCGTTCTCGTTGATGATCGGTACGGCGCCGAGTGACAGCAAGGCGAGAATGGTATTGCGTACATTGAGGTAGCGTGTGCGGTCGTGCAGGTCCTCCGCGGTTAGCAGGACTTGTGCGGCATGGCGACCATGGCTGCGGAGTGTACGATCATAGGCCTCGACCAGATTGGTTTGGCCGATGGCAGCAACTGCTTGTAGCGTTGCTAGATCCGTAGGTCGCTGGTCCATCTCCAACTGGCTCATTCCGGCACCGACGGCACCGGAGCTGACAAGCACAACACGTTTGCCGACTTCCAACAAGCTGTTTAGTTCTTCGGCGAGCCGCGTGATGCGTTCCTGGTCCAGTGTTCCATCGTCACGAGAAAGTACGCGCGTGCCGACTTTGACCACAATCGTGGTTGCCGTGGTGACGATTTCTTGACGCAACAAATCGGTCACTGGCTCGGCACTTTCTCGGTCATGGCGTCATGGTTGCGCGGCACGTCTTTGCCTTGCGCGAAAACTTCGGCAATGACTTCTTCCAGGGGGAGATCTTCGACGACGACGTCTTCAATGGTGTATTGATCGAGGAGTGCTGATAGGACTCGAGCCACCTCAGCTCGAGCAATCCGCAAGCGTGCTTTCGGGGGCTCGATCTGCACGATATCACCAAAGCGTGCCAAATCGTCTAACGAATCCTGTTCACCGAATTGCAAGGAGATCATTTTGTGGGTGCTGAAGCGATCAACGATGCCGCTGAGCGACCCGTCATATTGCAGTTGCCCCTCGTTGATCACCACGACACGTTGACAAAGCGCAGCCACGTCTTTCATGTAGTGACTGGTCAGCAAGATCGTGATCTTGCGTTTCTCCTGGTAGTATTTGAGGAACTGCTGGATGTTGTGTTGGGCGATGACATCCAAGCCGATGGTCGGCTCGTCCAAAAACAGCACTTCGGGCGAATGTAGCAGGGCGGCCGTCAATTCCATCTTCATACGCTCACCCAGCGACAGCTCCCGTACGGGTTGCTGGAGCAATTTGGCCACATCCAGTAAATCGGTGAGTTCGGCGAGCGTGTGATCAAAATCGGCTTTGTCGATGCCGTAGATTTGCTGATGCAGCCGAAACGATTCTGCTGCCGGCAGATCCCACCACAGCTGGTTCTTTTGACCCATGACCAGGGCGAACCGGCGGCGGTAAGCATTTTCGCGTTTCCACGGCACAAACCCCATCACCGTGGCACTCCCTGACGACGGGTTGATGACGCCTGAAAGGAGTTTCAGGGTGGTGGTCTTGCCGGCGCCGTTGGGCCCCAGAAAGGCGACAAATTCGCCTTGGTCAACGGTCAGGTCAATTCCGCGTACGGCTTCGACCAAGCGGTACTCACGGTGAAACAGACCACGTACCGACGCCCACAGACCTTCCTGTTTTTGGTAGACCTGATAAGACTTGACGAGATTCTCGATTTGGATGACCGGCATGCGGCGATTATACGAGCGGGCTGTGGGGACGGGAAGGCAAGCAGCCGGGGAATCAAGGCAATCGCAGGATGCCGAGGAAGCGGCGATCGACTGTTTGCGGGCCTGACGTCCGATGCTACGCTGATGAGCATGAACATTACACGAAAATTCCTCGGCTGCGACCGACCGGCATTGGCCTCGGCTGCGGATTACCTGTTTACGGAATTTGGACAATCCCATGGGGTAGATTTAACCCAGGTCGTAGTGGTCGTGCCGGGACGCCGCGCGGGACGGCGGCTTTTGGAGATGATGTTGGAAGAGGCCGAGCGGCGTCAGGTCGCATTCACGCCACCGGTCTTTGAGACGATTGGCCGACTCCCTGAACGGTTGTATGAACCGCAAAGGCCATTCGCCAATGACCTCGTACAACTGCTGGCGTGGACGGATGTCTTGCGGTCAGCAGCTCCTGAGGTGCTCGCGCCGGTGTTTGGTCCGCTGGCGCAACAATCCGAAGAATCATTATGGGAAGATCTGGGCGAAACACTCCGACAGGAACACCTGGAGTTGGCTCGGGAGACCCTCGATTTCTCCGATGTCTTACGGGCCGGCCAACAGATCGAAGGGTTCGGGGAAACCGAACGCTGGCAATGTCTGGCGACCCTTCAGCGTGCGTACCTCGATCGCTTGGATGCTCTCCAGTTATGGGATCGTGAGACAGCACGATTGGTAGCCATTGAAAAAAACGAGTGTGCGACTGACCAGCACATTGTCCTGCTGGGGACTGTCGATGTGGGGGCTGCTTTGCGGAGCATGTTAGCGCAGGTCGCAGCGCAAGTGACCGCGTTGGTTTTCGCACCGTCAGACTGGGCGGATCGATTCGATGCGATCGGCTGTATTCGCCCAGAGATCTGGAAGGCAGCTGAGATCGAAATTCGTGAAGAGCAGGTGCATGTGGTGGATGCGCCGTTGGATCAGGTGGAGCGGGTGGCCCGCTGTCTCGCCGAGTATGAAGGTCGTTATTCGGCCGAGCAGATCACGATCGGCGTACCGAATGCGGCACTGGTGCCGCAACTGCAACGGCAGTTGGAACAATGCGATGTGCCCACCCGCTGGGGTTCTGGGACGTCGATTTGGGAAACGGGCCCTTTTCGACTGCTCCAGAAGCTGGCCGATTATCTGGAATCCGAACGGTTCCAAGACCTGGCGGCCCTGGTGCGCCATCCGGATGTGACGTGTTGGCTGCAAACGTCAGGCATTCAGGGGGATTATCTGACGGCGTTTGATGAATTTCATGCGCAACATCTGCCCTATCGACTGGATTTCGATGTGGCTGAGAATCGCCAACGGAGCAGTCAGGTAGAAGAAGTGGCCGCTGCCATGAATTGGCCGTTGAATTTTCTGAAAGGAACAGACCGCAGATTGGACGAGTGGGTAGAACCGTTGTTGCGACTCATGACCGCGATCTATGGGCAACGCACTTTGGACCGTGACGTCGATCGGGATCGGACCACGTTGCTGGCATGCGAGCAGATTCGGGATGGTATTTTGGGTTTGCGTAGCATTCCCGAGGAGCTGGCTCCGAGACGTTCGGCGGCCGAGGCAATTCGACTGGCATTGAAACGCGCAAGTTCCGCAACCGTGCCGCAGGTCCGCGATGAAGCTGCGATTGAATTGTTGGGTTGGTTGGAGTTGCCTCTGGACGACGCTCCGGTAATGGTCGTGACCAACATGAATGAAGGCTTCGTGCCGTCGGCGGTCAATTCCGATCTCTTTTTGCCGAATACGATCCGACAGCAACTGGGGTTGCTGGATAATGATCGTCGCATCGCGCGGGATGCTTACGCACTGGCCGTGCTGCTGGCATCACGACAAAGTTTGGATTTGATTGTCGGTCGTACGACGAGTGACGGTGACCCGTTGCGCCCCAGTCGGTTGTTGTTTGCCACGGACCCGGAGAGGGTGGCTCAGCGAGCCTTGTTGTTCCTCAAGCCCGCAACGGAAGGCGAGACGCGTTATCTGGAAGATGCGCTCACCGCGACCCGCGAGACCGCCGCTTTTTCTGTTCCCAGGCCGGTGGAGCAACCGCCGATCACGTCGTTGAGCGTCACGCAATTCAAGGATTACCTCGCCTGTCCCTACCGGTTTTATCTGAAGCACGTGCTGAGGTTGGGGAATATGGCGGATGACGCCGATGAGATGGACGGGGGGCTTTTTGGCAGTCTGTTGCACGAAGTATTGACGCGATTTGGGCACTCGCCGGCCCGCGATTCGACGGATCCGCAAGAGATCGAAGATGTTTTGAGCCGGGCCTTGGATGAATGTGCCAGAGAGCAGTTCGGCAAGTTTCCCGTGGCCGCCGTTCGACTGCAAGTAGAGCAAGCGCGACTGCGTCTGCGGCTCTTTGCTGAACAGCAAGCTGTGCGCGCCGAGGAGGGATGGCAAATTGTGTATACCGAACCTCTGGATGCAGCCATGCAAGGGGGTAAATCCAAACGCATCGCGTTTCCTGTGGACGGAGAAGACTTTGAGATTCGCGGACGCATTGATCGCATTGATCAGCATCGCACGAGTGGGCAGCGCATCATCTTTGACTACAAAACGGGCGATACGGCTCCGAAACCCGGCGATGCTCTGAAGAAAAAGAAGAACGAGCAACAAAAGCACTGGAATGACTTGCAGTTGCCTTTGTATCGGCACCTCGATGAAGCGTCGTCTCCCGATTCCGTTCAGTTGGGATACATCGTTTTACCCAAGGACTCCGGTGGTGTGGAGTTTCGCGTGGCGGAGTGGACGGCTGAAGAGTTGGAAGCTGCGGACGAGGTCGCGCGAGATGTGATTCGCGGTATCCGCCAGCAGACGTTTTGGCCGCCTGCCGATCCACCGCCCGATTACTCAGACGCGTGGGCAGCGATCTGCCTGGATTAAATCCCTTGGACTTTCCGTGGGACGGCATCGAACGATGCTGCAACGACGTCCCATGACGGGGCTTCGTTCATGGCCTGGACGAGAAGGCGCCGGTGCCACCGTAGTTGCATCTTGTACTGAGGGACGTCAAGTTACTGATCAGGCGAAGCGCGATGTGGGCGGCGCAGATCACGGTGATTGTGCTGCGGATGGACGGCAATGGAAACCGGAATGACGAGTATTATCGATGGCGAGACACGAGATTCACTGCCACTATTTCTCACAAGAAGACCTGCTTGGCGCCGGCTGTCTGGACATCACGATGGCGATGCATGCAGCCGAGAATGCGATCCGTGCATTTGAGCAAGGCGAGGTGATTTTTCCGGATAAAATTGTGCAGATTTTTAACGATGAGACGCAGGAGCGAATCAACTGTTTGCCTGCGACGTTCCGGAATGAGGGGATCTGCGGTGTGAAATGGGTGTCCGTCTTTCCCCCCAATCCAATGAAACACGGAATTCAGAACTTGTCGGCGGTCATTATTCTGTCGGAGATCGAGCATGGATTTCCGATCGCATTCATGGAAGGAACGCTGTGTTCCAACATGCGTGTGGGGGCGATGGGAGCGTTGGCTGCCAAGTATCTGGCTCGCGAAGATTCGGAGTCGATTGCATTTATTGGCACTGGAGAGCAAGCCAAGATGCATTTGATTGCCATGAAGGCCGCGCTGCCATCGCTGACCTCCTGTCGCGTTGCTGCTAGACACTCTGCTGAGGAAGAACAGTTTGTGCGGCAAATGTCACCCATTGTTCCCGATGTGACCATTGTGGGAGCCAACGGTGACCTGGAAGCCGCGGTGAGTGGTGCGGATGTCGTGGTGACGGCTACCAGTGCTCAGGCACCCTTACTGAAAGCAGCTTGGGTTAAACCGGGAGCTTTTTACAGTCATGTGGGTGGCTGGGAAGACGAATACGAAGTCGCCAAGCAATCGGACAAGATCGTCTGCGACGATTGGGAGACGGTGAAGCATCGCACGCAGACGCTGAGTCGGATGTACCGGGACGGCGAGTTGCGTGACGAAGATATCCATGGCAATCTCGCGGATGTCATCCTGGGCAAGAAATCGGGCCGTGAACGCCCCGATGAACGGACCTATTTCAACGCGGTGGGACTTGCCTACACCGATGTTGCCATTGCCTATGCGATGTATTTACGGGCAAAAGAAGCGGGGATGGGGCAAGATCTCAAGATTCAGCACGAGATGATTTTCGAGCACGCCCATCTGAAAAATTGGGTCCGCGCGGGAACGGATCGGTGATGGCGGGCAATTAGCCACCCGCCACCGGGGCGACCAGCATCAATTCGTCGTTGTCACGAAGCTGCTGGTCGGGCAAGGTGCCGCGCGTTCCCAGGTGTTGCCCTGACACTGCGACCAGACAGCTGGCTGGGAAGGTCTCGCCTTGCTCCAGTTGCTGTTCGAGTTGATCGATGGCTGCGGCAATGGTGGTGCCGTCAGGTACTTCGATTTCACGAGGAAGATTGCTTGAGGCGTGGTAGCTTCTGCCAGTGACGACGACACGCACTTTCATACCAATTCTCCACAGCAGGGGCAGTTGGGGTCTCGGGTGAGTTCGACGATGTTGGTTTGTCCGTGAAATCCGTCGTAGGTCAACATTTTTCCCCACAGTGGTTGGCCGGTTTGCGACAAGATCTTGATGGCCTCCAGTGCCGCCAGAGATCCGATGGCACAGGAGATGGCACCGACGACGGGGAACAATTCCTCGAACGGGGGTGCTTCTGGATAGATGCATCGCAGGCAAGCGGTTTCGCCTGGACGAACAACAATCAATGTTCCGGTCATCCCCCACTGGGCTGCGTCGATCAGTGGTACACGTGCTTTGACAGCTGCCTCGTTGAGACGCATGCGTTCTTCAAAGCCGGGTGGGCAAGCGAGGATGACCTGGCTGCGTTCCGCCAGTTCACTCGCTTGCGCAGCGTCGGGTTCGTAGGGTAACGCTTCCACGTTGACGAAATGATTCATGGACCGCAGGTAATTGCCGAAATCGGGAGCCCGCAATTTGCCGACGACGTCCTCCGACCCAAGTAGCTGTCGGTTGAGATCAGGTGAGATCATTTCGCCGCCATGAGCGATGATCACATTGCCGACGCCGGCCATCGTGAGCATGAGGGATGCGGGTCCGCCCATGCCACCTGTGCGGGTAATGAAAGCGGTCGCCTGTTTCAGGCGGAGTTGGCCTTCTTCGGTCAGCACACCGGCGCCAATCTGGCGGTCGTAGCGTTCACGTTCTGAGGGTGAGAGAGCGATCGTTCTGCTCCTGCAGGTCACGGGGCAATGCACGGTGAAAAGACAGCTAGTTTAGCAAGTGACTTCCAGTTTGTCGCCGAAGGTCACCGGATCCGCGATCGCTTGCGCAACCCGCTGCAAAAAAACCGCGCGGGGCAACTCCGTCGAACCCATCCGCTGGGAATGGCTGGTGGTCTGTTGGATGTCGAGTAACGAAAAGCCACGTTGTTTGAGATGCCGTACGAGGAAATACAGCGCGACTTTGGAGGCATCGCGTTGTCGGTGAAACATCGATTCACCGGCAAACATGCCGCCAATGGCGATGCCATACAGGCCACCGACCAGCTGGTCATCTTGCCATACTTCGACGCTGTGTGAGTGTCCCAGGTCGTGCATCTGGCAGTAAGCGGCGATGAGATCATCGGTGACCCAGGTGCCGCTTTCATAGCTTCGGGGGGCTGCGCAACCGGCGATGACCTGAGGAAAGGCGGTGTTGATCGTTACCTGGAATTGTCCGCTGCGGATCCGCCGTGCCAGCCGTTTCGAGACGTACAGGTCGTCCAATTCCAGGACGGCGCGCGGATCGGGAGAGAACCACGCCAGCAGTTCCAGGTGCTGGTCGACGATGGGCCAGGGAAAGATACCGTGGCTGTAAGCTTCCAGTAGCCATTCGGGCGCCAGTTCGCCCCCGAACATCAGCAATCCGTCTTCATCCGCCGACGAAATGGGCGGGAAGTAAACACTGTTGAATGAGGCACTCATAGCGGTTGTCTGTCCTGTGGCTCACCGACCATTGCAAAACATCATAACACGTTTCAGAATGAAGGGCGTATTACTAGATCAACACACTTGGATGGAGAAGGAATAGTGCCTGATTCCGCTTTGCAGACTCTTGTCTCATGCATGGGACAACCCGTTGCTGGCAACCCGACTCAGTTTATGATGGAACGTTGCTTCCACGCCGCAGGGTTAGATTGGCGCTACTTGACTCTGGAGGTTCCGGCAGAAAATCTCGCGGACGCGATGAAGGGCATGCGATCCATGGGATTTCAAGGTGGGAATTTCACGATTCCTCACAAAGTGGCCGTGATTGAACATCTCGATGATCTCAGTGAAGCGGCCAGATTGATGGGCGCGGTGAACTGTGTCAACCGCGTTGGCGATCAGTTGGTGGGTGAGAATACGGACGGTAAGGGTTTCGTCCAGTCACTGAAAGAGCTGGTCGATCCGGTGGACAAGAAAGTGGTGATGATCGGTGCGGGAGGGGCCGCCCGCGCGATCGGGGTTGAAGTTGGATTGAACCAGGCTGCCGAAATCACCGTGGTGAATCGTACGCCGGAGCGCGGGCAGGAGTTAGTCGACCTGTTGAATAACGATGTCAAAGTGACTTCGCGGTTGGTTGTGCTGGATGGCGATTATCAAGTTCCCGAGGATACCGATATTGTCATCAATGCCACGTCGATTGGATTGGGAGATGCGGATGCCCGTGTGCCGTTGGATGTGGAGACGTTGACTTCGCAAATGATCGTCGCGGATGTGATCTTCAATCCTCCACAAACGCGGTTGTTGCGTGACGCGGCGGCGAAAGGTTGCCAAGTGTTGGATGGCTTGGGAATGCTGGTCAACCAAGCGGTGATTGGATTTAAAATTTGGACCCAGGTAGATCCCGATCCGAAAGTGATGCGCGAGGCTTTGGAAGAGTACCTGGAACTGTAAGCGGTCGTTGCTCCGAAGAAATGTGGTCGCAATCATTTACGGTTGAGCTACGATAGACGAGCGTCTGCGACTGGGGCGTTGATACATTTTTTGGCCGGGTGAAGTTGCTGCTCATGGACGCCTCACAAGCTCTCAGGATTCTGGAACATCGAGACCAAGCGGTCGCTTGGTTGCGTCAAATCGGTATTGATGACTGTGAGACGGCGTGGGACTTGATGAACCAGATTGCGGTGGCTGGCATGCCCGCGGATTTGATGGGCGTGCTCTATACGCATCTGCAGCAAGCGTTACCCGACACCGCCAGCGCTGACATGGGGTTCTGTAATGTATTGCGATTCGTATTGGGCTCCCGCAGTCCGATGGGATTTGCCTGTCTGTGTGAACGTGATCCAGACACGTTGCCCACGCTGCTGCAGATTGTCTCCTGTAGCCAGCAGCTTGCCGACGACTTGATTCAGGATCCGGAAAGCTTTGACTTGCTGCGTCTGACTGAGGGTCAGCCGGTAGCGCGCGAAGTATTGATCAAAGAATTGCTGACGGATATTGAGCCGATCGTAGCGAATGAGCGCGAAGCGATACGTTTGATGCGGCAGTTCCGTCGCCGAGAAATGATGCGGATTGCTTTCGGGGATTTGGTGCGTAAGTTGCCGGTCGATACGACGGCCCGGCAGACTTCGTATCTTGCAGATGCGGTCTGTCAGGCTGCGTTGCATACGGCCTGGGCGAAGGTCGCGACGGCGCGTGGACCGGCACCGCAAGAAGGTGCTGGAATTCGGCGGTTCGTGATTCTGGGGTTTGGCCGTCATGGCGGCATGGAAATGAACTACGGTGGCCAGTTACAGATTGCAGGTGTGTACGAAGGCGGAGGGCGCTCGGACGGTGCGCGGTCGGCACGGCATCAGGAATACTACGACCGAGTGATGCAGGAGTTGATTCGGGTGCTGACCGAGGACTCAACGCTCGGACCACCATTGGCAGTGGATGTGAGCTCGCGACCTGGTGGCTCGGATGGACCGTTGGTGATCTCAGCCAAAGACGCCGTGCGGTATTACGATGTGTCGGGACGAACGTGGGAACGTCAGGGTTTGGTGAAGGCACGCGTCGTTGCCGGCGATGTGGAACTCGGCGAAACACTCTTGGGCCAGTTACAGCATTGGGTCTACCGCCGGTACCTGTCTGCCGCTGAGATTGCCGAGATTCGGTCGCTCAAGCGGCGGATCGAAGAACGGCACGACTGCGCGACGGCAACGGCGATGCAGACGGTAGATAAAGGCATCGACGACGTCGAATTCATCGTGCAATTTCTGCAGTTGCTGAACGGAGCCGAGCTGCCACGCGTCCGTACGACCAACACCTTAGAGGCGGTGGCAGCCTTGGAGCAGTCAGGGTGCCTGACGATGCAAGAGCGATCGATCTTTGAGCAGAATTACGATTTTCTTCGTAGCGTGAAGCATCGCGCCCAATCCGTATTGTCGTCCGGCGACGAGCAATTGAGTTCGCAGGATTGGCTCCGCCTTGCCATGCATTGGAACTTTACCTCGGCGGAACAGCTGACGGCAGATATCAACACGCAAGCGGCGGAAATTGACAAAGTCATAGGGCACTTGTTGCACGACACGTTTGGCGACGAGGCGACGGTCGATCCGGAGACCGATTTGGTGCTGGATCCCAAACCTTCACCGGAAAGGTTGCAGCAGGTCCTGGCACCGTACCCGTTTCGCGATGTTTCCGGCGCCTATCGTGACTTGATGGCTCTGGCAACCGAGCAGATTCCGTTCCTGTCACCCCGGCGTTGTCGATATTTTCTCGCTTCCATCGCCCGTCCACTGTTGGAGGCGATCGTCAAGGCTCCTGACCCCGACGCGACGATTGCTTCTCTGGCACGTGTCAGCGATTCGATTGGGGGCAAGGCAGTGCTTTGGGAATTGTTCAGCGTGAATCCTCCCACGCTGGAGATGTACGTTCGCCTATGCGCTACGAGCCCTTACCTGTCTGATATCTTGACCAGCCATCCAGGCATGATTGATGAGCTGATGGATTCGTTGATTCTCGAAAAATTGCCGTCGCGAGAATCGTTACAGCAGACGTTGGAAGATTTGTGCCAGGGGGCAGAAGACCAGAGTCTGATCATCCATAGTTTCAAAAACGCAAATCATTTACGTGTGGGTGTCCGGGATATTTTGCAGAAGGACGATGTCAAAGAATCGCACCGCGCGCTATCAGACATCGCAGAAGTCTGTTTGCGCAAGGTGACCGATGGTGAATTCGAACAGCTGGTCACCAAGCACGGGCGCCCCATGCAAGGTGAAGGTCAGGCGCGGAAGCCTTGTGAGTTTATTATTGTGGCGCTCGGGAAGCTGGGGGGACGTGAACCAAACTACCACAGTGATCTCGACGTCCTCTTTCTCTACGAGTCGGATGGGAAAACACAAGCGACTGCGGGAAGCGGCACCGCGACCAGTAATCAGTATTTCTTCTGTGAACTCGGCAAACGCATTCTCAAGGCAATGAACCATTTGGGGCCGACGGGCAAATTGTTCGATATGGATCGACAGGTGCGGCCAAGCGGAGAGCACGGGCCTTTAGCTGTTTCGCTTGATCAATTTGCCCGCTACATGAAGGAAAGCGCGGACTTGTCTGAACGCCAGGCGCTCTGCAAAGCACGGGTTGTGTACGGCAGCGAATCGGCGCGAGCTACGACCGATCGCATTATGTTCACCGCACTCACGCAGCCACCGGTGGCGAAGGACGAACTGGCGGAGATTCGTCGACGTCGACTGCAATTAGAGGAAACCGCTTCGGAACGGAACCTCAAGCGAATGCCGGGAGGCACGATGGATATCGAGTTCATTGTGCAGATGCGACAAATGCAGACCGCACAAACGGATCCGGATGTCTGGCAGACCGGGACGCTCGACGCCTTAGACGCGCTGGCCAAGGCAAATCAACTCTCTGACGATGATCAGACGTATCTGGCTGAGTCCTATCGTTTTTTGAGACGAGTGGAAGCCGGATTACGACTGATGAATACCTCGGCGCGGCACGACCTCCCTGGAGATGCCCCAGACGCTGATAAACTGGCTTACCTGCTCCATTGCAGCAGCGCGGCGCACGTGACGGAGGAGGTGCAGAAATTTACTCGGGAAAACCGGGTACGCTTCGAGCGCCTCTGCAATGCGTCCTCGGTCAGTGTCTGAACACTTACGGCTTGCCGACACCCAAGAGCATTTCGGCACGATGATCGTATTTTGATTGCAAGGCTTCGACCTGGGACGACAACGTGCTGGCAATCTGCGCCGGAGATTGGCCCGAAGCAGTCGTGCTGTGGACCGAATTGGTGAGCACTTCGACATCTTGCATCAGCATCTGGTCGTGGTGGTAGACTTTTTCCAGTAACGCTTCGTCCACCCGCACGTAGTCAAAGAAGCCACTGTACCCCCGCACATCACCGCGCATCTTGGAAATGAGCTTGTCGATCCGCGCACGAAGACGTTCGAATGCCGGCAGGTCGTCAAGCTGTACCTGGTCGACCAGGGATTGCATATAGTTGTCCAGATCTGCCTTCGATTGCTGCAATTGATCGGCCATCCATACGCGGGTGAGATGATCACTCTCGCGGCGATACTCTTTTTCAAGATAGCCCTTGAATCCGGGGATCTTCCGTAAGATGCCTTCGAGAACGTTGCGATTTTGCGAATGACTGTCAGGAGTAGACAAAGGTGGCTCCTCGGCTTGGAATTTGCGATCTGCGACAGCGAAGCAGTGATAGCGTCCGCGCGAACTCGCAGAAATTCACACGTGGGAGTGTATTTTAGCTGATTCGATTTCCGCTGATTCGTATTGGCAACAAAAAGAGGACTTTGCTATAGTCCCGCCGCATTTCATCTTAGCGGATGTTCATCCTTCTCACGAGTTATGCAGAGAAATCAGTTATGAAACAACTAACTGGTGACACGTCAATCCTGATGTGCACTTGGATAGTGCTCGCTTGTTGTGGCGGGTGTGCGACTGGGCCATTTCCGGAGTTGGCTCAGTTGAATCCGATGTTGCAGCAAGAATGGAAGATCGACAAGAAATATGGTCCCACGCTACGTGACCAGCTCGCTGAACTGGAGGCGGTGCAGAAATCGGCCGGGCAAATGTCGGCTGATGAACAGGAACGCTGGGCTCAACAGTTGAGTCAACTGATGAGCGACGATAGTAACCTGGTTCTCAGAGCGTCGATTGTTCGGACTCTAGGCAAATTAGAAACCGCGACCGCGACCAGTGCCCTGCGACTGGCAGTGAGCGACCCGGAGGCGGATGTCCGGATCGCCGCTTGTGAGGCTTGGCGAGATCAGGGCACCACGGAGTCGGTAGAGATGTTGGGTCGGCTGTTGGAGTCGGACACCGACTTTGATGTCCGTCTGGCTGCCACGCGCTGTTTAGGGAGGTTTCGAGATCCGACCGCCGTTCAAGCTTTGGCGGTGGCCATCGACGACTCGGATCCGGCGATGCAATATCGAGCGATACAATCGTTAAAAAATGCCAGTGGTCGAAATTATGGTAATAATGTTCCGGCTTGGCGAGAGTTTGTGCATGGAGGAAACCCCACAGAAGAATCGTCTGGTGGCGTCGCGCTGAAGTTTGGCGAGTGGTTCTGATTTGACCTCCATGCCACCTGTGACTGGAGGTGCTGTGGGTCGTAAGTTGAATCACCTGTTTGAACGGAAGTGGCTTTGTGGATCCGTCCGATACCCTTTTCGACAAGAAACCGCTTCGTGTTGTGCTTGAGTTCCTGCAGTTTGCCTAACCGGTTCATGATCGCGTGTTTTTTGCTCTGTTTCGCCTAGATTAACATCCACGAACTCAACAGTATTTTCCATGAGCCTCCAGCAATTGAAATTCAGAGGGTGTGTTGGTTTGCTCACTCTCATGGCCGCCGTGACCGCGTTTGCGGACACACCGCAAGCGAGCGAACCGGCAAATGATTCGGAGTCGAAGCAACCGGTTGCTAGTGACACGAGCGAAGCCGATGCTTCGTCGGATACCAGTGCCAGCGGGTCGATTTCGTCCCCGATCGTCACCCCCGTGACACCGCCAGCCAATTTCAATCAGGAAGTGCGTCCACCGAGTCTTCCGGAGGATGCGAAATGGGATGGTATTCCTCCGTCCAAAAAAGCGCAACCGATCCGCTTGTCTTCGTCGATGGAACGTCGACGTCAGCGAGTGCAGAATGCGTTGAAGGTTTATGCTGCCCAACGGATCTCGACGACGAAGCGGAGTCCTTGGGGGCTCATGCACGCCATGATTCCGTTTGGTGTCGACGCACGCATTCTGGCCAACGGTCGTGACATGAATGCTGTCAGTTGGTTGTGTTCCAACGGTAACGGTCGGAATCTGCGATTGTTCTACACACGCGACGAAGAGTTAAGGATTCGAGTGGGACCTGGTTTGCAGGGCCATGAAGGACAGTTTCTGGCGATGATGGCCCAGTCACGTGTCAGCAGCAAGATGCCACTGAGTGTCGAAGATCAGAAGTTCACCGTGCAGGATCTGATTGACTATGAAAAGTCGACTTGCAAGGACGGGACGGAATTGACGTTCAAGTTGATTGGATTGGTTCACTATTTGCCATGCGATGCCACTTGGGAGACCGCAGACGGCGAGACGTTTGATTTCCCCCGTCTGATCCGAGAGGAGCTCAAGCAATCGATTGTCGGAGCGGCTTGTGGCGGTACGCATCGGTTGATGGGATACAGTTATGCCGTGCGTCAACGTCGTGAGCGTGGTGGAGCGATGACGGGTGAATGGAAACGTGCGGAAGAGACGGTGAATCGTTATCTCGTGCAATCCCAACGGTTGCGAAATCGTGATGGTAGCTACAGCACGGACTGGTACAAAGCGCGCGGTATGGATCGTGATCTTGATCGCCGTGTGCAAACCACCGGGCATATCTTGGAATGGGTCGTTTTTTCTTCACCCCAGCGTCGCTTGTACGATGCGGACATTACAGGCTCCGTCGATTATCTGACCAGTTTGCTGGTCCGGCGTCAGCGAGAGGAGCTTGAAGTCGGCCCTCGTGGCCACGCGATCCGAGCTTTGGCGCTCTACAACGACCGTGTGTTTGTGGATCCGCCCGCGACGTTTGCAGGGAGCCAGAACGTGGCCCAAAAACAGGGTGATGATCGCAAAATTGGCGACCGGGACCTGCGTTAACAAACGCGGATCTGTATTCACTGATCGCCATGGCACTTGCCGCACCCGCGCTTGCATCGACGGATGGTGAGGCGTCGACAGCTCGCTGGTTCGCGAAAATGCGTCGGCGGATCTCGTTCAGTTCGCTGTGTATGCTTGCCGAAGTGACGCAAACGTTTTACGATGCCTTGACCTGCGTCTCATCCGTTTGCCTTGCCGTGATGCCGTGAAACAACAGAAGATTAGTAAACAGTTTGCCACGATTTACGGCCTGGGCGTCAAGCTCAGTAGTGCAACTGAGGCTGATGCCTTGCTCGTGATGTTGGAAGGACCGACCGAGTGGAACAAGCTGAAAAAAGGCGCGCGTAACGAAAAGATTCTCGTTGTCGCCGACCTGGAGGAAGAGTTGGAGGGAGCCCAGGAAGCTGGCTTGGCGACCCTGGTGCTGGACATGGAAGATGCACCTGTGTTCGAAAAGTTGACACAGGCACTCCTGGCAGCCGTGGCTGAAGAGATCCTCGAGCCGGGTGCGGATGTGATCGCTCTGTACAGTGGATTCGAGGCGGGCAAGATCGATTCCATCAGCTACATTCGTTTGGATGAACGTCTGGGGCGGCTGACAGCCCGTGATTTGCGCAAATTGGAGACCAGCGTTCCACTGGAAACGCTGAAGATGGTCGTGGATCTGGCAGTGGATATTGGCCGCGAAGGCCGCGAAGGAAAACCGGTCGGTACGATGTTTGTCGTCGGTGATACACGCCGCGTTCTGGAGAACAGTCACCCAGCCGGTTTCGATCCAGTGCGTGGGTACTCACGCAACGAGCGCACTTTGGGTGACGCACGGACGCGTGAGGCCATCAAAGAGATTGCGCAATTGGACGGTGCGATTGTGGTGGCTGCGGATGGCACGGTTGAAAAGACTTGCCAGTTAATCGACGCACCGCACGCCAGTGTGACACTCTCCAAAGGGCTGGGCTCGCGGCACTGGGCTGCGGCAGCAATCAGCAAGAGCACCAAGTCGGTTGCCGTGGTTGTCAGCGAATCCAACGGTACCGTGCGGTTGTTTCAAAATGGCGAAGTGATGCTCCGAATCGAGCCGTTCCGTCGGGCAATGAAGTGGAAAGAGTTTGATTTCGAGCCGCCTCATCCACCGAGTGTCGATTGATGGTTTCCAAGCTTGAGATCTTGCCAGCCGACTTACACGATCCGACTCACTGTCAGGCTATCGTCTCACTTCTAGATCACTACGCTCAGGGGCCAATGGGGGGCGGTGAGCCTTTGGCCGCGCAGGTCAAGCAGACGGTGGTGGCCGGTTTGCAGGCGCAGCCGGGCTGCGTGGTGTTGTTGGCGTATGACGGCGGCAAACCGATTGGTATGGTGGTCGCATTTTCGAGCTTTTCTACCTTTCAAGCCCAGCCCTTGTTGAACGTTCACGATCTGGCCGTTCACGAAGATGCGCGAGGACAGGGTGTCGGTACCGCGCTGCTCGAAGCGATCGAAGTAGAGGCACGGAGGCGCGGTTGTTGCAAAGTTACCTTGGAAGTTCGCAGCGATAACGAGGTGGCGCTGGGGCTCTATCGTAAACTCGGTTTTTGCAGCAGTTATTTGGGCGCCGAACAGATGTATTTCTGGAGCAAGCCGTTGTCTTGAGTCTCTCGGTTGGGTCTGAGGGATGGGCAGGACCACGTTGGTTGACGTGCAGCCCTGTGGTTCGCGAAATGTGCCGGGCGCGGCGCTACTCGAGTCCGAAATGCTCGACACGGCGATGGAGTCGCGCCCGGGAAATGCCAAGTGATCGTGCCGCCTGGGCCTTGTTCCCTTTGGCGGCCCGCAAGGCACGCTGCAGAACCTCACGTTCCACATCAGCCAATAGCGTGTCGAGCACGATGGCTTCCTCTTCGAGACGTGGGAGGGCATTCGCCTGCGCCGAGTACTCAAGTCGTTCGGGCAGATCGGAACGTGCAATCAAAGGTCCATCGGCGCCGCGACATGCTTCTCGTACTGCGTCTTCCAGGTCATCAAGATTGCTTGGCCAGGAATAGGCCGACAAGCGAGCTAGTGCGTCCACCGCGAAGCCGCTCAGTTGCTTGCCTGTACCCATGTTATTCGCTTCGAGAAAATGTTGAGCGAGATGCGGAATATCCTCCGGACGTTCTCGCAGCGGCGGTAGCAGGACTTCGATGGTTCCCAACGCGTGCAGCAAATGGGTACATGCACCGGGACGCTCTAGCAGAGTTTCCAGCGGGTGCGTGGCGGTGGCAATCGTGCGAATGTTGATCCGTGGCAACGTCAGCAGTCCCAGCAACTCGTGTTGTGCTTCCTCGGGGAGTTGGTCGCAGTCAAATAGCAGCAAGCTAAACGAAACTTGTGCGTTTTCTTCACGGATGCGACTGGCAAACGAAGTGACGGTAGCCTGCAGCAATTCAGCATCGAATAACGGGCAGGCAATTGGCAGGAGGGGCGGCGCCGCTTGGGCGTCATCGCCGTAGTGAATGGTGCGGGCAAGATGTTCTCGCCCCGACCCTTCTTCTCCGACGATGAATGCGCCGCAGCCACTCGCCATGGCGGCCGCCACCTGGTTCCGCGCACGTTGCATGGCCGGGCTTTCGCCAATGACTTGTTCCAAGCGGTAATATTGGGCGTGCCGGGTGCGAAATTCGCTCAGTTGGCGATGCAGCATGTTTTGCATCGCTGGCGGCATCTCTTGTGGTAACTGGCCGACCAGGCACAGGATGCCGGTAGGGTCTTCCTCGCCAGAGAGCGGCATGAAGGTGATGGTCGTTTCGGCGGCGCTGCCATTTGGCTGCCGCACGCAGACGGTGAGTGTCATCTCTTGGCCAGCCAGCGCTTCCGGTGGCGGACAGAGGCTGGCGAGCGTGTTTTGGATTGCCGATGTCCCAACTTGCGCGTGATAGTCGCACCGCTGATTGATGATCTGCTCTTCGGTCAACTCCAGCCAATCGAGTAAGGCTGCATTGCAAAATACGACCTGACGATTGGAGTCCAGGGCATAGATGGGTTGCGTTGATGCTGCCAAAATCCGCTTGAGGGCATTGGCAGTGGAGCGTTTACGGGGCATGCAAGCGAATCGAATTGGAGAACATTAACGGGCTGTTTTCGGTTGCCAGCGGAGGTGTTTCTCGAGGAATGCGAACGTGCCACGACCGTTGATGGTGTGCGGTCCCACAAAAAACTCAATCTCACAACGGTCAGGGGTTTGCAAGCGGGCGGCATACAGATGCCGCACTTTGGCAAACTCAAAAGCAACGTCTTCGTCGGAGCCGACCCCATCGAAATGGCCCCGCTCGACCATGAACGGGCGCGGAGCGATCAAGGCTGCCATCTCGGCATAGTTGAATGTGCTACCCAAGTCGAACTCGAAAATCTCATACTCGCCAGTCCAGACATAACTGTAACGTGAGCGTGTCGAGGCGTTCTTGCAGACCCATTCATTGAAGTCGGCCGAGCAAATCGATAAACAGTAATCGGTCACTAAAGGCGGAATGCGCATGGCACTCTTGCCACCGTAAGACAAGCCATAAAATGCGATTCGATTGCTGTCTACGTGAGGATGCGTTTTCAGCCAGTTCACGATCTGCTGGTGTTGGGGAACGATGACCGAAAAGAGTGTCTTCTTCAACGGGTATGCTTTGCGTTGCAATGTCCGGAATCGATCTTTGCCGATGTAGAGATTCTGAGGTGAAAACGTGATGAAGCCACGTTCAGCCAACTTGGAAGCGAAATCGTGATAAGCACGATGGTCACCGGTCACGATGTCTTGCGGACGGCCCTCCAGGCCATGTTGGCAAACAACGACCGGACGTTTTTCTCCCGGCTTGAGGTCCTTGGGAAGACACAGGATGCCGTAAGCAATGACATCGGGAAAGACATCCAGGACCACTTCGTAGCCTGTCCACTTCGGTTCGTCATATGATTTGCGGGAACGCGCATTGAAGGGGAGTAGCTCGTGGTCGAAATGACCGACGACTTCATGACGGAAGTGATGTCGGAAGCGTTCGACCGACTTTTCATAGGCTGCTGGCGACGAGGTATCGAGTACGTTGGAGCCGTCGGGCTTGTTGTAGCCATTCAAGCTGATGTTCATGAAATCGCGGCGAACGTATTGGCTTTCACTCAACAGCCACTGGCTGTGTTCGTCGATTTCGCGCAATTGTCGCGCTTGCCGAGCTGCTGTGTCGATCCCGTCATGGAGACGTTCCGGTCGCTTGTGGTTGACCAGCTTGGGCGTTGCGGCCGCCTTCTTTTGACCGGCCGTGCCGTTGCTGACCAGGGCCGCTAACATTTGGTTGAGCGTCGCGTCCGTGACCAGTTCCGAGGAGTCAGCTGGGGTCTGGTTCACCGCGAAAACTTGAAAGCCGTGCTCTTTGGTTTGCTGCTGGGAGGCCAGGATCGCGGCGACACGGTCGCGTTCTGCGACGACAGACGCATGATTCCGTGGAGTGATTTTGCCTGGCGCGCCACCTTGGCCGGGCAAGTCGACTGCAGGGGTGACCGAGTCTTGAACAAAAAGGTGGCGAGGCGCTACCATCAGTGCCAGTTCGGCGTCACCAAATTGTTCCAGCAGACCGAAGACATTACGTGAGATGGGTTCTTGCCACATGTTCTCGCGGCGACCGAAGTAACCGGCGACACAGGTCGCATCAATGCGGGTGTCGAGTGCTGCAGCATAGAGGGCGATCATCCCGCCTTCGCCATAGCCCACCAAGCCGATCTTGGGATCGTTGCCTGCAGCTTCGCGCTGAAACCAATCGACACCGGCCAGCACTTTTTGGATCTCGTAACCGGTCAAGTGGCGTCCTAGTTCATAGGCGCTACGGTAGAGATATTCGCGACTGGTGAGGGTTGCTCGGCCATTACGCGGTTGGAAGTCACGACTGATCAATGTGGGTACCAGGACGCGACATTGGGATTCCGCAAGTCGCCGCGCGAATTGACTCGTTTCCGGAATACCATCACTCAAACCACAGAGCATCTCAGGGGTCTGATCCGCGTCCGGGAGACAAACGATGTCTGCGATGGCTGGCCCCGTGGGAACCAGCAAGAGCCCCTCACCATGAACATTGCGAAAGACGGGCCATCTGACAGCAAAAATCTTGTATTGGGAACCTTGCCCAACCAAGTGCGATTGCGATGTGGTTGAGATCAATTCGAGTCCATCGAATGGGGTGCGCTCGTCACGCACACCGAGGATGTGTGCCAGACGCTTGCGATTGGGGGCGATCGACTTGTCGTAGGCGGCCGGAGATGTGAAGTCACGTTGCCAATGGCGCTCACGAAGCTTGGTTGATTGCGAGATTTCACGCAACAGAAACTTGTCGACTCCATCGACGAGTTGCGCCGCGATATCTCCCTGCATGGTGAGTGGTTGACTGCCCGGCAGTTCGTCGGCGATGGCGGTTGTGGACAAGCAAACGGCCAGACAACCGATCAGCATCAAGAGTTTATGCATCAGGTAAGTTTCCTAATCAAGAGACGCGAGTTGAGCACCGGTCTTGGAACTACAAGATACTCCCTTTGCCTTGTGGGTAGCAACTGTTTACCGGCAGAAGACTAGGGACTTGGTCTGCGGCGACGCATGGCCGCGAGAGGGTCGTCGTAGCGGTATGAGAAAACCTTCCAGGTGTCCCCGTCTTGCCGCATCTCCAGTGTCACGAACACACGCGCGTTTTGGCGTGGAATGTAGGGATGGCCGGATGCTTCGACGTCGAGTTTGACCATGAAGGCCACCGTCGCGGAGGGGGGATTGGAGTCTTCGTTAATCTCCACATCGACTTTGTTGCCGATCCGCACCGAATAGAATTTGTACGATGGAATTTCGCCTTGCGCCCGTTCGTAAGCCGGACCGCCCGGGTAGGCATGGCGCATCAAGAGGTCGATGTCATTCCGCTGTGCGTCGCGCGCGATCTGCTGCACGGTGTCAACCAGCTGTTCCCGGCGAGTCACGATCGACCGTTCAAGTAACAGCAGGAGACCGGTCACCAGAAGTGTGCCCAAAACACCAAACAAGAACATCTTGTGGCCGGTTTGAAGCCACATCCAACCGCAGAGGACGACGACCAGGATGCCGAAGCCGAGGGCGAATAAGGGGGATTCTAGCAGGAAGGACACAGAACGTTCTCGCTACGAAAGTGTTTTTGCGATGCCTCAGAACCCTTGGTTACGGTTTGATTGACGTTGAGGTCGAAAGTGCTTCCACCACAGGACGAGCCAGGAAAAGGCAATCACCGCGGCCAGCAGGTAGTAAAACGGGCGCAGTGTCGACCGAGTCCGATCGCGCGTTGACATCTCGGTGACCGGGGTGACCCCCGCCGTGTTTTCCGCAGCCCGAGCTCGACCCTGGTGACTGCGTTCGTTCTGCACGGTCCGCTCCAGGATTTTGGGCCCCATCAGCACCAGACCCAGCACGGCGGCGGTGCAAAACGCGTAGACCCAATACCAGGGTGACTCCAGAACCGACTTGCGTGCCATGTCTAACCGTTGGGCGAAACAGATCGAGCAGAAACAGGATCGAGGACTGCCCTTATTGTAGGCGCACCAAGCGCCCCTGGGCAGCTTTTTTCCACAACCTGTGCCAGCCGCCAGCGAAGCAGAATCGGAAGGCAAGCGAGGTCACGGCAGTGGCTTAGCCCTTGGGAAACAGCGGGCCGCCGTAGCGAGCCGTGTCGTCCAGGTTTTCCTCAATGCGTAGCAATTGGTTGTACTTGGCCATCCGGTCACTGCGAGATGCGGATCCGGTCTTGATTTGGCCTGTTCCCAAAGCGACTGCCAGGTGAGCAATGGTGGCGTCTTCTGTTTCGCCGCTGCGATGACTGGCAATGCTGCTGAAACCATGACGATGAGCCAATTGGATCGCCGCGATGGTTTCTGAGAGGGTGCCGATCTGATTGACTTTGATCAAGATCGAATTGGCAATGCCTTCGTCGATGCCTCGTTGCAACCGTTTGGTATTGGTGACGAACAAGTCGTCTCCGACCAGTTGGACGTTTTCTCCAATCTTATCGGTGAGTGCTTTCCAGCCTTCCCAGTCATCCTCGCTGCAGCCATCTTCGATAGAACAGATCGGATAACGGGCGGCCCAGTCTGCGAGGAAGTCGACCATCTCGGCAGAGCTGAGTTCTTTGCCATCGATGGCGTAGGTGCCTTTTTCGGCGTCGTAGAATTCAGTTGCCGCGACATCGAGCGCAATCTTGACTTGTTCGCCCGGCTTGTAACCCGCTTTATCGATTGCCAGCAGAATCAAATCGAGTGCTTCCGCGTTGCTACCGAGGTCGGGGGCAAATCCGCCTTCATCACCCACGGCGGTGTTCAAGCCTTTGTCTTGCAAGACCTTCTTGAGGTGGTGGAAAATCTCTGTGCCGCAGCGGAGGGCATCGCTGAATCGTTCGAATCCGAGCGGCATGACCATGAACTCTTGAACGTCGACCGAGTTATCGGCGTGCTCGCCACCATTCACGATGTTCATCATGGGTGCTGGCAGGAGATTGGCTCCGGCACCACCCAAGTAGCGATAGAGTGGCTGGTGAGTGGAGTCAGCGGCGGCTTTGGCCACGGCCAATGAAACGCCGAGCAAAGCGTTGGCGCCAAGATTTTTTTTGTTCTCCGTGCCATCCAACTCGATCAGATGTTGGTCAATCGCCAGTTGCTCGGTTGCCACCCATCCTTCCAGAGAGTCGGCAATCTTGGTGTTGATGTTGTCTATCGCCTGAGTGACCCCTTTGCCCAGGTACACCGACTTGTCGCCGTCACGTAGCTCCCAGGCTTCGTGAGCACCGGTACTGGCACCACTCGGAACAGCGGCGCGGCCAAACGCACCATCGCTCAATTGGACTTCCACCTCTACGGTGGGGTTGCCGCGGCTATCGAGAATTTGACGACCGTGAACGGAGACAATAAGACTCATCGGATAGATCTCGCTTTCTGATTCAACTGACTAACAGCCGCCATTGTGGTCGAACCAGCCTGTTTTTACTAGGCGGCGTTGCGTTAAGCTTGAGTGAAACGGTCAAACCATCGCAGTATCCCGGGGAACCGAAGATGTTTACTGGACTTGTCGAAACAATGGGCAGCGTTGTTGCTGTACGGCCCGATCCCCCTGGTGTTCGGTTGGTGATCGATGCGGGGAGCGTCGGGGACGGTGTTCAGCTGGGAGATAGTATCGCGGTGAACGGCTGTTGCCTCACCGTGGTCGAAATCGAAGGCGCGCAGTTGGCGTTTGATGCGGGTAGCGAGACGCTCAGCCGTACGAATCTAGGGCGACTCGACAACGGAAGTCCGGTGAATCTTGAACGCTCACTACGCATTGGTGACCGTTTGGGTGGGCATTACGTGAGTGGCCATATCGATGCCGTCGGGGAACTTCACGAGCGCCAGGATGACGAAGATTGGTCGACATTCTGGTTTCAAGTTCCGCGTGTTGTCAGCAAACATCTGGTAGGCAAAGGTTCGATTGCCGTTGACGGCGTCAGCTTGACCGTGGTTTCGGTGACCGAAGATCGGTTTAGCGTGGCGCTCATCCCGCATACGCTTGAAGTGACGACATTAGGTCGATTGACCGTCGGAGATCCGGTCAATCTGGAGACGGACCTTCTGGCGAAGTATGTCGAACGACTGCTAGAGAACCGTCAGCATGATGATGGCCAGCACCAGCAAGATCGCGATGATCACCCAGCTTAGCCTGGCCAGCGACGGTGGTTGGTATGGCGTTTGTCCGGGGAACTCACGCTCAAGAAATGCTTCGTAGTCAAAGTCATCTTCTGCGGCATAGCCATCCACGAAGCCAGATTGGTCGTCGTCCCATCCCGCATCGTCACTGGCTCCGCACTCGCGACAAAACGATTTTCCAGCAGCCACCTCAGCGCCGCAGTTTGGGCAAGAAAAATGATCGGAGTTCGAGGGGGGATGCTGCACAGGTGTGTCGCGTGCACGTCAGGTGGTGAAGGGTTCAATCGAACGGGATGGGTTGAGTCGCGTGCGTGTCTGGTTTGTTGATTGCCTTGGCTACCGCTGTTTAAAGAAGTGTGTTGTGCCTGACGCGTGTCACCTTCATGCTGGGCGTTCTGGTTCCAAAGCAGGCAAGGCGCTGCCTTTCTTTTGCCAGCTTGTATAGACCAGCAAGGCGACCGTGATCATCAGCATGCCGATGCTGATCCACTGCGAAAAAGTGAGGCCCAAATACTGTTCCGGTTCGTCGTTGCGAATCGCCTCCAACGCGGTACGACTGATGGCATAGCACCCAAGTCCCAAGGCAAAAATTTGACCATCACGTCTGCGGAGTGGATAGAGAGCCCACAGCATAAAGCACAGGAGGAAGGCATTGATCGAGCTGAATAACTGAGTGGGCTGCACGGATAAGCTCCACGCAGGGAGCTCGTCCAGACCCCAGATCAACCGCTCGCCGCTGTTGGTGCGATAGCTGATCACACGGGCAGCGGGATCGACGGGATCGCGGAGGTTGACCAAACCGAGTGGGGCAAGCTGCAGGCCGGATAGTTGATCACCTGGTTTGAGTCCACGTCGCGCTGCCTCGGAGTCGGGGTCGACCGCCTTGACCACGGTCGTGCCGTCAGCCCTGTGTTCGATTTCGGAGACACCCAGGAGTTCACCCGATTCCAGGTGACGGACATACGGTGGACTTCCCATGGGGAACTGGATTCCCCACCAAGCTTCATCGCAGAGGCCACCCCAGCAGCAACCGTTCATGAGGCAACCGATGCGTCCGAAAGCGAGTCCCAGGACCATCCCGGGGACGATCAGGTCGGCGACCGCCAGGATGGGCATCTTGTTGCGCACCAGATAGACAATGGCCGAAGCTAATCCGCCAATCAGTGCGCCGTAGACTACAAGCCCGCCCTCCGTCACCATGAGCATGGACCAGACGCTGTCAAACTGCTCGCGGTATTGCAGGACAAACACAATCCGTGCTCCGATGACACCGACGAGCACCATGTTGACAGCAAGCCCCCAGATGTAAGCGGGATGCAATCCCATGCGCCGCCCTTCTTGGGTTGCCAAGCCGACTCCACCGATCAGCCCGAGTAATACCATCACTCCGTAGCCACGGATGGGTAGTCCGAGGGCATTACCGTACGCATCATAGACGACGATGAATTGCGCCATGTAGATCACGACCCCGCCAATGGCAACCAACGGCAGGTAGCCGCCCACCGCTTCGCTGAGACCTTTGGTGCGGGATACCCACAACAGAAGTCCGGCGGTTAAGGCAAGCCACGCAATGAGCAACCAGCCAAACCCCAGCATCGGTAAGCCGATACCCGGAAGTTCAGGACAGGGAATGTAGAGAAGTGTCTGCCGCATCCGTGCTATCCAATTACAGCGTTATCGATCAGTCGCGTATTGCCAACACGTGCGGCAACGAGCGCCACGGCGGATCCATTGAGTTGGGAAACCTCTTGAAGTGATTCGGGATCTGCGATCACCGCATAGTCAACTTGGTCCACCTGAGACGAAAGCATGTGTTGACGCATGTGGTCCGCGATCTTTTGCGCATCACATTCGCCTGCCCGAGCCATTTCGTCAGCGACCTGCAGGCTGCGCGACAAGGACAGCGCGCGTTGCCGCTGTTCCGGGTCCAGGTAAACATTACGAGAACTCATCGCCAAGCCATCGGGTTCGCGAACAATCGGGCAGACTTCGATTGCGATCGGCACGTTGAGATCGCTCACCATCCGCTGAATCACCAGCGCCTGTTGATAGTCCTTTTGGCCGAAAAAGGCAACGTCAGCCGGCAAGGCATGGAATAACTTGAGCACGACCGTAGTCACTCCACGAAAGTGCGTTTCTCGCATGGTACCCTCCAGTGGCCGGGCCACCGCAGGTGGTTCTACGTAAGTCGAAAAATCAGCCGGGTACATCTCTTCGGCGGTCGGCACAAAGACAAACGGAACTCCCAAAGTCCCCAGTGCAGTGAGATCCTCTGCGAGAGTTCTGGGATAGCAGTCCAGATCTTCTTGCGGTCCGAATTGCGTGGGGTTGACGAAAATTGTGGCGATCGTTGCGTCGCAGCGGCGATTGGATGCTTCGACCAAACTTAAGTGGCCAGCGTGTAACGCTCCCATGGTCGGCACTAATCCCACGCGTTTGCCGGCACGCTGGAATTCGCGCACCGNCTGGTAAGCCGCATCGCAGGTGGAGAGGATGGTGGGTTGATGGCTCATGATGGTTTCATGGACAACAGTGCTCCTTCGATTTCCTGCACTGCATTGTCTACGCTCTGACCGTGGAGGAACAGGTAAGGTCCCGGTGTTGCACCGGTGGTGTGGTCCTGCNGCGGACCNGATGGTGCCGCNGGGAGTTCGACCACCACGACCAGCTTGGGTTGGGGCGTTGTGGCGAGTTCGGCAACGACAGTCCCTGGCTCAGGCTCACTATTCGTGGTGGCTTCGCCCGCCCAAAAATCGCTGATCACAAACCGCTGGCTCCGTTCCCAATCGACTCTCTGTAAGACCTGCAAGCGGTGGCGCTGTAATTCTAGGCCGCGCGTAAGTGAAGGGCCAGACGCTGGCAGGTGGCGCTCGGAAACCAGTTCGTAGTCGGTAGCGGAAAGTTGATCAAAGACGGTATGCGCGCCGCTGCCCGTCAACGCCACATAATCCTGGGTGTGATTAAGGTGGTCTAACAATCGTTGCAGCGTCCAGCCGATGACCGGGTGCTGAATCGTGCCGGCGATTTCTACTGCCGGCTCTAAAACGAAACGCCGAAATGCCATGCGCGGATGCGGAACCATCAGCTCGGATGTCTCGACGACGACTTGGTCGTAAAGCAGCAAGTCGATATCGATGCGACGTGCATCCCAGCGTATCAACCGTGTGCGACCTAACGTGGTTTCGATGGCAACCAGCTGAGAAAATAAAGCGGTGGCGGACAACTGTGTTTGTAAAAGCACACAGCAATTCAAGAAGTTGCCTTGGCCGACAGGGCCACCGGCTGGCAGCGTTTCGTGCAGTGTGCTTTGGGCGGTCACTTGCACGCCATCGATGGATTGCATCGCAGCAATCGCCTGACGCAGCAAGCCTGCGCGGTCATCCAGGTTGGAACCGAGAGAAACTAAGCACTTCGCCATGACCTGCGCGCAAAAAAAATGACGGCTTGCAGCCTCATGCTGTTACCGTCATCCAGCAAGCTGCTGCAATCCATGCACAGTAGCTGCTAAAAAAATATGGGGGGGATCTCCGAACCGCAACTGACGTCGCCGACTATCGCTCCGTTCTGTCGCCGCCCCCCAAATCACTTGAGAAGCAAATTCATTCCGTCTTGATTCAAGAACTCACAAGACACTAACAGACAAAGCGTATAAATCCAACCATGGTAATGGTCGAGACACTCGGATTGTTTTATGTCATTCCCAGCAAGAGAAGCTGAAAAATCAAACACCAAATAAATGGGTGTTACAAGATTGCGAAGTTCAAATAACCTTAACGAAGACATCATTGTGGTGCGCATTTAGAACTTGTCAAGCAATCAAAAAAAATCTTTTTTTCGTTGCGCAGAAAAACACAGATGCGGCAACAACTTTCATGTGATTTGACTTCACAAAATTGTGTGGCACTCACGAAGGGGCGCGCGTTTTTTTAAAAATCTTTCATGACTCAGCAAAGTGCGCGTGCATGTGACTTGCAGATTTGCTGCGTCAAAATGTCACTGCCCAAGTGTGCCACGACCATTGCGAGAAACCGAACCGGCGCACGTGATGTTTTATTTTTAAGGGCTGTTACTTCGTACCACTTTGATAGATCGGAGAACACGTATCCGTTCCCGTTGTACTGCAGGTCTTCTGAATTAGCACATCCAAGCATGCTTTAATCCTTGCTTTCATTTGCAAACGATCCAAAGCTCGTGAGGTGGTTTACGAGACAACGAATGGTTGGGATGAATTGGTAGTAATTCAGTTGACATTAACTGGCGGTAATCGCTGCAGCACGAAGNGAGGCAACNANGAAGGTNGACGGCCCACNANTGATTTGTGGCGATGGCGGTTGGCTAANGGGTTTCGGTGACCATCAGGTTGCTCNTGCAATGCGTCGAGCCATGGCAGGTTGCATCAGGGATTGGGTTGGGGTCCGGTAAGAATGGGTGCGACCCTGAAAAGTATTCTGCTATCGAGTTGGGCAGTTGGGCAGTTGGGCAGTTGGGCAGNCTGTGGCGGTAATCGCTGTGCGCCATATGCAGGATTTGTGCGTGAAGATCGCGCGGATCTGCAGCCTGTTGGCTCTTGACGGCCGGCGGGGAGAGATTAGAATGAGGCTAACTGAGACTGATTCTCATTCCTGCCTCGCCGGCGATGCACCATGCAGACCGCACAAGAAGTTACGCTCAATACGATCCCCGGATCGGCTGATGATTCGCGGATCGCAGTCGTTTTGACCCACCAACACGGCCAGTCGCAAATTGAATTGCATCAGCAGTCTTGGGGCGAGGGGATTGGTTGGTTTACCCAGAGTAAAGTGGTTCTGGAACCCCAGCAGGTAACCGCACTCTCATTAGGTTTGGGAAAATCGGCAGTGGCCGAGCACACCACGCTTCCGAACGCGACTGCCTGTGGCTGGACGCCGCGCATCGTGAGTGCTGACTCCGCCTGATTGCTGATTTTGACATCCGGTACTCGGTAGCGCTCTCTTCTCCACAACTCCCTGCGTTGTGCCTTGGTATCGATCATGTCGGTCAGTTGCTGCGCGGAGGTTCGCATTCACGTTTGACCTCAACCTGAATTTGCAGCAAGCCGCTCTCGGTTTGCAGGCAAAGGCACTCCGCGTCTCCGGAGAAATCTCAAGAGAACTTACGGCAGATATCCGTTGAGCAGTTTGCAGTGGCGATCTGGGCTGAGCACGACCTCACAGCCGGCGGGAATCAGGCAAGTGTCTCCACGTTGGAGGGGTTTGCCGGCCGGGTCGTTCGAGATGGTCAGCGAGGAATCCAGGACGGAGATGATCTGGAAGCGATCGCTGGTAAAGGCCATCGGTGCATGAACGGACCAGCGTTCGAGAACGAACTTGTCGCAACGGATCAAGGTTTCGATCTGCGAGTCATGCGTCGTTTGTGGGGTTTGAGGTGCGATTTCCTGGCTTTCGAAGTTGATCACCTGGATTGCCTGTTCCAGATGGAGCGGGCGCGGTTGGCCGTCTCGATCGACTCGGTTCCAGTCAAAAACACGATAGGTCGTGTCACTGGCTTGTTGGATTTCCGCGATCAATAGTCCCTGGCCGATGGCGTGCACGGTTCCAGCGGGGATGAAGATGCAGTCCCCCGCCGTGACTTGGATGGCATGCAGCGCGGATTCTGTAGCGCCTTGCGCGACTGCATGTGTGAACGATTCTTTGTCATAACCTTGTTTCAGGCCGGCATAAACGATCGAATCGGGTTCTGCATCCACGACATACCAGGCCTCGGTTTTACCGAGGTCAGGGGGGATCAGCTCCGCCGCTTGTGCGTCGTTGGGGTGTACTTGAACCGAGAGATTCCGCTGGGCGTCGAGGTATTTGAACAGGAGGGGAAATTGCGCGTGGGGAGTTTGGCCGCCAAACAATGCGGTTGGGTGGTCTGTGATCAGTTGTTGCAGTGTGGTACCCGCCAGATGTCCATAGGCGACGACACTTTGGTCAGCCCCATGATCGACGACTTCCCAGCTTTCGGCGTAGTTGGGTCCGTCACCGATCGGTTTGTGCAGGACGTCACCCAGTTTCCGGCCTCCCCAGACATATTCGCGAAAAATGGGACGGAAACGGAGCGGATAGAGTGGGTTCATGAGGACGGCCTGATGCCAGCGGCGTGTGCAAAGCGTATGAGGTAAGTGAGATGGTGCGGATTGTCGGGTTGGCGCGGACGCGGAGGTCCTCACTGCCAGACAATGTAACGCGTGAGGCGTGCGTCTGTCCTGCCGAAATCTGCTTAGAAATGGACTTTCGGTGCTTTTGAGCAGCGTCTGCACTGGGGTGGTGAAGGTTGATACCGACCGGTCGCAGTGTTATTATCAAAGGATCAGAGGATGGTTGGCTTTCCCGTGTCCTCCATGGGCTGGTACGGCAGCATCCCACCGTACAACTTCTTTTCTCAGCCAAGCAGTAGCTGTCCAGTTGCGTTGTGGACGGCCCTCGCCAACGATCTTTCCCCAACGGGTTCGTCGGCCGTGCTGACATTCGGTAAATGCAGAAGGACCATCTCCCATGGCAAAGCGTCCGAACGACGATTTGTTTGAAGCTTCGACGATGTCATTCGGCGAGCACCTGGAAGAGCTGCGCACGACGTTGGTGCGTGCCATGATTGGACTCATGATCGGTTTTGGCATTGGCCTCGCTTTTGCAAACCCGATTGTGGGCATCATCCAGGAGCCGCTCAAGAAAAGTTTGACCGCCTATTACGAGGACAAGGCGAAAGAAGATCTGATTGAGGAATACCGCAGCAAAGAGCAGGAGACGCCACCTGAGATGCTGCAAATGATCGAAGAGCACGGTTTGGTGCCGGAGTTCATTCGTATCGAGCCGAGCGGTGTGATTGAAGCGTTACGTGTTGGCGACCCCGATCGTTTCGGCGACCTGCAGTACCGCGAGCATCGTTATTTTACTTCCGACTTGAAGCCTCGGGCGCCGGCAGGCGAGGACGGTATCGAGCCATTTGGCCGCGCCTTTGAAGAGGCTGCCAAAAATAACCCGGCCGCCAAGCTGATGTGGGACGAACTCACTCCTGAGGATCGTCAACGCCTACAGCAACTGGGTAAGAAAAACGAGCTTGACGATCAGGAAGTCAAGGAAATCATTGAGATCTTGAACACCTTGGCAGGCAATTCGAAGCTGCACGCTTCCGATGCGTTTGGTCAGATCAAGATCCAGAGTCGCCAGCAATTTGATTTATGGAGCCCTGCTACCTGGACCATGACCGATCCCTCCGTCGAGCCTCGGCAGCATACGGTGGATGTCTTGCGCGAACGGGTTAATAAGAATCCCGATCCCTTGTTGACTCGGCGACTCAACAAACTGCTGATCGCTGAAGTCTTTCCAGACCATCTCTATCGTCCGCAGAAGAAATTTGTCCAGCTTCCTATCTGGAAACCGACCGAAATTCGCGTCCAATCGCTGGGTGCTCACGAAGCGTTTATGATCTGGCTAAAAGCAGGTTTTGTCAGTGGGCTTGTCTTTGCGAGCCCGTGGATTTTCTGGCAAGTCTGGGCCTTCGTTGCTGCTGGTTTGTACCCTCATGAGCGCAAATACGTACACGTTTTCCTGCCCATCAGTCTGGCTTTGTTTCTGGGGGGCGTGGGGCTTGCCTTCACCTTTGTTTTTGAACCCGTGTTGGCTTTCCTGTTTAGCTTTAACAAGGCGATGGAAATCGACCCCGATCCACGCATTAGTGAGTGGATGAGCTTTGTGTTGTTTTTGCCGTTGGGTTTTGGAGTCGCATTTCAGCTGCCGTTGGTGATGCTCTTCATTAACCGGTTGGGTATCCTGTCCGAGGAGATGTTCCTGAAGAACTGGCGGATTGCGATCCTGGTGATTTTTGTCATCTCCATGTTGCTGACGCCAGCAGACCCGATCAGCATGCTCTTGATGGCCGTTCCCCTGACCGTCCTCTATTTCCTGGGCATCGGCATGTGCCGATGGATGCCACGCTTTGGCAACCCCTTTGCCGAAGAGGGTGTCGACCCCGTCTAGACGAGCGAAGTGTTAGTCGCGTTGGCAGATCCGAGGCCATGGAAGTGGTTCTCGCCGGTTGCTCCTGCCAGGTGATACACGAGGTACAGCAAACGCCGAGTGGTCTGGGCTGAGGGTTCGCAGATGTTGATGGGAATTGCCAGCAACCGCTGTGACTCCATCGCCTCTTGTCGAACCGATGAGTGGAAGATGCCATGGAGGCGCAGACCAAAACCAGTAATCCTTCTTTTCCACGGACTTGTCATGTGCATCTCGATGAGACCATGCGTGCCTGCCACTGTGTTCTTGCTGGCCGTACAGTTCGCCGTCGCCAGCCTTGCTCAAGAGGCTGATTTTACGACGATCCGCGTCAGGGATGCGGAGACGGGGCGGGGAGTGCCACTCGTGACTCTGACGACCGTCAACAAGCGGTCGTACGTGACGGACAGCAACGGCGTGATTGCTTTTCATGAACCGGGCTTGATGAACAAGCAAGTTTATTTTCACATCCAAAGCCACGGGTATGAATATCCCAAGGATGGCTTCGGGTATCGCGGGGCGAAAATCCAAACCACGCCCGGTGTGACCGTGAATCTGCAGATCCATCGCGTGAATGTCGCACAGAGGTTGTATCGAATTACGGGGCAGGGAATCTATCGAGATAGCAAACGGGTTGGCATTCCCAGTCCGATTCAAGATCAGGTGCCGGGAAACGTGCTGGGAAGCGACAGTGTTTTGTGTGAATCCATTGGCGATTATTTCTACTGGTTTTGGGGCGACACCAATCGCATCAAATACCCCTTGGGTAACTTCCATGTGACGGGTGCTCGGTCGCGACGGTTTCAACGCGGCGGGCTGGATCCAGATCGCGGTATCGAACTGGAATACTTTACGCGGAAAGATGGTTTCGCCAGAGAGATGGCGCGCATGCCAGGTGACGGTTTGACCTGGCTTGACTGCTTGATGAAAACGGACGAAGAGGATGGAACACCACGGTTGTTTGCGGTGTACTTGAAAGTTCGGGCCCCGCTGAATGTTTACCAGCGCGGCATCGCGGAGTTCCGTTTTGATCAGCTTGCCTGGGTGCATCGGATGACGTTTCCGCCAACGCAGCGGGTCATCCCGCAGGGACACCCACTGCGCTATCGAAACAAACAGGATGCAACCGACTATTTCTATTTCGCTGGTGGCCTGCCGCGGGTACGTGTCCCAGCAAATGCAGGCGCATTGCTTTCCGCCAACGCATACGAAGCCTATACACCCCTCAGTGAAACTGCGGAAAAGAAATATCAGGTCTTACGCGACGCCAACGGGGAGCTTGCCTATCGTTGGACTGCGAAAGCACCGGCGATGACCGCTGATATTGCCAGCCGACTTGTGGCAGAAAAAGAACTCACGAAACATGAGACCGGGAATGATCTGGTCGACATCGAAACCGGAAAGTTGGTTCGTACGCAACACGGGAGCGTGTATTACAACCAGCAGAAACAACGTTATGTGATGATCGTGAGTCAGGTCGGTGGGTCCAGCTTTCTCGGCGAAATCTGGTATGCCGAGGCGCCCGAACCACTCGGCCCTTGGAAGTATGCCCGCAAGATTGTTACTCACGACAAATACAGTTTCTACAACCCCAAGCAACATCCGCTGCTTGGTGGCGATCAAGGTAAGACGATCTATTTCGAAGGGACTTATACTCAGATGTTCTCGGGTAACGAGCATCCGACGCCCGGATATGACTACAACCAAATGATGTACAAACTTGACATTGCGGATCCCAGATTGAATCTTCCTTTGCCGGTGAAACGCAAAGGATCGGATGGGAGTCCACAGCAAGTGCCCGCGCAGCTAACGGCAGCAGATTTTTACGCGTTGCCACAGCAGGGGGAAGGTACTCTGGAGGTCACTTGCGACGGCGAAAAGATTTGGATCGCAGAGAATCCGGGGCCGAATCGAATCGCACTCTATGAGTTCACGAATGCCAACGGCGATCAGGTAAAGCGAGTGGAAGGAGTCGTTGTCCCTGGATACACCCGGCAGCGCAGGTTGGGCTATGTCTGGAAAAAGTAATCGCAGGTGAGACACGAAGCGATCGCTGCAGACCTTCGCGGGCAGCTCAGGCGATTGCCGTCGATTCTTCCGGAGTCGTTTCGTGCTTGGCTTGCCCCAGCATGGCAGCACTGGGGGCCGGCGAGGTGCATCGCCCTTGAAAGTCCATCCAACGCTTCTCTTCATAGTTGTAGAGTTTGCATCGACGAACAATGTTCATAAAGGCTTTGGTAGTGAACGTGTAGTGAATCACGTTCACATCATGATCTTCCAGCACCTTTTGTGCCTCGTTGAGATTGTAGAGCGGTACGCCCGGTCGGAGGTGGTGGACACTGTGCTCCATGATGAAGTGAAAGACGCGACGAATCGGTTTCGGGAAACTGGCATGAATCGCCGTGTGGGCTTTGGAGACGGAACGCCATTCGTCGATGTCGTCGTAGAACACATTTCCAGGATGCGTGTGCTGCAGGTAAGTCGAAGCAGCGGAATACGCATTCCACAGAAAGAACGGCAAGAGTGCTCCGAAGAAGACCGGTGTCCAGCCTGCACGTGGCCCGCCCTGTAAGTAGCCGAGTTGGGCGAGCGCAATGATCCCACCGACGTAGCCGATGGCAAAGGCCCAGATTAAGATCGCATCGAGAACATATTCACGTTTGATCGGATCGTAATGCTTTTTGGTTGGCCAGGAAAATTTGTGCCACCAGAACTCGATCAGGTAATAAAAAAATGAACCGAACGCGCCGCGGTAGATGCGGTACAGGAGTTTGCGATGGCTCGGCAAGGCCTCGTAAGAAGCCGGGTCCAGAGGAATCCAGACGTCGTCTTTGCCCCGCAGGTTGGTCCAGCGATGGTGGCGGTAATTGTGCAGTTCGACCCAGAGGCTGTAGGGGTGCATCGAGGGCAGGAAGCAGATGGTGCCAATGACGCGATTGAGCCACTTGTGAGGTGTCAGGCTGTCGTGTGCCGCGTCGTGGCCAACAACAAACAGGGCGGCGATGACCGTGGCCATCAACAGTGAGCTGACGAGTTGCACGTACCACAGATTGCTCCAGACGGCGCCTGCCGTGAAAACGCTGAAGAGCAACACGTCAACCGTGAAAATCAAGACTCCGCGCACCGTTTGGCGGTGCGAGAATCGTTTGGTTTCCTCTTTGGTGAATGACATCTGAGTTCCCGCTCACGTAGTTCTTTTCGGCGGATCTGGCAGGTCAGCGAAGTGCCGACGCATACGAACACATAGTGGGATATCGGCTAGCAGCTGGGTGACCTCAAGGACAAAGTGGCCTCAGTCTCGGTTTCTGACCAAACCCCCTTATTCGACGATAATTAGGGAGCGGTTGGCGCTCAAGTCTTACTGGGCACGAGTAGCACTTTGCCGAGCGACATTTCGGACACATATTGCTCAAGCGCTTGTCGCAAATCCACAAAACCGGCTTCGCGCTGGATTTGCGTCTGAATTTTGCCGGCGAGCATCATGTTTTGAATGCGATACACGTGTCGTAACATCCTCAGAGTTCCCTGCTTGCGAATCCAGCGATTCAAATAGAAGCTATCAATGCGTTTGCCGTGATAGATCAGTTCGACGGGGTCAATTTGCCCGCAAGGTTCGCTGGAGAGGGCTCCATAGACAATGACGTCGGCGTCTCGCGGGAGGACTTTCAGCAGTTTTCCGGTTTCGGTCCCGGCGATCGCATCTAACGCGCAGGTCACCTTCAGTTCTCGACACGCTTTGGCTAGCTGACCGTAAAATCCCGTGGCTGAGGAGTTTAGTACGTGCTCTGCCCCCAAAGAGTGCAGCTGGTCTACCTGGGTAGCGCGTCGCACAATGTGCAGCATCGGGAAACGTTGTTGCTGACTGAGCATGACCAGCATGCGGCCCAATTGGCTGGCAGCAGCAGTGCTGACGGCAGCATGATGTCCGCTGGCACGTGCGACACTCAGGAGTCCGATTGCGGATAGCGGGTTGATGATGAGGCTGGCGGCCTGTCGATATCGTAGCTTGGTCCTCAGCGGAATGCAGTCAGTGGCACGGGCGATCATGTATTCGGCCCAGGTGCCATTCTTGCCTCGCGGTGCGGCGCAGGCGACACGTCGGTTGCGTAGCCAATTGGCGAGCCAGCCTCCGCCGCTGGCAACCACCTTGCCGGCCCCTTCCCAGCCCGGGACGGCCGCCTCGCTGTGGGTCTCTCCCGCCAATCCTTGAAGAAAGATCAGGTCGGACGGGTTGCAGGGAGCCGCTTCGATTTTGACCAGCACTTCACCTCGCTGGGGTACCGGCACAGGTAACTCGCCCAAGGTCAGATGGCGGATGGCATCCTGCACATTGCCACCGTGTTCAGAAGCCAGTACGGCCTGCATGTGAGACGGAAGTTGATACATGGCATACTCGAAAAGAGGAAAGGCTTGATGTGGATTGTAGGAGCAAACGGGCCTGGGAAGAAAGGCAGAACTGCAACACCTGACACCGCGCCTCGTACCTGCTTGACAGCCACGGTCCCAGGCAGGACGCTGACAGCATGGACAACACGAGCTCCAGCGAACTGGTCACGATCTTTGAGCGTACGCTACAAGACTGCAAGCAGCTGTACCTTTCTAGTGCGCAACTCTGCATCGAGAAACATCCAGCCTTGATCCCCGAGGCTCCACGGGAGTTCATGCAGTTGATGGGAGACCTCCATCGTGGCTTGTTGATCAAAGTCTACGCGTCGATGGTCTCGGTGGAGATGCGGTGGACACCTCCGGAAGCGCGACTGGCTCAGGTGTTGTTCTATCACACCTGGAAACAGCAAGTGGTTGGTGGGGATCTGCGCCGCGCCATTGAGCATGTGATTGCCGAAGGTCGGGATTTGAAGTGGTATAGCCTGGTGCGCCCCTTCGATCAGATTGCACCCTTGCGCAACCGATTCGGAGAGCTCGAGACCATCATCATGCGCGCGGCAAATCTGATCGCCAAAGTGAACGGCGAAATATCCACTGCCGAAACCGATATGTTGCGATACATTCAACAGGAACTGAATGCTTGCCTGAGAACCGTGCCTCTCGACGAACCGTCTCAGCACGCCCAGGCCAACCAGCTGGGGCCACAGGCCATCCAGCAAATGCAGCGCGACACGGCTGCCCTGCATCAGTCGCAAGTGATCTCGGAGTCGGGAGTTGAAGTCGAAGAAGGCAACCACGATCCAGAACCCAGTTTGGACAACGCACTCGAAGAGCTGGACCGTTTGATTGGATTGGATACAGTCAAAGAGGAAGTACGGACGCTGACCAATTTGCTGCAGCTGCAGCAGCAGCGAGTCGAGCACGGTCTGCCCACGACTCCGATCAGCCTGCATATGGTGTTCAATGGCAATCCAGGAACCGGGAAGACGACGGTCGCCAGAATCATTGGGCAGATTTACGGTGGTATGGGGATCTTGAAGCAAGGGCACCTGATTGAAACCGACCGTGCCGGACTCGTTGCGGAATATGCGGGGCAGACTGCGACGAAAGCAAACAAGAAAATCGATGAAGCACTGGATGGTGTCCTGTTCATTGATGAAGCGTACAGTCTGGTTGCCGCGGATAGCGAAGATCCGTACGGACGCGAGGCCATTCAGATCTTGCTCAAACGAATGGAAGACGACCGAGATCGATTAGTGGTCATTCTCGCGGGATACCCCGAGCCGATGAAAGACTTGATCGCCAGCAACCCGGGCCTGCGATCCCGATTCAATATGCAAATGTTATTCGAGGATTACAAACCGAGTGATATGGGGCATATCTTTGAAGCGTTTTGCACACGCAATCAGTTTGAGATCGCTGCCGGTACCCGGGCCAAGTTGTTGCTTGCGCTGCACTGGCACTATCAACGACGGGACGAGCACTTTGGGAATGGACGATTCGTTCGCAATCTCTTTGAGAACTCGATCCGTAATTTGGCCAATCGCGTTGCTGGAGTGGTGCCGATTAGCAAAGAATTGCTTACGACTTTCGAATCCGAAGACATCGATACCGCTGCGGTCCCGGCCAGGTACTGGGAGCGAGTTCGCGCGGAGGAAACACGGTTTGCGGTCCAGTGTGTCGGATGTGAAAACAGTAGCGTAATTCCGGCGGACTATTTGGGACGCGTGGTCCGCTGCAGCAAATGCGATCAACGCTTCGTGGCATCCTGGGGAGATCCCAAGTTGCCGTGAGTGCCCGTTGGTGGGTTCGCCGGGGACGGAATGATGGTGTACCGTCCGCTGGGTTATGCTGGACTACGTTGGGTGCTGCGTCAACGTGAGCCGATCGTGGAGGGCGTCGGCTAAGGGGTTGTCATTTGCCTCGCCCAATCCCAAGTGAAGATGTTTGCGCCAACCTTCAGCGAAACCGTATTGCCCCGACAGTTGACCTCCCTCAGCGTCCAGGTCCCTCAGCGTTTGCAGGTAGGAGTCGTGCCCTTGGCTTTCGTCCAGCCAGCGTTTTTGACTCTGATGATGTGCGAGCATGGCCACTTTTGCTTCCACGACGTCCGACACATCGACCCAGAAATCAGGGGTTACCAGTTGATTCAACGGGTCCCGATGTGAAAACGGCTGTGCATGGTAGAGAGAAACCTGGCCGGCAATGTGCGGGCGTGGGGGCTCCACGGGAAAGTTTGGCATGCCTCGGCAAAACGCCGCAGTAACTGCCAACCGGCTGGCATTCATATGGTCTTCCATGTAGTCGGACGGGGCATGGGTGAGAACGATTTCGGGTTGCACATCACGAACGACCGAAGCGACTTTGGCCAGAGTGGGTTTGTCGTAGAAGATCTCGAGATCGTTACAGATGCTTTCGTGGAATACTGCGCCAATGCTGTCCGCAGCCTGTCGAGCTTCTTTGCGCCGTATCTCCGCAATGGTCTCGCGGTCGAACTGCGTTGTGCCGCAACATCCGTTAGCAAGATTCATGTAATGCAACTCCCAGCCTGCGCGGCCGAGTAACATGAACGTGCCGGACATAAAGAATTCGATGTCATCCGGGTGAGCGGCGATAGCGAGAACGCTTTGCATGAGGATGCCTTGTTCGTGGTCGTCTTGGAAACTTGCCGTCTGGATCCAGCCAGCGATAGTCTATGCTGGAGAATCTTCAGTCAGCAACCTGCTGACGGAAGACGAGCTGTTGTCCGCTACGGGAGACATGCATGGCGTGGGGTAATGCCAGCTGCGAGGGGGCTGCTTCAGGGCAGCCAGCGAGCTGGGCGAGCGCCACCCATTTTTCATAGGCCATCGCGCGGAGGGGCCAGCGTTGTTGTCGATACAGGGTCAGCAGGGCTTCTCGAACAAGATATGGCTCCACCGATGAGAAGACGGTGCAGTCCAGTATCACTTCGGTTGAATGACGTGAGACGACAGCTTGGCTCAAAAGTTCTTCTGCGAGTCGTTGGATGATCGTTTGTGCTTCGCCGGCGAGGGCGCCCATGCGGCAGAGGGCTTCCCGAGCCTGGGTATTATAATCTTGTTCCAGATGAGGAATCAGTTCGTTTCGCAATCGTGCGCGCGTGTAACGACGATCGTGGTTGGACGTATCCTCACGATAGGGCTGCCCCAGGGAATGCAAATAGTCCAACACAAGTTGGCGGCGCACTTGAAGGAAAGGCCGGACGAGGGTCGTTAATCGGTTGAGAGGGCGGATAGGCTGGATTCCTGCCAGACCGGCAATGCCCGTGCCTCGCAAGATTCGGTGTAAGATCGTTTCCGCTTGGTCGTCTGCGGTATGTGCCGTGGCGAGATAGCGAGCGCCAATGGCTGCGGCTGTGGATTCGAGGAAGTCGAGGCGAGCATTTCGGGCGGCTTCTTCGCTTTGTGAGGCTGGCTCAGGCGTTTCGGCCAGAGCGCCGTGATGTAGGGGAACATCCCACTGCTTGCAGAGCTGCGATACAAAGTTGGCGTCGTCATCTGAGTCAGCGCCTCGCCAGCGATGATTGAAATGAGCGACGTGGAGGTGTTGTGGTTGGTGGGTTAAGGCGAGTAGCGCTCGCAGTAGCGCGACGCTATCGGGTCCGCCGGACACCGCTACCAGCACCCTGACATCGCGCCATTGGGTCGGGTGCCAAGTGGCCGCTAAAATCGCTTGAATTTGTGCGGATTCGCCCATGATTGTCTTGTTTCAGGGGCTTTTTCTGGTCCATGCCGAGGCGACGCGGTGGGCTGTGCGGCATCGTAACAGTTGCAGTTTGGCCCTACTCTGCTAACATGATAATACAAACTGGTCGGTCCTTTAGGGTACCGTCCGAGCAAGTTAAAAAGCATTATTGGTTCGAAAATCTTGTCCAAGACGAGTCGCAATTCACTGCTTATGCTCTCGTTAGACAGTTTCACCAGTTGCTGAATCGGATTCGATTTAGCCAAGCAAGAATCACGAGTGACCGCATGACGGAAATCCTTCTCTTCCTGGTGCGGTGTTTTTTTGGTCGCCCCCCGTTTGAGCAGCGCAGCAAGCTTCAAGCCATCGCGATTCGTCGCGACGGACGCCCCGCTCCGCGGAATTACGACTGGAATCCCCTACAACGATTGATGACTCGACTTGGTTGGCTTTCGGAATCTGTTGCGTCTTTTCGTCAACCGGCGTGGCTGAAACCATGGAATTGGTTTTGGCGATGTGTCGGTGCGCTTCCAACGAAACTGAAAGCATCTTTCATTGACGAAATCGACAAGACACCGCACCCGGCGGCAGACAACAGTAACGTGTGAGATAAGGTTGGCCGGTTGGCCAGTGAGTGTCTAGCGTGACGCAACGGTTGATACGCTCAGCCGTCCGCAAGTGGTAGCGATTCCAAACTTGGGCATCCAAGGCGAAGGAACGTGCCGTGCAACCTGTTGTCACCCACCTGATCGCGATCTGCATCGCGGCGATTGGCGGATTTGTCGTCGTCAAATTCTTGGATCGCCTGCGTAAGAAAGATGCCGAGTCGGAAGCGAAGACCATTCTGGAGAACGCCGATCGCGATGCGCAGAATCGTCTGCGCGAAGCGGAATTAGAAGCAAAAGAAAGGGCGCTCGCAGAAAAAACCACAGTGGAAGAAGAGCTGGCAAAAGTTCGGGACGAATTGCGAGATCGCGAGCGGTTGCTGGATAAACGTCAGGAGACGATCGAGCAGCAGGCAGATGATCTGCGTAAGCAAGAGCGGATGGTAGAGACCGCACAGAGACGCTTAGCCGACAAAACCGAAGCCTCTAATCAGAAGGCCAAAGAACTCGATGCCTTGTTGGACGACCAGCGCCAGCAATTACACCAGCTGAGCGGTATGAACAAGGAAACGGCAACCACTCGGTTGCTGGAGATGTTGGATCAGGAACTGACCCACGAAACAGGGGCGGTCATCCTGAAGCATGAAAAACGGATTGCAGAAACCGTTGACCAACAGTCGCGCGAGATGCTGCTGACTGCGATGCAGCGTTTTGCAGCGGCGCACACGGCCGAGTCTACGACAAGTACGGTCGACATTCCAAATGACGAGATGAAAGGACGCATTATTGGCCGCGAAGGACGTAACATTCGCGCCTTTGAAAAAGCCACGGGGATCGATGTGATTATCGACGATACGCCTGGTGTCGTGATTGTCAGTGGCTTTGATCCGGTGCGACGCGAAATCGGTCGGCAGTCTCTCGATAAGCTGATTGCCGATGGACGGATTCACCCGTCACGCATCGAAGAAATCGTTGCCGATACGGAAAAGGAAATTGAACGATACGTCAAGAAGAAGGGTGAAGAAGCGGCGCAGGAAGTGAATGTGCATGGTTTGCACGAACGCGTGATCTACATGCTCGGGCGACTGCACTTTCGCACCAGCTACAGTCAGAACGTTTTGCGTCACAGTGTGGAAGTGGCATTCATCAGCGGCTTGCTTGCCGAAATGATCGGCTTGGACGGAGATGTGGCTCGACGTTGTGGCTTGCTGCACGATATCGGCAAAGCGGCTGACCACGAACTCGAAGGTGGGCACCCCAAGATCGGTGCGGATTTGCTCAAGCGACATCAAGAGGGGCCAGAAGTCGTGCACGCCGCATTTGGACACCACGACGAAATCATCACCGAATATCCTTATACCATGCTGGTCGCAACCGCCGATGCTTGCAGTGCCTCGCGGCCTGGGGCGCGACGGGAGTCGCTGGAACGCTATATCAAGCGGATGGAGGAACTGGAGTCCATCGCGCGTGATTTCAAGGGAGTGGAACAGGCGTTTGCGATTCAAGCTGGACGCGAATTGCGCGTCATTGCCAGTGCCAAAGATACCGATGACTCCAAGGCTGCCAAAATCTGTCGGGATATTGCCAAACGGTTTGAAGAACAGTTGACATACCCGGGAGAGATCAAGGTCACTGTCGTGCGTGAGTCGCGGTTTACCGAATTGGCGCGGTAGGAGAGAGCCGTGCGAATCCTACATATTGGTGATGTCGTAGGAAAGCCTGGGTGCCAGATGCTCCAGGCCTCTGTGAAAAAGTTGCGAGACCGTGAAACGCTGGACTTGGTGATTGCGAACGCCGAGAACGCTGCCGACGGATCGGGAATCACGCCGAAAATCTATCGACGTTTGATCGACGCTGGCGTGGATGCGATCACGTTGGGTGATCACATCTATCGGCGCCGCGAAATCATGGAGACCTTGAATACCAAATCCAATATCGTGAAGCCCGCGAATTACCCAGATCAAGCGTCCGGGGCGGATTGGATGGTGGTGGAAGCACGCGATGGAACCCCCGTTGGTATCTTCAGTTTGCTGGGTCGTGTGTTTATGAAGCCAGTTGACTGTCCCTGGAAGGCTGCCGATCGTGTGCTCGAACAGATGCCAGCGGAGGTGAAGGTGCGGATGCTTGATTTTCACGCCGAAGCTACCAGTGACATGCAGCTGATGGGACGTTATCTCGATGGGAAGGTTTCCGCCGTTTTGGGTACTCACACGCATGTGACCACGGCCGATGAACAGATCTTTCCCGGTGGCACTGCGTTTCAATGTGACGTCGGTATGACCGGCGCTCACAAAAGTATTCTCGGACGGAAGATTGCACCCGTCACGCAAACCACGTTGACGTTTGAGCCGAGCTTCTTTCAAGTAGCAACGGAACAGGTGGAGTTACACGGTACGATCGTGGACGTCGACCCTGCTACCGGGCAAGCGACTTCGATCAAAAGACTGCTGGTAACTCAGGAAGAAAGCCGCGAAATGTAGCGGTTTGATAGCTCGCTGTATGCGGGCGCGGCAGTCTGCGCTGGCACTCGCTTGACGCACCATCCTCTACAGTTTGGCACTGCAGTGTTTGCAGTACAGTGCATCGATATCATGTCCCTCACGACTGCAGTCAGGGCAGGCACGTGTGGTGAACTCGCGATTTTGCGCCATGATGATCTCGACGGAGAAGATGCCGGTGGGTACGACGATGATGGCGTAGCCGAGAATCATTGCGATAGCCGCAATGGCCTGGCCGAGTGGCGTTTGTGGAGCGATGTCGCCGTATCCGACCGTGGTCATCGTGACGACTGCCCAATAAACGCTCTTGGGAATACTGGTAAAGCTCGAGTCGGGTTGCTTGCCCTCGAGCATGTACATGGTCGACCCCAGGATCAAGACCATCGTCAAGACGACCAGCAGAAACACCGAGATCTTGCGTCGCGTGGCACGTAAGGCGTAAAGCAAGGCCTGCGATTCATTCACATACTGATGTAACTTGAAAATGCGAAAAACGCGAATCAAACGCAGGGTGCGAATCATCATCAAGCCCTGCGTGGAGAACGCCTCGGGTGCGGCGAACAAGTCGATAAATGTTGGCGCAATGGCGATCAGGTCGACAATCCCGAAAAAACTGGTGGCGTAGCGCCACGGGCTGCGGACCGAAAGCAGGCGCAGAAGGTACTCCACGGTAAACAAGATCGTGATGGTCCATTCAAACATCCGCAATTGATGGCCCCAGGTCTTTTCGATGCTGACCACACTTTCCAGCATGATTGCGATGACACTGAGCGCGATGGCGATCAGGAGCGCGATATCGAACGCTTTGCCCGCCAACGTGTCGGCTTCGAAGATGATTTCGTGCAAGCGTTCTCGCCAGGGAGCGGTACCGGGTTCGAGTCTGGCTTCCGGGCTGGGTTGGTCGGGATCTGTGGGCGTAGTCATGCAGCAAATCTTAACAGAACCTGAGAGTGTTACGAACCGATTCTCCTGACCGTGGTGCCTCCGGCTGCCTCTTCTTCCGTCCCGGTTCTTGTACCGTACGCCCAATGATGAGAAACTGCCGTTTTGGCGAAACAAGCATTTGCCTGTACGGCGTGAACGCATATTCAGATTGGAGACGTTTGATGAAGTTTGGAATGAACCTGCTGTTGTGGACCGGTGAGTTAAATGACGACACACCGGCGGTGCTGGAAATGCTGAAATCCCAAGGATACGACGGAGTTGAATTGCCGCTCTTCAATCCGGATCTTGACTATGCAGCGTGGGGGCAACGTCTGGATGACCTGGGGCTGGAGCGGACCGCCGTGACAGTTCGCGGTGAAGAGGATAATCCGATCAGTCCGGACGCTGCCGCCCGTGCTCAGGGTGTCGCCAATACCAAACAAGCACTGGATTGCTGTGCGGCCGTCGGAGCAACCCATCTGGTGGGGCCATATCACTCGGCTTTGGGAGCGTTCAGCGGCCAGGGCCCGAGTGAGGATGAATGGAAATGGGGTGTCGAGAGCATGCGCGAAGTAGCTGAGCATGCGGCGACGGTGAATGTGACGCTGGGGGTCGAGTGTTTGAACCGCTTTGAAACCTATTTGTTGAATACACACGGTGATGCGGCTCGCTTTGCCAAAGACGTCGATCATCCGAATTGCCGTATCATGTACGACACCTTCCACGCCAACATCGAAGAAAAGAATATTGCCGAGGCGATTCGCGGTAGCGCGGATATGATCTGCCACGTGCACATTTCAGAAAACGATCGCAGCACCCCAGGAAGCGGGAATGTTCGTTGGGCAGAGAACTTCGACACACTCAAGGAAGTGGGCTATGACGGTTGGCTCATGATTGAAGCCTTTGGGTTGGCCCTGCCAGAGTTAGTCGCCGCGACGAAAATCTGGCGGAGGATGTATGAAAGCGAAGAACAGTTGTCACGTGACGGCTTGGCTTTCATGAAGGAACAATATGCACAACGATGGTCGTGAGCGGCGAGTAGACAATCCATGGAAATCAAAATCAAGTTGATGGGAATGTTGGCTGGCCAGACGCCGCAAGACGGAAAATTGCAGCTGCCAGACGACGCGACCATCGAAAATGCTTTGATCGCTGTCGACGTCCCGGTGGAACGGATTGCCGCATTCACGGTGAATGGTTCGCTGATCAAGGATCGGCAGCACGTATTGGCCGCGGGAGACGAGCTGACGGTGTTGCCCCCGGTAGGGGGCGGCTAAGGGTGACGCACCAGGAGATGAGTGACGAAGCGCTTACGGTGGCATACCTGACTGCCGGAGCAGGAGGTATGTTTTGCGGCAGTTGTCTGCATGACAACACCTTGGCCAAAGCCTTGTCACAGTTAGGGGTCGATACCCAGTTGATCCCTACCTATACGCCGATACGGACCGACGAGGAAGACGTCAGTATCGATCGCGTGTTCTTCGGTGGGATTAATGTCTACCTGCAGCAAAAGATTCCGTTGTTTCGGCATCTCCCTGCCTTCCTGGACCGTTTCCTGGACCAACCGTGGCTGATTCGGCTGGCGACGTCCCGTGGGATGGAAACCAGCGCCAAGGAATTAGGCGCTCTGACCGTTTCGATGTTGCGCGGAGACCACGGGTATCAGCGAAAAGAGGTGCAGCGCTTAACTCGGTTTTTGCAAACGTCAGTCAAGCCGGATTTGGTGATCACCAGCAACATGCTGATTGCGGGTTGCGTGCCGGCACTGAAACGCGCTTTGGACGTGCCGGTGGTCGTCACCCTCCAAGGGGATGATATCTTCTTGGATGACTTGGTCGAACCGTATCGTCAGCAGGCATTTGCACAGATTCACGAGCTGATACAGGATGTGGACGCCTTTTTGGTGTACAGCGATTTCTACGCTGACTTCATGAGCGACTACCTGCAGATACCACGGGACAAGTTCCGCTTGGTGCCGCTGGGATTGGAGCTGAGCGACTATGTGGCAAGTAAGCCTCCGGAGGACCACGACTCTTCTTCGGAACGCCCAGTGACCATTGGCTACCTTGCCAGATTGGCTGAGGAGAAAGGCCTCCATCTGTTAGTTGACGCCTTTATTCACTTGCGCAAGGAAATGAATATGGACGTGCGGCTTCAGATCGCAGGATGGCTTGGTCCGCAGCAAGAATCATATGCGGAAACGCAATTCGCCAAACTGCGGGAGGCGGGATTTGCAGACGCGTTTCGTTATGTCGGTGAGGTCGATCGTGAAGGGAAGCTGCAGTTTTTGCAGGAGATTGATGTCCTCTCGGTCCCGACGATCTACAAGGATCCCAAGGGATTGTTCGTATTGGAGGCTTTGGCTGCCGGAGTTCCCGTGGTGCAGCCGCGGCACGGTGCGTTTCCCGAGTTGCTGGACCGTACCGGAGGAGGCAAGCTGGTCGAGGCCAATGACGTGATGGCTTTGGCTGAAGGCTTGGCGGAAATTGTCGGTCAGGGCGCCCAGCGACGCGAACTTGGCATCACCGGTCAGCAAGTGGTCCACGAACAATTTCACTCGCGCGCCATGGCGGAACAGACTTTGGACGTGCTGCGCACCTTTGTTTAAATCGGTGCGAAATTGCGAGCAATTCGCATGGGGCTGCGCCGGAAGCCTGGGATGGTGCGGTGGCGTTACTGGTCACCCTGGCGGTTCGTGCTGCTTGTGGCGAGCGAATATAGCGCTGATGTTTATAAACTCTCGGGTCGCATCTTGAGAAACTCGGTTCGAGGCACGATATTAGGCACATTGGCACGCCGTAACGTTGAGTTCACTGGAACATCTGGCAACACGGACTTCCACTTGTTTATGAAAGAATCTGCTGATGCAAACGACTCCTGTCACCACGGAACAACTGAAGTCCTCTGTCATTGCTGTGCCGCCGCTGGCGCGAACGAGTGAATTGGGTTTGGATCGCACAGCGAACGAACAGATTGTGCAATTCATCGAAGCGGGTGGCGTTTCGACACTGCTCTACGGCGGGAACGCGAATCTGTATCACATCGGTCTTGATGAGTATGAGCCGCTGCTTGACATGCTGAGCGAGATTGCCGGTGAAGAGACTTTGGTCGTGCCGTCGGCAGGTCCGGCGTATGGGTTGCAAATGCACCAGGCCAAGATCTTGCGTGATTCACCATTTCCGACGGCCATGGTGTTACCGCAGGAGGGGATTATGACCGAAGCTGGGATGATGACTGCGTTCCGGCACTTTGTGGAAGCGATGGGGCGCCCGGCGGTGTTGTACATCAAACGTGACGGTTACATTTCGCCTGAAGGAGCTGCCAAGCTGATCGATGAGGGGCTGGTCGCTTTTGTCAAATATGCGATCGTGCGAGACGATCCGAACGAAGACGCGTTCCTGCAGCAGCTGGTGTCATTAGCGGATCCGCGCAGTATTGTCAGCGGTATTGGCGAACAGCCGGCCATTGTCCATCTCACGAAGTTCGGGCTGACGGGGTACACCTCGGGGTGTGTCTGTGTGGCTCCTACGCTCTCCCAGCGCATGCTGGGACTGGTTTACCAGGAGGACTTGGCAGCAGCGGAAGCGATTCGCACTCGCTTTCAACCTCTCGAGGATCTTCGCAATGGCATCAATCCGATCCGCGTACTTCACGATGCCGTGAGCTTGGCTGGGATTGCCGAGACGGGTCCGCAGCTTCCCATGTTGCATAATCTGTCCGACAGTGAAGCGGTGGCTGTCAAAGAAGCCGCAGTTGCGTTGCTCGAATTGGAGCACGCAGCGCGAGGTTCGTAAACCGTCACTTGCGTTCCCGCTTTACTCGAAGAGTTGCAGCGGTGCTTGGTCTTGCTCTCGTAGCAAGCGTTGGATCTCGTCGGTCATGAGCTTGCCATCCGGGTGGATCAAGACGCGCTGGGGTGCCGAGGGCGGCGCGTGTTCTTGTTCGAGCCAGCGCTGAATGACCCAGGTTTGGGCACGTTTTCGCTCGTCCGAAGGAGCGATGAAGTTATATTCCAGTGAGTCAAACCCGGGTAGTCGTTTGATCGCATCTTGGGCCACGTAACGTACGGCCGAATACCGGTCGTCGAGTTGTTGGGCCAGCAAAGGGGCTTGCCAATCGACACCACACGTTTCCTGAGCAGTTGGCCAGCCGGCGTGCCAGGCGGTGACGGCACGTTGTACGGCATCGCCGCGCAGTAGCCAGATGGCTCCAGCAGCCAATGTGCGGTCGTCTTCCGTTAGTTCGACCGGCGGTTGGTCGTACCAGTTGGTCAGCTGGTCGGCCGTCCAGGCCAACGTTTTGTCGAGATGGCACAGGTTGCAGGCGTTGGGCTTGTTTTGTGCTGATGTTTCGACATGCGGGCTATCGATGCGATGTGTGTGTTGGGCTGCTAGGAATCCGTAAGCCGACCGAGGCATGTGGCAGTTGTAACAGAGGCTGGCAGCGGAATCGGCCGGATGATGTGTATGAGCAGCGACATCGTCGCGGAACTGCTCATGGCATTGCAGGCAAGCGTCGTTACCGCGCATGGCTGGCGTCAGCATGTCTTTGGGGTCGCCCTCATGCATGGTGTGGCAGGACAGGCAGGACAGTTTGCCCTCTTGATAGCAGGCGGATGATGAAGTGCCAACGAATTCGCAACTCGAAACGCGCTGTGTGCCATCTGGCCAGTACGTTTTCTTGGTCCAGTCTTCGTCCTTTTGCGAGGCGTCAAAATGAAGCGTGGTAAACCACTCGTCTAATTGGTCACCCGGTTGATATTGCATGCCGTGCATCGCGTATTCCATCAGGTTCTTGGTGTCCGCGATGTTGTGACAGCGACCACACATCTGGGTGCTGATGTCGGTGTCCGCATCATGGGGTGAGAATAGCTTGACCCCCTCAGGTACCACGACTGTTTGATAACCGTCCTGATGCGTTTCGTGGAAGTCGACATGCGCTTTGCCTGGCCCATGACATGACTCGCACGAAATTCCGAATTCAGCAACTTCTGTATGAAGTGACTTGGTGACCATATCCATGCCCGGCTTGGCGCCCACGCTGTGGCACATGCTGCACAAACGATTCCAGATGCCAAAACGGTGGTCCCAATAATAGGTGGGTGGGTTGAGTTCGCGTTCGGGTGGCTGTAGGAACGCATCATGAATCGGAATCAACCGCTGGTCACGTATCAAATAGGCTACGGGAATGCGGATGGGTTGTTCTTCCTGATAACCCTTGACCCAGTAATACTGCACATTGTGTGAGCCGGTGACCATCACGACGGGTTGGCGTGAGAGTGGGCCGTCCTCGAATTGCCAGGGATCCTTGCCGGCGTCGAGCATCTCGACTTGCCAGGCGGGGTCGATCATTCGCACATAGAAGGTGTCCCCTTCCCGTTCGAATGTGAAAGGCTGGTTATACGAATACAGTGTGGTGCCATCAAATGCGGCTTGAATGGTCTCTGGCGAAGCGACTTGTGTCATCGTCCGATGATACGTCGTGTGCCAACTCGCATGCTCTTCCTGGTGGCATTTGCGGCATGCTGCCGAGGTGACGAAATCTGCGCGCGGCCCAGGTTGAGGGATCGCCTGACGAACGGGGGTCGCCGAGGGTACGGAGATCATCGGTTTGGTTACCGATGGAGCGTCGGGTTGCGATGAACGATTGCAACCAACAATAAAGACGCCCAGAAGGAGAGTCAGCTGGATGAGAAGTTGATCAAGCGGGTGTTTCTCAAACCTTGCCATGAACCGATTCTACGGAGCGAGATATTCTCAGTCAACAAAGCGAACGTGGCGTGAAGTGCTCGTGCCGTTGCAGCTGGCGCGTCGGTCAGAAACGTCGCGTCGGCGAAGTCACTCGTCCAGGATTGATCGAGGATGGGAATAAAAAAAGAGGTGGGACCAAGGTTGGTCCCACCTCCCTGAATTCGACCTAAGTCACCAACCTACTGAGGGAAGTTGGTCGACTGTTGATCATTACGAACACCGATCTGATATCGGGTCAGGTGAT
>NZVR01000047.1 GCA_002701545.1 Blastopirellula sp. | reverse complement strand
CTTCGAGACAGGGGAACTGTCCCTCTACAATCTGGCCGAAGATATCGGTGAAACTAAGAACCTGGCCGGTCAGGAAGCTGCGCGAACCCAACGCCTGTTGAGTCAACTGAAATCCTGGCGTGTCTCGGTCGGCGCGGACCCCATGCGTCCGAATCCTGAGTATGTGAGCGCACCCAAGGAGGAAGCGGGTAAGGGTGGGTGAAGACACTCCGGGGCAAATCCGGGGTGATGAAATAAGGTATAGTGCGCACCGGTCCTCTGATCGATATTGCATCGGCGCGACATCGTCGGCGCAACGCGGTCTGGGGCAGCGTTGGTTTCTTGCCCCCGTTGTTGAGGTTTCTCGTGACGACTCCAATTCCTAATTTGATTGGTTCCCAGTGGGTGCTGCCCGAGGGAGTGACCCAGCACACCGAAGTCTTCAATCCGTCGACCGGCGAAGTGATTGGCCACGTGCCACTTGGTGGCGCGACGGAAGTGGACGCTGCGGTGGATGCTGCCACGCAAGCCTTCGCCAGTTGGTCCCGCACGCCGGCCCCCAAACGTGCCGCTTGCCTGTTTCGCTATCGTCAGCTGCTGGAGCAGCATTTTACCGAACTCGCTCGCCTGATCACGCGAGAAAACGGAAAGACGTTTGCGGAGGCACAAGGAGATGTTCGTCGCGGTATTGAAGTCGTGGACTTTGCTTGTGGTATCTCCCATCTCGGTAAGGGAGAGAGTTTGCCACAGGTCGCGGAGAATTTGGATGCGGTGACGACGCGCGAGCCTCTGGGGGTCTGTGCCGGGATCACCCCGTTTAACTTTCCGGCGATGGTGCCGATGTGGATGTTTCCATTAGCGATTGCGTGTGGCAATACGTTTATTCTCAAACCGAGTGAAAAGGTCCCGTTGACTGCCGTCCGTTTGGCCGAATTGTTTGTCGAAGCGGGATTGCCTGCGGGTGTGTTCAATGTCGTTCAGGGTGGTCCAGAAGTGGTCGATGCACTTTGTACCCACCCGGGAATCTCGGCCATCAGTTTTGTCGGCTCGTCGGCCGTTGCCGAGCATGTTTACGCGTTGGGCTGTCGTCACGGCAAACGCGTTCAGGCGGCGGGCGGTGCCAAAAATGTACTGTTGATTATGCCCGATGCTGACCCCGACGCGACGCTTGCCGCCATCTTGGGATCCGCCTTTGGGTGTGCGGGCCAGCGTTGTATGGCCGGCTCCTTGTTGATGCCTGTCGGGGAACGAACAGGTGACGAGTGGCGCGAGAGGATCTCCGAAGCGTTGGCGACATTTCAGCTGGAAAATACCTCAGCTTGCGACACTGCGGATATGGGGCCGGTCATTGATGCCTCCTCGCAAGCTCGCATTCGCCAGTTCATTCAAGATGCGCCGGTTGCCGGTGCGGAGTTGGCTGTTCATGACACCACGCGTTGCCCCACGCAAGGCTTCTTTGTCGAGCCGACAGTGGTCGACGGAGTGACACCCGACATGGATCTGTTTCAGCATGAAGTGTTTGGCCCCATCCTGTCGGTGGTGCGGACACAGACGTTGGACGAAGCGATCGCGGTGATGAATCAGCACGCTTACGGCAATGGTGCCTCGATCTTTACCAAAAACGGCGCGGCTGCTCGGCAATTTGCGCGCGAGATTCAATGTGGCATGGTGGGGGTGAACGTGGGCGTCCCCGCTCCCATGGCACTTTTTTCTTTCTCCGGATGGAACCGTAGTTTCTTTGGTGATCTCCACGTTCAAGGCACGGAAGGAGTGTTGTTTTACACGCGGCAAAAAGTCGTGCTTTCGCGTTGGGATAGCGCTACCGTGCGGACGCTTGGCTGGTGATTCCAGCAGCGTTTTTTCGAAGAGTCCATTGACCATGCAAAACATTGTCCCCTGTTGGCTGACACGACTCGGATCGTTGTTGCTTTGCGTTGGATTGTCCTGGGCGAATGACCAGCTGGCGTCCGCGGCACAGCGTACCGTCGAAGCCGATCTGCTGGTCGTTGGCGGGACCGAGTCGGGGTGTGCGGCGGCAGTGCAAGCGGCGCGCATGGGTGTCGAGCGCATTGTTCTGGTCAATGATATTCGCTGGCTGGGGGGGCAATTTAGCGCGGAAGGACTGGGCGCAATCGATGAGAATCGAGCGCACGGTTACGACGGTTCTGTACCGATTCCCCGCTCCGGAATCTTTCTTGATGTCATCCACGCCATCGAAGACAAGAATGCGCAGCAATACGGTGGTGTGCGCCGGCCGGGCAATACACGCGTCATCACAACAGTACGCCCCAAGATCGCCGAACAGGTATTTCGTGAATTACTCGAACCCTGGGAGCAAAATGGGCGAATCCGGCGTTTCTCGAATTACCGTGTTCAGACCGTCATGACCATGGACGACCGTGTACACGGAGTGAACTTCATTGCCACCGATGGTCAGGATTTGCTGACGGTACGCGCCAAGATGACCATCGATGCCAGTGACTGGGGCGATGTGATTCAGGGGAGTGGTGCGTTGTGGGACGCAGGACTGGATGCCAAAGCGGAATTCCAAGAGCCGAGTGCGCCGCCAGCGGGTGATCCAGCCACCGACCTCAACCCGATTACCTGGTGCATGATTCTCGAGCAGCGTCGCGAACAGACGCTGGTGCCTCCACCAGTGGCTTACGATCCGCGTTACTTTAANCAACGATGGAAATGGATCGATGAAGACTTTGCCTACACCTCGCGTAGGTTAGTCGATGGGCGAGGGATGATGCCGCGGCGCCATCCGGACATCTTGTTGGTTAACTCGCCTCCGATTGACTATCCCTTGGATGTCTATCCGGCCGATGTGGCAGCTGCATTGGAAGCGACAGAAAAGGGAGCATCGCGCAAGAACCTGGTCGCCTTAACGCCTGGGCAACGCGAGATTGTATTCCGGGATGCTCGGCAACACACGTTGAAATATTACTATCATCTGCAGCAGCGGTTCCCCAAGTTTCGCTTCATGGCGTTGAGTGACGAGTTTGGTACCGTGGATAAATTGCCACCCAAGCCGTACATACGGGAAAGCCTGCGTTTGGTCGCTCGGCATATCATCCGCGAGCAAGAGGTGCTCGGTTTTGAAAGCCGATCGCATTATGCGACGACGATGTTCCCCGACGCGGTCTGCAGTTGGCAATTCGAGCTCGATTTTCATCCGACACAGCGACGTTGGACGACGGAGCGCGCTGCCGAGGGACCTTGGGAAGCGACCTTTCGCGGAAACCGAAGGTTCGGGCGCGGCGGTACGGGGCGTTGCGTTTTTCCCCTGCGCGCCCTTGTACCTCTGCAAGTTCGCGGGTTGCTCGGAGCGCAAAAGAATTTGGGCTATACCAGCATTGTGAGCTCTTCGTGTCGTTTACATGACCAGTCGATTCATGTCGGGCAGGCGAGTGGTGCTGTGGCAGCCGTCAGTCTGCGGCATGATGAGGATCCTGATGGCTTCTATCTGCATCCAGGACGGCTGGCAGAGATTTGGGCGGGGTTACTGGAAACGTCGTACGGTGCACCCGTGGCAATCTGGCCGTTTGCCGACGTCACTCCAGGGCAGGCTGGATTTGTCGCCACGCAACAGCTCGCCTTGCGTCGGCTGCTACCGCTGAGCTCCGCGGATACACATTTTTTTCCGGACAAACCGGCAACCAGCGAATGGATTGCAGCGTTGACGGAAAGCGTTCGCAACGCGGGGTATCGGCCGCCGCAGATTGTCGTCACGCGTACCGAAAAACGCCGGAACATTGCCAAGATCGTTTGGAAGCATATTCAAACGCAACCGATTCCTCTTGGGACGCGCAAGTTAGAAAAGGATGCCGACGGAGATGGAATCCTTGACGAGGATGACGCGCTCCCCTGGACACCAGGCACGGTGAGTTGGAAGCGTGACCCGGCTCGAGATGGACTCCCTGATATCGCGCTGCCGACCACCCAGGGTATGCGGGCATTTAATTTCACCACGGCGAATGGTCCGNAATGTGAAGGATTCACGAACGATTCAGGGGAAGCTTTCCGCCAAGATGTAGGGTTCGGATGGCGTCGCGATCTGACGAGCAATACTCGCTTGCGGCGCCGCGATTCGTCATTGCCACGTAGCGGTTTTGTATTCACTCGCATGCAAGACGTTTGGGAATGTGCTGTACCGAACGGAAAATATCGTATTCATCTGGCACTGGGGGACGCAGAGTACCCACAGCCCGGGCAGTATTTGGATATGGAGGGCCAAGTTGCCGCTGATAAAATTGACACGGAGTCCGGTCAATTTCATGAAATCACGGCGGAGCGGGTGGTTGAGGATGGGCGACTGACGTTGACTTTGGGCATCCCGGCCGGTGGCAGTAATACCTGTATCAACTGGATCATTCTGTTGCCAGTCTCCGAGTGAGGCGTGCAGACGGAGGCACCTGCGAAACACTGATCTAGCCGGATGATATCGCTTGCGCCTCAGCTATCCGAAACGAACGCAACACCGGACCGCTTCGTGCCATGCTCCGCCATCAGGGCCACCGATGGTCAGGCTTCACGTCGTTTTTTCAAGGGCCTGGATGGTACCCGTACTGCTGCCGAACTCGTCGGTTTCAATGCCCAGGCGTTGTAACATCGTCACGAACAGATTGCTCAACGGCAAGTTGTTGTCGGAAGGGAACGCGAGATGTTGGCCATGAGCGAAACCTCCTCCGGCAAGCAGAATGGGGAGGTTGGTGTTCAGGTGTGTGTTGGCATCGCCCATATTGCTACCGAACAAGATCATGGTTCGATCCAGTAAGCGATCTTCTCCCTCCTGTGTGTCGGCCAGACTCTTGAGCAGATTGCGCAGCAATCCCATTTGTTGAAGATCGACATCTTCGAGCTGTTTGACTTTGTCTTCCGCTTGACCGTGGTGACTGAGATTATGGTACCCGTGCGTCGTACTTGTCTGGGGATGTAATTGGAATGCGGGAGTTGCGAATGCATCCACCATCAGCGTAATGATTCGCGTCGCATCGGACTCGAAAGCCAGTCGCGCCATGGACAGCATGAGTTCAAATTTCTCGATGAATCTTCGCTGGTCCCGAATGTCTTCTGGGGGAATCTGTTCGGTCTTTGGCTTGGGGCGGGATTCCCATTGGCGCAGGCTGTGCAACCGTTCTTCGATTTCGCGGACGGAGGTCAGATACTGTTCCAGTCGCCGTTGATCATCGCCACCAAGTCGCCGATGCAATTGCTGCGTGTCGTCCAGCAGCGTATCCAGGATACTGCCCCGCTCGTCGAGTTTGTGGAGTTGTTTTTGGACGGCTGCCGCATCGCCTTGGACGAACATTTTGCGGAATAAAGTGGCGGCATGATCTTCGGCCGGCAGCAGGACACCATCGCGTGTCCAGGCGAGACTGCGATTGGCTTTGTCAATGTTGACGCCTAAGTTGAAAGTCGCGTAGCGAGTCAACGGCCCCAGTTGTTCGGCTGCGAACTGATCGAGGGAAATGGTGTTGCGAAAACCGCTCTTCGTAGGGCCTCGCGCTGCGGTGAGAAAACAGTTCTCGGTGCTATGCCCTCCCTCGACGTCTGGGTGCGAAAGGCCACTGATGATGGAGAAATCGCTTCGGAATTCCTTGAGCTTTTCCAAATAAGGGGACAACGGGTAGTCACGGCCTGCCGTCTTGGGGAAGAAGCCACTTGGTAACACACCCAGGTTGTTCGATATCAAGAGCATGCGTTTGGGGGGCGAAACGCTGGCGTTGCGGTCGGCACTCGACGACAGCGACTCAAGCACAGGCAGTGACAGGATCGCTCCTGCTCCCTTGAGAAAACTGCGGCGAGAGTGGTTTTGGAAGATCGTCATGGCAAAGCCTCTTGGCCGAGAAAGATCTTGCTGGTGACGAATGCGTGGATCAGGTCGCGAGCGCGGTAACCGTCAGGTTGGCAGGTGTCGAGCATCGTTTCAATTTCTGTCCGATCCCCAAAACGTACTGGGGTACCTGTGGCGTAAACCGTCAATTGCCGCAAGAGATTGCGTGCCAGCACGCGTGGCGCTTCAGCGAGGAGTGCCTTTAGCTCGTGGATATTTTCAAAGGTACGTCCGTCACGAAGTTTGCCGCTCGCTTGCACGGGATCCGCGCGTGTATAAGCGTAGTCATGGCCGGCGCGATCGATACCTGTTACCGGTTGCCCCTGCTCGATTCCGCGGTAGTGCGTGCGCCACGCCCCCAGGATGTCGAAGTTTTCGAGCGCGAAGCCAATGGGATCGAACCTCGCATGACACCCGGCACAAGATTCTGCTGTTGTATGCAACGCCAGTAGCTCACGAATTGTTTGGGCACCACGAATATCAGGTTCGACAGCTGCCACATTGCTGGGGGGAGGAGGTGGAGGCTGGCCAAGGATACGCTCCATGACCCAGGCGCCTCGAGTGACCGGCGAAGTGGATGTGCTACCAGCAGTCACTTTGAGAATAGCAGCTTGCGTCAACAGCCCTCCGTATGGGCTGCCTTCTGGCAGTGGTGCCTTGCGCAATTTCGAACCGGAAATGGGTGGCAAATGGTAATGCTGGGCCAGGCGATCGTTGGCATAAACGAAATCGGCTTTGACAAGTGTGCTGACAGGCAAGTTTTCTTGTACCAGTGCAGCAAAAAACGCGCGTGTCTCACGTTCCATGGATTCGATGAGATAATTATCGAAACGATACTCTGGATACAATCGATGGTCGGGTTCGGCGCGGCGTATGTGCCGTAAGTTGAGCCAGCCGTCTGTAAAGCTGGTTACGAATCGTTCGAATCCAGGATCTTGAATCAGTCGATCCGTTTCACTGCGCAAGACCGTGGCTTGTTTCAGTTTTCCCTGGCGAGCGTATTGGGCGAGTGTTTTGTCAGGGCGGGTATTCGTCAGGAAGTGTGATAGCCGCGCGGCGATAGCGTGGTGCTCGACTCCGCGGGAACTGGGATCGGAGGGTTCACGAAGGTAAAGGAAATGACCGGAACTCAGGAATGCTTGGTAGCCTGCCAGTAGCGCCTCTTCGAAGGGAACCTGACGCTCCAGCCGAGTGGAAACAAGCTGCTCATAGCGCTGCAACACATCCTCGGAAACGGGTTCACGTGCGGCGAGTTGGACAAACCGTCGCAACAGCCGGCGAGCGACCTGCTTTTCCTGAGCGGCTGGTACGGGCAGCTGCACATCATCGAATAAGACGGAATGCGAAGGGGGTGGCCATGACTGTGGGGGCAGTGGCCCTTCGACCTCGAGCCATTGGAAGGCGACTCCCGGTTGCCCTTCTTTGGGGAAGGGTGGGTATCGATAGGTCGGGGGCCCGCCGTCCACATTGCGTGCCAGAGGCACCGGCAGGCCGAGTAAGCTGTACTCGAACGTCTCGCGGGCGCGCAACCGGATGATCGTCTCGTACGTGTCCTGCGTCGGTTGAATGTCGAGCCAGCCGCCTGTCGCACGTACGTCGCCAGACACATCCGGTCCGGAAGGTTTGCGTGCACGAAAAGTCATCGGCACAGGCCGTTTTGCCGGTTGTAACTGATAGCCAGCTTTCTGTAATACCGCGCGGGCCGAAAAACGAACTCGATACGCACCTGAATGTTTGGCAACAAAGCCTTGTGGGTAACCAAAGTACGGCCAGTGGGCCGAGCGAAATAAAGCCAGTTCGATTTGCGGATCGTCTTCCTTCGCCGCCAGTGCTTGCCCATCGATGGCCTGATTGTTCCGCGCAAAGAACATTGCCTCGCGTTGCCCAAACGTGCTGGTCGAGGAGAATAACCGCCTGCCCACGGCCCGATACCGAGTTGCCTCGACTGGCTGTGGTGTGGTCACCCTGGCCTGACGCAAGGCACTGGCGGCTGCGTCGAGATAAGCAGCGAGTTGCACGCGAGACATGTCCAATGCCGAGGTTGTCTTGGTAAAGAGGTGGGCCTCACGGTCCTCGGGAAGCATGTCACGAATGTCGAGTGCAGGAAGCTGCAAAAGGTCTCGAATATTCTGCTCGTACTCTTCACGATTCAGTCGCCGTAAAGCACCACGGCCATGCGCAGCAATCTCTGCCGCCTCAGCTTTGAGCAATGTTTCCTTCAGCAACGCCAGCAGGGACTGACGCTGTNGGTCGGAAAAGTCGACTTCTGCCGGTGGCATTTCGCGTTGTGCTANTCGGTCGTAAATCTGTATCCAGCGATTNCTGTTCTGTTGCTCAGCCAGTTGCCAAGGTAGGACAGCCAGATCAAGTTTGCCTTCTGCCGATGATCCTTGGTGNCAGGTGGTGCAGGTCTGATCCAGTAACGCCTTCAGCGTGGGAGGCAAAGCGTCCGCTCGGACAGCGAGTGGTGAAACAACGGCAAGCAGCGACGCAATCCATCGCAGGGCGTGTCGATATGTCATTGTGGCGCCACAAATCATCGCGGGAATTTCCTCCACCCTTCGATGCGCTTAACCGGTCGTTTTTGCAATGTGACCGCGGGGCTCGGGGGTGCCTTCCATTTTAATCAGAATGCTTGCCGCGAACATCCTCGGCCATCGTTCCTTCCACGGGTATCTCAACGCAACGGGGCTTGCAGGGTGGGTGGTCATGCTGCGGTTGGGAATACGATCCAGGTGACGAGAGATCCCAGATTCCGGTAATCCGTTCACTTGTGCGATGGATCATTACTTGCGGGGTTTGTTTTTGAATGGCCAGGGTTGCACGCCGACGCGATCCGCCCAGGCTTGCCATTGTCCAATCATCTTTTGCAATCGTTCGGGATGTTTGGCAGCGAGATCTTGTAGCTCGGTACGATCTTCTTGCATGTCGAATAATTCCCAGCGGGTGGGCTGGTCGCGACGATAGGCGGAAACGATTTTCCAGCGTCCATCGCGCAATGCCAGATTGCCGTGATGCTCAAATCCAATCGGGTGGGTGCGGTTGAGTGGTTTTCCGGTAAAGGTGGGAAATAAACTCACGCCCTCCATGGGGTGAATCTGGTGTTCACCGACANGCTGTGGGTACTTGGCACCTGCTGCTTCCACGAAGGTGGGTAACAAGTCGATCAGATGCGAGGGAGCGTCAACGGTGGTGCCACGATGCTCCGTGGCAAGACCAGCGGGCCAGTGTACGATCAGCGGTGTGCTGATGCCGCCTTCATAGCCGTCATGTTTGTAGCCACGAAACGGGGTGTTGGATGCATTGGCCCAGCCGACACCGTATGCCACAAAGGTATCTTCTGCTCCGGGCATGGTTTTCGGACCCGTTCGCACCCAGCGACCGTCACGGGTTTGCATGGGAGGCCAAATCTTGGTTTGCAGGTCATTGGGACCAAATGGCTTGTAGTTGAATTGGTCACGTTTGTGATCGTTGTTGGCGCGGCCGTATCCCTCTGCACAGCCGCCGTTATCCTGCAAATAGATCACGATCGTGTTGTCGAGTGCGTTCGCGGTTTTTAACTCATCGATGATGCGTCCGATTCCCTGGTCCATCCGATCCACCATGGCGGCGTACACTTCCATGCAGCGAATATCCCAGTCCTGGTGTGGAAATGTTTGCCAGTCAACCGCCCCCGGCGACATCTTCCATTTGGCGTCGAGAACACCTTGCTCGATCGCCTTGCGATAACGTGCCTGGCGCATGGGTGCGTAGCCCGCGTCATAGGCACCGTCGTATTTTTTGACATCTGACTCAGGTGCATGCATCGGCCAATGCGCGCTGGTGTAAGCGACGTAAAGAAAGAAGGGTTTGTCTGCCTGATTCTGAAAGTGTTCGTTGACGTAACGGGCGGCATTGTCGCTGATCGCATCGGTATAGTAAAAGTCTTCCGGCTGATACTCGGGGTCATTGACGGGGGTGATGTAGGTATTGCCGCGGCAGAGCGTCGCCGGGTCGTAGAAACTACCAGCCCCAGTAATCGTGCCGTAAAAGCGGTCGAAGCCGCGCTGCAAAGGCCAGTTCGACTTGTCTGCCCGGGGTCCCGTGTGACGAGTCACATGCCATTTGCCAGACATGTAATTGCGATACCCGGAAGTTCCGAGGACCTCGGCGATGGTCACGCACTTGCGATTGAGGTCACCACGATAGGCTTCGTAACCGCGGTCTCCGGTCATGAGGCCAATCCCAGCTTGATGCGAATAAAGCCCCGTCAAGAGCGACGCCCGCGTCGGACAGCAACGGGACGTGTTGTAGAACTGAGTGAATCGCAATCCGCCTTCGGCTAACCCGTCCAAGACAGGAGTCTGAATCTCACTTCCATAGCAGCCGATGTCGCTGTAGCCCATGTCATCGGCCATGATCAACACAATGTTGGGGCGCGACGGCGGTTCAGCGCCTTGCACTGTCTGCCCAAGCAAGATGGAGAGGAGTGCTGCGCTGATGGAAAGGGACACGTTGAAAAGCAAGTGTGGCCATGGGGATGAGGTAGAACACGCGTTATCTGCCATAGTGACCCTGGTAAATTGCAACATGATGTATCCTCGATTTCGCTCGCGAGCGTGCTGCAACGCCAACCTCTCGCGTGCCAGTTTTCTTTGTGTAAGAAATCGCCGTTGAAACACCAACATTCGCAGTGCACAGTCATGGTGTTACACGTTAACCAGTCGAGCCATATTGTCTTCCCCCCCCTTTCGGCAGTCAATTCCCTGACTTAATGAGTTGTTTGAGGTCACGTTTCACTGCGATAGGCGATAGCTCGTACATTCTCAACTAACGTCAGCAGCTCGTATTTACCCTGCTTAGCAGCATCGTAGCGTGCGTTCCTGAGTTGGGTTGCACGAAGGTTGTTGAATGTAGCTTCCAGCTTTGCTAGCCTCAGCTTCACACTCCCGATCTCATGCAACCAACCTCGCGATGGGATTCCTGCCTTGTATTCGTGGACGCGTTTTTCGAACAGCGCAAGCTGGCCAGGCCGTTCTGGAAGTTCTGCTGCATGTGGCAGCCGAATCGTCCCCCATCTTAAGGAACCGATTATGAAGCTGCACGCATCGTGTCGGCGTTATCTGTTGTCTGATCTTTACCACGTGTCCGTGTTCGTTTTCCCATTGTTCTTTGCCGGTTTGTGGGCAGCACACGCGGGTGCGGATGACAAACAGGACCAGGCAGCCGCACGGGCCTACAACGCGGCAGCGGCGCTGCAAAATAATGGCTTGCACGAGCGGGCTGCGACCAAGTGGGCGGAGTTTGTTAAGGCATATCCCAACGATCAGCGAGCAGACCGTGCGCATTACTACATGGGGGTTTGTCAGTTGCGCACGAAGAAATTCGCTGACGCGGCCACCAATTTTCAAACAGTGCTATCCAAATGGCCGAAGTTCGCGCAAGCCGATGGCGCTCAATACAACCTCAGTATGGCGCTGTACGAGTTGGCGTTAGTTTCGAAGAAGAAAGAAGATTTTCAGAAAGCCGCTGCCGCGTTTCAGACGGTCGCAACCAAGTATCCCAAGAGCGACTACGCGGACGATGCGCTTTATTTCCAGGGGGACTGTGCCTATGCGATTGAGGATCGCCAGACAGCTGTGGCTGCGTTTCAAAAATTGATCGCGCAATATCCTCAGAGCCGACAGCTGGCACGTGCCTACTATGATCTGGGGATTACCCAGCAGGAACTCGAGTTGCCGGCAGAGGCAGCCAAGACATTTAAGGCGTTTTTGGACAAGCAAGAGTTTACGAAACACGAATTGGCCAATGAAGTACGTTTGCGTTGGGCGATGTGTTTGCACGATCAGGGGCAAGCGGACACGGCTGCTGCCCAATTCGAGCAGCTTGCCAACGCAAAAGATTTTCCCTTCGCAGATTTTGCGTTGTTGCGTCTGGGGCAGGCCAAACTTGAGGCTTCCAAGTGGCTGGAGGCGGCGCAAACCTTGGCTGTTATGCCTCAACGATTTCCTCAGAGTCCTTATAAGAACGAGGCGCTCAAGACTGCCGGGCGAGCGTATTACGAAGCAGGAAAACTGCCGGAGGCCGAAGCGACACTGAAGCCTCTGGCTGGAGGAACGGATGCGATTGCCGCGGAAGCCAGTTATTGGCTAGGACGCACGCAACTGAAAAAGAATGATGCCGCCGCAGCCTTGCAGACGTTGGAGGCCGCAGGTAATCGTTTCAAAGCCGGCGAATTCGTTCCCTATTTGCGGCTCGCTCGAATTGATGCACTGTACGAGATTACGGATCGTCGCCAAGAGACGCCCCCGCTGTATGAGGCTTTTATCAAGGAGTTTCCGCAGCACCCCTTGGTAACGCAGGCAACGTATATGGCAGCATTGGGAGCGCTCGGTACAGAACAACTAGCAAAAGCGCGACAGTTTTCCGAAGCGTTGCTGAAAACACCGGAATTCGCACAACATCCTCTGCATCCTGCAGTGCTGTACATCGCCGCAGAGAGTCAGTTGTTGGAGTCACCGAACGACGCTGCAACCGGTGCTCGGGCCGAACCACTCTATCGCCAGTTGGTGAGCAAGTATCCGCAACATGCGAATGCCGGCCGAGCGCATCTCCGTATCGGCTGGATTTTGCATACCGCGAAAAAGTACGCAGAGTCCACTGCTTACCTGAAGGGAATTGTGGGAAACCTCGACAAGTCAGAGCAACAACCCGAAGCCCAGTTGATGATCGGCAGGAATTATGCTGCTGAAAACAAACATCCGGAGGCGACAGCGGCGTTCGAAGTCGCTTTGGCGGCGAATGCCAAATGGAACCGGGCGGATGAAGTTCTGCTCAATGCCGCTCAATCATATCGCAGTCGTCAGGATCTAAAGTCGGCGACCGATCGACTCCATCGGCTGGGACAGGAATTCGCCGAGAGTCCACTGCGAGGTCAGGCCCTGTATTTACTCGGTGACCTTGCACAATCGCAAAACCAACATGACGCCGCCATCAAGGCTTATACACAGGTCGCACAGCAAGGAGCCGAAGGTGCTTATTACCAACCTGCTCTCTATGGCTTGGGCGCCGTTTATTTTTCTCAAGAGAAGTACCCTGAGTCGAAAACCTGGTTGGATAAGGTGGTTGCCGGGGGCGACGAAAAACTGAAGCAACGGGGGCATTATCTGCGAGGATTGGTGCAACATCGCTTGAAGCAGTATGCCCCGGCACTGGTGGATCTGAATGCGTTCTTAAGCAGCAAGCCGGAATCCGAGGAGGCGCTGAACGCACGCTACACACTTGCCTTGTGCCACATCGGGCAAAAACAATTCACCGAGGCATCGCAAGCGTTAACGCAATTGCTGCAAGCGAAAGCGGATTATGTCCACGCGGACAAGGTTTACTACGAACTCGGCCATGCGCTGTTAGCGCAGCCGGATAAGGAGGCCGAGGCGGCAGAGCAGTTTCGACGACTGGCCGAAACCTTGCCGAACAGTCCACTGGCTGCGGAGAGTTGGTTCCGGGTGGGGCAATTCCATCGGGAACTGGCACAAGAACAGCCGGAGGAGCAACGCCAGCCTCACTTCGAAAAGGCCCGGACCGCTTTCACGCAAGGCTTGACCAAGGCCAAGCCTCCGGAATTGCGCGAGAAGCTGCAATTCAAGTTGGGCGAAACGCAGTTTTTGGAAGGGCAATATGCTCCGGCTGCTGCGGCCTTTGCTGCTCAAATCAAGGAACACAGCAAAGGGCAATATGTGGGCGTCGCCCGTTTCCTGGCGGGGCAAAGCTATTATCAGCTGAAGCAATTCGACCAGGCTCTGCCGCTGTTTGTGCAAGTTCCTCAAGACACGTTTGCCGGGATCGACAAGGCGCAAGCAGATGAACATCGTGCTCAGGCCTTGTATCGTGCCGGAGCCTGCGCCGCGGAACTGGGGAACTGGAAAGAAAGCGAGACTCGCTACGCGCAATTGATCACTCAGTTTGCGAAGTTCCCACAAATCAACGAAGCACGCTATGGATTGGCATTTGCTGCGCAACAGCAGCAACAAATTGATAGCGCGTTAAAAATCTACGAGGAGATTACCAAACAGACAGAAACGGAAACAGCAGCCAAGGCCCGGTTCATGATCGGTGAGATCCGTTTTGGACAGATGAAGTACGAGGAGGCCATCGAACATTTCCTCTTGGTGTCCGTGGGGTATCCCTATGCCGAATGGCAAGCGTTGGCTCGCTTTGAGGCCGGGCGATGTTTTGTCGAATTGAAGGATGTCGACCGCGCTGTGAAATCGTTGCGCGAGATGATTGACAAGCACCCCGAGCATCCGCGCACCAAGGATGCGGAAAAAATGTTGAACGACTTGACCAAATAGAGAACCAAATAGAGCGATCTTACAAATAGAAACGGAATGTTATGACACGCAAATCGAACCCAACAATGCTCCTGCTGGCTGCGCTGTTCGTAGTCGTTACGAGCGTTTTCATGACAAGCGGCGAAAGCTTGGGCGATGATCAAGATGCCGGCGCTGCGGCGGCGGATACCAGTGAGCAAGAGGAAAGTTTCGCACGCGCCGATCAGTCCATTGGTGGGATGATTCTCAGCGGTGGAGCACTGAACGTTGTGTTCTTTGGTGTGTTGGGGGTGTTTTCCATCTGGGCAGCCACTGTCGTTTTGGAGCGGTGCGTTAATCTGCGCCGAGAAAAGCTGTTGCCCACGGCATTTACCAGCGGGCTACAGCAAATGATTCGGGCTGGTCAAGCGACACCGGAAAGTTACCAGTTGCTTTGTGAACAGACGCCAGCGCCGGTAGGGCGTATTTTTCATGCGGGTGTATTGCGGGCTGGACGGTCCTTGCCCGAGGTGGAAAAGGCCATGGAAGATGCTGCTTCGCGCGAGATGGCAAATCTTCGCTCGCGGAATCGTCCACTCAATGTGGTCGCCTCCGTCGCACCCTTGGTCGGCCTGCTGGGTACCGTGGTCGGTATGATCTTGGCCTTTCAAATTTCCAGTCAGGAAGGGTTGGGCAAAGCCGAACGTCTGGCCGAAGGTATTTATCTCGCACTGATGACGACCGCCGCGGGTTTGAGTATCGCCATTCCCTGCCTGTTGTTTGCCTCGTGGTTCAAGACACGTGCAGAGCGATTCATGTGCGACATCGACGAAACGTTAATGGAGGCGATGCCCAGCTTTGCTCGTTGGGAAGGCAGTGTGCAGTCGAAGTTTGTTGTCTCGCAGCCGGCACCCGAGGAAGAGGGTGAGGTCGTGGCGGCTACGGTCGGCCAACCATAACGAGGAGACAAATCATGAAGTTGCCGTTGGAAGAAAATGAGAATTCGACGAATCTCACGCCGCTCATTGATGTCGTGTTTCTGCTGTTAATCTTCTTTCTCGTTGCCACGCGCTTTGATCAAGAGGAGAAGGAAATTTCGATTCGAGTTCCCGATGTTTACAAAGCCAGACCTGTCTCGGCGGGACCTCAGGAAGTCATTGTGAATATTACCGCCGATGGGGAATACATCGTGACCGGGGAAACGCTCACCGAGCCGCAAGTGCGCGGTCTCATCTCAGGACTCACGAAAAATAATCCTGCGGATTTGTCCGCCGTGCAGATTCGCACCGACATGGATGCTCAAGTGAAATTTGCCATGGCGGTCGTGGGTATGTGTGAAGATCAGAAAATCAAGCATTCGTTCTCCGTGCTCGAAAAGCGTCAGCCGTGAGCACATTTCGCCGTAGCATCACAGTCGGTAGGACCTCAAAACGTTAGGTGTTGGCATGACGAATACGCAGAACACAACGCGTCGCCGCCGGACGTGGCTGATGTGGGCGGGGGCCGGAGTCACCGTCACCCTCTTGGTCGTCGGTGCAATCCTGTTTCCCNAAAAGTCGATCAGCATCGTGACCGTGGATGGNGTGGAGCGTTGGGCGGACGCTCAAGCACCGCCGCNGCGAGATGTGGTGTGGACAACCGCCGAACGGGTTACCAGCCAGCCGTTTGAGCAACTTGGCAAAGNGAGTCACATCCGACCGCANCCCGCCGAATACGGTAACGTCATGTACTTCACCGTGCGGACGCCCGANGATCAATACGATATTTATCAGGTACGCCGTACCGGAGGCGGTTGGTCAGATCCCGAACCGGTGACCGTGCTCAATTCGGAAAAAAATGATATCGGNCCCGTGCTCCGCGCGGATGGCAAAGTGCTCTACCTCTATTCTGATCGTGATGGTGGTTTGGGGGGAATGGACCTTTACGTGGCGACACGGACCGACTCCGGTTGGTCAGAGCCGCAAAATCTTGGCTCACAGATTAACAGCCCGGCACACGAATACGATCCGGCAGTCACTCCCAGTGGTGATCAGCTGTTTTTTGCCAGCAATCGAAGTGAAAAACTTCATCGTNAGCTGCGGGAGGGCCGTTTTGACCCGGCGCAGGATCATTGGAATACCACCTTACGCGCTGACTTGGGGTTGCGCAAGTTCGATNTGTATGTGGCTGAGCGTGAAGNNTCNCAGTGGGAGCCGGCGGAACCGCTGANAGATGTGAATACGCGTAATTACAACGAGGGCGCACCGCACATCTCGCCCAACGGAGCATTCCTGTATTTCGTTTCTGACCGACCTGTGCGAGAAGGAGAAGAAGAGAACTTCGACGTCTTTCGGACACGCACTCATCAGCCCGGCAAATTAGTCGAAAATTTGGGGCCCGGCGTCAATACTTCCGCCAACGAGATTGAACCCTCGCTTTCGTCCGAGGGGTTTCGCTTGTTCTTTTCACGCGACATCGATCAGAAGGCGGCGCCGTTGCAGGAGCAATATGCGCTGTTTCAAAGTCAAGCGGAAGAAGTGGAAACTGACGTCGTATGGGAGGCAGATAATTATCGCGCCGCCGTGGCCTGGCTAAACGCTGTGTTCCGAACGTTTGGTGACAACTGGTGGCAGATCTTGCTGGGGATATTGTTGCTTGCGCTGACCTTTGCTGCGATCCGGTTCTTGCGCCGGGTTTCCTGGCGCCACGCGCGGTTGCCCGGTTTTCTGATCTTTGCGCTGGTTCTGCACCTGCTGTTAGCAACCGGCTCATTCTTTACCTATTTCGGAAAACAGATCGTCGAACAAATCACTCAGACATTTGACGAAGAAGTGGTTGTNACTCAGGTGCTGACCCAATCCAATCAATCGCATGAGCAGGGCGAGGAGTCTTATGAGAAAGTAGCGGACCTGGCGACACCCGACGTGATTCAGATGTCAGAGATCGATCGTCAAGTCACGACGACTCCCAATGTACCGGCCCCCATTGAAACTGCCGCCCCGCAAATTCCCTCCCGAATGACTCGCGAGACGCCGGATGATGCAGTGGTCGCAACGGTGTTGGTCGAGACGCAACCGAACAGTGCTCCGACGCCCTTGCAGCGGCAGCCTGTGGCGACGCAGCAAATGCAGGAGCAGATTGATACGGTGGAGACACGTGCCGTCCAAGAATCGCCGTTGTCGGAAATGCAAACTCCTGAGGTCGAACTTGCGCGAGCTACCCGTCAACCGGTGGATACTCCCACCCCGAAGTCACTTGAGGTAGAGAATCCTGCAATGCGTGTGATGGCGGATGTTGTGGAGGTCGAGCAGACCGCCGCAGCAGCACCTCAGCAAACGGAGACGGAGTTGCAGGTAACACGCGCACCGCGGGCGCAAGTTGTGCAGACGGAGCCGATCGAAACGGAAACGGTGGAAGCACGGACGGCTGTTGCCGCCAGCGAGTCCTCCGAAGCGGTGGAAGTCGCAGTCGACCGCGCAGTCATGCAAACGCCTGCCGACGCAACCCTGCCGGCTCGGGTCGCCGTGCAGCAGGCAAATCCANTGCGACTAGCTCAAGCCTCGCCTGGAGCTCGCCCTCCAACTACAAACCTTCCAAAAACAAACTCGAACACGCCTTTGCAGCGGGCCACAAAAACNAGTGTGGTGCCCGATACNCTTGATGCGAACGTTGATTTGGCCTCCACGGCCGCTGTTGAACAAANGGGTGCGAGCGAAAGTGAAACGCCGGTGCAGGTGGCAATTGCTTTGCCCCGNGCAAATAAGGTGGCCGATCTGGAGCCGCTGGTCGGTCGTCCTCGCATCGAAAATGTGGGCGCGGACTCGCCGCGAACCGCATCGGCTGAGTTAGTGCGAGCACCTGTGTCCCGCCTCGATACCCCGCAACGGACCACTCAGCCAGCACTTACCCGCATGCAACGCGTGTCGCCAGAGACCGTGGTCGAGCAGCAAGAGGTAGTGCCGACAGAAGCGGTTGCGGGGGCGGAGACGGAGTCGCCAAACGAAAAACAGACGGTTGCGGAAACGGCCGTCCAAGTGGCCCGGGCCGAACGTTTGGAGATCGAGATTCCGATGCACCGCGGTAAATTGGTTGGCGGTCGCACCGATCCGCTGAACTCGCGGATTGTGATCGGGACTCTCGCCAAAGATGAAGTCGACGCTCCGGTCAGTACCAGTCCGATCGCCAGCCGTCTGTTGCGACGTCGTGCACGAGCACCTGANACCCAATATGCAGATGACAGCGTCAACCTGCGCAGTCTGCTTAAACGTCGTGTCGTCGACGCNAATACCAAAGCGGAGATTGTGAAAAAATTTGGCGGTAGCGACGAAACGCTGCAAATCATCCAGCAAGGAATCTCCTGGATCGAGAGCCATCAGCATAAAGACGGCCACTGGAGTTTGCATCAATTCAATCACAACTGTCAGGGACATGCTAAGTGCAGTGGGCATGGCGGCAGTCAATCGGATACGGCCGGTACCGGGTTGGCTTTGTTGCCATTACTGGGAGACGGCAACACACATCAGAAAGGGCGATACAAAGATGCCGTGGCACGCGGAATCACCTGGCTCGTTTCTCACCAAAAGAAAGACGGCGATCTGTTTACCGGAGGAGAACGCAATGCCTGGATGTATAGCCATGGTATCGCCACGATCGCACTGTGTGAATGTTATGGAATGAGTGGCGATGCGGCGCTGCGCGGACCAGCTCAGCGAGCGATTGATTTTATTGTGGATGCCCAGCATGAAGCTTCGGGAGGCTGGCGGTATCAGCCTAAACAACCTGGCGATACATCGGTTGTCGGGTGGCAGGTGATGGCGCTGAAAAGTGGCCAAATGGCTGACCTGCATGTGCCCCAAAGAACTTTGGATGGAGCGAAAAAGTGGCTCGCGCAAGCCGCTGGTAAAGGTGGTCGACAAGGACAATTCTTCTATCAGAATGGCCGATTCAATCCGGCGATGACCGCGGAAGGAATGCTTTGCATGGAGTATCTGGGGTCTGAACGAAGCTCAGCCCAACTTGTCCAGGGAGGCGCGTTTCTGCTGAAGAATCTACCTCAGCAAGGGAAAGAGAGCAGCTATTACTGGTATTACGGCACGCAAGCCATGTTCCATCTGCAAGGCGACCATTGGGATCAATGGAACGATGCGCTGCATAGCATGTTGCTGAAGTCGCAAGTCACCTCGGGGCCGACGGCGGGAACCTGGGATCCCAGAGACAGTTGGGAAGGCCGTGGTGGACGGATCTATGCCACGTCGCTCCGCCTGCTCATGCTAGAAGTCTACTATCGACATTTACCTCTGTTTCAGGTTCTGGAAGAAACGCAGTAATCTGTTGGTTTACGGTGCTTGGCAACGTTGCCAGAGTGAGGCTGTCCTTGCACCCGTTGTGATTCGATTCTTTTTGGATCGATCTTGTTGTCACACAACTTTGTGCCGAGCAGATCGTGCATAATGGGTGAAACGCAAGCAACTTTGCCTGACACGGCTCTGTCTCTAACGTTTCGGTTACGTCGCGAGTTNTGCAGAANCAGCTAGTCGGAACGCGTTGGTTGTGTGATTTGAAAACATGCCCGATCTGCGGGATGGTAATCATCGTTAANGAATAACGCTTCCCGTCAGCACTTGCTGAGTTACGTTAGGAATCTGACCATGCGTATGCTTCCACTGCTGCTCTTTCTTCACTTGGTTGTTGTTGCCACTCTGACGTTGGCAGATGATCCCACCAAGCCTGTTCTCAAAACACTGGATTTGAACGATCACGCTCACCGCCAAGTNGTGGTGGATCGCGAAGCGGGCCAATATCTTGGTCACCCCACAACCTGCCTCTTGGAAGATGGTAAGACGATCCTTTGTGTCTATCCGAAAGGGCATGGGCGCGGGGCAATCGTTTACAAACGCAGTCTTGACGGGGGACGCACTTGGAGTGATCGCCTGCCCACTCCGGCCAGTTGGGCCACCTCGAAAGAAGTGCCCACGCTGCATCGAGTGATCGGACCGGATGGTAAGAAACGATTGATCGTCTGGTCAGGGCTCTATCCAGCGCGGCTGGCCGTTTCCGAAAATGACGGACAGGATTGGAGTGAATTGAATCCTGCCGGTGAGTGGGGCGGCATTGTGGTGATGGGGTTTGTGGAAAAGCTCCGCAGCGGACCCGGCCACTACTTAGCCATGTTTCACGATGATGGGCGTTTCTTTACTCGCAAGCCGGTGAAGAATGACCGCATCACNTTTGATCTCTACAAGACCTTTTCAACGGACGGTGGGNTAACGTGGTCTTTTCCCAAGTCTGTTTATCGTTCACCAGACGTACACCTCTGTGAGCCGGGATGTATTCGTTCGCCTGATGGCAAGACGCTTGCCGTGCTCCTGCGTGAGAATGCTCGAAGCAAAAATTCCCACATCATCTTTTCCAACGATGAAGGCCNGACGTGGNGTCAGCCACGCGAACTCCCACTGGCTTTGACCGGCGATCGTCACACNGGTAAATACAGCGCTGACGGACGACTCTTCATTAGTTTTCGCTGTCGGTCGCCACGACAGAGCGTTGCCAAACGACCGTTCGAAGGGGATTGGGTTGGCTGGGTTGGGACCTGGGAAGACCTCGTCCAGGGAGGCAGCGGCCAGTATTTCATCCGCTTAAAGGATAACACGAAGGGGTATGACACGACGTATCCTGGAGTCGAGGTGCTGCCTGATGATACGTATATTGTCACCACCTATGGCCATTGGACCCAAGGTGAAGCGCCTTATATTCTGAGTGTTCGATTCCAACTCAAAGAGCTTGATGCCTTGGCTGGCAGGTAGCGCGCGTGCAAACGTCGACCGGCAACGAACCCGCTGAAAACATCGGTGCTTTCCGGGCTCTGGCGCGTGAGTTTGGTTGCTGATTGTTGCCAGGCACGTGGCCAACTCCGGTGTCAGCCGGAGGTCACTTCTAAGCCGCGAATCGACTCAGCGGTACTGCTGCCGAAGTTGCGTGTTTCTACGCCCATCCGTTGCGCGAGCGCGACGAATAGATTTGCCAGTGGCGTGTTGTTGTCGGCATCATGGGCCACGTAGGCGCCGTGTCGAAAGCCACCGCCGGCCAGAATGATCGGCAGGTTGTGCCAGTCATGGGCGGAAGCGTTACCCAGGTTGGAACCGAACAGCACCGCCGTATTTTCGAGTAGCGAGCGTCCGCCTTCNTCCACAGCCTTCAGTTGTCGCAGGAAGCGGTCGAATTCCTTGAATTCTGCCTCTTCAATCAAGCGAAGTTCCTTGATTTTGGTTTCATCTTTACCGTGGTGCGAGAGGTTGTGCCAATCGGTTTTGACGCCCGGAATATTACTAGGAACTGCATTCATACCGCCCAGTGATAACGTGATGACCCGTGTCGAATCCGTTTGCAGTGCGAGCACCATCATGTCGTACATCAACCGCTGCTTGGCGACGATNTCTTGTCGATCAGCNACGTCCTGCGGCAGCGGATAATCGACTTTGGATTTGACTTTCTTCGCCCACACTTCCGACTGTTCCAGTCGGGTTTCCAGGTCTCGGATCGCCGAAAAGTATTCTCCCAATTTTTCCCGATCCTGCGCGCCGAGCGATTGATTCAGTTGCTTCGCTTCACCAAGCACGGTATCGAGGATGCTGCGCCCGCGTTTCAGATCTCTCACCTGTGCGGCCACTTCCTGTGGTGTGCCGTCTACGAAGAGCGTCTTGAACAGTCTCGCCGGAGAAGATTCTGATGGAATGTTGATTCCGTTCGCGGTCCAGGAGAGTGAGCCTCCATCGTTGGCAAGGCACAGATAGGGCAAGCGGGTTGCGCCTCCCAGGTGCCCGGCAATCAGCTGATCCAGTGAAATGGTGTTGCGGAATCCAGCCAAACCAGGGCGAGGTGCCGAAGTCAGCCAGGTCAAACTCGAAGCATGCCCATTGTTGCCATGTTGTTGTGGGTGCGAGAGGCCAGAGAACAAAGTGAAGTCGTTTCGATGCTCCCTGATCAATTTCAAATAGGGGGTCAGTGGGAAGTCGCGTCCCTCCTGCTGTGGGAAAAGGAAGGGAGTGTGAAAACCAAGACCTCCACAGATGGTCACGGTGCGCCGAGGAGCATTGCCGGGTGCCGCGTTCGCTGCAACAACAGGTTGCAACGATCCCAGCAAAGGCAGCGCGATCATCGCCCCCGCGCCTCGAAGGAATTGACGACGTTCGGACCGGGTGTGAGGTTGCTTGCGATTCATGCGATACATCTCGGTTGGATTACCTGGTGGAACTCACGATCGGAAAGTTCGGCGTTTGGATCGGAAACGTTGAAGGAAAATTATCGGTCAGTTGAGGCATGGGCGCCGTTGCCGCGACGCGCATCGACTCCTATTTGGTTCGAAATAGATCGCTCTGGACTACGAGGTGTATCAGGTCGCGAATCCGGTAGCCATGGCGTTCGGAGGCGGTGACAATGCGGTCGACTTCGGCCCGGTCTGAAAATCCAAGTTCACGTCCGGTAGCAAAGACAAGTAGTTTTTTGGTCATGGCTTTTGCTAATGGTCGAGGGTCTGCGGCCAGAGCATCGCGAAATTGACGGAAGTCCTGAAAGGNACCCCCTCCTGGCATTTTGCCGGAGCTATCAACTTGCGGACCAAGGCGATAAGCCACCTTGCGACCGTCCACCATTCGATCCACTCGCTCGCCATTGCCCAACGATCGGTAACGCTCACGATAACCACCGATCGGATTGAACGCCTCCAGGGCGAATCCGGGCGGATCAATTTTCTCGTGACATGCATTGCAGCTGGCAAGATTGCGATGTTGGGTCAGTAGCTGGCGTAATGTGGACGCACCACGGATGTCTGGTTCGACACCGGGGATACCGGGNGGNGGAGGCGGAGGGGGTAAATCGAACATCCGCTCCAGTACCCAGGCCCCGCGCTTGACCGGGGAGGTGTTCGTCCCATTGGCAGTGACTTTCAAGACGCTGGCCTGAGCCAGGAATCCACCTCGCAGGCTGTCTCTGGGTAATGCGACCTTGCGGATCTCGGCACCATTCACCGAGGGTAATCCATAATGCTCGGCCAGCCGACTATTGAGCATTGCAAAATCAGATTTCACGAGGTTCGATACGGGCAAATTGGAATCGATCAGTTCACGCAAAAACTGCCGTGTTTCCAAGGGCATCGAAAAGCGGAGATAGCTGTCGAACTCGGGAAACAAACTTCGGTCGGGCATGGTGAAGTCCATGTCGCGCAGGTCCAACCAATTGTCGGTGAAGTCGGTTAAAAACCGGTCGAAGTGCGGGCTCTGCAAGAGTCGTTCTGTCTCTGACCGAAGCGTTGCGTCGGTGACCAGTTGCCCTGATTCTGCCAGGGCCAGTAAGTCCGCATCCGGACCGCTTCTGGTCATGAAATACGACAAACGGCTGGCTAAGGCGTAACCGTCAAGTTTGCCGGTTGGTTCTTGTAGATAGAGGAATTTTGCGGAACAGAAAATCGCTGTGGCAGCGGTTTGTAGGGCGCGTTCCGTCGTGCTCCCCGCTTGTCGCTCCTGAACAAATAGCTGGGTGTAACGTTCGATGTCAGACGGCTGAGGAGGGCGTCGAAATGCGACCTCCGCGATCCGTTGTAGAACGGCCCGAACCTCCCGTTCTTCATTTTCCGAAATGATTTCGAACTTGGGGCGGTACCAGCGTTTCTGTTTATCGGCCGGATTGCGTGGTTCGATTTCGCGACGGTTCAAGCCATCGAATATGAGGCGGTGCCCTGGAGAAGGCCACTGGTCAATGAGCGGTCCGTCCAAAGTCACGTTCAGAATTGCGAGCCCTGGTCCGCGATAATCAGCGATCGATTCTCGCTGGTAACGATCCGGATCACGAATGCCATAAGGTTCGATGGCGACCATGTAATTCTTTTCTATCCAGGTATCAAACTCAATGGTGTGGGTTTGACCCGGCGCTCCTGCAGGAAACGACCAAAAGCCATAAATCGGTTTAGTCGACCCTCGGGCAAAGCTCGTTCCGCCGACCGAAAAAGTGATCGGCGATTTTGACTGGTGGGCATAACCTGTGACGCGAACACGGTATCTTCCTGGTTTGCGGACGTTGGTACCCCGCATCATGCCCGACGGGTACCCTCCCTGTGAGAAACGCACGATGGCGCCGTCATCAAGTTGTTTCCACTTCTTCCCCACGAACCGCTCGGCTTCAGGAGTCTCAAGATAGCTCGCCTTGATGTGTTCTGCTTGCGGGGCGTTGGTCGTGTTGGCGATTGCCGTTGCGAAAACCAAATTCGCCGCGTCCAGATACTTTTGCAAATGGACCAACGACAATCCGAGTGTTTTCCCCACGTTGTCGAACTCTTGTGTTCTACCGTCTTCCGGCAGCATGCCCGCTAACTTGAGATTTGTGCCAAAGAGATCGTTGAGCGTGTTTTGATACTCGCGGCGATTCAGACGACGTAGCACGGTCCCTTTGTGTTTCGCATGAACGTCGACAAGCTTGGCTTGCAGTAACCCTGTGAATGCCTGTCGCTCTTTCGCTGTTGGTTGATCTGCGTCGGGCGGTGGCATCTCGTTCTGGGCAAGACGATCAAAAATTCGTTCCCAGCGCGCGAAGGTGGCGGCATCCTCAAGGTCCGTGCCAAGTTGGGAGAAATCGAGGCCCCCCTCGGAGAGCTGCTTGGAATGGCACTCGTTGCAGTAGCGGGCAATCAGCGGATGCTGGTCCGGTCGCCCGCCAGCCATCCCCGGGGATGGGCTCAGGCTACCGGCTACGATCAGAGTGATCAGCGCAAAGCGTGCCATCTCCACCGTTCCTCCACATGCAAGCGTATTGACGACGGGCGCTCCGCCGTTGAAAACCGAAATGGGGTCCAGGTGGTACGAAGGCACGTTTTTACCTTCGCCTGCCCGGCGACTCTGCCCAGGGAATCACCTCAGGGGAGTCTTTCCATTGTCCGCTTGGCACATGATGTAGTCAATTCCGCCGCGGGAACGGCCATGTCACGGTTCAGAATCGCCGAGAAGGTCGTTGGGTCCGTGAAATCTCCGGAGAGTCCGAGACGGAGCTCCGATCATGGGCGGAAGAGCGAGTATCCTCTGGATTACAGAAAGTGTACGATGACGGCGTCTTCCCTCCCTTTCATCGAGTGTCATGTTATGTCGAAAGCAACGATTCTGTTTGGTCTTCTCGTGCTGGTTTCAGGTCCCGTCTTCAGTGCCGATTGGCCGCAGTGGGCTGGTCCGGATCGGCAAGGTCAATGGAATGAAACCGGTATCCTGCGACAGTTCCCCGAGGGTGGCCTGAAACCCACTTGGTCCGTGCCGATCGGTTCGGGGTATTCTGGCCCCATCGTGGCTGGCGGTCGTGTGTTTGTGACTGATTACCGCCCCAAGGCGAATACCGAAATTCTGGAGGCGATCGAACGTGTGCTCTGTCTTGACGAGCAGACCGGTAAGATATTGTGGACTCATGAATGGGAGACACACTATCGACGCCAGATGCGTTCGTATGCGACAGGACCGCGGGCCACACCACTATTCGTGAACGGTCGTCTCTTTACCTTGGGGGCAACCGGACGGCTCCATTGTTTTGACGCGGACACTGGCAAAGTGCTGTGGGAATATGATTCCCTGCAAACTTTCAAGGCGGAGGTGCCTGCTTTTGGCGTGTCCGCTTCGCCGATCGCCTGGAAAGATACCGTGATTGTGGTTTGCGGTGGACGCGACGGATTGCTGCGTGCATTTGATCAGGCAACGGGAAAGCAAAAATGGAAGGCAATACCGGCAGACTATGAAATGCCGTATTCGGCACCTCAGATCATTCAAGTGGATGGTGTGACTCAACTCATTCAATGGGACCAAACGCAGTTGAGCGCACTCAACCCCGACACCGGGAAAGTGATCTGGCAAGTGCCGTTTTTTGCGCGTTCGAATATGGCCTTGGCACGCCCCGTGTTGATCGGTAACCGATTACTCGTAAGCGGATTTTACGACGGCTCCATGCTCGTCGAGGTGACCGCGAACGACGCGACCATGTTGTGGAAAAATGGAGGGCAAGGAGAGCGTCCTCAGCAAACCGCTAGTCTGCACGCGGTCATTACGACACCGATCGCAGAGGGGGATCATTTCTACGGAACCTGTAGTTATGGCGAACTGCGCGGGCTGAGGCTGAAGGATGGTGAACGCGTATGGGAACAAAAAGATGCGACTCGGCAAGGACGATGGGGTTCGATGTTCTGGGTGAAAAATGGAGATCGTTACTTTGTTAACAATGACTTAGGCGAACTCCTGATCATGCAGTTTACGCCCGAGGGTGCAAAGATCCTGGATCGAACGCAAGCGATCAAGCCGGATACCCATTGCGGTTATGGCCCGCGCAGATTTGCTGATGCGTTAGTCAATTGGGTGCAACCCGCGTATGCGAATCGGCACATGATCATTCGCAACGACTCAGAGATCCGCCGCATCTCGCTGGAAGCGAAGAAATAACTTCGCCCGACTGCCGCCAACACTTTTTATCCAGGTCGCAGCGCGTCGTGGTGTGTCGGAGGTGTTCTCCATGTGGGGCTCAACGCACGCGCGCTGGTGCGCTGGCCAGTGGTCGTAACAGATCGACTCACTGAGAGGGTGCTTGTATGCTGCGCGATCCTCTGTAGCTGAGCTTATCGCCCCCGGGGACGACATCTGCGCGTCACACGGATTGTGTCGCTGGTGACGATTGCTGCCCGGTTCCCGGTTGTGAGCTAGAGTTTCCAAGTACAAGCTCTGCGCTCAGGAGGTGTTCGTGTGATCGAAGTCGACCAGTTTTCCAAGAATTATGGCGATGTGGCTGCTATTTCGCAGTTGACGTTTGACGTCCAACCGGGCGAAAGCTTGGCGCTTGTGGGATCTCAAGACGCCGGAAAAACAACTGCGTTGCGCGTTTTGTCCGGGATTTTACCGGCGACCTCCGGAACGATTCGAATCGCAGGCTTGGATGTGAATCGCGAACCGATTGCTCTCAAGCAAAACGTTGCCTATGTGCCGGAAGATCCGCAACTGTTTCATGAACTGACGGTCGATCAGCATCTGCTGTTCATTGCAAGTATGTATGGGGTGCAAGATGCGGAGGCCAAGGCAGACCGTTTGCTGAGTCGTTTTGCATTGACGCCCCAACGCAACGTACGTCCCGGCAACTTGTCGCGAGGTATGCGTCAAAAGTTGGCCATCTGCTGTGCTTACATGTGTGAACCGCAGGTTCTCTTGCTGGACGAACCGATGACCAGCCTGGATCCGCAAGGGGTACGTGCTTTGAGGAAGTCGCTACGGCATTGGGCGGAACTCGGTCGTTCCGTCATTATCAGCTCGCGACTTTTGGCGCTGGTCGAGGAGGTTTGCACCCACGTTTTGGTGCTGGAGTCGGGCTGGAATCAGTTCTGTGGAACACTGAGTGACCTGCGAAATCACACTGCCGTTACCGAAACGCATGCCACAGCGATAGGGCATGGCTTCGACGCTGAGAATGGCAAGCCTCTTGTTGAGGTGCCGCTGGCGACACCGTCGGCTCCCTGAACCCGCGCTGGCTCAGACGTTTGCCTGGAAAGCGTCGCTGAGGTGACCCCGTCGGCTGAACTTGGTGTTGGGGCTGTTGTCCCCCAAATCGAGTGTTCTTATTTGCCAATGCAGTACAGGTGCTGCGCCGCGCGGACGTAGAAGTGTCCTTGAGACACAGCCATCGACGCCAGACAGCGTTCGCCCAGTTCATTGCGGGCGATCTCGTCGTAACGATCGCCGGGTTGCAACACCAGGGTCACGCCGTCTTCGGACAAGATGTAGATCCGACCCTCGACTAATACCGGTGATGCCGAGTACACACCTTGGAGTCGTTTTTGCCAGACGATGTCACCGTTTTCAGCATTCAAACAATGCAGAATGTTGTCTCGAGTAATCGTATAGAGATAGGGTGACACAAAGAGTGGAGAAGCCAGTACGGGCACGCCTTTTTTCTGTTCCCAAGCAATGTGTGATTTTGTGATGTCGCCCTGGCCGCCCAGGCGGATCGCGCGAATCGTTGGCTCTTCGAATCCGGATGAGGTGTAAATCAGGCCGTCACCGACGACGGGAGAAGGCGTGACTCCTTCGCCTTGGCTGTAAATCGACCAGATGCGTTCTCCGGTGTTGGTGTCGAAGCCTTGCACGCGGTCGCCACCCGCAGTGACAATTTGCTTACCGTCTTCGACCACGATCGGCGTGACATGGCCAACTCGCGATTTACCGCGTTTACCTTTCCAGCGGACTTTGCCGTTCGCTGTATCCAACGCCAACACGACCGCCTGTTCCCAAGGGATTTTCCAACCGAGTCGATTTTCGGTGCGACTGCTGCCGTCAAACGGCATCACTAACTGGTCTTGTACCAGGATTGGTGACGCTCCCAAGCCATGCAGACTGAAGAAGTCGACTTCGGTGTTTTTCCACACGAGCTTGCCCTTCAAGTCGACAGCGACGACGGTGCCGTCATAAAAAACAGCATAGACCCGTTTGCCATCGGTGACCGGCGTGGGCGTCGCATAAGAATTCTGCCGACGTTTGGGACCCGGTTTCTGCCGATGGACCTCCGTGTTCCAGGTGATGGTGCCGTCCTCGCGGTTGACACAAATCAGGCGGCATGAAGCGCCCTCATCCGTTGCGGTGGTCAGAAAGATTTGATTGCCAAGAACAATCGGAGAAGACCAGCCGTCGCCCGGGATAGGGGACTTCCAGGCAATGTTCTCCGTCGCTGACCAGTTTGTCGGCAATCCCTTCTCGCTGGAAATCCCTTGCCCATTCGGTCCTCGAAAACGTGTCCAATCCTCGCTGTGGAGAGACTGTCCGGAAAGCAAAATTGATGTCAGGCAAATCAAACTCAGGTAAGTCAAACGCATCCTATTGCTCCACGGCAACCAGTCTTGAAGGTGGCGATATCCACGTTGAGTATACTTTCACAGCGAGCCGGGGTTAAGCGACTTCGAAATGTTCTTGGGCGAACCTGATTTGAGATTGCCCCAGAGCGCTGTCCGCTCGGAACGAGCGGATAGCTAGTTTAGTTTGCATCATCCGTCGAGAGAAAGACTTCGTGCACGTCGAGCGATCCTTGGCCCCGGAACATTTCTTTGGGTGGGCGATTTGCGTGAGCCTCTGCAAACGCTTCGCTGCGGGTCCAAGCGACGAAATCATCCATCGATCGCCACCAGGTTTTTACTTCGTAATACCCCTCAGCCGTTGGGTCGTCGACGAACGTTCCGGATTCGTGATCAAATCTGACGGGGCGAGGGCGGTGGACTTCGTTACGAATGAACCCCGGTGCCTGATCCACCAAGTGGACTCGATTACGAAAGCGATCTTCAAAATCGATCTCGTACCCTTTGGACACTGGCATGCGGTTGGTGACGACAATCATTGTTTTTCTCATCGATCTAGTAAGGAAATCAAACCCAACGCAACCACGCTTGTCGTCGTTGCCAAGGTTGGTTTATCTCAGATTTCGAGAGGCTGGAAAAGTGGACGCTTGGCAGCGTTTCTGATCCCGCACCATGGTCGGGGCGTCACGGTGACGCGACCTCCGCGACGCTCACAGTCGCGACCGCAGGAGGCACCGCAGGGTCACGCGAGCATCATTTCTGCCGTGGGCAGAAGTCAGCATGGGCCGTGGGTACCATCGGTTCTGGGGTGACGCCCTATGACGTCATCAACCCGCTTCTTCTTTATCAAAACTGCCGTCGATGATGGCAGCACCTACGCTGTCACCAAAGGCGTTCACTGCAGTACGGAAGCGATCCAGTAGCCAGTCGACAGGCAGGATCAGACCGATTAACTCGAGAGGCAAGCCAACGGCGTTGAGCACGATCAACATGGTCACGAGCCCGGCTTCCGGGATGCCTGCCGCACCAATCGCAGCCAGGGTTGCTGTGATCGCAATCGTGAATTGTTGTTCGAGTGTCAGGTCGAAATCCGGTCTTATCAACGAGTAGGCTTGGGCAATGAAGATCGCGGCTGCCGCCTCGTACAACGCCGTCCCATCCATGTTGATGGTCGCACCGAGAGGTAAGACAAACTCGGTCGATCGCTTAGAAACACCAGCGTTTACCTCAGCACACTCCATGGTCACTGGGAGAGTGGCCGTTGAACTGGCTGTTGAAAAGGCGGTCAGCACAGCCTGCGACATCTGCAGCATGAAGCGGTACGGGTTGCGTCGCGTGAAGATCCACAGCATCAGCGGTAACGTGACCATGGCGTGGATGCCCAGACCAGCCAGCACGGTGATCATGTAGTAAAACTGCACCTGAATCAATTCCAGGAACTGGCCTTCTAGTTGCGCTTTGCCGAACCTTGCTGCGACCAGGCAAAAAATGCCCAACGGTGCGAGATTCATGAGTAACAGGATAAAACTCATCAGGGCATCATTGATGGCGACGACCAGGTTCGCGATCGGTTCGCTGCGTTTCCCCATCGTGGTCAGCATGCCAGCAAAGACGATGCTAAAGATGATGATCGGCAACAGGTTCATCTCGACCATCGATTCCAATAAATTGGAAGTGAAGAGCATCAATAGGAGGTTTTTGAAGATGTCGTAGATGGTGGGGGAGCCACGTATCACCTCGGCCCGCACCGTACTCGACGCACCTCCCTCTTGGGCTTCATAATTCAATCGCACCTTTTTGATTTCTTCGGGGATCGGCACGACAAAGGTGTATGTCTCAGGTTCCTTTTCGGCGACAAGCTCTGTCTTTTCATTCCCTTCGCTATCTTCCCAGGTGATTGCGTGGAAATCTTCGCCCTCACTCCAACCCTCCACTGTCACTTTAGCGGGAGTGGTGGCCACACCTGATTGGTCGATGGTGACCAACACAACCAACTCCTGTCCGGCGGGTACTGAAATCGCATTGCTTACGCTGCTGGATGTCTTACTGTTAAGCGTCAGCTGATCGCTTCCAAATAATCTGGACCACGTGATGATCCGGGTTTCTTTGGTCAAGGCGTTCTTGGCTTCTTCGACCGCCGCCGCACCTTCTTCGCGGGCATCTTCGACTAATTTTTGGGGTACTTTGTATCCGGGAGAGATGACATTGACGACGATGAGTCCCGTGACGACCGCGAGCATCGTGGTGCAGAGGTAGTACAGCACGGCATAGCCGCCGGGCCGCCCCAGTTTACGGACATCCCCCAGGCCGAGGATGCCGCTCATCACACTGGCCATCACCAATGGTACGACGACCATTTGCAGCAGGCGCAGAAAGATCTCACCACCGACTTCCAGAGAAGTGGCCACATGAGGTGCCGCTAAAGACAACACAATGGCAGCGACGATTGCCCCTACGATGTACAAGGTTAAATTACCATGTCCGCCTTTTTTCTTTTTCGACACTGTACATCTCCTAGTCAGCGGGAATCAGTTGTATGCCGTCGACCACGACATAACCATCGGTGGCATCGTTGGTGATAACGACTTGCGCATTCGCAGTTGAGAATTTGAATGTTCCGAGCGAGACGAAAACCTTGGCGATGGTTGGCGTCTGTTGTTGGTTTACGAGTTTGGTGGTTCGGCCCTCAGCATGAATGATGGTCACCGGCACATTGGTAGCGCGGTTGGGATTTGCCGTGTAGGCGAGACGGACTTCGTAGCGTCCGGGTTTGACTTTGGTGGCGAACTCAAGCGATTTTTGCCCTTTATCGGCGTTACCATCGTGGCGGTATCCGAATTCGAGATACGGTTGGACGGACGCACTGACACTCCATGTGCCGACCGCTTTCGCATCGCGGTCATCGATGACCACGCCGCGAAACTGCTTGGCCGACAAAACGATCTTGGGCTTGGCTTGAGGGGGCAGGTCCAATACTTGCCCATCTCGCAACAAACGTTCGCGTAAGCTGACATAGTCCACGTCCTGGACCGCCTGCTTGTTCTCGATGGCTTGCACCGCCGCAGTGGCGGCAGATTGTCCCAGGATCATGAATACCGGTTCCATCCGAATGGAGCCGTAAGCAATATGCGATGACGAGATGCAGCAGGTGACAAACAGGTTCGCCGCTTCACCGCGTTTGGGGACCAGTGATCGATAGCTGATCATGTAGGGGCCACCGGGGGACACTTGCACGTCACCCTCATTCTGCACAAAGCCTTCCGGCGTGACGTAGCGCTGGCAGTTGTGGGAGTCCATGTTGTAAGAGCCCAGTCCGACCGAGTCTTTGGCCAGACGCGTACGTGTGCAATCCGCCTCGGTCATGACGTAGTCGCTGACCATGCGTCGCGCTTCGCGGACATAGATTTGGTGGGGCCAGTTGCCATTGTCAACAAATTCATCCTTGGCCAATCCCCAGATCGCCATCCGCTGGCGAATCGGCAATGGAACACGTGGGTGATTTGCTAGCGTCCACATGAGCCCTTTTTGGTACGTCTCGTGTTCTTTGAGAATGACCGCGCGTTGCTCGTAGGATGCTTCGGGGTAAGCGTAATTCTTACCGATGTTGTCGGTCGAAAACGCACAATTGTTGTTGGTGTCCGTCTTACCGTTGGGCATCATGTCCGGTTTCATTGGCACCCGCAGATCGCCGGCCGTAAAATTCCGGAAAAGCAGTTCGTAATTGGCTTCGTTGTATCCCTCAGGTTTAGGAAATGGGACACGGTTCTCGGCCACGTTCGACATGCACATGCGATAGCAATAAGCTTGCAGACGTTTGTCGCCATCGCCATCCTTCCCCGGTGCCTCTGCGTGCACTCCGGCCACCAGGCCGCTCGACGGATCGCCGGGGCGCACATAAGGATCCACGTTCACACGGAAGCGATGGCTGTGCGTGTTCTGCCGTTTTTGAATGCCGTTGAGCCGTTCGCCATATTGGGAATTCGCTTCGCGACCGACTGTGTACGTCACTCCTGCTGTGGCCAGTAAGTCACCCTCATAGGTTGCATCGATAAAGATCTTGCCGGTGTACCGTTCACCACTTTCCATTGCAATGGATACGATTCGGTTGCCCCGTTTGGTCACGCCTTGCTGGCGGTCGAGACGTTGTCCCAACGCGACAACGACATTCGCTTCTCGGAGCATGGTGCGGTAAATGGATTCGGCGACCTTGGGTTCAAAGGTCCACATGGCGTCATCTTGAGGGCGATAGCGACTGTACTTTTGTCGCTCGACAAAACGCCACACTTCCGGCCGGTCGTAATGTTTTTTGACGCGTTGGTAGAACTCGCGCGAGATACCGCCGATGGCAGCTTTGCTGCCGGAGTCGGTCCACCCGAGCCCACCGGTGGTTAAGCCACCTACATGCTGACTGGGTTCGATCACGACGGCAGTTTTGTGCATCCGCGTTGCTTGAATCGCGGCGGCGATCCCTGCCGACGTGCCACCATAGACAACCAGGTCAAACTCTTTTCCAAATGCTGCTTGGTGCGGTGCGGCGGTTGTGGATAAGAACAGCAACGCCAAGGTCAAGCTAACGACAGATCTTCTCACCGAGAAAGCCTCGCAAGATGGGCGATAGGAGATACTCATCGGGGGCGCGTGCCAGACGCACTGCTCCACAGCATACCCGAATCAGCCCCGGATTGCATGCGCGTAAGGCAGTGTGGCGGTTAACCGTGTCTGCAACACATTACGTAGCTCGCGAAAATTAGCAACGTTGAAATGGCCATGCTTTGGTAGGAGCAGAAATACATCTGTCTCTGGTCGCAGCAGCAGCCCCCCAGAGAACGAGTGCACTTTGATGCGGTCATTTTGCCAGACCCAGGTGTCGGTCCCGGCGGTCACGCGCGTGGTCGTCTGGTCGACAACCAACTGGTAGTGCACCGCGTGCAGCAATCCGTATGCGCGCATGGCTTGGCGGACGCGTTTCCGGGTCGGATAGATTGAGAGCAGGTAGATTCCAGCCGAAACTAGCATCCCCACCACTAAAGTGATTCCGACAAAACGGTCTGCGACCCTGGAAACCACCACGACCAACCCGATTGCGATCGCGATGCAGATAAACGAAACGAACAACAGTAAGCCAGGGCGACTCAGCACCAGGAAATGGCTTTCGGCGGCCGAAACGTTCCTCTTCGTGAGGTGGTATTCGCCAAAGATGGCATCGGGGGCTTCGTGATTCCCTGTGGTGACACGCGGCGGCTCGTAAGGATTTTCACCGTTCATGGCAAAGCCATTGTGCCGCAGACGCTCGCCGGACGACGAGCGTTTGCGGGGTTGCGTGTTGGCCTAGGTTGCGTTGGCCATCGCGTCCAGTTGTACGATGGAACGCGCCTGTTCCTTCTCCAAGAAGGTACGACCGTACTTCACATTCAAGTGGTCCCAGGGAAGCTTGTCACCGATCTCATAAGGTTGATGCAGGGCCTGGTCGACGTCGATTCCGACGTCGGCAAGTGCTTTCCACCACCGGTCGATGTCGATCATGTCGCTCCAGCTGTCCATGCGTGCGCCTCGATTCCAGGCGAGTTCGATGGCATCTGCGGTGCGTCGATCGCCCCGGCTCAATACGCCTTCCAACAAACTGACTTCGATGTTGTGTCGTTTCAGTTTGACGGCGCGTATCTGTTTGCGTTGCCACAGATAATCGTGAGCCCAGGCAAAGTACTCGCGAGTTTGCATGGCATTCCACTGATACGGCGTGTGCGACTTGGGGACAAAGTTAGAGACACTGGCAACCACGCGTGGGTACCGCCCGCGCTCTTCCTTGCCGATTTTCGCAATCGTCTCCGCCATGTCGATGATGCCATCCAGGTCGACCTCGCGTTCGCCGGGTAAGCCACACATAAAGTACAGCTTGATCCCGTCGTAGTTGTTGCGGAAGGCGGTCCGCGCGCCTTCGTAGAGGTCCTCGTTTTTGATCTTCTTGCGAATTTGTTCTCGCATGTCGTCGCGAGCCACTTCGGGGGCGAGGGTCAAGCTGGACCGCCGCTCGTTTCCAATCAACTCGGCAATGGAACGTAATTGCTCATTCACGCGCAGGCTCGGTACGGAGACATTCACTCCGAGCGGTTTGAAGACGCGTTTCAATTCGCTGATCAATTCAGGGAAGTGGGGGTAATCGCTGCTCGAGAGTGACAAGATGGAGATCTCGTTGAACCCGGTATTGCGATAACTTTCCAACGCCCCGTCGACAATGGTCTTGACCGAACGGATGCGCAACGGTCGCTTGATGACCGTGCTCTGGCAGAAGCGGCATTGCCAGGGGCAACCGCGCATGATCTCGATCGCGATGCGGTCGTGGACACATTCGACATAGGGCACAATGGGACTGGTCGGTAATGGGATTCCGTCCAGATCGGCAATCACCGAAGGTTCGATCGTTTCTGGTACTTCGGTGGTGGTGCGATTGAGGGCCACCATGCGGCCGTCGCGGTATTCTGGTTCGTAGAATCTTGGTACGTAGCAGAAGGGAAGTCGCTTGGCGACCTCCAACAACATTTGCTCGCGTTGTTGGCGGCCGGCTTCACCGTCACGGTAGCCGCCGTCACTGAGGCATGCTGTCTGGAGCTCTTTCCAGAGATCGCAGATCATTGGCAAGCTTGGTTCACCGTCACCGGTAATGAAGACGTCGATAAACGGTGCCAATGGTTCGGGGTTTTGAGCGCAGGGTCCGCCCGCGATGACCAGCGGTGCGTGCATCGTTCGCTGTTCACCGCGAATGGGAATGCCGCCGAGGTCCAACATGGTGAGAATATTTGGCGAGCCCACCTCATACTGCAAGGAGAATCCCAGGACATCGAATTCATGGAGAGGTCGGTAATTCTCCAGCGAGTAAAGAGGCATTTGGGCGGCGCGCAGTTGTTGCTCCATATCCACCCAGGGTGTGAAAACTCGTTCACACAACCAGTCTTCGCGTGCGTTCATCAGGGAATACAGGATTTGGAGCCCGTGATGGCTCATGCCGATCGTGTACGTGTCGGGAAATGCCATGCACAATTTGCCCGGCACTTCTTGGTGGTTCTTTCGCACAATGTTCAGTTCGCCGCCCAGGTAGGAAGCTGGCGACTGGACGTTTGGCAAAATGGAGCTGACGAGACGATCGTGGAGGTCCGCGTTGTACATCGGTAGTTGGTAGCCCAAATGTAAAGCAAGTGGATATCGTAGAGTGACCGCTTGTTCCCTGTACCGTGATACTCGTATGATGCAGGAATCAAGGCACTCGATTCTAGCAAGGAAATAGCAGCAGCGTCATGTCAGATTTTACCACGGTGGCAAAAGTGGGCGCAATCGAAGAGGGTAAAGGTGAGGCCTTTGCCGTCAACGGTCGCATGGTCGCTATTTTCAATGAAGGTGGTAAATACCACGCGATTGATGACTTTTGCCCACATATGGGCGCCGCATTGTCCACTGGTTACGTGGAAGACGGGGTCGTTATCTGCCCCTGGCACGCTTGGCGATTTTGCGTCAAGGACGGGACTTGGTGTGACAATCCGAAGGTGTCGATCGACGCGTTTGAGATTCGTGTGGAGGGGGATGAGATTCGAGTCAAAGTGCCCCCCGCTGCTTCCACAGATGACCAGGGCGATGCGTGATCACTTTGGCCGCATCGTCATTTTGACTTTTGTCTTGGTGCTCACCAGGATCTTTGTTTCGCGATAGCTGGTTTCCGTCACCAGTTGCTGTGACGTCTCTGACGACGTCAGGCGACCGGCCTGATTGTCGAACTGCCGCTGACCGGTCGACGTATGTTCTTTCAACTCACTTTTCCCGCTGGGCGTAAGTGTCAACGTCGTGGCGACCTGGATCTTTTGGTTGCCCGTCTCCTCATCCGCTCCGACCAGCGTGTATTTGGCCTCTTGCTTTACCTTGCCGAGAGGCGTGGTGGTGGTGGTGTTCTGGGTCCAGGTGTCCCCGGCGTTCACTGCTTCCGGAGGCAGTTCCAAGATGGCTTGCTGTAATGTTTTCGTGATGGACTCTTTGGAAAACAAATCCTGCAACTGTTTCGTGGAGGCATTTTTCGTGGCATCAGCTAATGCTTTTTCGTCAACTTGAACGTCTTGTATTTTTCCCGAGGCGGTCATGGTCAGCTGAAAACGCGTTCCGAGTAGTGGCTTGACGCTGGCCGCGATAGGTGCTGCATCGGCCGACGGCTCTTGGTCCGACGCAGAGTCATACTCCACCATTTTGGAACCGGGTATGTTGGCTTTGATTGCCAGGCGAGTAAACACTTGACTGAGTGTGGCAGTCTGGTCGGCGTTCACCTTTTGCACGGTCCAGTCCATTTCCATTGTCATGGCGAGGGACATGGCAAGCTGCCGTTTGTTGATTTCGGTGGTCGTTTCTGTGGTTTGCTCAACCGCGACCTGCAGGGTTTGCCCTTCGGTGAATTTCCAGCGGAGCAATTCGGCTGCTGGTAGATGGGATGCGGAGGCGGCAAGCAGCGTTCCGCAGGCAACGACAGACAGGATGGAACGATGGGGAATCATAAGGAAATCTCTCCGCCTGGTTCGATGACAATCGGAGTCGCGTCGGTTTGTTCGGCGACTTTTGCCGCCCAGGCCTGCGCGTCTTGGGCAATGGGTGGCCACGTGTTGTAGTGTGCTGGGGCCACCTGTTTGGGGCGAATTAATTGAACGGCTTGCACGGCATCGTCGACTCCCATCGTGTAATGATCACCAATCGGGAGAATCGCCAAGTCGATTCCGGCTTTGCCAATCAACGCCATGTCGCCAAACAGAGCCGTATCGCAAGCGAAATAGATGTTGCCCTCAGGCACTGTCAGAATAAAACCAGCGGGACTCCCGCCATAGCTGCCGTCTGGCATGGAAGAACTGTGGTGCGCCATGGTCATTTTCACCGAGCCGCAACGCAACTCGAACGTGCCGCCGAGATTCATCCCCACGGGATCGGTCACATCCTGGTTGGCCTTGAGCCACTCGGCCACTTCCACCATGGCGATCACCTGAGCTCCGGTGCGTTTGGCAATTTCGGCAACATCTGCGATGTGATCGAAATGCCCGTGTGACACCAAAATCACGGTTGCATCGACCTCATCCGCTTTGACCGGCGCTGTGGGGGAGTCATTTAAGAATGGGTCGAGCAAGATCGTGTCTTGGCCACTCTTGATCGACCAACTACCGTGTCCCAGCCAAGTCAGTGTTGTTGTCATCGAATTCTCCTCGCTACCAACCAGCATGCGTTGACGGAGCGGGTCTCCCCCACCGTAGCCAGCGTCATCGCTTGGCAGGCGTATCTTGCTCGTAAATCGATTTCTCTACGAGCGTCCAAGCAGGCGGTTCATATTCCGTTTGTAAAGCTCAACTCCCGGTTGCCCATAGGGGTTGATTCCGATCAATCGTCCTTCGACGACCGTTGCCAGCATGAGCATCTGGAACAGTTGCCCGAGTGTGTATGCGTCGACTTGGGGTAAGTGAATGTTGGCAGTTGGTCGGCCATCATCTCGATATGCTTGATTCGTCCCTGCAATGGCAGCGCTCATGATGTCCGGTAGTGTTTTTTCTGCCAGATCATTCAGTTTGTCTTGGTCCAGTTCGCTTTTGCCGATGGCGATCGGATCGGTTCGCCACTGGTCAACGATCACATTATGGTACAGTTTGTCGCGACTTCCCTCCTGGTGCTGTTGGGCTCGGGAATGCAAATCCCGCGTATTCACGGCTGTCAGAGGCGTTGCACCGCGGCCTTGTTTCCCCAGGCTTTCCGCCAGCAGTTGATCGTACCACAATCCGACCGCTTCCAGTGCTTTGGACCAGACCTGCAGCACACGCGTGGTGGCTCCCTGTTGTTCCCAAACGTTGCACACGCCGACGTATTGCAACACCATATTTTTGCTGGGGTCGGCGGCGCGAAAATGCTGATTCATGGCAGCCGCACCTTCGAGCAGGCGCACCACGTCGATACCCAGAATCGCTGCCGGTAGCAGACCGACGGCGGAGAGGATCGAGAATCGGCCGCCGACTCCGTCCGGCACTTCAAACAACTCGTCGTCCTGTTTGCCAAGTGCCTTGGATAAATCGTACAGCTTGCCATGCTTGCCGGTTACCGGCACGATCAGACGTTGCAGACGCTCAGCGTCTCCCCCGCAAGCCGAACGCAAGCGATCGAGGAAAATGCGGAGCGACGCAGCGGTTTCCATGGTCCCGCCGCTTTTGCTGATCACGACGATGCCCCAGCGATCCTCCAGGTGACGGCAGGCGTTGCCATTGCCCAGTAGCTGTAAGAGCCCGGCCGTCGCATCGTTGTCGACGTTGTTGCCTTCGAAATACAGCCGCGGTTTGCTGCCTCGGGCAGCGCGCGATTGTTCGTTAAAGTAAGGCTCGCACAATGCGTCCATCAGCGCCCGGGCACCCATGTACGAACCGCCAATGCCGAGTACCACCACGCGGTCCACTTCCTCTTGCAGACGTTTGGCCGTTGCCAGAATCCTGCCCAGTTCACTGGAGTCCCGATTGGCCTGATAGGCGTGCAAGAGCTTCTCGGGCAATTCAAAGAACGCAGCATCCAACGGCTGCTTATCCGAGGGAGTGGGCTCCTTGCCGTGCAGCCGCCGAAGATCTGTCTCTTTCACTTCGCGCCAGGCCGCTTCGAGTGCCGGACGCAACGCGGCGAAGTCAGCTTGAGTTTGTGTACCGATTAACGCATCACAAAAGTCATAGCGAATCAAGTTCGCTGCCATGCTGTTTCTCCAAACGCGGGGTCGTTCCTGAGCAGGCTGAGAGGCAAGGAGGTGCCAGTCGAATCCTACGCAAACTACCCGAAAACGCACTTTACTTCTACCGCCCGCCCGCCTGTCGAATCTTGGCAGCGACGTGTAGAATGCTCGCTTATCGATGCACCACTGTAAATGAAGGGCTGAGCAATGGATATCCACGAGCTAACTCGTGAACTGCAAGTGAAGAACGACTCAAAGATTGTGATGATGGTGGCAGACGGTCTGGGCGGGCTCCCGTTGCAAGCTGGCGGCAAAACCGAGTTGGAAACCGCGGCCACGCCGAATCTGGACGCACTGGCAGCTCGTGGGGTGCAAGGTGCTAGTATTCCCGTCCTGCCCGGCATCAGCCCCGGAAGTGGCCCCGGGCATCTGGGACTTTTCGGTTACGACCCTCTGAAGTATCAGATTGGCCGTGGTGCCCTGGAGGCAACGGGAATTGGCTTTGCCCTGCAGCAGGGTGACGTCGCCATTCGCTGTAATTTCTGCACCCTCGATGCAGATGGCAATATCAGCGACCGTCGTGCAGGACGGATCCCAACCGAAGAGAGTGCTCCCCTGGCCATCAAGCTACGTGAAGTCTCGATCCCTGGTGTTGAGATTTTTGTTGAGCCGGTGAAAGAGCATCGGTTTGTCGTCGTCTTCCGCGGAGAAGGCCTGGGAGGCAACGTGAAAGACACCGACCCACAAGCCACGGGGGTTCCCCCACTGGATCCCGTAGCTGAGGACGAGGCGAGTCAAAAAACGGCTGAGGTTGCCAGCCAGTTTCTGGCGCAGGCCAGAGGGTTATTGGCGGATCAACCGAAAGCCAATTTCCACACCATGCGCGGCTTTGCTGCCAAACCAGATCTGCCGACCTACGAGGAAGTCTACGGCCTGCGAGCAGCCGCGATTGCCGTCTACCCGATGTACAAAGGGCTCGCTCGCCTGGTCGGTATGGACGTCGTGGGCGAAGCAACGACGCTGGAAGAGCAGATCGATGTATTGAAGACGCATTGGGAAGATTACGACTTTTTCTTTATTCACTACAAGTACACGGACAGCACCGGCGAAGATGGTAACTTCGATGCGAAAGTCGACAAAACGGCTGAGTTTGATTCGGCCTTGCCCAAGGTGATGGAACTGGAGCCGGAGGTGCTGGTCGTGACCGGTGATCACAGCACACCCGCCTATCTGAAAAGTCACAGTTGGCACCCCGTTCCCACGCTTCTCGTCTCAGACTGTTGCCGTCCGGACGGCAACACCGAGTTCAGTGAAAGTGCCGCCATTCGCGGTGGGCTGGGACAGTTGGAGGCGAAATACCTGATGACATTGGCTTTGGCGAATGCCGGGCGACTGGGCAAATATGGTGCCTGATCTGAGCGATTCCCAGTTGCAGAGTGCGCGTGCGACGTCGCCGTCAGGCGCCATAAGGCGTCGTCGGTGAATCACGCAGGCCCGTTGCCGAAGCATGCCACGTAGATCAGGAAAGCGAGCCACGCTGCGAAGGCAGCCGCGCCGAGGATCACGAAGGCCATGACTGGCTTACGTGGCGACGCAGGGATGTGGAGCGGTGGTTTGGCTGGCGCTGGAGGGTTAGCCGAGCGTTTACCGGACTTTTTGTCTGCCATCGTGATCTATTTTTCAGGCATGCTGATTCGAAAGTCTCGCCGCAGCGCTTCGTCAAAGTCGTAGACATTGTCAAAATCTTCGCGCCGGTCGGAATCCGACTTTTTCATCGCTTCGATCTTGATCAAGTTGTAGACGATTTCGCCAAAGTCACCGGTGCATGTCACCCCCCAGCTCTTGAGCACTTGCTGAGCTAACAGGCCATATTGATCGAGTGCGTACAGGCGAATGGCTTCGCAGAGTTGCTGGCCGGTGATGTGAGAGCTTGCCGCGTCTTGTCCTTCCGAACTCGACGGGTCGTGGATGCCCCCCAGTTGCAACTCTTCTTGAGCGTAGGTCAGCGCGTCACGAACAAACTGGTACGCTTCGAATTGATAACGTTCATCCTCCATCAGGAGACGGATGATGGGCGGAGGTTGATCGGGATGATTGGACATGGGTTATTTTTTGTTGGGCGACTTTTTGATTACTGTCAGCACTTCGGTGGCGTCGATCAGCATGCGGCGATGATCTTCGGTCTCGATCAGGAGCTGTTGGGTAAGGATCTCTTGATTCAGGACTTTCGCTTTGCCATTTTGAGTGACGATCTGCGATCCGATCCGGGGGAGTTCACGTTGCAACTCGACATAGGTGTCATACTCATATCGCAAGCAGCACTTCAGCCGCCCGCATCGTCCCGAAATCTTGTTCGGATCCAGAGTGGCCTTTTGTAGTTTGGCCATCTTCATGGAAACGGGTGGCATCTGGCTTAAATGATTGTTGCAGCAAACGGGTTTGCCGCAATCCCCGTAGTCAGCGAGCAGTTTGGCTTCGTCCCGGACTCCGATCTGCCGCATCTCGATCCGCGTCTGGAACTCGCTTGCCAGCCGTTTCACGAGTTCGCGAAAGTCGACTCGCTCCTCAGAGAGGTAATAGATCACGATCCGCTCGCCACCGAACAGGTGATCGATATCCACCAGTTGCATGTCGAGCTGCAATTCACTCACGTGGCGTTTGCAGATTTCGAACTCTGATCGTTCGTTGCCTTTGAGGTGAGCCAGCTCATTGGCATCTTCGGGGCTCATGGGGCGGAGGATCTGCCCGTGCGTCGGATCTTTGAGGTGGGAAACCGCTTCCTCGGTCGCCAGGCACAGCACTTCACCGACTTCCAGTCCGCGGTTGGTGCGTGCGATGACTTTGCTACCGCGCGCGTATTCGTCACCCCCGCGCGTGGAGAGCACGCCAATCGCACGCACTGATCCATATCGCACGACGTACTTGGGCATTTTGAGTCCGTTCTCTCTCTGAGGTGTTAGCCGAGTTACTCGGCGTCACCCTCTTTCTTGCCTTCTTCGGCAGCTGGCCGTGGGAACAGCTCTTTCATTCCATCGAGCTGCCAGACACGCAACGAGTCTTTATGGCTACCGCTGGCAACCAGAGCGCCATTGGGTGAAAAGGCGACGGCCCAGACCGAGCTTTTGTGGTCAGCCAGGTTGCTGGCTTGCTTGTCGGCGATCTCTTTGATCTGTTTCTGAGCTTCGGCGATTCCTTTTTCCGCGTCCGCTTTTTGCTGACCGGCGTTTTTCACTTTCGCTTCCATTTCGGTGGCCGCTTTGGCGGCTTCAGCAACCGCTTTCTGGACGTCTTCGACTTTACCGGCGGCCAGTTTTTTCAACTGCTCTGCCAGGGCTTTGTCTCCGGCAACGGCTTTTTGTTTTTCGTCGGAGACTTTCTTCGCTGCCGCAGTCGCTTGTGCCGCTTCGTCCAAGGCCTTTTTCAGGAAGGCATTGTCTTTGAATTTGTCAGCACCTTCCTTGACTTGGTTTTGCTTGGCTTCAGCATTTTTGAAGCCCAGTACCGCTTGCAAGGCATCGGCTTTCTTTTTCAGCGTTTCCACCATGCCTGCCGAGTTGGCGGCTTCGGCGGCGGCAGCCAACGCGTCACGACTGGCTTGCAATTTCTGTGCAGCAGCATCGGCTTGTCCTGCCAGTTGGATGGCGGTGTCGAGATCCCACAGCTTGACCGAGCGATCATGGCTGCTGCTGGCGAGACGCTTGCCGTCAGGAGAGAACCGCACGGAGGTGACCCAATCTTTATGGCCACGCAAAGTCCCCTGGTGCTTGCCGCTGGCATCCCAGATGCGGATCGTGCGATCGGCTCCTGAGGTGGCGATGCGTCCGCCGTCCTGCGAGTAAGTCACCGACCAGACCGCGTCCTCATGCCCCTCCAGTTTGCCGGTCTCTTTGCCAGCGTTCCAATCCCACAGCTTGACCGTCTTGTCGGTGCTTGCCGTGGCGAGCGTTTTGCCATCAGGGGAGAATGCAAGTTGGAAGACAGCGCCCTCGTGCGCTTTTAAGCTTTTCACTTCTTTGGCACCATCGACAGCCCAGATCACAACGGTTCCATCTTCGCCAGCGGAGGCAAAGTGTTTGCCGTCGGGGGTCATGGCAACGCTGCGGCACCAGCCTT
>NZVR01000046.1 GCA_002701545.1 Blastopirellula sp. | reverse complement strand
ATGTGTTGTCAACCGAAGACACATTGGCCTGCTTTCTTCCGCTAGCGCGCCAGGTACTGGAAGCTCACGAGAATGGACGTGTTGCGCCGCTTCGAGGACTGGATGATTTGCAGGTAGAGGGTGCTTGTATCTGGTTTGAGAATGCCAGGCGTATGGAGGTAAAGATCAATGAGCAGTTGATTCGCAGTCTGGATCCGCCACCCCAGGGTATTGAGATCGTTGATCAGTCTGAGCGGGTTGTCGATGCGGAACTGGGAATTGTTACATCCAGGAGTCGACTCATTGGGAGTACGGAATTACCCCTGGAAGCGCCCATGTATTTGCCCGGTCATGTGGCTTGGGAGCATCAAGTTGAGCATCATGATCCGCTGACCGATGTGTTTAGTTTGGGGATGATTCTGGTGAGTCTTGCTTGTTGTTTGGATTTTTCTGACGAACAGCAGTTGGTTAGATTTGTCGAGCACCGTCGCAATCCGTTTGCGTTGAACCAGGAACTGCATCCGCTCGTGGCGCAGTTGATCATCCGTATGACGGAGCTCAGCCGCCATCGGCGGGCGCAAGATCTGGCAGCAATCATTCGTTCATTGGAAAACTATCGCGAGCAAGTTGTCGAGTTTGACGTGGAGTTGGCGCAGATCCAGGGGTTTTATTCTAAGGATTTGGAGACGAAACAACAGTTAGTGCTGGCCAAACTGCAGAAACGTTTGTTTGAGACTTCTCGCCGCAATCGTTTGCTGCACTTTCGGCCAACGATGAATACCATCAACCTGACGCAAGCGTCGGTGCCATTGTCATGTGCCCCTGAGACAATTGAACTTGATCAGCTACTGACGTGGAATGACAGCGTTCAGGATAAGGTGATTGCGGGCAAAGAGATTTCCCTGACACAGCGCATCAACATCAATGAGGCGCTGTATGTGCCAGGCGTGTTGGATCGGATTGCAGCAGAGACTCGTCGAAATCAAGCGGAGTTTGGCTTTACTCAACTGAGGTTGGTGGCTTGTTTCCTGCGTTGGACGAATTTAAGGGAGAGCACTCAGGAAAGGTATGAATCTCCCTTATTGCTGTTGCCCGTTCAGCTGAAAAAGAAAAAAGGTATCCGTGATAGTTATTCCGTGAGACCATTGTCCAGCGAAGCGGAAGTGAACCCAGTCGTACGTTTTCAGTTTCAGCAGCTATACGAATTGGATCTTCCTGAACGCATCGATTTGGCGGAAACATCGATCGAGACGTTCTACCAGTTTCTCGTTTCGCGAGTGCAGTCGAGTGAACCGGCGGTAACGTTGGAGAAGGTGGACCGTCCCCGCATGAAGGTGGTCTACGAGCAGGCGCGCCGGCGTTTGGACCAGTATCGCCGTCGCGCGAAGGTTGCAGGGCGTGGCGTGCGGACTTACGACGAGATTGACTACAGTTACGACCCGGCGAACTATCATCCTTTGGGCATCAGGTTGTTTCATCAGAAGATCGCCAACCCAGAGGCGAGCTTGCGCGCGCCCGTCGATGGTCCGCCTCCGCCTGCGGCGATGATGCGGCCAACGGGAGCACCGGCGAGTCAGGAGACAAGCCGCCACTATGTGCACATCCATTCGCAGGAAGAGCTCAATCCGTATACCTGGGAATTTGATCTGTGCCAGCTTACGCTTGGCAATTTTCACTACAGGAAAGCATCGCTGGTGCGCGATTACACGGAGTTGGTCGAGCAACCGCGGGAGAACCCTGCATTTGATGCGACGTTCTCGCTTGTCCCATTGCCCCCAGGCGAGTCGAAAGCAACCGTGCCCAGCCTGACGGCTCGATATGATGTTGTCCCTTGTGACCCGACTCAGGCGAAGGCCATTGCGCAGTCGCGCACGGGTGAGAGCTATATCATCCAAGGGCCCCCGGGTACGGGGAAATCACAGACCATCACCAACCTGATTGCGGACTATGTCGCCCGCGGGCGGCGGGTGCTGTTTGTTTGTGAAAAACGCGCTGCGATCGATGTTGTTTACCTGCGACTCAAGCAACAGGGATTGCAGCAGCTGTGTTGCTTGATCCATGATTCGCAGGCTGACAAAAAAGAATTCGTCATGGATCTGAAGGCCGCCTATGAAGGGATGCTGGATCAGCCAGAAGAAGGTCGAGTCGCACAGGAAAGAGATGCGATTCTGCAGAAGGTGGAGCGTGCCTTGGGGCCACTTCAGGCGTTTCAGGATGCGATGATGGGAACGCCGGTACAAATCGGAATGCGTTTGCGTGAATTCCTGTCGCGGAACCTGGAAATTGCAGAGCAAGCCCCGCAACTTTCGCCTGTCGAGCAGGAGCGTTTACCGGACTATGCGGCATGGGAGTGTCACCGGGAGGCATTGGAGAGATTGGAATTGGTGGTTCGGGATGTCCAACCGGATGGGATCCTGGCGAATCATCCTTTGCGTTGGCTGGGGACAGGTTTGGTCGAGCAGGAACGGCCCATCGAATTGGTAACACAAAAGCTAACGCAGGGAGAGGCGGCGTTAGCCAATTTAATCCGAGTGATTCGTGCATCTCATTTGGACACTTCTCATTGCAAGACGCTGCAGGCAGTCCAGCGAGTGGTGGACTATGCAAGTCAGGTAGCACCATTGACGCGTTTGAACCAGTTGGGGCTGGTTGACGAGGAAAGTGCGGCCGCGGCGGACTTCCTCGAGGATGAGCGTGAGTGGAGCGATCGTCGTGATCGACTTGCCCAGGCTCGGGAGGCTACGAAGCACTGGCGGGAGAAATTACCTCGGGACGAAGCACGCAGTGCACTGGAGCAATCTCGCCTGCTGGAGAATGATTGGCTGGCGGTCTTGCAGCCTCGCTGGTGGCGTCTCAGAAGCGTTTTGCAACGACATTATGATTTTCGTCAGCATACAGTGCCGCCCAACTGGCCGCAGGTATTGGAGTGGTTGCTACGCGAATACGAGGCGGCGGAAAACGTCCGGTGGTGTGAAGACAATTGGAGGATGAAGCTGGGATTTGAAGGTGATCCTGCAACGTTTCGCGGGCAGGTGATGGATCTGCGAGAGAACTTAAATCAGCTTCCCGATGTATTGGTTGATGTCCATCGCCAGCTGCTGGCAGAGGACAACCAGCACCCTTTGGTGGATGCCATCTTGGATGCCAGGCAACCGCTGCAGGATACGTTAAGGCATCTCGATGCGATACTAACGGATTACCACGCAGAGGAGCTTGAAACACTTTTGGAACAGCTGCAGCTCATGCAGCAAGCACTGGGAGATTTGCCAGAGTATATGTTGTGTTTGCGCGAACTGGCGACCGTGCCTGACGAGTTAGCCAGTACTCTGCGGCGTTCGACACTCCGTCTCGAGCAGGTCGAGGCGGCAATGGCGGCGCGCTCGTTGACCGAAGTTTTGCGGGGCGACCGGGCTGTGGGCCGTTTTACCCCTGACGTGCGGCAGCGCCACGTCGATCAGCTGAGTCAGCTTTATCAAGATTGGCAGCATAGTAATGCGCGTGGCATCTTCGAAAAAGTCTCCACGCGTTTCCAGGAAAACGTGCGGATCGCTTCGCTGCCAACGTCTCAGCTGCAGTCGGAGCAGGCGGCGTTCAAGAAAGTCTATAACCGGGGGCGGCGAGAATTAGAGCACGAATTCGGCAAGCAGATGCGTTACAAATCGATCCGAGATTTGGTCAGTGGGGAATCTGGCGAAGTGGTGAAAGACTTGAAGCCCGTTTGGCTGATGAGTCCGCTCAGTGTGTCTGACGCATTGCCGCTGGATACGGACCATTTTGACGTTGTGATCTTTGACGAGGCCAGCCAAATCACACTAGAGGAAGCGGTTCCCTCGTTATATCGCGCGACTCAAGCCATCGTAGTGGGTGACGAAATGCAGCTACCACCGACTGCGTTTTTTGCCAGCAAAGAAACCGATGAAGAGGCGTTAGTGCTGCCTGGAGAAGATGAGGAGCAAGTCCATTACGATTTGTCCACGAATAGTTTTCTGAATCACGCCGCCCGCAATTTGAGTTCACATATGTTGGGGTGGCACTACCGTAGTCGGAGTGAGTCACTCATCAGTTTCTCAAACTGGGCTTTCTATCGTGGTCAATTGCTGACCGTGCCAGAGGAGAAGTTGGTCAATGCGGGCCAAAGTGAAATCCGTGTCACCGAGAGCGGTGATGGTGCGGACGGAGCAAAAGCGATACTTGAGCGAGCGCTGAGTTTTCATCACTTGGAGCATGGGGTCTATCAGAAACGTCGCAACCGAGCGGAAGCGGAATACATCGCAGAAATGGTGCGTGCTTTGTTGCTCTCCGAAGATCAAGTGAGCCTTGGTATCGTTGCCTTCTCGGAGGCGCAGCAGGACGAAATCGAGTCAGCTTTACAGCGTTTGGCTGGACAGGATCCCGAGTTTCAAGCACGTTTGGATGCGGAATACGAACGCGAGCAGGAAGGGCAGTATGTAGGTTTGATTGTGAAGAACCTTGAGAACATTCAAGGGGATGAGCGAGATGTCATTATTCTCAGCGTGTGCTACGGGCCTGACTCCGATGGTCGGATGCGGATGAATTTTGGGCCGATCAATCAAGCGGGGGGTGAGAAGCGTTTGAATGTGGCGTTCAGTCGAGCCAAACATCACATGGCCATCGTCAGCACCATCCAACCTGCCCAAATCACGAATGAATACAATGACGGTGCGCGCTGTCTGAAAAACTATCTGCGTTATGTATCCGCGGCTTCGGTGGGTGACCAGGCAGCGATGCAGCAGGTCTTGCTGGAAATGTCTCCTTGGAGCGGGGCAAAGCAGGGGGCAGTGGCCGTTGAAGATGAGATCGTCCGACGAATCGGGTGTGCCATTGAGCAACGTGGCTTTCTAGTGGATTACCACGTGGGTCAGTCAAGTTTGCGCTGTCATTTGGCTGTGCGTTGCCAAGGGGATACTGAATATCGGCTGGGAATCCTGGTCGATACCGAAGAGTTTTATCAGCAGATGGAGCCTCTGGAACGTGAGATGATGAAACCGAAATTGCTCGAAGCGTTCGGCTGGTCAGTCATGCATGTCACTGCCAAAGACTGGTGTCAAGATCCCGAGCAAGTGCTCGAGCGCATTTGCCAGATTCTTTCCGAAGCGAGATCCTGAGTGGTTGCGGGGCGGCCACTTCAACGGAGTGTGTCGCTTGTGTTCGTAGATTGTTTGTGCTCAAGATTTTGTGGGCTCATGTTCAGCACGGGATATCAAAAGGAGTGATGTTCGGTTTGAGTATGTTTCAGTGGAGCATCTTGCTGGTCATTCTGGAAATGCTGATGTTGCCAGTGATCATCGTGTTTTTTGTCGTTGTCATGAAGAACAAAAGGAAGTGAGCTGAGCTGCGGCGAGGAGGAGAATGTGGGGGATATTCCGTGTTGGGGCAGGTGTGATTTTGGGGCCCAGCGAAGCGACATCGGATTGTGGTTCATGAGCAGAGAAGTTCGCGTTGGGTGTTGCCTATTGGGAATTTTACCACCTGATGGTACGGCTCTAGGAATGGGGAGATGGGCATGTACATCCCGCTTGCGGCGTTATTTGGCTCGCAGAGATGATTGAATGACCGATCTGTTGCCGTTAGACTTTTACGAGAGGCGCCCGGGAAGTAGAAGGCAGGGAACGACAACTCCATCATCCTTAGCACGCAACCGGAATACGTAATGGCGCAACCGGACAATGCAACGGCTCCGTTAGACGACAAGATGATTGATTCGTCCAACGCAATGACGTTAACGGATAGCCTCACCTCACGGCAACGCGACGTCTTTGAGTTTATTCGCGGGCAAATTCGTACACGAGGCTATGGTCCGACGGTTCGTGAAATTGGTGAGGCGTTCGATATCAAGTCTCCCAATGGGGTCATGTGTCATCTCAAGGCGCTGGAGCGCAAAGGTTTGATCATCCGCAGTCCTAATAAGTCGCGGGCGATCGAGTTGAGTGATGAGTTCAAGGAATCCCAGGGGCTGCCTTTTTTGGGTCAGGTATCTTCGGGACTGACGGAGTTGGATGCTGATGTTGGCGGGCAACTTTGTTGGGAAGAACTCTTTCCGCGACAAACGTCGTTCGCTTTGCGCGTGACGGATGATTCCATGGTTGAGGCGCAGATCAACGATGGCGATTATGTCATAGTCCGCAAGCAGGAGACTGCGAATTCAGGTGATGTGGTTGTCGCTCAGACGTCCGCTGGGGAAACGACATTAAAGTACTGGTTCCCTGAACAAGGTCGCATTCGCTTGCAACCGGGGAATTCTTCCATGCAGGCGATTTACGTGGACGAAGCCGCCGTGATGGGTGTGGTGGTGGGAGTGATCCGCACGGTGACGAGTCCGTCGAACTGACCTTTCGCGGCAGGCGGTCGGGCGCGGCGATGTCACGCGGTTTTTTCGAGATTACTCGCCTGATTCAGCTTGTTGTAAAGCGTCTTGAGGCTGATGCCCAGTTCGTCTGCGACGCGTGGTTTGTTGCCATCATGCCGGTCGAGTGCTTCGTGAATGGCTTGCATTTCTAATTCGCGCAGCGTCATTGGCCCAAATGCTTTGAGTTGGGGGCGCAATTGGCGCGTCGTGAAATGGCGTGGGAGATGTTCGTCGCTGATGGGTGTTTCATCACACAGGATAGTTGCATGTTCAATCACATTTGCCAACTCACGAACATTGCCTGGCCAGACATGTAACCGAAGTGCGTCGAGTGCTGATTCGGTGAATAGTTGCGAATCGTTTTTGGGTAGTTCGGGGCGGAAACGGCGCAACAGATGGGAAGCGAGTTCAGGGATGTCGTCGACTCGATCTCGCAGGGACGGCAGATGGACTTCGAAGGTATTGATGCGAAACATCAAGTCTTCGCGGAACTCGCCATCAGCAACCATGTCTTGCAAATTGCGATGTGTGGCGCAGACCACGCGTACGTCGATTTTGAACGCTTCGTTGTCGCCGACACGGCGGATTTCACCGCTCTCTAATACGCGGAGCAACTTGGCTTGCATAGCCTTTGGTAGTTCACCGATCTCATCCAGAAAAATCGTTCCGCCATGAGCCACTTCGAAGAGTCCCACCCGTTGTTCATCGGCGCCGGTGAAGGCTCCCTTGCGGTGGCCAAAAAGCTCACTTTCAATCAGGTGTTCTGGCAGGGCGCCACAATTAATGGCGACAAACGGCATGTCAGCGCGGAGACTTTGGTCGTGGACTGCTCGTGCAACCAGTTCTTTTCCGGTGCCTGTTTCTCCCAGGATCAGCACGGTTGAGTTCGTTGGTGCGACTTTGCCGATCAATTGCCGTACGCGTTCCATGGAGGTGCCCCTGCCGATTAATTGAGGGCTACCGGTGACGCGTTCCAGTTGTCTTTTCAGAGCACGGTACTTGTTGGTGAGTTCGCGTTTTTCTGCGACGCGGCTCAAAAGTGCATCCAACTCGACCAACTTGCACGGTTTGGTCAGGTAGTCAAAGGCACCTTGGCGGAGCGCCGAGATGGCGGTGTCCATGGAGGATTTGCCAGTCAGCACGATGGCTTCCGTTTCGGGCGCCAGCGCTTTGGCGCGTTCAATGACTTCGATGCCATTCATCCCTGGCATGTCCAAGTCGACCAGGACACAGTCGTAGGTATTCTTTTCCAGGGCTGCAGTTGCCGTCAGGCCATCAGGGCAGACGGTCACCTCGTGACCCATCCGAGGTAATTCCATACTCATCAACTCTTGCAGAGTGGGTTCATCATCTGCAAAGAGGATTTTCAGCGAATTATGCGGCTTGCTCGTGCTGGATAGCTTCTTCATGGTGAACCACTGGCAACGTAACTCGAAATTCGGAACCACATCCCGGGCCGAGGCTACTCGCTTCGATCCGGCCACCGTGTTCGGTGACAATGCGGTAAGTGATAGACAACCCTAAACCTGTGCCTTGGCCATCGCGGCGATTGGTATAGAACGGCTCAAAGAGATGTTCAAGAACTTCCTCGGTCATACCGCAACCATTGTCCTGTACCAGCAGATTTGCATGGTCGCCGGACTTGACCAAGTGAATGGTCACTGCACCGCCAGGGTCGAGGCTGTCGAGTGCATTTGTGATCAGATTGAGGATGACCTGTTTGATCTCTTGTTCGTTCACCGCCGCAATGACGGTCTGGTGACAGCGAAACTCAAGTGACTTTTCACGGTACTTACCCATGTGCTGTACCATGTCGATCACGTCTTGGACTAATTCGCGAAGATCCGTGCTGTGTCTCTCGACATCTCCTGAGCGGGAAAAGTCGAGCAGTTTTTCTGTGATACCCTTGCAGCGGAAAGCTTCGTTTTGAATCTTGCGGAGGTAGTTCTGCAAGACGGCAACGGTCTCGTCTTCGATGTATTCTTCGTTGCGCATGGCTGCCAGGTGTTGCTCGGCTTGCACTTGTTCTCCGATACGAGACTCGAGTGCTTCTGCGCACCATGCGATGGAAGCCAGCGGGTTGTTGATTTCGTGGGCCACGCCAGCCGCCAGGAACCCGACACTGGCCAGTTGTTCGCTACGCACCACTTCCCGCGTGCGCTCTTGAACTTGTCGATCCAGATCGTCACGTATTTCTTGGAAACGCGTGGTCATGCCATTGATGGCGTGAGCTAATTCGGCCAATTCATCGTGGCTTCGCAAATGAATGCGGTGTTGGAAGTCGCCGCCTGCGACGCGTCGTGATCCATCAACCAACACGCGCAATGGTTGAAAGATCCAGTCATAAACAAATTTTACAATGACGCAGAAAATCAGCACGATGAAGATGATGCTGACCCAGTTGACGACGATCCAAGCACGATATTGGAGGCGGACGTCATCGACCAGTGCTTCCATACTGTCGTGAAGATAGCTTGACTTGGCCGCGAGCTCACTCAGGTTTTCCAGCTCGAACTTGAGGTCATCGTAGCGGACCGTCTCTTCCATCCACAGTTGGTCACGATGATAGGTCTTGATGCGCGCGATCGACTGCTCGATTTGCTTGACCGTGTCACGTTCGCGCTGCCGGTCACCAATGTGAGGATCCGTGAGGGTCGTTTCCAGCTGATTGCGATACCGCGCTAAATCGTCTTCGACTCGCGTGAGGCGGTTGTCGAACTCTTGGCGGGTTTCGAGCGCATCGATGGTGTGCAGGTAGGGAAAGCTGGGATTGGGGACGACCGTCTGAAAACTGTCGCGCAGTTGAGTCACGCTGGCAGTGAGATTCGCAGAGAGAGGCAACTCGATCGCGCGTTCACTGATCGCCCGCACGAGTTGGCGGTAGCAATAAGCGCCCTGAAAGCCGCTTACAGCAAGTATCACCACCGCCAGCAAAAGCATGGTGACACAAATCAACAATTTGTTTTGGATCGACCAACGGGAGAGCACACGCGACCTCCTTGTCGCTACTGCTTCGAACCGTCCTTGGCTCGAAGTGTTGGTTCAATGTCGATGTTTGCTCGACTGCGGGTGAGAAGTGTAGCACTTTCTTGCCGACCGAGACAAGGCAGAACATCCAACAACGTTGCTAGCAACGATGGTATGGCTGAGCATCGCCAGTAGCAGGTGGTTCAAACGGCATGAACCGAGACAACCTGCTGGACGAGGCGACGCAAGTGCGAAGATGGTGGCATCTTGGGACCCATGGGTTTTTCTGTCATACCGACCATCGGTTGATGTTGAATTCCCAGCGCGGGGTTGCCTGGAGTGGCATCCTGGCTGCCAGTCTTGTCGGCTGGGGCATCAAATTGTGGGATTTCGCCTCGCAAGACGCGGACATCGCGTGGCGCATCGATACCGATGCGTACCGTGTTCCCTTTGATCTTGAGGACGGAGATGGTGACATTGTCGCCAATACAGATTTGCTCTTGAAGCTTTCGGGTGAGTACGAGCATGGTTCACTCCTTTGACCTGAGATGAGAAGCAAGATGAGACGCGTTGCCGCGCTGCCGATCAAGACTACGCATGACGTGTGCCAAAGCAAAATCCAGAGCTCGATTTTTCCTAAAAACAGATGAATCCCGTGATTTCCATTGGCTTCTTGGACTGCCTAAGGAGCAGACAGTTGGTGAAGTACTTTCAAAAGTAGTGAAACGATCGTTTACCTGGACGGATTTGCTGGCGCCAGGAGTCAATGTGCCAGCAGAAGAATTGCTGGCAAGAAATGGTCAACGTGAGCGAAAGCGACAGGTTGGGGGGGGGTGCTGAAACCACGGTATCGACGCCGCTGATTCCCACAGCAATGCCTCTATATTGGCTTGACCCTATTGCTGGCTGCTCTTAGACTCAGACACGGAATCTAATAGATACACATATCTCTATAGCCGACAAAGGTTTGACGCACGTTGACACGTGTGGGCTAAGGGAATCGGACAAGTGAGGCACGAGTGAAGCGAGCCCTGATTAGCGATATTCATGGCAATGACGAGGCGCTAAATGCTGTCCTGAGTGACATCGGTGCACAAGGGATTTCGGAAATTTACTGCCTTGGCGATATCGTCGGCTATGGTCCCAATCCTTGCGAATGTCTGGACAAGATCATCCGCAAGGCCAAGGCCACGATTCTTGGAAACCACGATCAGGCAGCGCTGTTTGATCCGGATGGTTTCAATCCCGTAGCATTGCAAGCGGTTTACTGGACACGAGACCAGTTGGATAGTCGCGGCGGTGTCCGGCAGATCAATGAGCGTTGGGATTTTCTCGGTGAGTTGCCACGCATGCGCGCAGAGGGTGATTATCTCTTTGTTCACGGTTCNCCCCGGGACCCCACGAACGAATATGTCTTTCCCGAGGATGTCTACAATCAGCGCAAGATGGAGGCGTTGTTCGAGCGCGTCACGAAATACTGTTTCCAAGGGCACACCCACATTCCCGGAGTGTTTACTTCGACCAACGAGTTTATTTCGCCCGAGGAATGTGATTACGTCTATTCATTAACTGACGCGAAAGTGATGGTGAACGTCGGTTCGGTGGGGCAACCTCGCGATAACGATCCCCGTGCTTGCTATGTCATTTTGGACACCGAGGCGAACAGTGTCACGTTTCGGCGCGTTGAATATGGTATTGATGCCACGGCGGACAAGATTTATGGGATTCCGGCGCTCGATAATATGCTGGGCGATCGTCTGAAGACGGGGCGTTAGCGAATTGCCGGCCAGGGCGTATGGCTGCCGTTGCCTATTCGGGGCGCAGGTCCGTAGGCATGTGCTGGGGGGCAAATCACCAGAGGTTTGCGTTGCGGTGATCTCTGCATACGCGCTTCCAGGTACGTGCGCAGCGCAAAAAACAACGCCCACCGGAAGGGTGGGCGCTATTTGTGGACTGATCAATGGTTGCTGGTCGCTTAGACCTTAGACCATATCTTTGAGCGCTTTGAGCGGTCGAATCTTGATTTGTTGAGAGGCGGGCTTGGGCTTGGTGACCATTTCCTCTCCGGTGAACGGATTGATTTTCTTTTGACCACCCTTCTCTGCAGGTTTGTACTTTGTGACGATTTTGCAGAGGCCGGGGATGGTGAATTGCTTGGGATCGGTTTTCTTGCCCTTATTGAGCTCTGCCGAGATCAGTTCGGTCATCGACTCGAACACAGCAGTGACTTCTTTCTTGGACAGGCCCGTGCTCTCAGCGAGTGTGGTTACGATTTGTGTCTTGGTGAGTGGTTTTTCTGACATGCTGACTTCCCCTCCGTGCGAGGTTCCTGTGGGTGATGAAACGTCCATCCGCTCTGCGGAAGTGATGAATTTGAGTTAAAACGTAGGACTTTGCAAGTCGGAGAAGTGGAAAAAACCCGGTAAATTTAGCGATTTTTGCGGATTGTCCCTCGTGGACTACCAGTTGTGGGGGTGATTTCTGGTTGCTTGGATTCAGGAGAATCAGTCAATTGCCTCGTTACTCGAGATTCTATAAGATATTGTTACATAAATATTTACGTTTCGAGTTGAGCTTGGATTCAGGAAGGCATGTCATGCAATCCGTTCTATATCGCACTCTCGCTACCGCTCTCCTGATCGCGACAGTTCCATCTGCGGTTTGGGGCCAATTTGGAGTCGCTCCACGTCCTTCTGGGGCGGATCAGACCCAATTTTCGCGGATTTTTCACCCTGCACCTCGCATTCTCAGGCAATACCTGTCGCGAGCTCAGGAGGCGATTAAGGAAGAGCGATACAGTGACGCGGTGGAGCATCTCTATGCCGTGCTTACCGTCGCAGAGGAGGGTGATGACGCAGATGAAGGGCTAACGCAGGATTACCTGCTGCCGGAAGAGGGGAGCAAAACGACCAGTTCGAGTGTGCGCACCGAAGCACAGCGCCTGCTGGGGTCGATGCCTGCCCGCGGCCGAGAGCTGTATGAGCTGCGTTGCGGCGCGGAGGCTCAGGCCCGATTGGACGCGGCGGTGGCTGCTGGCGATGTGAATGCGTTGGCGGACGTGACGCGCAAGTATTTTCACACCAAAGCCGGTTACCAGGCGACTTTCCTGCTTGGGCAGTATCATCTGAACCAGGGGCGTCCATTGGCTGGTGCTTTGGCGCTCCGCCGAGTTCAGGATTCACCGGTTGCGAAAGACTACGATCCTGACCTGTCCCTGACTTTGGCAACTTGCTGGTTGCATGCAAAACACGTCGACAAAGCGAAAGCGACCATTTTGGCGCTGAAGCAGCGAGATCCGCGGATCCGTATATCTTTGGATTCTCAGAAAGTGGACATTTTTCAGAGCGATGCCAATGCGTTGGCATGGATTCAGCAGACTCTGGGAAAGACCCCTCGTTTAAAAACGTTTGACGCGTCCCAGTGGACGATGTTTGGCGGCGCGCCGAATCGCAACGCCACCGCCAGCGGAACGGCGCCATTGATGCGTCCGCGTTGGTACGTACCAACATCCAACCTGTGGTCCGGGTTTCTCAAGNCCCACGGTCGATCTTATCAAAAAGGTGGTACNCCGCTGATTCCCGCCACNAACCCATTGGTGGTTGACGGTGTCGCCCTGATGCGGACTCCTGAGCGTCTGATCGCTGTCGACGTCCAGAGCGGCAAGCGATTTTGGTGGTTCCCCTGGCAAGTGAGTAGTGACAATGGCTATGGTGAACTGGCTGACGCGACCACGAGCGCAGCGAATATCTCCAAAAAGAAACCGGGGATGATCAACCGCGTGTGGGCGGATCACCCATATGGGCAATTGAGCAGTGACGGTACGACGGTTTATGCCTTGGAAGAACTCAACACGCCGTCCAAGGCAAATGCTGCTGCGATGCGCCAACGGATTGTTTTTGGTGGGAATTTCCGGCCAACAGCAACAGCTCAAGAGAACAATGTGCTGGTTGCGCTCAGTCTGGCTGACGAAGGGAAGCTGAAGTGGTCGGTGGGCGGAGAGAACAGTGAAGTTGACGAACTGGTCAATGCGTTCTTTCTTGGTGCGCCTCTACCGTTACTGGGGCAGGTTTACTGTTTGGCGGAAGTGAACGGCGAAGTGCAGCTGGTCGTTTTGGATGCAGCAACCGGTCGACTGGCTTGGAAGCAGCAGTTGGCGCATGTGGAACATGCGCGGGTGCAAGTGAATATGGATCGCCGGTTGGCGGGTGCCACGCCATCCTTTGCCGACGGTGTGCTTGTGTGTCCGACGTCTGCGGGTGCCATCGCCGCGGTGGATTTAGCCACGCGCACCTTGTTGTGGGGGTACATGTATGATCAAGAACGCTCGAATCAATACTCGCGCTTTGGCGCTTTTAACCGCTACCAGCCAGCGTCCAGTAAATCCATCGATCAGCGTTGGGCAGATGCGAACGTGAAGATCTCGGAAGGTGTTGTGGTGGTCACGCCGGTGGAATCAGATGCATTGCACTGTATCGATTTGCTGACGGGGAAACCGCGCTGGTCGCCTCTGAAACGCGATGACATGATCTTTGTCGCCGGGATCCATGACGGCAAGATTATTGTCGTAGAACGCCAAGGGTTAAGTGCAATCAAGATTGCTGATGGAAAAAAAGCTTGGAGTGTGAAGCTCCCCTCGGCCGTTCCTAGTGGACGCGGTTTTATCAGTAAAGGTCGATACTTTTTGCCAACAACGAACTCAAAACTGGTGACAATCGATCTCAGTGGCGGGAAAATCTTGCGCGAAGTGGTTACGGACCGCGTGCTCGGTAACCTGGTGTGTTACGAGGACCAAATCATTTCGCAGACGGAGAGTGAACTGTCCGCGTTTTATCAATTGGATCCGCTGCGGCTCAAAGTCGACCAGAAATTGGGCCAGAGTCCCACAGATGAATGGGCCTTGCGATGGAAGAGCGAATTGCTGTTGCACGACGGCAAGCGTCAGGAGGCATTGGAACAACTGCGTCTGGCGATGAAGGAGCATGGAGATTCGATTGCGGTGCAGACGTTGCTGGTGAAGACGCTCTTTGCCGCATTAGAAGAAGATTTTCAGGCAAACAGTCACGTCGCAGCGGAAGTTGAGGATTTGATCACCGCAGATCAGCGTTGGCGTTATTGGCAGCTGATGGCGGTGGGGCTGGAGCAAGCCGGTGATCATGCCGGTTCAGCAATCATGGCGTTGAAGATTCTGGGGGTTGATGTGGCTGCGTTAGACACAGCCAGCTTGCCGACCGGACCCCACGTCGCTTGGGATGTCCGCGAATTGGATGATGAGTGGCATGGTCGATTGTCCCGCTGGGCAAGCGCCCATTTGCAAGATGTGATGGTGCAATTGGAAGGGCAGCCCAAGGAGCGGGTTGATGCTGTGATTCAGAAGTTATTTGACACCGCGGCAGCCGAGAATTCCGCTGCGTTATGGCGTCGATTTGTTGATCTTTTCGGTGAAAGCTCCATGGGCCAGGAAGCGAAGTTGCGCTTGGCTCAGTTGGTCGTGAAGGATTTCCCTTTGGAGGCAGAGTTGCTCCTGGCGTCGCTCGTCGACTCAGCCATAGAGGAAATTGCCAAACCAGCCAATCGGCGACTGGCAGAACTTTATGTTTCCGCTGGCAAGACGCGAGCCGCAGCGCATCGTGTGCGAGAGCTTCAGCGCCGTTGGCCGGATGCGGATCTGAGTGAATTGGCCCTGCCTCCGACAACAGGTCTTGCAAGCTGGCCGTCAGGAAATGTTCACGTTACCAAGCCCAAAACGAGTATTGGGGTGGCTGGTCCGTTGTATGAGATTCCGATTGTGGATTGGAGCAATCCGTCTGATCCGTTCGCGACAGTTCGCGTTGAACGCAATGAAGCCCTGGTCATTGTCGATCCCGATGGTAACGACGCGCAGCGAATACGCGGTTTGAATAGCGTGAATAACGAAGCGAATAAGGCCTATCAGTTTGCTCAGGCTTCCGGGAACGGTAGCTTGATGTTGCTTGGGCAAGCGAATGAAATCGTCGCATTCAATTTACTGGCGGATGATAGTAGCAATGCGGTGTTGTGGCGTCTGAAGAAAACATCAAGCGTGAACAAGCAACAGCAAGTCACCGCGCGGCCTCTGCGCCGTATCTGGGGAGAACGACGTTGGAAACAGGTGGGGACTGGCGTCGGATTTGTGACGCTCCGAGGTGCGGTGGTCGTAAAAGACAGGCAGCTCATTTGTGCTAACCCATTGACGGGCGAACCTGTTTGGTGGCGAGACAACATTCCCGCAGACTGTAGTGTGTTCGGTGACGAGCGTTACGCGGTGGTGATTGCGGAAGAGGCTGCTACCGCTGACGTCTACAACGTCACCGATGGAGCTCTGGTTGGCTCGCGTCCGATCGGTCCTAGCGCGTTTCGCGTTGCGATGCATGGCATAAACATGTTGACCTGGGACAAGGGAAATCACGTGAAGCTTACCAATGTTGTCACTGGTAAAACGCTCTGGGAGCGGAAGTTGCAGCCAGGAGCGAAGGGGGCCATGGTGGGAGCGAACGAATTTGCCATGATGGAACGTCAAGGCGATTTCAGAGTCATCTCAGTTCGCACCGGTGAGGAAGTGGTGGCAGCAAAACTTGAGAGGGAACCGGCATTGCAGACACTGCATGTCTTTGACTCGCAAGATCAATACATGATCGTTGCCAATCGGCAGTTTGAAGGAAACTCATCGAGCAATGATGTGTCCTTTGAACCGATTTCCGTTCGTGGCTTGGGGATGGAATTCGTGAGCGGCAAAGTCTACGCCTGGGATAAGGCCAAGCAAAGTCTAAGCTGGCCTGCGCCAGCTTATGTCGAACGCTACGGTTTGTTGTTGGATCAGCCTAGTTCGCTGCCCATGTTGGTTTTTGCCCGACACGTTGCGCGTGGCGGAAGCCCGGTGGGTAATTCGGCACCAGCCAAACGGGCCACCGCTTTGCTCGGGATCGACAAGCGAACAGGGCAGGGGGTCTTGGATATGAATGAGCAGCAATTGCCATTTCAGACCACCGGCATGAAGTTGTTTGCCAAGCCAGCTGAGCAGTCGGTCACCGTGGTCGTTTCCAATCAACCCGTGGTGGCTGCCTACGTCGGTGGTGATGTTCCTCCGGAACCACCGTTTCGTGCTCCCCAGTCAGCACGCGGCATTCCCGATGTCGCCGATCAGCTCAAAGGGATGATTCAAATCTTTGGCCCGGCATTTCAGCGCAAATAAGCAACGATTTCAGGCCGTTATCCCACGTTGATGCATGAACCTTTACAGTTGGCAGTAATTCCATGGCCAAACTGTCAGTTAGGTGATTGTCCACGGACCTCGTCTTCATGCCCATCTACGGGCCGCAAACGGCAGCAAGCAATTACGGTACGTTCGCTGCTTACCGGTCGATTAACCCGGTAAAATTTTCGCAAATTGCCGCTGGGTGCGTTGACTGCCGCTGCATGTTTCGTAAACTACGCACGTGCGATAAGACGGGTATTCTTCCTGCAACGCGTATCTACTGGGGGGGGGCTGGATTGTGTGGCAGGCTCATCTTGCCTGTTCGGCAAAAGTCCTGATTTTGCCCCCGTTTTGTCTGTTGACCCAATTGTTGAACGTTCTCGCATGTGTAACAGGAGTGTAGCGATGAATCATGTAAGAATGCCGATGCGGCTCGCAGTGGTTGCGTTTGTCGTCATGGGCACGGTAGGTCAAGTGTATGCGCGGTGTGGTGGCTGCGTTCGGTCGTGTGGTGGCTGCCAGTCGACGTCGGACTGTGGCGGCAAAGCGAGTGCCAAGGAGTGTGGTACGACTTACGTCACGAAGACGGTCTACGTGCCGCAGCAGGTGACGGAAACACGCAAGGTGATGGTAACTGAGTACAAAAAGGAAGAACGTACACGTACCTACACCGTGAATCGACGGGTTGCTGTGCAGGAGGAAAAGACGGTCACGTATACGGTCATGGAGCCACAGCAGAAGACGAAGACGGTCAAGTATCACGAATTGGTTCCGGTCCAGCGGGAGGTGGAGTATTGCGTCAAGGTGCCTGTGTGGAGCGAAAAAACGGTTGACTACACCGTCCAAGTTCCGGTGACGACTCAAAAGGAAGTCACATACACGGTGCAAGTTCCAGTAACGACGCAAAAGGAAGTGACTTACACGGTCATGGTTCCGACGAAAGAAGAGCGTTCCCGTACAGTGACCCGCTGCGTTCCTGTCCAATCGACGAAGACGGTTACCTGCGATCGTGGTCATTGGAGCACGGTGACGGAAGAAGTGGCTGTTGGTAAAAGCTGCGGTGGTCGCCATCGATTGCTTGGTTGTCGTACACGTCATTGCGGCGGATGTGGTTCAAGTCGCAGTGGTTGCGGTGACTGTGCTCCAGCGACCCGTACCGTTTGTCGTAAAGTTTGGGTGCCGAACGTGGTCACGAAAGAAGTGCCTGTGACGACTTACAAGCGAGTTCAAGAGGAGAAAAAGTTCCACGTGACCGTTTGTCGGCCGGAGTGTCGTACAAAGACGGTTGACGTAGTTACTTGCAAACCGGAAACGCGTACGAAGATGGTCAACGTGACGACATGTAAAACGGAGACGCGTCAACGCACGGTCAAGGTTTGCTCCTATCGAAAAGAGACTCGCACGCGCACGATCACCGAGTGTGTTCCCGAAGAGCGCACAAAGGAAGTGACTTACACGGTATGCGTTCCTGTGCAAAAGACGCGCACCTGTATGGTGACGCGTTACAAATGTGTGCCTGAAGAGAAGACGGAAACATACACCGTATGTGTTCCACATCAGGTGGAGAAAGAAGTGGAAGTTACGGTTTGCAAAATGGTGCCGAAAGAGGTGACCGTCCCGGCCAAGCGTGGCTGCGGCGTCCGTCACCGACTGCTCGGTCGTCATCGCGGATGTGCTTCGAACTGTGGTGGCTGCGGCGGTTGCTGATTACACCGCGGTATGTGAAAACGAAACAAGGCCGGCTGATAGCCGGCCTTGTTTTTTGTATGTCGTGCCGTAGTGCCCGGGCACGTATGAGTACGACACTGCTTAGAATTCAGATGTGGATGCTTCATCAAAGACGTTGTCGATTCCAAGTCGCGACTTGAGTTGCTCGAACGCGTCGGAGTAACTGTCATTGGAGGAATGAACGTGCTCTGCTTCTGTGATGAATTTTAGGGAATCGTCGTGAGGAATGTTGTAGCGACGAAGGATGTGTTCGAATTTTTCCAAGGGCTGACCGTAGACGATGAGCATTTTGTGCTCGTCAAATTGCACCTCTTGGGGGACGGATGGGTTAAGGACAGCGATGCCGGTACAGCCGTCGTTTAGCAAAAGATCTTCAAAATCCCAAAGAATGCTCTGCAAGATTGGGATATCGATGTGCTCACGGTAGAGATCTTGTTGGCGTCGCGACTTGCTATGGCTTGTTTCGAGCACAACGTCAACTTCCGTTCCGAGTGGCTCAATCAATTCCATAAACAGGTCAAATAGCTTTTCGCTGGACGCCGAGATCATGATGACGGGTACCGTCGAATCTGCATCCCGATAGACGTCGTGTTTGTAACCTGTTCGCGGCACGACCTGCAGGTCATAGGAAGGACGAACCGCTTCGGTAAGTTGGAAATTACCGTAGGTTGAGACGCCGAGATGGGCCTCAAGTTCTTCGTCAGTTAAATGCTCGAAGCTACTGCGTTGGTCGACTGGAAGGCTTCCCTCATCCAGTACGTTTCTGAAAAATCGCTTAAGAAAACTCATTGGGCTTCCTGGGCATTCCAAGTTTCATCAGTTTGGGGAAAAGGGGGGAAGCTGGAAGTTGTTTACCCAAGAATAGGTCACAGTTTGCAGCAGGTGTCGCGTTCCGATTTGTGTCTGGTTTCGGCGGTCGTTTGTTGGCGAGCGCAAGTGTTACAACCGGTAAAAGCCGTGGAACCCAGCGACGGTTCTGTGGATGGCTATGCTTCTGGGAGTCAGCCATGGAAGGGAAAATGCCCGACTCCGTTGCTCGGACACAAATTGGTGGCCCGGGGGGACACTCTCCCAGGTTGGTTTTGTTGGTTCTTCAAGTTGGCGTTGATGAGTTTTCGATTTTTCTCCGCTAAAATAGCTTCTGTCGAATTTGACGATTTCTGTTGAGGGAAAAGATGTTCAGATGTGTCATCTTGGGTGCCGGGCTATCGTTGTTGCTTGGTTGCAGTCCAGTTGAAACCCCTACGGCTACCGGATCGGCTACCGGATCGGGCACGGTAAACGGCAGTCTTCCAAGTGAAACTTGGGAAGCCATTTTTTTGAATGACACCAAAGTTGGCTATCAGCACACGGTTTGGAAAAAGGATCAGGCCAAGTCGCAAGTGCTAATCACCAGCGAGCAGCGGATCGAGCTGAGAAGGGGGCTGGATATGAGTACTGTTCAGCAGAGCCTCAAGACAACCGAGACGACGGATGGTCGTTTGTTGACATTTTCCATGGAGACCAAAGCCGGGGCAGGGCCGGTGATGGTTTCTGGTGAAGTAGTGGACAGCTCCTTGGTTGTGACGACACCCGAAGGGGATCGCGAACGGCGGTCCTCGTTGCCATGGACAGACTCGATTGGCGGGTTGTTCGCGACTCAGCGGCTGTTGGTGGAAACCCCCATGAAGCCAGGCGAATCACGGACACAGCAATTGTTGATGCCAGGGTTGGGGAGTGTCGATGTCGTGGAGCAGCGACTCGAAGCGCTGAAAAGAGAAGCGACCATGGTTCTGCAGACTTCACGCGAGTTGCTCAAGATTCGCATGGTGTTAGATGTTGGCGATACAAAGATTGAAACGTTTTTATGGTGTGACGATGACGGGCAGATACTCAAACAACACATTCCCGCGTCGCGTACGCTCATCGTTCGGGTCTCCAAGGAAATTGCCTTAGGAGAGAATGACGAATCAATGGACCTTGCCTCGATGTCGATTGTTCGAGTGAAGACNCCGATTCGGCGTCCCCATGCCACAGCGTGGGCGCAATACCGAGTGACCCTGAAAGACTCTGACCCATCGAAAGTCTTTCCAGTGGGGTTGAGTCAGGCAGTGGAACGACGCGACGCGCATGGAGCGGACATCACGGTTCAGGCGGTCTCGCCAAACCGTCCCGCGCCGCCACTTGTGTTGGCTCCGAAACCACCGACGAAGGAGGAACTCGCTCCGAACCAATTGATTCAGTCAGACGATCCTCGTGTAATCAAAATTGCCAAGGAGGTGGATGGTCAGGAAGCGGGGGCATGGAAACTCGCGGTTGCTTTGGAGAAGCACGTGAATCGGATCATGAAACGGGCGACCTATTCTCAGGCTTTTGAGTCTGCTGCCACGGTGGCCCGCGACCTGACGGGCGATTGCACGGAACACGCGGTGTTGTTGGCGGCGGTGTGTCGCGCGCGCGGGTTGCCGGCACGTGTCGTTACCGGGCTTGTCTATTCCGAGGCGCATCGCGGTTTTGCCTACCATATGTGGACTGAGGTCTGGGTTGAAGATCGTTGGATACCGCTGGATGCAACGCTCGGCCAGGGTGGGATTGGCGCCGCGCATTTGAAACTAGCGGACTCCAGCTTGGCAGGGCGTTCGGAGTTTAATGCGTTCTTGCCGGTCTCGAAGGTGCTCTGGCAGCTGGAGGTGGAGGTAATTGGGTTCCGGTGATCCGTTTCGCTGGGGAGGTGATTCGTAAGCCACGTAATTACAAGGTGTTGTGAGCAGAATTGAGAAGCTGGAATTCAAGATGAAATCCGCTAAGATTGGGGGGCACGTGTCGAATACTACCTGTCCACACGAGATTGCGAGCAGCAGAGTCCAGCTGCCGCGGTGGGGACAAAAGCAAATCTGACGTCATCCTCGCGACGTCGTCAATTCACGCTCACGGAGTCGAATGATGTCTGAAGCTGAGTCACACGAAGAACGGAAAGGCACGCGGGTTACGTTTCTCGATCAAACGGGAGCCAAGTCGGTGGATGCCGTCATCGCGGATACGGTCTCCGTGAAACGTATTTTGCCCAATATCATCACCAAGATGAATCTCCCGGTGATGGGGCCGGATGGGCAGCCCATGAGTTATAGCTTGGACCACAAAGAAGGTGGCAAGCGGCTTCACGAGGAGCAGACCCTGGTCGCGGCGCAGGTGAATGATGGCGACCATTTGATTATCTACCCCGAGATTGTTGCTGGATGAGCGTAGCGGTCTCTTGGGTTTGCAATGATGGTGAGGTTGACTGGTTCATCTAGTCTGAAATGGCCACAAGCACCGCACTCGTGTCTTGAAGAGGATGCACATTGCGGTTCACAATGAAAGAAACGTTGCGGTTTACAGGTTTTCGTTCATCCGCTTGTGGAAATCCATACGGAAGGGAGTTGGTTCATGCGCGAGTCGCCTCGGATTCGCCGGCTGAGAAGTGATCAACGAGCCATGGAGCGTCTCCGTGAGGAAAGCTCGATTATTAGCTATACAGCTTGGGGAGATCCTTTTGATCGGTACTTAGTGCGGTTTCAGGGATTGGGTTTCTATCGTCCCGAAGGCACGCACGAAACGAAGATTAGAGAGCAGCACGAAGTGGCGATTGAGCTGGGTGCTTCATACCCCAGGATGATGCCGGAGTTGCGTTGGCAAACGCCGATCTTTCAGCCAAACATTTCGGCTAGTGGCGTTGTTTGTCTGGGAGGTTATGGGACGTATTGGGTGCCCAGTCTGAACTTGGACGAACTGTGCGAAATGCTGTGGGATATGATTCGTTACAAGAACTTTGATGTCGAAAGTCCGTACAACCGTGACGCTGCCTTGTGGGCTCGGCAGCAGGGGAGCGCTCAGTTTCCGATAGACCGGCGCCCGATCCGCGATCGTTTGGCGGCGAAGAGTTCTTGCGAAACGTCGGAGTATCCTACCGTCGCTGTGCCGACTGCGACGAAGCCACCGTCTGTGGATGACGAAATCATGATTATTGATGCCGAAGTTGTGGAAGCTTCAGACGCACAGCAACCCGTTGACGATGACATCTTGTTTATCGAGTAATTGATCAGGTGCTGTATGATTCAACCGATTCCAAAACCTGCTCCTGTGCGTGAGCGAGATAAAGAGGCGAAACAGGTTGGGATTGTTTATGACGATGCCACACTGGTATTCGTGCATGAGCGCGTCTTGGAAGAGATCCTGGACTACTCCGAGCAGGATGCGACCCGCGAATTAGGAGGCTTCCTTGTTGGCGGTGTCTATGTTGACTCACGCGAATACGTTGAAATTGCGCATTATGTTCCAGCGGTAGATGTTAAGTCACGTGCGGCATCGCTGACGTTTACCCATGAAACGTGGGCAGCGATGACGCGGGAAGTTCAGCGCCGCTATCCAGAAGACATGGTGGTAGGTTGGCACCATACCCATCCCAACTTTGGAGTGTTCTTGTCGGGTTACGATTTGTTTGTGCACAAGAATTTCTTTAGCGAACCTTGGCAGGTCGCCATGGTGGTAGATCCGCAACGGACGGAGTTTGGTTTTTTTCAGTGGCGTTGTGGTGAGATTGTTGACTGCGGCTTTGTGTGTGTGCGTGATGGCGGCCATGGTGCGGCGGAGCCAGCGGAATGCTCTGGTGATAAGGTAGATTAATGTCCGACGATTCACTGCTCATCGATGAAGACGATCGTTACTCACGATTGCGCTTGATTGCGTGGTGGGACCAGCAGAAGCTGTCGGCAGCCAAAGTCCTGGTCGTGGGTGCGGGCGCGCTGGGAAATGAGGTTCTGAAGAATCTCGCACTGTTGGGAGTAGGCTCGATTTACCTCGTTGACTTCGATGCGATCGAGGAATCGAATTTGACGCGATCGGTATTGTTTCGCCAACGCGATTGTGGTCGTGATAAAGCGATTGTGGCCGCGGAGATGTTGCAAGATATTAATCCCGATACGCAGATTGTGGCGGCGCGGGCGAATATCATTACCGACGTTGGATTAGGCCTCTTTCGTGACGTCGATGTCGTCATTGGTTGCCTGGACAATCGTGAGGCGCGACTGTGGGTGAACCGGCAGTGTTGGAAAGTGGGTACTCCGTGGGTTGATGGTGGAATTCAGGAGATCAACGGGGTCTGTAAGGTGTTTGTCCCACCGCACGGCGCTTGCTACGAATGCGCGATGACGGAAACGGATTACCGACTCATTAATCTCCGGTACAGCTGTCCGTTGCTTCGACAAGAGGACTTGTTGGCGGGAAAAGTGCCCACTGCACCTACGATCTCGTCAATGATTGGTGGGATGCAGGCACAGGAAGCTTTGAAGCTGATCCATGGCATGGAAGTTTCTGAAGGCCATGCGTTGGTTTACAACGGGGTTGCCAATAACTTCTACAAGACGAAATATCAGCACCGAGAAGATTGCTTGAGTCACGAGACGTACCCAGAGGCACTTGCTTTGCCGCTTTCCGCCCGTCGCGATACGGCAGCAGACCTGTTTGAAGCCGTTGCCACCGCGCTGCAGGTAGCAGGCCCACTCAAATTGGAACTAGACCGCGACCTGGTCGTTTCTTTGGATTGCCAGGCCTGTGGGGCACAGAAGCGAGTGATGCGGCCTCTGCCATTGGTCAGTATGCGTGAAGCCGAATGTGCACAGTGCGGTGAACTTTCTCGGCCCAATCTGACCCATGTGGTCGAATCGACTGCTGAGTTGGCCGGGGAGAAACTCGAAGCGTTGGGGATTCCGGCTTATGACATTGTCCGGGTGTTCACCGAGCAGGGTGAGCAAACGGTCCTGCTTGCCGGAGATGCGGATGCGCCCCTGTGACGGGTCTGTTCGTTGCTGCGGGGATGGGATGAGGTAGCAGGACAAGGAAAGCATGGCTCCCACGTGGAGATCGAAGAATTGTGAGTGACTTTGACATTCAATTTGGAGACATGGAGGAAGCTACGCCCGAGGTGCATCTGCGTCCGGAAAAGAACAAGCATTATGCTTGTGTTGCTTACGGACAGCCCAACTCGCACGATCTGCCGATTTACGTCGATATCGATGTTCAACGTGATATGGAAGAGCACGCGTTGGCAGACACAAGTGTGGAATTGGGAGGCGTGCTGCTAGGCGGTCAATACGAGGATGAAGCTGGGCAGCCTTTCGTTGTCGTGACAGATAGTCTGCGTGCTGAGCATTATGAGAGTACGAAGGGCAGCTTTAAATTCACGCATGAAACCTGGGAAAAGATTACCCGGCAACGCGAGGAATTTCCGGACGATTTGCAGATGGTGGGGTGGTACCACACGCATCCGGACTGGGGAGTGTTCTTGTCCGGCATGGATATGTTTATCTGCGACAATTTTTTTAACCGCCCGTTGGATGTTGCTTTGGTAATTGATCCATGTCGGCAGGACCGTGGAATGTTTATGTGGACCGGAGATCCACACGAACGCGTTCGACGGACGGACGGTTTCTATCTCATTGGTTCGCGATTCCGAGATCAGGAGTTGCGTAATTACTCCGCTCAATTAGAGAGTGAATATACGATGGCAGATCCCAGGTATAGCAACATGCCAGGTAGCTTTGGTGCTCCGGTCGTGAATGTCACACGGGAAGCGAATCATTGGCAGACGATCGCCGTATTGGGGATGTTAGCCATGCAATTCTTGCTAGTGGCATTCCTGTTTTGGAGAACGATGGAGCCGGTGCCCGTCGCCGACGCCGAGCCATCGCAGGAGGACCGCCAGCAACTCAAGCAGATCGCAGCGGATTTGGAGTTGCGGGCGAAGGTCGTTGCGCGCGAGGAAGCTTTCTTGAATCAGTTCTACGCGACGGATGATCCGGCCACTGGGGTACAGTTAGTAACTGAGAACAGTCAGCTGAAGCAACAAAACCTGGACCTGAGGAATACGGTTACCGGCTTGAGTGCGAAGGTCGATTTGGACCAGCAGGCATTAACCAGGCTGAATGATTCGCTGGACCAATCCCGTGCCGATTACGCCAACGCCACAGAGCGTTTGCTGGGGACGCAAAAGCAACTGGAAGAACAAAGTGGTGAGATCAAGTTGCTCAAAGAAAGGATTTCCAATTTGTCGGGAGAGGGACAGGAAAATCAGGCGGGTGCAGAGGGAGCTCAGCTTCTGGGGGTTAGCCTCTGGATTTGGGTGAGTGGTGGTGTCGCGGTGGTGGTCGGCGCGATTGCTGCAACTCTGTGGACAGCGCAGCGAAATGATCCGCAAGAAGAGCACGAAGAAGCCCAGGTCCAAGAGTCGGATTCGGATTCTGATTAGGTTGGTGGTGAAACAGTAATATTGTCCAGGTTAAGGGACTCACAACGTGTCAGACCTATCAAGAGACGAGCGACTTGCCGCGGATTTAGAGAATCTGCGATCGGTGAAGAAACGGAGTGAACTATTTGATTTTGAGTGCAATGGTAATGCACCTGATCGTTATACGTTGATCTTTCACGGCAAGGGGATCAGTCGAGGTTTGGCAGTAGATGCCGAGATCGAGGAAGTCGATTTACATCGTTGCAATTTGCGTTTGCCTTATTCCTATCCGGTTCGCCCGCCCGATATTCGGTGGCTGACACCGATCTTTCACCCGAACGTGTCTTTCAGTGGGTTTATCAACTTGAAAGATATCGGCATCAAGTGGGAATCGCATTTGACTTTGGAGTTTGTCTGCCAGCGGTTGTGGGATGTGGCGCGATTCGAGCATTTTGAATTAACGACGGCGACAAACTACGCTGCGAAGACATGGTTCGAGGGAAATCCAGAGTTTGTGAGGCCGGCTGATAAGCGTCCGCTGTTGGAAAGACGCGTTCCGTCAGGAAGCAACGTGGTGAAATATGAACGACGCGGTGCCAAGGTAGCCTTGCCCGAAGTCAAGCAAGACGAGGAACTGTTCTACATTGATGAAAATACGCCGATACCCCAGTTGCCGCGAATGTCGTTGAATTCGCGAGAGGGCAGGGCGGATGACGACGTGATTTATATTGGCTATGACTAACGATGTGAGATTGGGAGCGGACTAGAAAGTGGAGTGTATTCTTGCATTTGCCCTGATTGTCATCGTCCTCACGGCGGCAATCATTTGGGGTGTCCTCTATGCGCTTGGCTACGGAAAAAGTCACGCATGTGCACGTTTGGCGCAGAAATATCACGGCCAAGTTTTGCGTGGCTATCTATTTGGCCGCCCGCGAGTGCAGTTCCTTTATGGAAGGGAACTTTTTCATCTCAGTGCTCGGAAGCTGAATCATTCCTCTCGCTCGGTCGTGACACAGATCGAGTGCTCGTGGCCGGACCCGGAATTTCAATGCGAAGTATTCACTCGCGGATTCACGGCTGTGAAGTCTGGTGTACCGTTGTCAAACAGTGCCGATTTGCTGAGCAAGGTGGGCGGTTATTTTCAGGTGCACACCAATGACGAGCGTCGCGCCGAGCAATTCCTGAGCGAGGGGGTGCAGTGGGAGTTGTCCAAGCTGCTCGCGATTCAAGGAGATCAGCAAGTGTATTTGCGGGTCGACCAGGGAGCACTTTGTATCCGCAAGCTGACTTGGTTGACGCGATTCGAGTACTTGGATGAATTCACCTTGGTTGCTTTGGAGTTGTTCGACCAGGCAATGCTCACGAGATCTGATGGCATTGCGTTTATAGATGCGGGTGCGGCGCAGATCATTGATGAGGCACGTTGTCAGGTGTGCGGCGAGGACATTCTGTCGGACATGGTGTTTTGTCGACGATGCAAGACTCCGCATCACATTGAGTGTTGGCACTATAACGGCAGTTGTTCGATTTTTGGCTGCCAGGAAACGCGATACTCCGTGCCGATGGTTGCGGACTCCGTCACGGAAACAAGTTCCGAAGAAGATGAGACATAACTTGACCCGTTAGGCAATCATGGACAATCAAGCTGGTATCTGGCTGGCCGCTGTGATTTGCACCGCACCTGTGATCATCCTGGTGGTGTTCATTGTGCAACGACTGTTGCGAATCTCCCGCAACTATCGAGCGGTAGCCGAAAAATGGAACGGCGAGTACAGTTCTTCATTGTTTGCCATGCATCGTCGTATTCAGTTTTCCCACGCTGGAACAGCCGTTGTTTTCCGCGTCTGGGTTCAGCGCATCTTTGGCCGCTACACCCAACTGTGTGCGGCTTGGCCCGATTCTGAGCTGCTGCTGGAATGCCGAACAAGGTCGGCATGGGATTGGCTGTTCGAATGGCGTTCCAAGCGAGTGCGAACGAGTGAAAGAGAATTCGATTCGCGATTTGTCATCAGTGGTGAACCTGAGCAACACGTCAAGAATTTGGTTACCGGCGGTGTGCAAGCTGCTGTTTTGCAGATTCAACGAGTGAATTTTGAGCGACGATTGGTGCTGACTTTCGGTTCCGGCAATCTGACTCTGGTTTGTCGAGGTAGCTTGCGAGAGGAGCAACACATCGATGCTTTGTTGCGAGGTTTCTGTGAGCTCTACGATCAGTTGCGATTGGTGGACACATCGAAGATTGCATTTGTTGCGGAGAGATCAACTTCATCAATGGAACCTCCCACTTGTCAGATTTGTGGTGAGGAGATCATGGAGTCCGCTGTCGCGTGTCGTCGCTGCAATACGTTGCATCATGCGGAATGCTGGAAATATTTTGGGTCCTGCTCCGTGTATGCGTGTGGTGAGCTACGCAGTCGAAAGGCGAAATTGTCGGACTGGAAGTCGGCGCAGCTGGATATGCCAGCAAACGTTGAGGATGATCGAACTCCAAAGTCTTGAAGTCGGATTCGTTAGGGTTTGAGTTGCATCGCAGATTGGCCGTTGGGTTGTGCCGTTCGACAGGCTGCGTTCTGGTGTAGGTGGGCGAGGCGGGAGAGATGTGGCGTCCAGCAGATTCTGCGCTATCTGGATTGTTTCTTGCCTTCTATTACGATTGGCACGAGTTCATGGTGCGATGACGAGCTGGCAACACTAGAATGGGACCATGTACGAAAGCGAACCGGAGTGACTTTCAATGTGGCGATTGCGATTGTTCATCTGTGCCGCGATTTTGTTGACGGGAGTTCGTCTGCGGAGTGCGGAGATAGAATCTGCTGCCACGCTTCGACTTCAAGGGCGTTATTCGGAGGCGATGGAACGCTATTTGGAGTTGCGTGAGTCGCAGCCGGTGCAGGCAATCCTGGGGCTTTCGCGATGCTATGAGGAAACCGGCGATGCGAGTCGAGCGATTGGAGTTCTTCAGGAAGCCGATGCCACAACAGCAAAGCATCCACTGATTCTTTCTCGCCAGGCAGCGTTGGCTTTTCAGCGAGGAGACTATGCAGCGACTCAGGCGTTTGTGGACAAGGCCATCGCTGCGGATGCAACGAATGTGCTGGCGAAATGGTTGGCTGCTGAATTGCATCGTGTGGCAGGTCGTCTCGAGCAGGCCGAGCAGGGATACGGCAAGCTGACAGACATGTACAACACGCTGGCAAATGTGTCACGCGCCGAGGACATTCGTGTTTTTGGTTGGGCTGCGAGTCGTGCGGCTCGGTGGAATCGACGAGCTGAAGATTTTCGCGTGTTGGTCAACGACCTGCTCCCGTCGGCGTTGGAGAAGGACCCGCATTACTGGCCAGCTCACGTTGATTCAGCGCTGTTATTTCTAGAGAAATACAATCGGGTTGATGCGAAGTCGGAAATTGACAAGGCGCGCAGCATTAATCCGCATTCCGCCGATGTTCTGGCCGTCGACGCTTTGTTGTCCCTGCAGGTGATGGAATTTGAAGCGGCAGAAAAATCCGTGCAGCGGGCACTTGAAATAAGAGCGGATCACCCGCGGGCACTACAGGTTGCTGCGGACCTGCATTTTGCGAGTTTTCAGGCGCAGACGGCTTTGGAGATTGTGGAGCGTGCATTGAAGGGCAATCCGCGGGATGAGCTGTTGCTTGGCCGCAAGGCGGCGGCATACGGGTTGCTTGATGGTATGCAAGACGGTCCCTCGGAACGCATGCGTGAGGTGATGACTGCGGTCACTGCGAGCAATCCGCATTGCGGTATCTTCTTTGAGTCCATCGGAGATGTTTTTGATTTGACTCGCAAATATCCGTCTGCGGCAGTTTATTACGAGCGGGCGGCGCAGAGTATGCCGCAGCTGATCCAGGTGCCGGGCAAGCTGGGCATGATCCAGATGCGTTTGGGGGAAGAGGGCAGGGCAGGGGAGTTGTTGAAACAGTCGTTCGCAGCGGATCCATTTAATGTGCGTGTCAAGAATACGCTGGAGGTCTTGGACCTGTTACAGACCTATGCGGTGATTGAGACGGAGCATTTCGTGATCCGATTTGATCGGGGGCAAGAGCAGGTGCTGGCCGAGCATGCGGCTGTGTATTTGGAGCGTGAAGTTTATCCTCAGGTGACAAAGTTATTGGGGTTTGAGCCACCATCAAAATCGTTGTTTGAGATTTTTAGCCGGGGCAGGAACAGTAGCGGCCATGCCTGGTTCAGCGCGAGGATGGTGGGTTTGCCGAGTATTGGCACCGTGGGGGCATGTGCCGGAAAGATCGTCGCTCTCGCCTCACCCAATGAAATGTCCAAGCCATTTAATTGGGCACGTGTGCTCAAACACGAATTTATCCATGTGGTGAATTTACAGCAGACGCATTTCAATATTCCGCATTGGTACACGGAGGCATTGGCTGTGCTGTATGAAGAGCAGCCACGGCCGCCTTCTTGGAATGCAATTCTTGCACGTCGCGCGCGAGCGGATGCGTTGTATAACCTGAGCAATATTAACCTGGCTTTTGCGCGCCCTCGAAACTTTGAAAATTGGACACTGGCTTATTGTCAGGCGGAACTCTATGCCGAGTTCATGTTGGCGGAGTACGGTGAAGATGCCTTGATCAAGATGCTGCAGGCCTATGCGGACAACATCACGACACGCCAAGCGATTAAGCGGTGCTTTGGTGTCGAGCTCGCTGCTTTCGAAGCGGATTATCGGGCCTACGTCGATCGAGTGGTTGCCGACTTGCCCAGGCGTCCCGAGGAACAGGAAGAGTCGTTTGCGGCTTTGCAGCGGGCGGTTAATGAAGATCCGCAGGACGCCACCGCTCTGGCTCGCTTGGCCCGCGCACATCTTGCTCGTGGGGCTCGCCCGAAAGCGCGGCAAGCGGCGCTTGCTGCATTGAAGATCGACCCGCGAGAACAAGAAGCGGCTTACGTGATGGCCAGGTTGTACCTGTCGATTGGCGAAGTGAAGCGTGCCATGGCGATGCTTGATGCACGGTTGGATCGTCGAGAACCCCATGCGGGAGTTTTGGCACTCTTGGCGGGTTTGCATTCGAAAGCGGAAGCCTGGGGGCAGGCGACTGAGCTCTATCAGCTGGGTCGAAAACGTTGGCCGCATGAGACAAAATGGCTACAGGCGCTCGCCAAGCTCTACTTGCAATCCGGTCAAAACGCGAAGTTGGCCGAGGTTTTGCGGGAGCTGGCGACCTTGGACGGAGATAACGCCACTTTTCGGCAGAAACTGGCGGATTTGGCGTTTCAACGAGGAGATTTTGCCGAAGCGGCTGATTGGGCGAACCAATCGCTGCAAATTAGCGTAAAGGATGCGGATATGCATGCGCTAAAGGGTCAGGCTCTCCTGGAGCAAGAGAAATCAGCTGACGCGGCAGCGGCTCTGCGGACGGCGTTGGTACTGGACCCCAGTCGAGACGCTTGGCGATTTATCTTGGCAGACGCCTACGTGCAGGCCAAACAAAATGACAAGGCGAAGGCTGTGCTCGAGGAGCTGTTGGAACGAGCTCCTGACTTTCCTGGCGCTGCAACCTTGCTGGAGAGCATTGAAAGTGAGTGATTCTGAACCCCAGTCGTCAGGACCATTGCGCACCGACGTGACTCTGGCCGAGTTTCAGCAGCTGATTCGCGAAATGTATTTCGAAAAGGATGATGCGCGGGGAATTGAAGGCACATTTATGTGGCTGATGGAAGAAGTCGGTGAGTTAGCAACCGCGCTGCGTGAGGGTTCGGAGGAGGATCTCAGCGAAGAGTTTGCGGATGTGCTGGCTTGGCTGACCACGATCGCGAATGTCGCTGGTGTTGATCTTACGGCAGCAGTGAATGCCAAATACGGGACGGGCTGTCCTGGATGTCGCGAGTTGATTTGTGCCTGTCCAGATGAGGGTAAGCCGTGATCGAACTCTGGCCGGATTGGGTTCGCAACCCCTGGAACTTTCGTCGGCGATTGCGAGATGAATCCTCTGTGGTGGAACACCGGATCGCCGCGGGTCTGTTGTCACTGTTGCAGTGGGCTTGCTGTTTGTGGATCGTCACTGTCCTGGTCGCGTGGCCCAAAGACGCCGTTGCCTGGCAAGGTTCCGGTGAGATTACACAAGTGGCGGTCGGACTAGGTCAGCGTTTCAAACCCGGGCACTGGACTCCCGTTCGTGTGACATTGATCTCCGGTGATCAGTCTCTCGTTGGACGCCTGCGTTTGACAACGCTGGATAGTGATGGCGTTCCGGTACACTACGTTACCGACCAAGACATCTCAATTGCTTCCGGAGAAAGTGGCGTCGTTACGGGGTACGTGCGGTTCGGCTCTCTGAATCCGCGATTGACTGTGTCAGTCATCGCAGAGGATCAAGTTGTGCTGGAACGTACATTGGGCGTTGGCGAAATTGGGGAGGGGGTGCTTTCGACTGATTACCTTATTGTGACTTTTGGTGAGTCGCTGGGTGTCGAAGAAGCCACCCATGAAAAGTTAAATGGAGCACATGCTTACCATGCGGCGTCAGTAACCGCTGCCAGCGAACTGCCTCTGCGATGGGAAGGTTATGATGCGATCGATGTGGTTGCCATTGGTACTTCGGACTTGTCAGCTCTGGAGAGCCTGTCGGAAAAGCAGGTGCGTGCTCTTCAGACGTGGGTAGCTCTGGGCGGTCGTCTCATGATCAGCGGGGCGCGCCACGCTAATGACGTATTTAGGTCCGGAGGACTGTTCGAGGAATGGTCGCCCGGGGAATTGCAAAGAGTTTCAAAAGAGGTTCGAACTTCTGATGTCGCGAATTATCTGAGTGCTGCCGAGGAGTTGGAACCATTTGACGTGGCTGTGATCTCGGCGATCAAGGGGAACGTTCAGGCGTTCGTCGATTCAAGCCGCCGAAAGCAGCGTCCGCTGGTCACACACTATCCGTATCGTCTGGGTGCGATTTCCTATCTGACCGTTGATCTGGATAGAGAGCCTTTTGCTAGTTGGTCTCCACGTGCCGAACTGGTGGCTAGAGTGCTGCGGGTGAATGAAGACGACAATGATTTGGCGTCGTCTTCATCGACGGGGATAGGGAAAGTCAGCCATATTGGTTACGACGATGTGGTTGGGCAGGTCCGGGCAACATTGGATCAATTTCGTAATGCTCGGCCCATTGCTTTCTCCTTGATTGCAACTTTGATTGGGGTTTACATCTTGTTGATCGGCCCTGGTGACTTCTTCTTTCTGAAGAAGGTGATTCGGCAAATGCATTGGTCATGGCTGACGTTTCCCGCCATCGTGTTGTCGTTTTCCGCGCTTTCCCTCTGGTTGTGGCAGTTAACTCGAGATACGAAAGTGAAGGTCAATCAACTGGAGGTGATCGATCTTGATGTCGAAAGTCAATTGGTGCGAGGTACGACCTGGGCCCATTGTTACAGTCCACGAGCAGATGTGTACTCGTTAGGCATGCAGATTGATGATTCGCTTGTGGGCGATGCCAAGGTGTTGCTTGCCTGGCAGGGATTGCCGGGTGATACCTTAGGGGGATTGGACGCGACGTCGCTTCGGCCAGCATTAGATTTTGCTTACACAATTGATGTCGACGCGGAATCTGAGGAAAGTATTCAGCAACTGCCGCTTAACGTGTCATCTACGAAAAGCCTGGTTGGGCAATGGCACGGTAGCTTCTCATCGGATAGCGAATTTGCGCTGCAGACTAATCGGAATGGTGAGTTACTTGGACGCTTCCGTTACGAGCTTCCTTATGAGCTCGAGGAAGGTTTATTGTTCTACCAGAATAACGTGTATCCCTTGAAACGCACTTTGGATGCCGGCCAGGTCGTGGAGATGGCGGGGTTGTCTCCCAAGAAACTCAAGAGTCAGTTGCAGAGTGTCAGAGGCATGACGGTTGCCAGTGCTCCTTATGACGCTGCTGCAACCGACGATGTGCCGCGGTTGCTGGATGTCATGACGTTTTACGATCTGGCCGGAGGCAGGTCGTATGCGAATCTCTCTCACCGGTATCAAACCTATGTCGACTTATCCTCGGCGGTGCGAAACGGTCGGGCAGTTCTGGTCGGGAGATGCGCTAGGTCGGTGTCGCGTTTGGTGCGTGAAGGTGATTCACTGGAGAGCGACTACGACCAGCAATGGACTTTTGTGCGTGTAGTGATTCCTGTCTCTACCAAGAGTGAAACTGAGGATGGTGCGCTGTGATCAAGACCGTTGACCTGACAAAAAAGTACGGCGAGATGTTCGCTATCCAGAACATTGATTTGGAACTGGAGGAGGGCGATTTGTTTGGTTTTATCGGCCCGAATGGGGCAGGTAAAACGACCACCATGCGCATTATCGCCACGCTTTTGAATCCGACGTCCGGTGAAGCGTACGTTTGTGGTAATTCGATCTATACGAAGCCCAAGGAAATCCGCCGCCTCGTAGGCTACATGCCCGATTTTTTTGGTGTTTATGATGACATGAAAGTCATTGAATACCTGGAGTTTTTCGCCGCTGCGTATCGGATTCGTGGGCAGACCCGCCGAGATCGTTGTGAGGAAATGTTAGAGATTGTTGATCTGGCATTTAAACGTGATGCATTTGCAAACACGCTGTCACGTGGGCAAACGCAACGTTTAGGGCTGGCGCGCACCTTGCTGCACGATCCGCAAGTGCTCCTGTTGGATGAGCCATTGAGCGGCCTTGACCCGCGCGCCCGAATTGAGATGCGCAATTTGCTGCGGAAACTTGGGCAGATGGGAAAGACCATCATTGTGTCCAGCCATATTCTGCCGGAGCTGGCGGATATCTGTAACAAAGTCGGCATCATTGATCGTGGTGTGATGAGCGTCAATGCGACGGTTGCCGATGTGATGAAGCAGGTGCGGGAGCAGGTAGTGCTGCATATTCAGGTTGCCGACAACGTCGAGCGCGCGGGTAACTTGCTGGAGTCACATGATCAGGTGGAGTCGTTGGAAGATGATCACGGCACGCTAGTTGTGACATTGAAGAAAGGAATTTCCGACTATACGGATTTGCCCACACAACTTGTTGCCGAGGGGTATCGGATACGAATGTTCCGCGAAGAAGAAGTGAACCTTGAAGCGGCCTTCATGGCGCTCACGAAGGGGCTTGGAGCAAAGATCTAACGTACCGAGCTGTGATTCGGTGAAAGCAATGCCCGGAAGGTGAAAGGACGTCAGCAGGGCAGGGGGGGTCAATCCGACTCACGTGGCATGTGGTCACGTGTTGTGTAGAAGTCACCATTGATTTCTACGTACTCGCGACCATCTTGAACCCAGGCACTGGAAATCTGATGCTCGCCTGGCGGCAGGCTCGCCGGCAACCCAGTACCTTTGTGCCAGACTGGTGTGTATTGGTCGATGTGTACGCGGGTCGTGTTCACGGCAAGTAATTCGGGGGAGAGGACTTTCCCTTACCGTGGTCAAGAGGCGTTAGGGAAAGGCAAAAATTCTGTTAGATGGTGAAATTAGCCTGTTGAATCAGCATCGGCAGAGTCTTGTGAATTCTAAAGTCGACTTCATGAAACATCATTCAATCGGCTCAGGTTTGGAGGATCGGCTCGCCTTAAGGGAAACGTGCCATCGGAGGGCGCGGATGCCATCAGAGGGCGCGGATGCCATCGGAGGGCGCGGATATTACGCAAAAGCGGTGCCGAGTTGCAAGGGCGAGTAGCAGAAAGGTGATTGAAGCCAGTTTGTCGCCTCAAGGTGCAGGTGGTTTTCGGAGTTGGAATTGTTGGTTTGGCCAACCAACTTGGCGGGCGACTTGTTGTGGATATTCCCACGCCTCCTGGTGATCGCCGTAGAGTACAAGTTGGGACTTGTGAGCTGCCAACGCGACGGTTTCGGGGAGGTCGACGACCCGGCGAATGTTGAGGAAAAATGGACCATCTCGGTGTGTGGCCGGGAGCGCGTGGAGGTCCAGACGCTTGATCTGAGGTTCGAATAGAGAAGCATACAGGGTTACGCCCGCCATCTGACGGTGGCTTTGAAGCCACAGTGGTTGTGTTTCCCTACCTTCGACCGTGCGGAGCATTTGAATGGCCCGCCTTACGTCATACGTCTGCATGCCCTGCAAGGTTTGGCCCAGCAGATGGAAGCGTCGGCGGATTTGTATTTGATTCCTTTGGTCGGTATTCCATTGTGTGGGACCGACTCCTCGAGGTGCTACATACGCCATTGTCCACTTGAACGCACGGAACATCTTGGTCGTCCGTTCGAACGACTCGCCATCGGCAGCGGGTAGGGTTTCCTGCTGTAGCTCACGTTCGAACGCAGGTCGGTAGGTCGCAAGAAAGCGCTGCCATTCTGTTTGGTCCATTACATTCAATACGACCAGATCTGGCTTGGTCAGGTTGGCTCGTTCGGCGAGATAGAGTCGCAACCGTATTCCCGTTTGGCTGGTGAAATCAAATGCCCGCATCCGGATGTTGTCTGCAGTCGAATCAAACGCGAGTTTGGCATCCAAGTGAGTGGTTTCCTGCGGCCACCCCCGAAAGCATTTTTCTTGTAGTGTACGTTTGATGGTGTTTCTTTGCCCCTCAAGTTCTTGGGCATTTTGGGGTAGTGGCAGTCGGTTTGCCGTTGCGACAAAGGTCTCGTCGATCTGTGTGTTGTTTTCGTCCTCTGGTAGACGGTCAAACACTCGGAGGGTTTCCGCCTCAAGATGCTTTTCGGCGGTCTTGGTGATCAGGCTGTCATCCCCTTTAAGGTGAAAGTTAAGCCAGCGGAATGCGTGAACCCGGAGTTCTTGCGTATCTTTATGACTACCGGCGGTGATGTTCAGTGCCACTTTATCGGATGCGTTGTATAGGCCGTAAATGTCGCGTACTTGTTTGAAAGTGCGATAAACGCCATCAAGGGGAAAGATACGATCGCTATCCGTGTTGCTGATTAACAGAGGTCGTGGAGCGACGAGTGCAGCCACTTTGGTGTAATCCCAGCGAAACGTATTTACCATGAACATGCAATCACAGTGGCCTTCGACCGTTCCATCCACCACATGATTCTGTAGGTCTGTGATGCCCGCGACGGGCACAGCGCACTTGATGCGGTCGTCGATGGCTGCGATCCACCAACTGTAGGCCCCGCCACCACTGCGTCCTGTCACTCCGATCCGCTCACCATCGACTTCCGGGCGCGATTGGAGATAGTCAATCGCTCGCACGCAATTCCAAGCCTCGACACCCGCGGGGGTGTACGAACGATTAAGCCACCACCAGCGGTTGTAGCGATAGGTGCCGTGGTGGATCCCTTCGATTTCGCCAAGTTGCAGTGTGTCGATGACCAGGCACAGGTAACCATTTCTAGCAAACCAGCAGCCGTGATGGTGATAGTGGACTTTATTGCCGAAGCTGACACCGTTGCGTTTGACGGCTCCGTGGCCGCACACATAGAGGACAGCGGGAAGTTTTCCTCGTACGACTTTGGGGCGATATAGATTTGCAGTGACATACAATCCCGGACGAGACTGGAAGTGTAGATTCTCGACGATAAATTCATCCTGCTCTTGTGTGCCGGTGATCTCGACTTGTAACGCCGTTTTTTCTGGAAGCGGTTGGAGGCCGAGCATTTCCAAGAGTTCTCTTCGATAACGTTCCCGTTGGGTCTGCCATTGTTCCAGTGATTCGACGTCTGCCAGGCAGGTATCGCTGAGCTCGTTGGTTTCCCGTTCAAAGTACTTGGCGATCATTGCGTCGCCGCGTGAAGTGGCGGTGCCTTGTGCTGGCGAGGATTGCGGAAGGAGGACGCAGAGAATCAAGGTGAGATAAGCGGTGCGCATGGACGTGCCATTCTGAACAGTGTGAAGGGGCCAAAGGACATCTTTGCGTTGCACCAAGACGAATGCAAGTAAATCCAATGGACGTTCCAGAGCGGTGGCGAGCAGGGCAGGGGAGGGGGGCGAGCTTAGTATCTCGCAATGTCTTCCTGCTGGGTTTCGGGTTTGATTTGAGCAACGGTCTCTTGTGCTCTTTCAGTCAGCATCTTGAGGTCGCTGGCGACGGCGATGAACTGCATGCCTTGATTTGCGCGAGCACAAGCCGCTTCTGCAGACATGGCGTGCATTCCCGTCGGTGTTCCCACTTGTTTTCCGACGTCGATAACACGTTGCAGCATCGCTTCGTGGGCTTCTGTCGTGGGGAATGTGCCATCGGGATCGCGCATTTGAAAGCGGAGGTCAACCGGCCCGACAAAGATCGCGTCGCAGCCAGGAAGGCTATAGATGTCAGGTGCGTTCTCGACTCCTTGAGGACTCTCTGTTTGCAGGACGACAAGAATCTCATCGTTCGCCTGTTGTTGATAGTCCGCCGCGGTGGCTCCATAGTTCAAGGAGTGCATTCCGCCTCCTACGCTACGGTTTCCCTCGGGGGGGTATTTGGCTGCCGCAATTGCGGTCTTCGCCTGTTCCACGGTGTCTACCATCGGTACGACAATTCCCATCGCACCTGCATCCAGCGTGCGCTTGATGTAATGGTGATTACCTTCCGGAACCCGGGCGAGTGGCACGCATCCCGCATCAGCAATGGCAGCAAACAGGGTTGTTGCCTGCTGCCAGTCAATGGCCGAGTGTTCCATATCTAACGTCAGCCAATCAAAGCCCAGACGCGCCAATACCCGAGTGGCGAAAAGGTCCCCGAGTGAGAGCCATGTGCCAAATGAGGGCTCGCCTTGCTGAAGTTTGCGTTTGACTGGATTGGATTTCATGAAGATATCTCCTGTAACAACTCAACGAGATCCGCGAGGTGTTGATTCTATCGCGGGAAGGCTCCCATTGCGACGTCCTTGCTCGTTTGCCCTAGGTGGGACCCGCAGACGGCTGGATGGCTTATACTTACCCTAAGAGCCTCAGGGACACTCTCACGTTAGCGAGCAGGAGTTTTCTACATGCGGAACGCAGCTATAGCCATCTGGATGGGTCTCTTGGTGGCCATTGTGCAGCCACTTCACGGGCAAACCAGGAACGATTATGCACGCGCACGTGATACCCTCATCCGCGATGTGATTATTCCCGCAGGGGTTAAAGACAAACGGGTGATTGAATCCGTGCGTTCCACGCAGCGCCACGAATTCGTGCCGTTTCACCTGCGTTCACAGGCATATTACGACATGGCGCTGCCGATCGGTGACCAGCAGACCATTTCCTCACCGTTTATCGTGGCGTATATGACGGAATCGCTGCAGCCGAAGCCAACAGATAAGGTGCTGGAAATTGGTACGGGAAGCGGGTATCAGGCGGCGATTTTGAGCCCGTTGGTCGCCAGTGTGTATTCCATCGAAATCGTGGCCGCTCTGGGCCGACGCGCCGAGGCGACTTTGCGGCGTCTGAAATACAAGAATGTCCGTACCAAAATTGGGGACGGCTTTAAGGGGTGGGCGGAACACGCCCCGTTCGACAAGATCATTGTGACCTGTTCGCCAGAGAAGGTCCCGCAACCGTTGATAACGCAGCTGAAAGAAGGTGGCTTGATCGTGATCCCTGTCGGAGAACGATATCGGCAAACGTTGTATTTGCTGCGTAAAAAAGAGGGAAAGCTCGTTGCCGAAGCGCAGCGCCCGACGCTGTTTGTCCCGATGACTGGCGAAGCGGAATCGCGCCGCAAGGTACAACCCGATCCCAACAGACCGAGCATCGAAAATCCCGGTTTTGAAGAGGCTCCACCGAAAAGTGGCTTTGTACCAGGGTGGTACTACCAGAGACAATTGACTTGGGAAACAGGTAACGATGCGCCCGAGGGAAAGCACTTTGTGACCTTCGAGAACAAGGAAATTGGTCGAGCTGCACACCTGCTGCAAGGATTTGCTGTCGACCAGCGTGCTGTGCCGGAACTGCGCATTTCCGCCTGGGTGACAACGGAAAATGTACAGCAGGGTAAGACACGAGATGCTGCTCCCGCTGTGGTGGTCACTTTCTTTGATTCAAAGCGGCGCCAGCTAGGCAATCAGTGGATCGGCCCATTTCTGGGGACGCAGGAATGGCATCAGAAATCGAAAACTTTGAAAGTGCCCATTGGTGCCCGCGAAGGGATTGTGAGGATTGGGCTGTATGGGGCAACTGGGAAGGCGTCTTTTGACGGACTACGGGTCGAAAAGGTGGGTGAGAGGTCTCGATAGCTCGCCAGGTACCGTTGACGGTAGATGAGCGGACGAGGTTAACTCAGAATACCCATTCTCACTGTGCTTTGCGACCGGGAAAACTTACCTAGTATGCTTGAATTGCAAGCTAGGCTTGCTAAGGTAAGTTGGGCGTCGGGTCGAGCCCCTCGTCATCTTAGGTAAGTTGTTAATTCCATAAGCAGTTGGAGTGATTTAATGACCCAGTTCAGTGTTACGAAGTTTGGAGCAGCAGCCTGCACCATGGCTCTCTGTATTTGCTTGAACGTTCCTGCACAGGCAGGTTGGTTCTCGCACGGTGGATCATGGGGCAGTCACGGACGCGTTTACTCCAGTTACGGAAGTAGCGGTGGCAGCTACGGTAGCAGTGGTGGTAGCCACGGTTCCTGGGGTAGTCACGGCAGTCATGGTTCCTGGGGCAGCCACGGTTCTTGGGGTAGTCGCGTGTCTTGGGGAAGTCATGGATCTCATGGGAGTCATGGGTCTTGGGGATGGCGTCATCACCGACGTGCCTATTCCTCGTACGGATCTTCAGGCAGTCACGGCTATTCCTACTCATCTTGTGGAAGCAGTGGCGGATACTACACCACGCCTAGTCAATCGGAAGAAGCTCCAGTGGAAGCAGCTCCAGTGGACGCAACTCCGGCTGAGGACGCTCCCAGCAGCGCGCGTTCTTCTTACAGCACGTCGGGCAGTTCCGTTGCCAGCTATCTCAGGGCCGGATCCAATGGTACCAGTGCCACGTTGACCGTTCGTGTTCCTGAGGACGCGAAAGTATTCGTCAACGGTGTGGCTACTACGAGCACGGGCGCTGAGCGTCGGTATGTTTCGCGTGGATTGAAGCAAGGTGAATCGTACACCTACCAAGTCAAGGTTGAGATTGTGCGAGATGGCAAGACGCTTGAAGAGGTGAAAGAAGTTCAACTGCAGACCGGTGAAAATGCCAAGTTGGCATTTGACATGGACGCGTCTGATGTGGAGACCACATTGACGGTTCAGGTTCCAGAAGACGCCAAGGTGACCCTTTCGGGTAGCCAAACGGAGTCGACCGGTGCTTTGCGTACTTTCACTACCAAAAACTTGCCATCCGGTAGTATTTGGAAGGACTATACGATCCAGGTCAGCATCGAGCGCGATGGTCAAACTTTGACGAAGTCGCAGACGATTGATTTGGTTGCAGGTGAAGAAAAGTCGCTGAGCTTCGACTTTGCAACGGAAGCGGTTGCTTCTCGCTAAGCCTGGCATAATCGATTCGACGATATTGATCCTCGCACCAGCTATGACTGGTGCGAGGGTTTTTTGTTTACTGATTTACCATAGATTCCCGCCGAGTTGATTTTTCTTTGCGCCAGATGGGGGTCGATACTGATGGTGTGATGGGAAAGAAGCGCAACATCAATTCACGATCTGGCTGGTCACCGCGAACAAAAGTGGTCGTGAGTGCGTTCGTCGCATTTCATGTGGCAGCTGTTTTTATGGCTCCATTTCGTTTCTCAACGACATCAGGTCCGGGCGCTCCCGTTTCCCCTTTTGCCCAGTCACTGATGATCTGCTTTGAGCCTTATGTGCAAGCTTTGTTTCTCGATCACGGCTATGCTTTTTTTGCGCCCGACCCAGGTCCGAGTCATCTCGTCCGATATGAGGCACATTTTGCTGATGGGCGGGAGACCGTTTCGGGTACGTTTCCTGATTTAGAGCAGCATTGGCCGCGGCTTCTGTACCATCGCCACTTTATGTTGAGCGAACAACTCAACATGCAGTTCATGCCGATCGAGCCACCTCCCGAACTAAGAGGGATACCCGCTGCGGAAAGAAGTTGGTCAATGGACCGGCGACCCTATCAGGAGAAATGGGACGCGTTTGTTGCTCACTTGAAGCACGTTCACGACGCAGAACGTGTGGAGATGAATCGCGTGCAGCATGGTCTGGCGACGGTTCCAGAGGTTAGGGAGGGGATGAAGTTAAACGATCCCAGTCTCTACCGTGATCTGACGGAGCACGCAACGTCAGATGTTTCTGATGTGACTCCATCCCCGGCGACGCGAGGGCCAACGCCATGAGCCCGATGCAAGAAGTGCGTGCATGGTTTGCCTCGTTGGTCGCAGGTTGGGATCGTTTCTGGTTTACTCCCAGCGCGCCGCACACTTACTGTATGATTCGCATCTTGGGTGGCGGGATGTTGTTCTATACGCACCTGGTGTGGTCGAAAGATCTGATCGCTTTTTTGGGCCCCGAGAGTTGGATTCCACGCGAACTGTCGGTGGCGGCGCATCAGGGTCGCCCGTTTTGCTGGTCGTATCTGTGGTATTTCGATTCTCCCGCGATGCTGTGGACAGCACATTTACTTGCGTTGCTTGTGTTTGCGATGCTCATTGCGGGCTGGCATTCGCGGATTGTTTCCGTACTGTCGTTTTTGATTACCGTCTCGTACTGTCATCGGCTGGAGGGTGCCCTGTTCGGGCTAGATCAGGTGAACGCGATGATCGCGTTGTACCTGATGATTGGCGACTGTGGTGCGGTCTATTCGGTCGACCATTGGCGCAGGAATCGCCAAGCAGGGCAGGGGGGGCAGGTGGTTCCAAGCACGTCTATTAATGTTGCTGTACGGTTGCTTCAGATTCACATGTGCATCATCTACCTGTTTGGCGGCATCAGCAAGATGAAAGGGACGATGTGGTGGAGTGGAGAGGCAGCTTGGTTCGCCGTGGCCAACTATGAATACCAGTCTCTGGATATGACTTGGCTTGCGCACGTTCCGTGGTTGGCATCCCTGTTGACGCACGCCACGCTTTACTGGGAGGCGTCGTACTGTTTTCTCGTCTGGCCCCGCCAAACCAGACCGATCGTGTTGTCGATTGCGGTGGCGGTGCACAGCGGTATTGCTTTGTTTCTGGGAATGATCACATTTGGCGTGGCGATGCTGATTGGCAACTTGGCGTTTATTCCACCCGTGTGGACTCAGGCGGTTGTCGATTGGTTTCGCAAGCAAGTGGCAAGCCGGCAACAGCTCGCAAGTTCGCGGGCTTTGTGAAGGTCAACGCCCGGCGGGTGTGAGCGTCGATGGCATGGGTGACGGTGCGGGTTCGCAAGCGAGGTTGTGGAAGTCCCTACACGGTTTCCGCTTCCCTGTATATACTCCAATATTCCCGAGAAGTCTTTGAGCTGGAGAAATTGGCCACGTGTACGCAAATTTAGCCTTAGTGGGTGCTACGGGTGCGGTTGGTACCCTCGTGCGCCAAATGCTTGTTGAGCGAAACTTTCCGTGCAGCAACATCAAGTTGCTGGCATCTGCCCGTTCCGCAGGAAAAACCATTGAGTTTCGAGGACAGCCGATTGTCGTCGAAGAAATGACCCCTGAGTCGTTCAACGATGTGGATCTGGTGATCGCCAGTACTCCGGATGATACGGCGTTGGAATTTGTTCCTTGGGCAGTCGAGCGTGGGTGCGTGGTGGTCGATGAGAGTGGCGCTTGGCGCATGGATCCCAAGGTCCCTTTGGTGGTGCCCGAAGTGAATCCTCAGGATGTGGCAAAGCATGAAGGAATTATCGCCAGCCCAAATTGTTCGACCACGCAGATGGTGGTGGCTATGAAACCACTGCACGATGCGGGCCGTATACGGCGCGTCGTGGTCAGTACGTACCAAGCGACCAGCGGTGCGGGTCTTGCTGGCGAGAGAGATCTGGAACACGGCAGCAAAGCGAAGCTGGAAAATACGGCATACGACTACGAGGCTTTCGCACATCCGATTGCCTTCAACGTGATTCCTCAAATTGGCTCGCCGAAACACGAGCAATACACCTCGGAAGAAATGAAGATGGTGTGGGAAACTCATAAAATCTTCGGTGACGATTCAATTGCCGTTTGCCCCACTTGTGTGCGCGTGCCGGTCACGAACTGTCATAGCGAGAGCATCCTGGTGGAGACAGAGAAAAAGATCACAGCGGATGAGGCTGCTAAATTGTTTGCCGCTGCGCCGGGGATCACCGTCATGGATGATTTGTCGCAAGGGCAATATCCGATGCCGTTGAATTGCTACCAGAAGGACGACGTGTTTATTGGCAGAATTCGCGAAGACTTGTCGTCAGAAAATGGTCTCGCGTTTTGGTGCGTGAGTGACAATTTGCGAAAGGGAGCGGCGACAAACGCTGTGCAGATCGCCGAGCTTTTAGTGCAGAGCCAAGCGACTGTTTAGCATACTGCCCGTGGTGACACTTGCGATACTTCAAGATGACGCTTGCTTATGACGGCGCTGCATTTGCCGGTTGGCAGGTGCAGCCGCAAAAGCGAACGATCCAGGGGATGCTGGAGGCTGCTCTCAAACAAGTCACGGGGATGCAACAGCGAATCACCGCCAGCGGACGAACGGACGCGGGCGTGCACGCGCTGGGGCAGGTTGCTGGGTTTGCCTGTGATACTTCTCTGGAACCAGCAGGTTTGCGACGCGCGTTGAACGCGAATACCCCCGAGGCGATTTTTATCCTGGACCTGGAAGAAATTGAGGAAGGCTTTCACGCCATCCGTGATGCCTTGCGCAAGCGTTATCGCTATGTCATGAGCGACGGCCCGGAAATGGATGTTTTTTCGCGTGCATATTGCTGGCATCAATGGAAGCGGTTGGACGTCGAACGCATGGATCAAGCAGCGCGACGACTTTTGGGGAGACACGACTTTGTGGCTTTTCAAGCTGCTGGCGCTGATCGCTTGACGACCGAGCGGACGATTTTTGATATCGGTGTGAAGCGTGAGCCATACATGCAAAGCGGGGCAGGGCAGGGGAGTAAGATTCTTTTTGAAGTCGAAGCGGACGGCTTTCTCTACAATATGGTTCGCAATATTGTTGGTACCCTGATGGACATCGGACACGGTCGAAAACCTGTAGATTGGATCTCGGAAGTGTTGGCAGCGGGAGACCGCAAGTTAGCTGGGCAGACGGCACCGGCGTACGGTTTGTTTTTGGTTAAAGTGGAATATTCCTAAAGGCGAATGGTTGCTCGCGACTCCATGGTGATGAACTCCGAGGCGTTTTGGCTCGTAGCGAGAGAGCGGTATTTCGTTGCTGTTAAATAAGTTGGTTTCATGCGCATCGCTCACGTTATCACACGAATGATCATTGGCGGTGCTCAGGAAAACACTCTCTTTACCTGCCAGGACTTGGTTTCAGAGTACGATGACGACGTGCTGCTGATTACCGGTCCCGCGCTGGGGCCAGAGGGTGACTTGCTAAGTGCCAACCGTGGCCAGCAAGTGCCGGTCAAGGTGATTGATTCTTTGCGGCGAATGATTCATCCCTTGCGGGATTGGAAAGCTTATCGGGCGATCAAACGAGCGCTGCGAGAATTTCGACCCGATGTGGTTCATACCCATAGCGCAAAAGGGGGAATTCTCGGGCGGTATGCGGCGCATGCTGTCGGAACTCCTGCCATCGTCCACACGGTGCACGGCGCGCCATTTCATAACTACCAGGGCAGGGCAGGGCGGTTGTTTTATCAGTGGTGTGAGCGACGCGCTGCGTCACGTTGCCACCATCTTGTCAGTGTCGCTGATGCAATGACCGACTTGATGCTGACTGCAAATATCGCGCCTCCCGATAAGTTCACAACCATCTACAGCGGTATGGATGTGGAGCCATTTTTGAATGCCCACGAGCATCGGGATGCTGTTCGGAAAAAGTATGGCATATCGGACGATCAAGTTGTCATCGGAAAAGTCGCTCGACTATTTGAACTCAAAGGGCATGAGTTTGTTGTTGCAGCAGCGCGAGAAGTGATTGCGGAAAATGCAAATACACGATTTATGTTTGTGGGTGATGGAATTTTGCGTGAGCAACTGCAAGGGCAGATCGAGCGCGCGGGATTGCAGGACTATTTTATTTTTACGGGGTTGGTGAATCCCGAACAGATTCCCAGCATGTTGGCTGCGATGGACGTGCTGGTGCACACCAGTCTGCGCGAGGGACTGGCTCGTGCTCTTCCGCAAGCGTTGATTACAGGCAAGCCGGTCGTCAGCTTTGATATTGATGGGGCGCGTGAAGTGGCCATCAATGACGAGACGGGGTTTCTCATTCCTGCAGAGGATACGGCTGGCTTAGCCAAAGCCTTGGGAGCACTTGTCGTCGATCCGATGCTCCGCGAACGCTTGGGTTCGGCCGGGAGAGAGCGTTTCACGGAGCAGTTTCGCCACCAGCGGATGACAGCTCAACTGCGTTTACTGTACCAGCAATTGCTTGATTGAGCGGGAGGCAGGCTGACGAAGGATCCGGCAGAATGGACAGCGGCAGACTTTCCAAAAAGGTTGAGGTCAGAGGGGCTGAGAACCCGTTCGCAGGCACCTTTTGCTGTTCGCAGCCGTATTTGCCGGACTTTCAGGGACACCGGGATTCGGATAGACTAGCAAAGCTACGTTGTGCATCATGATGCGAGGGCAAATTTGCTTACGTAGAACGGGTTCTAGATAAGAGATTCACGTGTCAGCGAACCGCGATTATCTCGGCCGTTACAGGCTGATTCGGCTTATCCGCGCCGGTGCGTCCTGCCAGGTTTGGGAGGCGATTGACGACATCGACCATCGCAAGCTTGCTCTCAAAGCCCTGCAGCCGGAATTACGGGCTGATAAGCAGGAGATTGCGTTCTTGCGACACGAATTTGAGGTGGGCAAAGGGTTTTCCCACCCGAATGTGATTGAGGTTTATGACTTCAGTACAGACCGTTCGATTCCCTACCTGGCGTTGGAACTGAGCACGGGCCGCAACTTCAAGCAAGCGTTGCGCGAAGGATATGAGACCATTGCTCACAAATTGGTGCATATCATTCAGCGTGCAGCGGAAGGACTCGCGTATTTCCACGAGCAAGGTTGGGTGCATCGCGACGTCAAGCCCGATAATTTCCTAGTGGATGAGCAGTGGGATGTGAAGTTAATTGACTTTGCACTGGCGCAGAAACAAGCTGGAATGCTGAGTAAGTTGTTTTCGATGAAAGGCAAAATCCAAGGTACTCGTAGTTACATGGCTCCGGAGCAGATTCGCGGTAAAGCACCTCAGCAAACAGCGGATATTTATAGTTTTGGATGCATGGTCTTCGAGCTACTCTCAGGCAAGCTTCCCTATACGGCTTCCACACCGGAGGAATTGTTGCACAAGCATCTGCAAGCAGGTGTTCCATCCGTAAACGTCAACAACAGCAATGTGACAGTTGAGTTCAATGACCTGGTCTTTCGAATGATGTCCAAGAACGCCGAAGCGCGACCACAATCGATGCAAGAGTTTCTGGATGAAATGAAAGCGTTGCGCGTGTTTCGTGTCACACCCAAACCACCAGCCGAAGACGCTGTAGAAGAACAAGAATAGAATTACGACAATGTCAACAGAAGCACTCAAAGCAGAACTGGCCTTCGAGCAGCCGATTTTTGAACTTGAAAACAAGTTGGCTGAATTAGAGTCGCAGGACGGAAAGGAAGCAGTCGAAGCGATTCGCGAAGTCAAGAAGCAATTAGCCGCGACGATCAAGGAAGTCTACAGCCAGCTTTCTCCATGGGAGATGGTTCGCGTGGCCCGCCATCAGGATCGTCCCTACACAGCCGATTACGTACGTCTGATGTTCGAAGAGTTTGTTGAGTTGCATGGAGATCGCAACTTCGGCGATGATCGTGCCATTTTGAGTGGGTTCGCGACACTTGATGAATTCAAGATCATGGTCATTGGGCACCAGAAAGGGCGCACCTACAAAGAGCGTAGTGCTTGTCACTTTGGTTGCGCTCACCCAGAAGGCTATCGTAAGGCAATGTCGAAGATGCAACTGGCGGCCAAGTACGGATTGCCAGTTGTCTGCTTTATCGACACGCCCGGTGCCTATCCTGGTCTGGGCGCCGAAGAACGGGGGCAAGCATGGGTGATTGCTGAGAACATGTACGAGATGTCTCGGCTGGGAACTCCTATCATTTGTGTCGTGATCGGCGAAGGTGGTAGCGGGGGTGCCTTAGGAATTGGCGTCGGCGATCGTGTTGCCATGTTGGAGCACTCTTACTACTCGGTGATTTCACCTGAAGGTTGCGCCGGGATTCTGTGGAAGAGTCACGAGTTTGCAGAAAATGCGGCGAAGGCGTTGCGATTTACCTCGAAAGATCTGCTGCAGTTTGGGGTCGTTGACGATGTGATCAGCGAACCGCTCGGAGGGGCACATCGAGATCACCAGCAAGCGGGTTTACGGTTGAAAACCTATCTCAAGCGGACGTTGCGTCAACTCGTGTCCATGCCTCAAGAACGTTTGCTGGAAGAACGCTATGCGAAGTTCCGCCGCATCGGGGCATTCCTGGACGATCCGGAATCGGCTGGAAAGTCGAGTGATGAGTACGATGTAGCGTAAGCGACGCAGCGGAAGTCACGCATTGGATACCCGTTCGCGCAGCTCTTACTANAGCAAGATNAAATGCTTGCTANTGTCNAACAGCTTTGGCTTACTGATTAAGCGAGTNCGATTCAATTGACGTCGCGATTGCTTGAGCGATTCGTTGAGCAGAACGGGGGCCATAGTGACCGCTGGCAATCCAGTCAGATGCCTGGTCTTTCGACAATGCATCACGCAGATCCAAGACCACAATTTCATCGGCTGGCGAGCGGGGTAGGGTAGGGGGGCCAACGCGCTCACCGGCGATTGGCAAAGCGACGACAATGACTTGGTCAATGCCCAACTCCTGTAGACGCCTTGCGGTTGTGAATACCCGAGGTTCCTTGGCCGTTGAGGTGTTGTGGTCTGTGACTGCTGAAGTTGCCAGTGTCTCAGTCGCAACGAGCCCAAGTCGTTGCATCGCGCGCGCGGGCAATCGCAACAGCCGGCAAATGCCGGCAATGGTGTAGCTACGGTAATACCATGGTCCACCAATGCTTGCTGCCGGGTCCATTGGCGAAACCACGGAATTCACCATGGGGATGTCGTTTGGCGTGACCGGTGCTTTCCGGTCAGATTTCGGCTGGTAGTCTACTGCGTTGTATGCAAAGACGACTGCAACATCGAAGTCTTCAGGTGTTGTGAAGCGTTTTAGTTTGGCAAGGTCCTTGTCGAGCGGAAACCCAGACCATGATAAAACTTCGATGTTGCAGTTGCGATCCAATCGGTCAGCAACCTGTTGATGAATACACTCGGCATCAGGTAAGCCGTACGAGAAGGCCATGGATTGTCCACCAAGCATCACAATCTGAGTCGGTGCGCCGTCTCGGTTTGTGCGTATTGCAGGTAATCGAAAGCCACGCTGGTCAAGTTCCAGGGGCTCGTACCAGGTCTTATCTGCATGCCTCATCACTCCTTGATAATGAGGCTGAAATACGAAGCCAAACTGGTCGTCCTGGGTGTGAACACCTGACGTGTACCACGTCGAGTAATAGATGGGAAATGGTACGAGAATGCGCAGAAGAAGTTCGCAACCAAGGACACCCAACAGGAGGGATGTGGCAAATCTGCCCGCCTTGCGGACACCTGGAGGAATGGACGGCAGCATGTCGGACCTAGAACTGAAAATAGATGAAAGTGATTCGTCGAAAGCCGACAGACATAATTGACAACACGAAAAACGTGTAAATTGCGATTCGTACCATTGCCGGAGCGCGTAACAAAATGAGCTCGCTTCGAGCCTTCTCGCGCCAGCAATCCAGTAGCTGCATCACTGTAAACGCAGTCAATATTGGCCAAGCGAATGCGAGGGCACGCGAATCGTAGAAGTTGCCAAAGAACATCTGCTGCAAAACGGTGCCTATCTCTGACAGTGAGGAACAGCGAAACAGGGTCCAGCCTACGAGCATCAGCAGGAATGTCCCTGACTTGTAAAAGAGGCGACGCGGTAAGGAAGGTCGCTGGTTGCCGCCTCGATGGTCTGGCAACCAATGTTCGATCACTAGCAGCAGACCTTGATAGCCACCCCAAGCGACAAAGTTCCATGAGGCACCGTGCCATAATCCCCCGAGAAGCATGGTCAACATCAAATTCAAACAGGTCCGGGCGATGCCAAGGCGATTGCCACCAAGTTCGAAGTAGAGATTGCGTCGCAGCCAAGTGGACAATGAACGATGCCAGCGCCGCCAGAAATCACGCGGGCTGTCAGCCAGATAAGGTTGCTTGAAGTTCGAGATCAAACGAAATCCCATCCAGCGAGAGATTCCTCTGGCAATTAATGTGTAGCCAGCAAAGTCTCCGTAGATTTGCGTGGCAAAGCCAAGATTGGCGAGCCAGGCAATGGATCCTCCGTACCTCTCCGGAGCTGCATAGAATTGATCTACCAGCGGTGCCATCGAGTCGGCAATCACGACCTTGCTGAAATAACCCAGCAGTACGAACTGGGTGCCAATCGCAAGGTCAACGCGTCGGATCGTTCTCGCTTGCCGAATTTGTGGAAGAAAGTGATTGGCACGTTCGATTGGCCCTGCGACAAGCTGCGGAAAGAACGAAACGTAAACCGCAAAGGCAAGCGGGTCGGAACAGGCTTTTGTCCTCCCTCGATACACGTCAAGCGTGTAGCCAAGTGTCTGGAATGTGTAAAAGCTGATGCCAACCGGCAGGATGATCTCTGCCACAGGCAGGGAGACGGTTAGTTGGAACACTGCAGCCAGATCACAGAACGACTCAGCTGCGAAACCAAGATATTTGAAGACGCCCAGCACGCCCAGGTTGGCGACCATGCTGATGCCCATCCACACCGCACGGAGGCGCTCGCTGGCTGACCTTTCAATGGCCAGGGCGGCGAAATAGTCGACCGTTGTCGACAAAGCGATCAAACCTAAAAATCGAAAATCCCACGCTCCGTAGAAAACGTAACTCGCAACGAGCAACAGCAGATTTTGCGCCCGCGTCCGCCGCGCCAGCAGAACGTAAATCGCGAAGACGATCGCGTAAAAAACAAGAAACGGGTAACCATTGAACAGCACGTGGCACCAACATGGGAGTCCGTGGTCGATCGTGAGCTCAGGCGAACGCCATTCCCGCTAGTAACCCTCGTGGAGACTTGGCTGAGACGGCCTGAGAACCATTGGTAAAAGGCTTGAAATACCCGAAAAACCACCTCGCTACAACGTCTGATAATGTTTCTTATGTTCGGTAAGATTGCTCGTTTTACCGGGGTTTTCGCAGTTTGTCGCCTGGTTTGTGGCTGTCCTGCTGCTGTGCTTACCGTTGATAGTGATTGGCATCGTTCTGTAGCCCGTAGCGTGGGTCGTTGGCTGGTCTGAGTACGCGGTCGTGTGTGCGTTCCAGCACCTCGTCTTGCAGTTGAGATGTGCCGCCAAAGAGTGGCGTATTAGTGGATTCGGGGTCGCGTACTAGTTCCGCCCCGCCGTGTTCTCGAATCTGGTCAAGTTCTTTCAGTGGGTCCTGCAGGTATTTGCTCAGGAGCTGGTGGACCTCTTCCGGCATGATCGGTGTCGCTTGGTGGAGCAGAACCGCGATTGCGTGTCCGGAATGCGAGCGCACGACCGTCTGTTTTTGGTCTTCGGGGAGCAGCATCAGTGAGAACAGGGTGACGACAATGGCGATCAGCACGCCCTTGGCAAATCCCAGGAGGCCGCCAATCTGACGGTCAAACCCCTTTAACCGGTGTTTTTCCACTGAGCTACGGATGAAGCTGAAGACGATCCAGACTGCCAGTGAGGTTCCGACAAAAAGCAGCAGCATCGATAGGAACATATTCCAGGGTGGCGGCTGGTTAATCATTGCGGCCACTTGGTCGCGAAACTCGTACGCGACGAAGTAGCTCAGGCCGATCGAAACGATCGACGCAACTTGGCTGACGAGTCCTCGATGGGCTCCCCACAGAGTTGCTGCTACGAGGATGATCAGCACGATGATGTCATATACTTGCATTCACCTGCTCCGCTTGCAGTTCTAGCTAGCAGTGTCTCGTTGTCGATCGGGACTTCTTATGTGGGTTAGGTCGAGTCTCTGATACTGGATAGCACGCGGAATCTAACCCAAGTTGACTCGGTTCACCAGATCAATCGGACTGATCTTCGCAGATCTGGGTACGCTCGATATACTTTGGCCCCCCTGTGCCAGCGAGCGAGTGAAATAATGGCTGATTTCAAAACACACATTTCTGCCAGCACGACAATAGGTGTGGGGTACGGCATCGCCGGTTACTTCAACGGCATGACCTGGGACTCTTGCATTGTAGCAGCAGGGCTGTGCAGTGTTTCTGGTATGTTGCCGGATCTCGACAGTGACTCCGGAATTCCAATTCGCGAGACGATCACGTTTGCAGCTGCTGTCGTGCCGATGCTGATGATCGATCGGTTCCAGGAGTTTGGCCTCACTCATGCACAAATGGTTGCGTTGGGAGTTTTGATCTACGTCGCGATACGGTTCGGTATCGCAGAGATTTTCAAGCGATACACCGTGCATCGAGGCATGTGGCATAGCGTACCGGCTGCGCTGACCGCGACGCTTTTGGGATTCCTTATTTGTTCCTGTAACGAGCTGGATGAGCGGATTTACAAGGCGTTGGCTGTCTTCATCGGCTTCATGACGCACCTGGTGTTGGACGAGATGTACAGCATCGATTTGCGTGGTGTTCGCATTAAGAAATCGTTTGGCACTGCGATCAAGTTTTTCAGTACCCGGAGTATGTGGGCCAATATCTCGACTTACGGCAAGCTCATCATCGTTGCACTGTTAGCTTTCAGTGATCCTGTATTGATGGAGAAATATGGGGATCGCGAGCCGCATCTTCCCATGGTAGCGCGGGAGTGGTTTTCACGGATCCCGTACGTTGGTACCGCGCTGCAGACGACACCGCCGTCGGACGACGAAGAAGTTCCTCATCGTGCAGCGAGCGGGCGTGGGTTGCTGAATCGAGCTTCAGACAAGAGTGAGTCGCAGCCAACATTTGGCACGTTCTTGCGTTAGATGTGTTGGGACGGCGTCAGGATGCGCTGGAATTCTAGAAAGCTTTGGTGCTGTCCAGCAGAAGTGTGACAGGGCCATTGTTCACGAGCGACACTTGCATGTCGGCTCCGAATTTTCCTGTGGCGACGCGGATGCCAAGGTCGGAAACAGCTCGGATGAAATGCTCGTAGAGTGGCTCGGCGTGTTGTGGCGGGGCAGCGGCCACAAAGCTTGGGCGGCGCCCTTTTCGGCAGTCACCAAACAAGGTGAATTGGCTGACAGCTAACATCTCGCCGCCAGATTCCAGCAGCGATCGATTCATCTTGCCGTCGTCGTCAGTGAAGATGCGAAGCTCGCTACTTTTGCTGGCCAGTGTTTCCGCATCATGGATGTCATCATCGTGGCCGATGCCCAGTAGCACCAAGAGCCCGTGACCAATTTGTCCAATCGTTTCGTCATCAACCGTGACGCTGGCTTCGCTAACACGTTGGACAACCGCTCGCACTCCCCTGCCCTTTCAATCAGTGACAGCCTTAGCCGATAGGTCGTCCTGCTCGCGCTCTTTTACCCGCTGTTGTCGAATCGATTCGACGCCGAGCAAAATCGTTTCAATCACATCATAGTTTTCGCCAATCTTCCCGACCTGAATCAAGAACGACCAGCCGACGAACAGTGTGGCCAGACTTGCGAGTATCCAGTGTGGAGTAACCCAGCTTGCGGACATTTGACCGTAGTATCCGGCAGGATCGGCCAAACCACCGAAGGCAGCAACCGTGATCATGGCGACAATTCCGCCAAACGCCCATGGGAAGGCTTCCCGCTTGATCGCTTTGCTACGCATGGCAAGTTGTGAATCGAGTGAATAGGTTTCCACCACCTCCATACACCAGCGGTTTGTGCCAATGAAATAAGTGACGCTGACGGAGTTCAGCAAAATTGTCACCAGTGTGCCAATGATTCCCAGCCAAAAGTGCCACTTCATCCGATTTCGGACTGGCAGGAAATTGTCTAAAGCGACATCATTGGCCTCACGTAGTTTCTGTAGTTCACCAGGGGCGAGGCCAGCTTGTTTTTCTGCTTTTTGATAGGTCCGCGCGACGGACGCGTAGGAACGCCAGGAACCACCATAATCTCCGGAGGTTGCACCAACCACGAGATTTACGACGAGGATCAGAAACGCCAGACAAGCGAGAGCGAAGAAAATTCGAGCCACGGGATTTTCGGGGGCGAGCGGAAGAACGGTAGATGCTGTTGGCTGTGCTAACTCTACAGGAATTGTAGTTGCCTATCCCGGAATCGACCACCGGCCCTGTTTCTTTCTGGGTGTCCCCAGATACAATTCCTCCATGCACAAGCCACGAATTGCGATCACCATTGGCGACCCGGCTGGTGTCGGCCCTGAAGTTGTTGTTGGCGCATGGAGCGACCCTCGGATTCACCGGGCGTGTACACCTTTGGCAATCGGCCATCCTGCTTGGCTGAGAGAGGCCGTTCAGATGCTAGGTTTACCGCATCGGGTGGTCGAAATCGGTCATCCTGACGAAGCTCGCCCGGGGAGTGAGCTGATCCCTTGTTTGCCCGTGGGTGACGACCAGGTGTTAGGAGTCCAGCGAGCGAAGGTGGATTCACGAGGAGGGCAGGCGGCATTCGATGCCCTTGAGCGAGCTGCGGAACTGGCCCTGTCTGGTGAAGTGGATGCCATTACAACCGCGCCACTGAACAAGGCAGCGCTGCACGCGGCAGGTCACAAAGTTCCGGGGCACACAGAACTGCTGGCCAGTTTCTGTGGTGTGGAAGACGTGGCGATGATGCTGTATTTGCCGCCTTCGGATGTTATCCGCGGTGCGGCTGGCTTGGGGGTTGTGCATGTCACGTTGCACACAGCTTTGCGCGAAGTCAGCGATATGTTGACCACGGATCGAATCCGCAAGACGATTCGTTTAGCCGACGGAGTGATGCACAAGTTGCTTTCGAACCACGGTAAACCGCGAGTTGGCGTTTGCGCTTTTAACCCGCATGCTGGCGAGCAAGGGTTGTTTGGTCATGAAGAACAACAAGTGATTGCGCCGGCTGTTGAAGCAGCTCGGGCCGATGGCATCGACGTGGTGGGTCCGGCCGCTGCCGATACGCTCATGCCCGCTGCTGCGCAGGGTGAATTCGATGTAGTGGTGGCAATGTATCATGACCAGGGGCATATCGCGTTGAAGTTGTTGGACATGCATCATGCTGTGAACACAACTCTTGGGCTGCCAATTATACGTACGAGTGTTGCACATGGCACGGCGTTTGATTTGGCATGGCAAGGTAAGGCAGAGACGAGCGGAATGGTCTCCGCCATTCAGGTCGCTGCAGGGCTTGCTGCACAATCTTCTGGTTTACCTCTCACTCCTTTCGCTGCATCTTAAATTCCTCTCATTAAACAGGCAGGCAACACATGCCCCCCTCCCCTGCCCCGCATGAATGCATCATGTATTTGATTCGCCACGGCGCGACAGCAAACAACGTCGCGGATCCGCCTTTACTCCAAGGTCTCAGTTCGGACCCGGAATTGTCTCCGGAGGGGCGCGGGCAAGTCGAGCGGACGGCTGACTTTTTGAGTCACCAGCCAATTCGGTCCGTATACTGCTCACCCATGTTGCGCGCGAAACAAACCGCAGGCGCGATTGCAGTACCCCACGGTCTGGCTCCGCAAATAATCGAACCCATCATTGAAATTGATGTGGGCGCCTGGGAGATGCGATCTTGGAAAGAGATTTCCCAAAGCGAACCGGAGGCCTATGCTCAGTTCATGGAAAACCCGGCAGTTCATGGTTATCGGGATGGCGAAAACTTGAATCAGGTTCATGCAAGGGTCAAGCCTGCCATCGAGCAACTTATGCAGCGCCACCTGGGGGAAGTGATCGTAGTGGTGGCGCACAACGTCGTAAATCGAGTGCTGCTGGCCGACTTGTTGCGGCTGCCGATCGCACTGGCCCGCGGAATCAGTCAAGACAACTGCGGTATCAATGTCGTCCGCCATGTCGACGGCTCGATGAAGCTTAAGTCAACGAACAGTATCTTTCACCTGTGAAATACGCGTCATCGCCAGCACGACTACCGCTGGGCAGCTTGTTCGACTTTCTTGAACACCCGTATCAGGTTCTCTCCCAGAATCTTGCGAATGTCCGATTCTGAATAGCCACGATCGAGCAACCCTTGCGTAAGCACTGGGTAGGTCGAGACGTCGCGGAGCTGAAGAGGTGTTGCGGAAATACCATCGTAGTCGGAGCCCAGGCCGACATGTGCGACTCCGGCAACCTTGACCACATGATCGATGTGTTCCAATACGTGATGCACGGAGCAGTTTGCCGCAGCGGGATGTTGGAGATCCCATTGTTTTAAGGCTGAGGCGATACGGTCAGGCTTCCCTGTGAATTCTTGTCGTAGTCGAGTTTGCAGTTCCATCCGTTCAACACTGCGCTGTGCGTCATCTGGGTGAACAAACGAATTAAAAAAGTTGATCATGACTACGCCGCCGTTGTCACGGGTTAAGCGAAGCACATCATCCGGTACGTTGCGCGGGTGATCTGCGACCGCCCGGGCTGAAGAATGGGAGAAAATGACCGGAGCTTGCGTGACACGGAGCGTGTCGCGCATGCAGTCGGGCGAAACGTGTGAGATATCGACCAGCATTCCAAGGCGATTCATTTCACGCACCACTTGTTCGCCGAACTTAGATAAACCACCATGCTTCGCTTCGTCTGTACATGAATCGGCCCAGTCAAGCGTCTTTGAGTGCGTCAACGTCATGTAACGAGCGCCGCGGGCGTAGAGTTGCCGTAGAACGTTCAACGAGTTTTCGATGGAATGCCCACCTTCGACGCCAATCAAGGAAGCGATCTTACCCTCGCCGCGGATGCGTTGGATGTCGTCGGTCCCCAAGGCCAGCTGAAACGTTTCCGGGTACCGGCGTATCATTTCATGGACGAGGTCAATCTGTTCCAGGGTTGTGGCTAAGGCCTTGCCATCGCGCTGCGTGCTCACTGGCACGTAGACCGACCAGAATTGCGCTCCGACTCCTCCCTTCTTCAACCGAGGTATGTCCGTATGGAGACTCGGTTGGTGTTGGGAAATGTCAGTTGCGTCAAAGCGGCCTTTGATTTGCCGCATAGCCCAGGGCAAATCATTGTGGCCATCAATCACTGGGGCTGAGCGATGAATCGCCCGCGCTCGTTCGCTAACAAGAATTGGCTTATTTGCTTTGTCTTGTGCGAGTGCCCCCGTTGCTACCAGCAGAATGGAGATGAGCAGAAGTGGTCGAAAACGCATCGTGTCCGCCTTGTGAACAAAGGTCAAACTACTCGCCTTCCTTGGCGTCCCGCTTCCTTAGTAAACGGCCGATGTAAAGGTCCGTGTGGTCTTCAAAGTTGTCCAGGTCTGTGGTGAACATGTTCAAGTTAACTGCGGTTCGACCGACTTCAAAGAACTCGATGGTGATGATGGGACGCAGTTGGACTCCGTCTTGTCCGCCTCGCTGATAGCGTAAGTATTCGATGCGGTGCGGGAATAATGGCAGTTTGGGGTCGCGACTGAGAGTGAGCCTCACTTCATGAGGAATTTGTTCCGGCAGTTGTGTTAATGCTTGCGGGCTATTCGTTTCAAACAGGTGAGCCTGATCTGGCAGGAGGTTGTTGATGACCTTCGCCTTCCATTTTCCACGCAGGGTCCAAGCGGGAATCGAGTCGAGCTGAATCTTTTGTGGTGGCTCCATGTTAAAGTTGTGTTGGACGCTGGCAAGTAATTCACTGATGCCACCCACGCAGAGCCAATCTTGCGGAGCAGTGAGTACCCCCCCCTGCCCTGCCTCGCGCGCAGCACGGGCGACACGGTCGTCAAGATCCACGCGCGCTGTACGCGCTTTCCCAAGCACAACGTGATGCGTCAGTAAATATTGCTGGCCGCGGATATAAAGTGCTTGCGATGTGTTGTCACCAAGCTGCAGCGTAAGTTCCAGGCGTGCTAGCGTCTCGGAACCCTGGCCATGCTGAAGGTAGAAGCCCGAACCAATTAGATCTTGGTCAAACAGCCGGACACGCTGGCGAACACGTGCTTCCAGCGACTGGATCAGCCGCAATTGTTGAATCGCAGTGGCCAGTAATTCCTGATTTGCTGCCGGTTTGTCGGGAGGAATTGGCGATTGTTGGGCTTGGATAGGCCGTGTTAGTAGGCATCCCAGAGCGATTGCGAAGATAGGCAAGAAGTACTTCATGTCGCGGTTAGTGGGATTTTACCAAAGAATCGCGTTCTATTAGGCCGAAAGTGTATTACACGGGGATTGAACGCTGCCTGTGCGTGATCTCTGTGGATCGTGATTGTTCGTGGAGCATTGTAGGTCGCGGTTTTACCGGAGTCCACGGCAATCAATGGTTGACATAACACTGGATCTGACTTGTCCGAACTCGCACATGGAGGTTCGTTCGCAGAAGCGTTGATTGGAGTTAATCAACGTCTTTTCGCGATGAGGGGGATAACATGAAGCTACTACACTATCATCTGACCCTGATCATACTTGGGCTTGTCACGAACAGTGGCTGCTTTGGCCAAGTGCATAATCTGCCACCTGCTGAGCGTTTGTTAGGTCCAGGTCCGGGAGTTGCCGGTCCAGGTCCCGGCGTACTTGCCCCACCACCTGTCCAGCCTGTAGGCGGCGTAGGTGTTGCTATGCAGCCGGCACAAGGAACCTCGATTCAGTTGATGTTCTCCGATGCAAACCAAATGGAAGGTATGCAGATTCGCTGGGACGTGGCATCCGTTGGCACCTTCGACTCGGAACCATTGGTTGTACCGGGACGACAGAATTTCGGTGAAAACGGACTTTACCAGTTGAAGTTGACCAACATTCCTGGTCGCGTTGGTTTGGAGCTCTATCCAACGATCGAGTTGGGTGCCATCACACCGCGAACGAATGCATATCTTGCTCACAATGCGGTTCCCATTCAGTTCACCAATGAAGACTTCGACCAGGTTGAGAGTGCCAACTACGTAACGAAAGTCGTCTATCTTCCCGATCCGGAATTCCAGCAGCTCGCACAGGCTGGCTTGGGAACGCTTGTCAGCACTCGACTTGATCCGGGCATCGACCCGATCGTTGAGGCCGATCGACGCGGTTCGATCTTGGCAGTCGTGCGAATCGGTAATAAAGACGTTGAGCTGGGTGGGAGTACGTTCAATACTGCTGCAGCTTCTGGTGGCGTGCGGAGTGTTGGTGCAGAACAAGCGATTCCGGGTCAGTACCAACCCGTTGCAGGCTTTCGTCAAGCAGGATTTGCCTCGCCTCAGGCGAACATGCCTGGTGTTCAGCCTTACCCTGTTGTTGGCGTCAATATGCCGACCTGGGGTCACCCAAGTGTAGGCACACCTCTCGGTCTGCCTGGCCCACCGCACATTCCTTTGGGACATGCTGCTGGTTTACACACTCACGTCATGAAAAACCACACGCATCACTACTATCCGAAGCCGGTTGGTAAGTTCAAGATCGACGTCAAGCAGCAGCCTGGGTACAGCTACCCACGACCTGTTAGCCACGTGAAGATCCACGAGCAGAACATCCACACACCTCAGTGGTATCACCAACCGCTTCATAACAAGCATCAGGCAGTTGGCCTCCAGCATCCGATGGGTGGCATCATGCCAGGGCATTACAAGTAGTTTAACGAGAGACATGAGGTAAGCCTCTTTCGAGCACATCGAAGAGGCTTGCTTCTGTTTTCAATCAGCGAATGCGACCGCTTCTGTGGTTTGATTTATCACGAACTTTTCTGAGTATTTGACTGAAATATGACTGCCCACCGCCGAGCCAAGTTGATTCGTGAGGCAATTTGTTTGCTGTGTAGCTTGCTCGCGTTAGTGCTTGGCTTGGCCATCGCCGAGTCGAGAGGTCAATCTCCGCCGATTCATTATTTTCACGGAGCGGATCTACCACCGGGAACGGTCGGTCAAGGGATGCTTCAGCGTGGCGGCCCACTGCCCGGTTATGTGCAGCCGGTCGAGTTACACGTTCCCGATGGTGTCCGCATTTCGATTCCACAAGGTGGATTATTTGGACCTCCTGAAAAGGGCCCTTTGAAGCTGGGGATGTTGATCGGTCAAGTTTACCGCCTGAAGATCACGAACATTCCCCAACAACCTGGCTTGGAACTTTTTCCGACCATTGAGGTGGTGAATCGGTTGTATCCTCCAGCCGGCAAAGAGGCTGAGTTTCCAGTACCTATTGTGTTCACAATTGAAGAACTTAATTTGGCCCTGGAGAACCACTACATCACACGCGTGATCTATCTGGAAAATCCGAAGCTCGCGTTTCCTCAGGCTGAGCGCCCTTCCGATCAGCGGTACTTTGAAGTCAAGCGTCATGAAGACCCTCTTCAGGTCGCAGACCGACTCGGTCGACCGATGGCAATCATGAGGATGGGGTCTCGGATTCCGGATTTGCAGCGAGTGAATGGGGACCATTTTTTATACGGTGCACCTGATGTTCGTAGGTATGCTCCGAACAGCAACAAAAAGCGGGTACCGCAGTCAGCGCCCGTGAATGGCGATCCTGCAGCGGCCGTGATGCAGAAACAGCATTATCCTCGAGTGCACCTGCAGCCGATCTTACAGGCAACACCCTATCAGCCAAGGCAGATGCGAAGATGAAGTTAGTCTTTGATGGAGCGTCGCACCATGGTCAGATGAGTTGGCTGCAACTGGTTACCATCGGCATTGCCACATTGATGCTCTGTTCGTGTCGGTCGATTGGCCCACCCGCGAATTCCATTAGCGAGTCGCGTGGCAAGCAGCACGATTTCCAGGCGATGCAGTCGCTCTCAGATGAACCATCCGAAATCGCTCATGTCCGAGGCTCGCGAACGGATGTGATCCGCCAAGTGGGTGCGGCCTTGCCGATGGCCCCCCCCTCCCCTGCCCCGCGTCCAACCAATGTTCGTTTTCCTGCGGCGCAAATACCGCAAGTGGCGACGTTGCCCTATCCACATGCAACGCACATGTATGGTCAGCCCTGCCCTGTTCCGCCGAGCCCGCAATATGGTTCGCATCCAGCGGACTGCCCGTGGGGCGAGCACGGAGGTTCCGCTGATGGAAGGTCCGGTTGTTACAACTGGCGACCGCCGGCAATGAAGTGCCCTTGGCCCGCGGACGAGTACCTGTGTGATGGTGGCGACAAGAACGTGCCGGTGGTCGTTGACCGCGACTGGTCGGTGCGCGGCTTGAATTTGGAAGACACTGTCGTGCACTACGATACGCTTTTGGGTGAGACAGAAGTCACTCGTAGCAATGAGGTCTGTATCTACGCACCTCGCTTCGCAGCGGTGCGCAAAATCTATGGAATGGTACAGAATACACAAGCGTTAGCGGCTGTTGGTGTTGAGAACCCCACGGGGCCGATCGCATCCGCAGACGCCTTGCCAACGGTTGCCGTAACGCAGCCTGTCCAGACAAATCACATTCTGCGATCTAAGGGCACTGTGGTTCACCAGGATCGCCAAGAAGGTCTGATGGTGGACAACACTTGGGTTGCTACGATGGCGGAGAATGTCTTTGCTCCTTACGAAGACTTTTCACTCATGCGGCGCGGCGTTTATGTGAACTCGGATAAGCCGCGTCTGGCTGCCGGGATCGCGGCCGCAAAAGTGTGGACAGACAATCAGGCAGCTCAGATTGTTGTGAAAGATCTGGCTCCCATCGAGATCATCGATGAGAAAGGGCTGGGGCAGACCTACGTCTACGATACGCAGGGTAAGCCACGTGTGCGGCTGTGCAAGATTGCATCGAAGAAGGACGCTCGGCCCGGAGATATCGTGGACTTCACGCTGCGATTTGATAACGTCGGAGATGAACCCGTGGGTAACGTCACCGTCATTGACAATCTCACGACTCGGCTCGAGTACGTCGAAGGAAGTCAGCAATGCAGCTTGAAAGCTGATTTCATGACACAGATCAACGAAGGCGATTCGTTGGTGCTGCGTTGGCAAATCGTTGATCCGCTGGAAGTCAAGGAAGGCGGCGTCATCCGCTTTAAGTGTCGAGTTCGTTAATCGTCGTACTCGCGCGCCCAAGCTGATTCTTGCGTCAACCACTGCGGAATGTCTGACGCGCCATGTGTGAACGCCATGCCACTCAACGTGCCTGTGGCTCCGTCTTTTGAAAGCCGTCTCGCTGGATTTAATTCGGTTGGTGTTCGAGCAGCCAATCTTCGAGCACGATTTGATTGATGCTGGCCGCACGCAGCAACGCAGTCCGTTGCGGGAGAAGTGAGTGAAGCCATCGGCGATGTGCAGCGACGGAGAGGACTTGCATTCCCAAACTCCCCTTAGTTTCCGCGATGACGTTGTCGTGTAGTCTTCGCATGGTCGCGGGGATGATGTTCGGTTGTGGGCCAATGTGAACCATCGTCTCGACACGCATGGCCATCGCCTTGCAGATGACATCCCAGAGACGTTGAGGGTGATCGACCCACTGGTGTAATAGTTGACGTATGTTGTTGGATGTATAGCTCAGCTCTCCCGTGACCATCGATAAGACCGACGGGTGCGGCGGTTGTCCACTTAAAGGGACCGTGTGCATGATTTGTGCTGAACGATTGGGAATGTTCTTTTGCCACACGATGGGAGTATGCATCGGCGGCCATTGGTTATCTTTTTTTCTCAGGACGACACGCTGGCAACCAGTTGCTTGAAGACATTCTTTGAGACGCTCGAGGGTGTCTTGTTGACCCATCATGAGCAGCGAGTTGGGAGACAGGTAGGCGGAAGCACCGACGACCCCCCTGCCCTGCTGGTTCACGACTTGCTCGCAATGTTTCAGGTCGTCTATTGGCACGGCGGTATCTCGGGAGAAAAGTACTCCGAGCGTGACATCGTCTGCTAATGCCACGCAGTCGTCAGCTAACGTCAACGGTGCCACCAATGCGTCTTCGAGTGTGATGGATCCGCCGGCGATCAGGGCGGCAATTTCACCGAGACTGTATCCCATGCTCAGTTTTGCGGCGTGGTAGTCGACCTCAAAGATCTGCTCGAGAATCTTTAGCTGAGCGGAGCCAACAGCCAGAATTAAAGCAATCGCCTCGGCATAGGTCGCCAGGTTGGTTTCTTGCTGCGTTTGGACTCGCCCGACTAAATCTACCTTGCGACCGAGAATGTCACTGCTGGCTTCCGACGCCTTTTGCAGTACGCTGACCAGGATGGGGCGGTAGGCGTCGCAAGCCAACAATTCGGGAGTGCGTCCCAGGTTCGTGACGTTGTAGCCTCGGAACGCGAGGGCAGCGTTCGGGAGCGCCAGTTGTAGTTGGGATTTGTCCACAGCAGCGACTCGTGAAATGATGAGGGTAGACAGACCACCAACGTCACGCGTACAGTCATAGCAACGTTCTTGACTCTACTATCCTTGAATGTGCATTATGTCCGAGCAACCCCCAGCAAAGAAACCGTGCGACAAGACGCTTGTTGGGAAGAAAGCCGTTGTGACCGGGTCCAGCAGTGGAATCGGTCGAGCAATTGCGGTGGAACTTGCCAAAGCAGGTTGCCATGTACTCGTTCATGGGGGCTCGAATCAGGCAGGTGCTGAAGAGACGCGACAGTTGGTAGAAGCGTGTGGCGTGAAGGCCCATGTGGAACTAGCTGATCTTGCGGATGTTTCCAGCTGCGATCAACTCGTAAACCGCGCTTGGGAGTGGGGTGACGGTGTTGATGTCTGGATCAACAATGCCGGAGCGGATGTCTTAACAACGGAACTGAGCGAGGCGTCGTTTGAAGACAAGATGGCTCGACTATGGGAGGTTGATGTCCTGGGGACTATCCGCCTGGCGCGTCACGCTGGACAGCGTATGAAAAGCCAGGCCCCGTCATCCTGGAAGCCATCGATTGTCAATGTCGGTTGGGATCAAGCTGAGGTCGGGATGGCCGGTGATAGTGGTGAGATGTTCGCTACAACAAAAGGTGCGGTGATGGCCTTCACACGCAGTCTGGCCAAGTCACTGGCTCCAGCGGTACGCGTTAACTGTCTGGCACCTGGCTGGATCAAGACCGCATGGGCCGAAGAAGCCAGTGAGTACTGGCAACAGCGTGCACAAACAGAGTCACTCTTGCGCCGGTGGGGAGCTCCGGAGGATGTTGCACGAGTGACCCGATTTCTGGTTTCCCGCGATGCCGATTTTCTGACCGGGCAAATTGTCGCAGTGAACGGCGGCTTGAGCATGGCAGCGGATGCCGAGACTTCGTAACCGGTTGTTGTGGTGTTGGTTAGCGATGCTGTGGGCAGAGGGCGTTGCGGAATTTACACAACTATTACCTATCTCGTACCTTCCAAGCGTATGTCTGGCGGTCTCGTTGTCATAGAATCCGAGGGTTAATGAAACCTGTATGAATCGGAGAACTTGACCGTGGCCACCGTGATTGACCCCCAACATGATAGTGATGCTTCGCCGTCAGCTGCGGAAGCGAACGCCGACTTGAAAGCTCAGATCGAGGCAACCACGCCGTGGAATGATTCCGGTCAATCGGGCAAGTTTGGTCATCAGTTGGCGATGGCCATTGCCGTCGTCGGGCCGTTTTTGGGATTCGTCTCCTTGATTGCGTGCTGTTGGATTTACGGTTCCATGAACGCTTTCTATCTCGCCTTGTTGATCGGCGGCTGGGTGTTGTCTGGCCTGGGCATCACGATCGGTTTTCACCGACTACTTTCACACCGTTCGTTTGATTCATTCCGTTGGGTCAAAGCAATGTGGATGGCGTTTGGAGCGCTTGCAGTTGAAGGATCACCCATCATGTGGTGTGCAATTCACCGCAAGCACCATCAATTTAGTGATCTCTTCGGAGACCCTCATTCACCAAGGTTGCACGGCAATGGATGGTGGAATGCCGTTCGAGGTTTCACGTACGCCCACACCGGCTGGCTGTTCAGTGGATTGTGGCGAAGTGTGGACAGTGAGAAGTACGTGCCAGATCTGCTCGAAGACAAATTGCTCGTCGCAGTAGACAAGGTTTACTACCTGTGGGTCTTGGCGAGTCTGGCAATTCCCGCTGCGATCGCCGGGATTGTGATGCAAAGTTGGATGGCCGTATGGCTGGGATTCCTATGGGGAGGATTGGCACGCATCTTTTTGACCCATCACATCACGTGGTCGATTAATTCTATTTGCCACATTTTCGGATCGCGTGAGTTCGAAGCGGGCGACGAGTCCCGTAACAATCTCCTGTTCGGGATTCTGGGGCACGGTGAAGGTTGGCACAATAATCACCATGCGTTCCCGACATCAGCGCGGCATGGTTTGAGGTGGTGGCAGTTTGACCTGAGCTGGTACATCATTCGCACCATGCAAATGGTTGGGCTCGCTTGGGATGTTCGGACACCCAGCGCGCGAGCACAGGAATCCAAGCGATTGTCGTGCAGCTAGTCGATTGAGGTTTGAGCCTATCGCTGCACGATCGGCAAGGCACTCGCACCCGTTTGAGGAATGCGCTGCCGCGGTGCGCCTTTGGCAACCCGCGGGGTGTCATGGCTGGCATTCGCTGTGCGATGAATTTGCAATGCTTTTTGAGCGAAGGCGACTGTTCCCACTCCTGCGAGTTCTGCTCGAACTTCGTAGTTGGCCGCTTGGCCGGATACTGCAGAGGCTTGGAAACGAAGTAGTTTTGTTTCTCGCGGCCCTAATCGTTTGACGTGCCAGTGGATGGCGTTGTGTGGCCGATCAAACTCTGCTGTTTCATGAAGGTGGCTCACGACCATCGTGACGGGCAAGTCTGCGCTTACCTTGATGGCTTCGAGAGGGGTTTCCGTCTGGTTTGTGACCGCGACGGCAAACTGGCTCTGGCCACCCATGGTCAACGTGCGCGGCCCGACCGGTTGCAAGCTGATTTGCGGAGGACGCTGTTGTGCTGCTGTGCGAGTGATGCGACTTTCGCCTTCGAAGAGTACGTCGGACAAGTAGATTAGGTTGCTGGTATCGCCGATATGCCCGTAGGGTTCGCCGTAATAGGTAGCCAATTGCTTTGATTTTTCCGCGAAGTATTGCGGGGTCATTTTCGTTCTATCATCACCAGCGTAGAAGCGAAGCAAAGTGTCTCGATTTTTCCGCACGATGTTGCGAATCTGTCCCCGACTGATCGGTTCGAATACACATGGATTGAGCGCCTCATCGTAATGTTCTGAGATGAAGGCCGAGAAATAATCGCTGTTGCGCGTGATGTGCGGCCGCAGTCTCCAATAGTTGCCTTCGGATACCAATATGGCTGGATAGCTTGCGCCCTTCAGCGTGACAGGCTGTGTGATATTCAGATAGAACTTCATGCCCACATAGTTGGCAACCAAATCGGCGTTGGAGATGACACCGGTCGGCAGCATCCCCACGACACCTTTCTCTGAAATGGGGCCATCCACTCCAATCTGACGCGCCTGGTTTAGCGCTTCTTCGTGGGATGCCCCTGAGGCGCGAGAGGCACTGTAAGCCACATAGTAGTAGTATCCCATGGCAATGAAGTGCCCAATCTTGTCCGTACCCATCTTTTGCCCGTGAACTTGGATCAAGGAGCACCGCATTAGTGTCATGCGCGACAATTGACGAGGATCGGGCAGTAAGGGGACATGGCCATACGTGCTGCTGAGAGCATTTGGTTTGTGAGCAATCACCCGGTTCGCATCTTGTGTGTTTGCCCGCTGAAGCCGATACTGCATTTCCAGACGCTCGATCGCCATGAATGCTGAGGGCAGATGCTTGCGAACCCGGAAGGTCACCGTAGACGGATGCTGCAAGGCTTTGATGCGTGCCTGGCGCGCGGCAGGAATTGGGATTTGCTGGGCTGCATGGATGTCCCGGTTGACCGCATTCACGGCCTTCGCAACGGCGTCAAACAGCAGGTTGTTCCAATATTCACCCTGGTCTACCCACTGCTTGCCCAAGGGTAGGTTGTAGTGATCCACCTCGTGCCCAAGCAGGTGGGTGGAACTGAAAATGCTGAATCCCAAAAAAAAGAAGGTGATCAGCATGGTCTGCGGGCGACCTTGCATCACAGGCTCCGGGGTGTGTGTGCCTTTGTCGGGCCAGATATCTTGCCTTACAGTTTAGATCGGCTCTAGGCGTTAAAATCGTCACTGTTTAACGCCCATCCTCCCTGAATGCAGGGGTTTCATGGCATTCCACCCGGAAGCAGGGGGTGACGGATTTCCGTTTTATTGACCGGCAATAAGTGCTAACATATTTGCAGGTAACCAATTGTGGAGCATTGATCATGTTCACTTTTCACGGCCAGTCTCATCAACACCCTGGCTGCGTCAACCGTCGAAGTTTTCTGATTGCTGGAGGGATCGGCTGGGGTGCCCTGACGCTAGCGGACTTGCTGCGTTTGGAGTCGCACGCCGGGATTGGGTCGTCCTCTAAGTCGATCATCAATATTCATCTTGATGGCGGTCCGCCTCAGATGGATACGATTGATCTCAAGCCAAATGCTCCGAGTGAAATCCGTGGTGAATTTCAACCGATTGCGACGGTGCTTCCTGGCTTTCAAGTGTGTGAGTTGATGCCCAAGTTGGCGTCGATTGCGGATCGATTTGCATTCATTCGATCGCTTGTTGGCTCTGCTGGGCGACATGACGGTTTTCAAACACAATCGGGCTTCCATCACAACGACATGGAGTCCGTTGGTGGTCGGCCGGCAGTCGGTTGCATCCTGAACAAGCTACTGAGTTCTCCTCGAGATGTGGCACCCACCTTTGTGGATCTGATGCAGGGGCGACCACTCGTTCGTAACAGCGCAAGACCCGGTTTTCTGGGGCCGGCTTACAAGCCGTTTCGCCCTGATATTTCCAGCATGTTTCAGCGTCCGCTGGAAGCCGGGATGCAAGGCGAATTGGCTCGATTAGGCGCGAATCACTCGACAAGCCTTTCATTGAACGCTGAATTGAACGCAGATCGTCTTGAGAATCGAGCCGCCCTGTTAAGCGACCTCGACCGGGTCTGTGATGACGTCGATAACAGCGGCATGATGGATGCACTTGATCGATTTCATCAGCAGGCTGCCCAGATACTTACCTCAGGGCAGTTTGCCAACGCGTTAGATCTGGAGAGCGTGCCTGCCGAGGAACTTGATCGGTACACGGCCCCCATTTCACCCCATGCTCGCTTCACGACGGCGGAAGATCATCGATCGATGAGGAAGTTCCTGCTTGCCAGGCGGTTGATTGAGGTGGGAGTCCGCTGTGTGAGTGTATCCTTCAGTGACTTCGATACCCACAGCGATAATTTTGGGCGCATGAAGCATATGCTTCCGATACTCGACCATGGATTACACGCTTTGATTACGGACCTAGAGACTCGAGGAATGCTCGACGATGTGTCGGTCGTTGTCTGGGGCGAATTCGGGCGGACGCCAAAAATCAATTCAAAAGGCGGTAGAGACCATTGGCCGCGCGTGGGGCCTGCTCTGTTAGCTGGCGGTGGCTTGCGGGTTGGGCAGGTCATCGGCGCCACTGATCGGACAGCCGGTGCGGCAACCCAGCGCCCCGTAACCTACAAGGAAGTGTTTGCAACGCTCTACCGCAATTTGGGAATCGACGCGACAAGAACGACGATTGTTGATCCCTCCGGTAGGCCTCAGTACCTGCTTGCCGATCACCAGCCTATCGCCGAATTGGTGTGATTCACGTAGCGCGACTGCCAGACGCTGTTACTGAAAGGGTTTTCGGTATCGTTGGCTAGTCGGGCCCGCATGGTTGTTCCCCTTGCGTTCGATGCTTGCCATGTGCTGTTTCCTGGTGGGCAAGCCCTGGCGGTGTGATAGATGACAAGATGGGACGGGGATTCGTCACCGGAACGACTCACCGCGCTGTTTGCCTGCCGCTTGTAATTTGTCGTTGGCTGTGCCAGTGTGGAGCATGGTGGTTGTTGGCCACCCTGCGCTTGGTTGCCGTGGTGCGTAGCCTTGCGAAGATGCTTGAGGATTTTGAAGTTAGCAGTTGCTTGCGTTGTTGCAGAATGTGTCACGGAGACGTGGTGGATGATGGAAACTTCCGGTGGAGGTCAAGAAAATCAGGACGAGGTGTTCATGCGACGCGCATTGCAACTCGCTGAACAAGGTCGGGGGTTTGTTGAGCCGAATCCAATGGTTGGCTGTGTTATCGTCCGTGACGGCGTTCAGGTGGGTGAGGGTTGGCATCAAAGCTATGGTGGACCACATGCTGAAGTCGAGGCGTTGCACGTGGCGGGTGATGCTGCTGTTGGTGCGACCATGTATGTGACGCTTGAGCCTTGTTGTCATCACGGCAAAACCCCACCCTGCTCCGAAGCGATCATCAAGGCTGGATTGGAACGTGTCGTGGTGGCTGTGGCGGATCCGTTTCCTCAGGTGTCTGGCGGAGGTCTGGAATCGCTGCGAACTGCGGGTATTCAACTCGACATAGGCGTTCTCGAAACGGACGCTTCGCAACTACTGGCTCCTTATTTGAAAAGGCAACGTACTGGCAAGCCGTGGGTCATTGCCAAATGGGCGATGACCTTGGATGGCAAGATCGCCACCGGAACAGGCAGCAGCCAGTGGATCACTGGCGAGGAGTCGCGTGCTTTTGTGCATCGCGTGCGCGGTGTCGTTGATGCCGTGATGGTAGGCCGAGGCACGGCCGACGCAGACGATCCCTTGTTGACCGCTCGTCCGCCCGGGCCACGGCAGGCAACTCGGATTGTGCTCGATTCCACGGCTTCGATCTCTTGCGAAAGTCAGCTTGTGCGTACGGCAGGTGAGGTCCCCGTGTTGATTGTTGTGGGGCCCAACGGTTGCGAGCAGGCTTGCCAGCGATTGGTCGACGCTGGCTGCGAGGTAATGCGCCTTGAGGATGAATCTCCGCGTGCGCGACTTGAGCATCTGTTGCAGGAACTCGCACAACGCGGCATGACCAATGTGCTGGTAGAAGGTGGTGGTCGGTTATTGGGAAGTCTGTTCGATTCACGCAATATTGATGAATACCATGTGTTCATTGCTCCTAAGCTGGTGGGTGGAGCAGCGTCCCTATCACCGGTCGGTGGCGACGGTGTGGAACGGATGAGCGAGGCCCTGGTTTTGAGGGGGGTATCTTCCCGTGCGAGTGGTCCAGATACTCATATTCACGGGTTTCCCACAGATTAGGGCCCTCTCGCGGCGAAACCTTGCCATACATCTGTTCTGCCTTGCGATCCCTCCATGGGAAGGGGGCGTTTTCACGCCTTGTGGAGGGTGCCTGGCCGGACTACGATGGTTGATTCGTATGATTTCACGAACGGAGCTTATCGACCCATGCGTCACGTCCTTTCAGCATTGGTGCAGAACGTGCCTGGTGTTCTCTCACATGTCTCGGGCATGTTGGCCTCGCGCGGGTTCAACATCCTGTCCCTGGCGGTGGGAGAAACCGAAGATTCGAAACTTTCTCGCATGACGTTTGTGGTCGCAGGTGATGACAGTGTGCTGGAGCAGGTGCGAAAGCAATTGGAAAAGCTGGTTACCGTCGTGCGCGTGTTTGACATCAGTTCGACCGATTTTGTTGAACGCGATCTGATGCTGTTGAAGGTCAAGGCTCAGCCCGGAGGACCGCGCAGCGAGATTCGCGAACTGGTCAACATTTTCCGCGGTCGGATTGTGGATGTTGGTGCCGAGGAAATCATGATCGAGATTTCTGGCCGCGAGACCAAGATCGATGCGTTTATCGACAGCATGCGGCCATTTGGCATTACGGAATTGGTGCGCACCGGTCGCATCGCAATGGTCCGCAGCAATTCGCGCTCCACGACAAATTAGTGTCGCTCGTCTACCACTGTTTGGGACAGCGACTTCGCAACAACGATTCTTCGATCCAATGGGTTATTCATGGCAGCCACAATTTACTACGACAACGATGCAGACCTTTCGCTTCTCAAAGACAAGACGATCGCCATTTTGGGCTATGGATCGCAAGGCCACGCTCAGGCACAGAACCTCAAAGACAGTGGTTGTAATGTGATCATCGGGCAGCGACCTGGAGGCCCGAATTACGATTTGGCTGTGAGCCACGGCTTCAGTCCCATGCCGATTGATGAGGCTGCCGAGAAAGGTGACCTCATCAACATCTTGTTGCCTGACGAAGTGCAGGGTGACCTGTATCGTGACCACATCCGGGGAAAGTTATCTCCCGGTAATATCTTGATGTGCTCGCACGGCTTTAACGTGCACTTTGGTCAAGTAGAGCCTCCGCAAGGTGTCGATACGTTGTTGGTTGCACCCAAGGGGCCAGGTCACTTGGTGCGTAGTGAATACACTGCTGGTGGTGGTGTTCCGTGTCTGATTGCGACTGGAGACTCGGCCAGTGAAGAGACGAAAAAACTGGGACTCGCTTATGCCAAAGGGATCGGCGGTACCCGGGGTGGCGTGATTGAAACAACATTCGCAGAAGAGACGGAAACCGATTTATTCGGCGAGCAAGTCGTGCTTTGCGGCGGCGTTAGTGAGCTTGTCAAAGCTGGTTTTGATACGCTTGTCGAAGCTGGTTATCAACCGGAAATGGCCTACTTCGAATGTATGCACGAACTGAAACTGATCGTTGATCTGTTTTACCAGGGTGGGCTGAACTACATGCGATATAGTGTTTCGAACACGGCGGAATACGGAGATTACACCCGTGGTCCACGTATTGTTACGGACGAGACACGAGCAGAAATGAAACGCATTCTGAATGAGATCCGCACGGGAAAATTTGCCCGAGATTGGATCCTGGAAAATCGTGGCGGCGCAGCATCGTTCAAGGCAACCCGACGGTTGGAACGCCAGCATGCGATTGAGGAAGTTGGAAAACGCCTCCGCAGCTTGATGTCGTGGATTGATTCGAAAGAGGTTTAGGCGTCCGTTTTGCCGCACGCCCCGTCCGCTTTGCGGTGCTCCCCTTGCCCCGGTGGCATAATACCGCGATGTTCACGCAAACAGATTGGATTCCACTCGCCTTCGTTGCAGCCGCACTTTGCGGTCTCGGAGGTGGTCTGTACGCGTTTTCCCGCGGTCGGAACGCCTTGCTCTGGGGGCTTGTGAGCAGTGTTCTGCTCATCCCAGCACTGATTTGCTTGGCGGTCCTTCCCAGGTTGAGTCCGGAGGCAAATGCGGCCGACGGTGGCGAACCATCACCCGGGCGCCTTTACCATCGGTCGGGTGTGCTAGTACTGATGGTCGCCCTGTTTGCCTTTGCCTTGATGATTGCACTTGGCTCAATCAATGATGGAGAGTATTGGCCTGTTTTACGGGGTGCCATGGTGTTGGCAGCGATGGCCATGTTCCTTGGATTCTGGGGTATTATGTTGGGTTGGCGGAAGTGGAAACTGGCGTCTAAACCCAATCCTGAGTGATGTGTGTTTCGTCGCGGTGTGTCGACCACGCAATCTGCGACGTTAGGAAACGCAACGCTTTGCCTCAACAAGGAGATACCATGTCGGCAAATAGGTTTTTCTGGATTCTGCTCTTCGGTGTCATTAGTTTGAACGGCGGCATTTTGGTCAATGCTCTTGATGCTGCCGACGACTACGTCCTGGGTCCGGATGCCAAAGTTCAGCCAGGTGTGCCGCAAGGCACGATCACCCAAGGTGTGTGGAAGAGTCGTAAGGTTTTCCCGGGCACCGTGCGTGATTATTGGATTTACGTGCCAACCCAGTACGAAGCCAGCAAACCCGCTTGTGTGATGGTTTTCCAAGACGGGCGAGGTTACGTCAACAAGAATGGTCCAACGCCGGTTCCTGTCGTTTTCGACAATTTGATTCACAAGGGTGAGATGCCAGTGACCATTGGCATCTTTCTCAATCCCGGCGTGATCCCTTCAGAGCGGCCAGGTGGACAGCCAAGGCGAAACCGTAGTTTCGAGTACGATACGCTGAGCGACCAGTACGCGCGCTTTCTGCTGGAAGAGATTCTTCCGTTTGTTGGTGAAAAGTATCACTTGACCAACGACCCTGACGGCCGCGCGATTTGCGGGATCAGCAGTGGTGGAATCTGTGCCTGGACCGTTGCCTGGGAGCGGCCCAATCAGTTTCGAAAAGTACTCAGTCACATCGGTAGTTTCACGAACATCCGTGGCGGGCATGTCTACCCAGCTTTGATTCGAAAAACGGAGCCCAAGCCGATTCGAGTGTTTCTGCAGGAAGGCTCCAATGATTTAGATAACCTGCATGGAAATTGGCCGCTGGCGAATCAGCAAATGGCCGCGGCACTTAAATACGCCAAATACGATTATCGGTTCGTGTTGGGTGATGGTGGCCATAACCGCAAGCATGGTGGAGCATTGTTGCCCGAATCACTTCGTTGGCTCTGGCGAGACTACGTACCGGCTGGCAGCGAGGCGAAGTGAGCTCGCTGCTGCAAACCAATAGTGGCTTACTCAGCGCATTTCTGCAGGATGTAAACGACATCTTCGCTGGCATCCGTCACTTCGTGAGGCTTGGAGATGTCATAGCTGAAGTCGTAGGTTGCACACAGCTCGAGCGTGTTTGTTTTTTGCAACAGCTCGTTGATTTGTCCATGCGTGTAGGTTCGCAGTATGAGCTCGCCCTTGAGTTGGAAGGACTTCGTTGGCGTGTAGACATCATACGTCATGTCGAATCGTTCCAGTCGGCTTTCAAGATCGCGGTGGGTATTCCACATGTGTGTGTTGACGCACAAGTTACCTTTGCGGGCTGACCATGCCTCTTGCTCGGAAGGCTGGCCGACAAGTGGTGTGAGATGCAATCCCAGAACATAGATACCACCGACTCGCAGTGAGTTGGCCACGCAGTTCAGATGCGCCACGGCATCCTGCTCGGTTTGTAGATGTCGAAAGCTGTTGATCGTGTTGAACGCTGCATCAACTTGGGGGTGGACAAGATGCTCTGACATATCGGCAACGAACGCTTCACCAGCCACACCATGGCGCCGAAGCCGCGCGTTGCAATACTGGACAGCAGCCGCATTCAAGTCGGTGCCAGTGACGTGGTACCCTGCCCTTCCTAAGCGAAACATGAGTCGTCCGGTGCCGCAGGCGGGCTCGTAAAGGCGACGCACTGTCTGCGGTACATGCGATTCGAAACAGTCCTCGAGAAAATCAAACTCCGCTTTCCAGTCAGATCCAAACACGAGGTCGTAGTATTTTGGAAAGGCATACACGTCGCCTTCAATCGTTTTCATCACGTGGGCCCTGCTGGTAGAAAAGATGTCGGCGACGTTGCTTGTTCTCGCATGTGTTCGGAGGAGTCAGCGGGAGTTCGGTAGAGTGCCCAGCAGGCTGAGGTTCGAGGCATTGGCCGTCAAAGAAATGGCTCACCTTCAGCCCGTGGTGGAGTTGGGGTGTCACCAAATCCGCAAAAGACCTTGATGTTATGGTGGATCTTCAACCATTGTGGCTAATCTACGGATTCTGCGTTGCATCGACAAGATCGCCAAATGGCCAATGAAAAGTGGCTCGTTGTAGGCATGCCTGCTGGAAACCCATATGGGGTCAAAGCTAAAATGTGAACAGAAGGATTGCGAACACGAGCCCCCTGAGATGACACCCGACTTCGACCCTTACAGTGAATGGCTGGGGATTCCTGCCAACGAGCAGCCGTGTGATTACTACCGGCTTCTTGGTGTAACGCAGTTTGAGGACTGTCAGGAGAGCATTGCAGATGCTGCTGACGAGCGCATGGCCATTGTGCGGCGTTACCAGATGGGTCCCAAGGCAGCCTACACCCAAACGCTCTTGAACGAATTGTCGGCGGCTCGGCTATGTTTGCTGAACGCCGCGACGAAGGCGACTTATGACGCTGTTTTGCGGGGCTCCCACTCGGCCAAAGCGCCGGCGGAGGTACCAAATAACCCGCCAGCGGTTGCCGCAGTGAGCCCCACCCCTGTGAACCCAACTCCAGTATCGGAGCCACTGGGTCCGCCAGCAGTCTCCCCTCCGCCCCCCCCTGCCCCGCCATCCGCGGCGGAAGCTTTGGCAAGCGATGAGCTTGAATCGGAACAGCGTCAGTGGCCTGTGGTCCTGATCAGTGTTGTGGTTGTAAGTCTGATTGCGATTTCTGGATTTATCGGTTGGGCCGCCGCCATGCGCGAACGTCGTACCCCGGTGGCCGAAGACCCGGAAAACGTTGCTGTTCCTGAGCCGTCAGTTACGCCCCCAGAAGAGACTCAGGAACCTGAGGCTTTTGAACCGATCGTGATTATGCAAGAGGCCAATGGCGAGCTGAATCTCGCCCCTGCGACGGCCGTTCTTTATGGTGATAACTTGCAGTTGGGGACCGCACTTGGAAAGGACATTCTGACAAATTGGAATTCGACAGACGACTGGGTTGAGTGGCGATTGAAAGTCACCAAGCCAACCGTGTTTCAAGTCAAGGTTACCTATGCGGCCGACAAATCTGCCGTTGCTTCTGGCAAATATGAGCTGCATGTTGCTGACGCAACCAAGGTCGCAAGTGTACGACAAGGAACGGATGGCGAATTTGTCACCGATGAAGTGTTCATTGCCATTAAAACCAGCGGTGAGCACACACTGCAATTTAAGGCACAAGGAAGTTTTGAGCACTTTATCGACCTGATGTCGATTCAACTTGCACCTGCGACGGGAAGCTGATTTTTTCCTGAGGTGCTATGCTCTTGGCTCATGGTGGTCGTTCATGGCAACGAGCTTTGCTCGCATTGCATCCGAGATTCGGATCGGACGTTGCGTTGCATAATCGAAGACCACAATGACGGACTCCCCTTCGGCTGCGATGCCTTGTTGTGAGTCACTGAACACAGCGTGCTCGACCGTCATGCTGGTACGACCAATGTTTGTCGTGCGAGCGCCGATGTGGACAGTGTCGGGGAAGCGAATTTGTTTGCGGTAGTTGCAGGTGACGGCAGCCAAGATAGGACCGACACCCTCGCCAGTCATCATCTCACCGAGTCCGCAGGCGTCCAAGAACGCAATGCGAGACGATTCAAACCAGCGAATTGGGACGGTGTTGTTGACGTGTCCGAAAGCATCCTGGTCACCCCACTGAATTGGGATGGAAATAATCGCTGAATAGTCGTTTAGGTGGGACATGGGCGTCGGCTGGCTTAGTTCAGGGTTTCCGTGAAATTGTCATGGTTCTACAATGCTGAGGTGACCATGACCAGTGCGACTATGGATCGAACTGCGTCCGGGCGGCTTTTGGATTTGCCCGCATGCCTGAACAGCCACACAGGCTTCTGTGAGATAGTGAAAGCTCTCCTCCGAGGCGAGCAGGCCAGTCTCGACGGAGCCTGGGGGTCGTCGTATGCGCTCGTAGCAGCAGCACTTGTGGATCATGCTCCGGGGCCCATTGTGGTGGTAACCCCGACAGCGGAAGAGTCAGACGATCTGGCGGACGATCTCGAATTGTTCACGTCTGAGCGATGTTTGCACTTTCCGGCATGGGAAACCGCTGCCTCAGATCGAATTGTCCATGACGACATCTTTGGCGATCGGTTGAGGGTTCTCAAGCAGCTTGTCCATGCCGCCGAGCCATCACCGGACGGCGGTCGCGCGTCTCGCATTTTGACCGCCCCCGTTCAGAGTTTGCTGCAGCCGGTACCGCGGAAAGCAACGCTGCTGGAGAACTCCCGTAACTTTTCCGTGGGAGAGGCGCTCGATGTAGACGACACGTTACGCTGGCTGGCCGAGCACGGATTTCACAGTACGACTGCCGTCGAATTACCGGGCGAGTTTTCCTCGCGTGGCGGCATCATCGATGTGTTTGCTCCGGATTGGGGTCAGCCAGTCAGGATCGAGTTATTTGGCGACGAGATTGAGTCCTTGCGTCAATTTGACGTCGCCAGTCAACGCAGTCTGCAATCTCTAGCTGGTATCGAAGTGACGGTGATGAATCAGGCCGCGGAGGAAGACGCGCATCTGATTGACTATTTGCCCGCAAATACCTGGTTCCTTTTAGCAAATTCAGAAGAACTCGCGGCCGTGGGCAGGCAATATATGGAACGCAGTCGTGATACGGAATGGTTGCACAGTGTGGAAGAATCCTTTCGGCGGATCGAAGATTTTTCCAGCCTCCTGGCATCTCCACTTGCCGCCAGTTCTGGCCACGATGTGGTGCATCTGCCCGTTGAATCAGTGGAACGTTTTAGTGGCGAAATCGACAAGGTCCGTGACGAATTGGATCGCTTGGGGGACGGTAGCGAAGTTTTCGTAGTGACACATACCGAGGCCGAAATTGAACGATTGGGCGAGTTGCTGAGAACCACCAGGCTTGCATCTCGAGGGGCGCTGCACTTTGCGCTCGGCTCGTTGAGCAATGGGTTTCGTCTGGTGGATCACAAGATCATCTTGATTGCAGCACGCGAGTTGTTTCGGCGCGGCGAACTGCGGCGAACGCCGAAACGTCGGCTGGGCAAGGCCATTGATAGCTTTCTCGATTTACAGGAGGGAGATCTGGTCGTGCACTTGTCGCACGGCATCGGCCGATACCGTGGACTCAGCTTGCTCGACAAAGATGGCCATGTCGAGGAACACCTGCTAATTGAATTTGCTGGCGGTACGAAAATCTATGTTCCGGCCACCAGAATCGAGTTAGTGCAAAAGTATGTTGGTGGGACAAAGACACGACCAACTTTGGCCAAGATTGGTGGGAAGGCGTGGACGCGGCAAAAGAAAGCAGCCGAGACGGCGGTTGCAGATTTGGCCATCGAAATGCTTGATATACAAGCCGAACGACAGTCACGGCAGGGCATTTGCTTTGAGGTTTCATCTGAGTGGCAGCGTGAGTTTGACGCGTCCTTTCCCTATGAAGAAACCCCCGACCAGTCACTCGGTTTGCAAGCCATTGCTGCAGATATGGGCAACCTGCGACCGATGGATCGTTTGATCTGTGGGGACGTAGGGTATGGCAAAACGGAACTTGCCATGCGGGCAGCCTTTAAGGCGGTCGATAGCGGCTATCAAGTTGCCGTGCTGGTGCCAACCACGATTTTGGCAGAGCAACACTACAAAAACTTTCGTGATCGCATGGCGGAATTCCCCGTCGATGTCGCCAAGCTGAGCCGATTTTGTTCACCGCAGGAACAGCGCGAAACAGTGAAGAAACTAGCCGGCGGTACCGTCGACATTGTGATCGGTACTCATCGATTGGCTTCGAAAGATGTCCAGTTCTGCAATCTTGGCCTAGTGGTGATTGACGAAGAGCAGCGGTTTGGCGTTGAGGTGAAAGAACGTCTGAAATCGTTTCGGTCCATGGTGGATGTGTTAACGATGAGTGCGACGCCCATTCCGCGAACGCTGCACATGTCACTGGTGGGTGTGCGAGATATCTCGAATCTGGAGACTCCTCCCGAAGACCGTGTCGCGATCGAGACCCGTGTCACGCGGTGGAATGAAGAACTGATACGTAATGCTGTGTTGCGCGAATTGAATCGCGGAGGGCAGATTTATTTTGTGCACAACCGCGTCAATGACATCCATGTCGTTGAGGAAAAATTGAAGCGAATTGTACCAGAAGCTTCGGTGCAAATTGGACATGGGCAGATGCCTGAGTCCCAGCTTGAGCAAGTGATGACGGACTTTATTGCTCACCGGTTTGATTTACTGCTGGCGACCACCATCGTGGAAAGCGGTCTGGATATCCCGAATGCCAATACCATTTTTATTGACGAAGCAGATCGCTATGGTTTGGCGGACCTGCATCAATTGCGAGGACGCGTCGGAAGATACAAGCATCGCGCCTATTGCTATATGTTGATTGATCCCGGCAAGCATTTGAGTCCTAACGCGGCCCGGCGATTGCGGGCCATCGAGGAATTCAGTGACATGGGAGCCGGGTTTGCGATTGCCATGCGCGATCTCGAGATTCGTGGTGCAGGTAATCTTTTGGGGACACAACAGAGTGGGCATATCGCGGCAGTGGGTTATGAACTCTATTGCCAACTGCTGGAGGCTGCAGTTCGGCGGCAAAAGCAATTGCCGCCCAAACTGTCGACGCATGTCGATATCGATTTACCATTCGAAGCGCATTTGCCGCAGGATTATGTGCCGGATATGCGAATGAAGATCGATCTTTATCGGCGCATGAGTCGCGTTGAGCGATTTGACCACCTAGAAGAACTCAAAGCAGAACTCGTCGACCGCTTTGGGCAGCTTCCAGACCCGGTGCTGCAATTGCTATCGCTGGCAGCCCTCAAAATGGAGGCTGCTATGTGGCAAATCACAGCGATCGGAGTCGAAGACAAGTTTCTCGTGTTCTCCTACTCGAACCGAAATCGCATGGAGCAGTTGGCACGCGCAAACCAGGGACGCTTGCGCGTGGTCGACAAAAAAGCGTATCTACCGATTCCTCCGCTAGCAACTAACCCGGAGAAGCTGCTGGAGTTAGTCAAATCGGTGTTGCGATCAACCTAGCCGGGCTTCTATACTCCCGCACCATTTTTCCAACTGACCACGGTTAGGTTGACTCCTGAGACGTTCGTCGAGAGACAACACAGTGATACCAAGAAATAGATGCATATGGTGCTTCTGCACTTCCGTTGCTGTGTTGATCTACTGTGATTCCCCCTCCTTTTCGCAGCCCCGCGATCCATTTCAGGGCAGCGGTAATGTGGGTGCACAGCAACAGGTTGCGGCTCCATCCGTACCACCCAATGTGGTGTTTGAAGGTCGTCAGCAGCAAGTGCTCCCTCAATTCTCCAATCCGTCCCCGCAGTTCCAACCCCTCCCGGGTGCAGAGCGGCAGGTCAACCAGGTGCAAGGCGAGATATTTGAACCTGCGGAGATTATTGCGACGGTGGGGGACGAGCAGATTCTGGCAGGTGACTTCAATTTTCAAGTCAACTTGATGTTCGAATCTGTGGCCGGCAAGTATTCTGCCGAAGCGCTTCAGGCGGAACGTCGCCGAATCATTCAGCGGTTACTCCCTTCTTCGATTGAGTCGAAGATGCTCTACATTGATTTCTTGCGGACCATTCCGTTGGAAAAGCTGGATGAAAGTCTCGGACAGATTCAGCCACGTGTGCGTTCGATATTCCGTGAGCAGTTAAAGAAGATGACTGACGATATGGAAAACGCCTCGAAAAAAGAGTTGGCCAAACTCCGCCGGCGCGACACCAGCGGGCAACTTTTTAACCTGGCAGTGGTGATGAAAAAACGCGGGTTGCTCACGCTTGGTGAGTTAGATGAGGCACTGCGTGAGTACGGTTCGTCATTAGAAAAAGAGCAGCGCATGTTCGGTGAACGCGCTTTGGGCCAGAATGCGATGTCAACCAACATTGACTTCAAGCCGGAGGTGACGTTTGACGAATTACGCGAGCGATATCGGGCAACCATCGATGACTATGTGGTTTTACCGAAAGCTAAATGGGAACAGTTGACTGTGTTTTTCAGTAACCATCCGAACAAGGAGACTGCATATCGCAAGCTGGCTGGGATGGGGAACTCGGTACTGAAGGGAGCTCCTTTTGCGGCGGTTGCAAAACGCGAATCCGAAGGCCTGAAGTCGGACCAAGGTGGGTTTCACGATTGGACAGACCGAGGTTCTCTGGCTTCGGAAAAACTCGAGGATTTTATTTTCTCCCTTGAGACAGGTAAGCTGAGCCAGATCATCGAAGATGATCGTAGTTTCTATATCATCCGTGTGCTCGATCGCGAACAAGGGGGCCATGTTTCCTTTGTCGAAGCGCAGAAAGACATCAAAGAAGTCTTGCGTCGCGAGAAAATTCAAGAGCAAATGCAGGCACGGATCAAGGAGTTGAAAGAGCAGATTCCGGTGTGGACTGCTTTCGACGAGGATGCGACATCGACGGCAGCGTTGCCCCGCTGATTTGCGGTCGATTCCTCGGTGCTCTTGCGTTTGGCTGATTGGCTGGTTACCGTTGCGTAACCATCTGGATGAACGCATTTCACGAACTTCGGCACACGCTGGAGAGCTTGTTTATGAAACTGGTCGTCGCCATTATTCAATCGACGCGTTTGCAGATTGTCCGCGAAGCCCTTAGTAAGGTGGGAGTTGAGCGGATGACCATTTGTGATGCGCAGGGATATGGTCGGCAGCGCGGGCGCACTGCCATGTATCGTGGCAACGAGTATCAAACGTACCTGCTTCGCAAGGTTGTCCTGGAAATCTGCGTTAACGACGATTTCCTGGAACGTACCATCAATACCCTGGAGACCGTCGCCAGAACCAGCGAAGAGGGCAATATTGGCGACGGTAAGATTTTTGTCTTGCCGATGGAGCAAGTGATCCGCATTGGTGGCGAGGTGCGCGGACCTGAAGCCGTTTGAGCAGCTGGTTTGACTCGCTTAAGGCATCTACTTGGCTGGCTTGAAGCCCGCTTTCAGCAGATCTTCAAAGCCGGCTTTCAATGGCCGCACATCGAATCCGCGTTTTTGTAGAATGTCCGCGGCAGGGATGACACGTCCACCACTGCGGCAGTGGCAGTAAATGATGACGTCTTTCGACGTCACTTTGGGGTTCGTGCCCTTTCGGATTTTGCTGAGTGGCACGAGTGAAGCATTCTTTAAATGGCCTGCGTTCCACTCCCTTTGTTCGCGGACATCAATCAAAACCGCGGTCTTGTCGGCAAGTCGTTTTTTTACTTGCTCTAAAGTGTCTTTGGTGTGCTCGGCTGCAGAGGCGCTGAGGGTGACGAGCAATAGTAACGTGGCGGCGGTAATGGTTCGTAAGTAGGTCATCGTTGCTGTTTCTCGTTGTCGAGGATGGGATGGCGGGGATTTGTGGAGTGGCGAGAAGTGGAGCGACTAGAAGTCAGCATTGCCTGGGGTACGCGGGAAAGGGATCACATCGCGGATGTTCGTCATACCGGTCACGAACTGAACGACACGTTCGAGGCCGAGTCCGAAGCCGGAATGAGGCACGGTGCCAAAACGCCTTAAGTCCAGGTACCACCAATAGTCCTCTGCTTCTAAATCCTGTTCGGCCATCCGTGCCTGCAGTACATCGAGGCGTTCCTCACGTTGGCTGCCACCGATGATTTCGCCAACTTTGGGCACCAGAACATCCATGGCACGTACCGTTTTCTCGTCGTCGTTGACGCGCATATAAAACGGTTTGATGGAACGCGGGTAATCGTACAGGATGACGGGGCCCTGAAAATGCTCTTCGGTCAGGAACCGTTCGTGTTCAGATTGCAAATCGGTGCCCCACTGGACGGGGTATTCGAATTTCGTCTTGCTGTTCTCCAGGATCGAGATTGCTTCGGTATAGGTGAGTCGAATGAATTCGTTGTCGATGATCCCGGTGAGTGTCGCGAGCACGGTGTCGTCAATTCGCAGGTTGAAGAACTCCATGTCTTCGGCACACCTTTCCAGCGCGTCCCGAAATACTCGTTTTAAGAACTTCTCTGCCAGATCCATATTGTCAGTTAATTCGAAGAACGCCATCTCCGGTTCAATCATCCAGAATTCGGCGAGATGCCGCGAAGTATTGGAGTTCTCCGCACGAAACGTCGGCCCGAATGTGTACACTTTGCCGAGCGCTGTGGCGTAGATCTCTGCTTCCAGTTGGCCGCTTACCGTGAGATAGCTGGGGCGGTCGAAAAAATCGAGGGAGAAATCAATTTTGCCATTTGTCCGTGGGACATTCTCCAAGTCCAGCGTGGTGACCGAGAACATTTCCCCAGCTCCTTCGCAGTCACTGGCTGTAATGACCGGAGTGTTAACGTAGAGGAATCCTTCCTCTTGAAAGAATGAGTGAATCGAATTGCAGATGCAGTTGCGTACTCTGGCGACCGCGCCAAAGGTATTGGTGCGAGGCCGCAGGTGTGCCCACTCGCGGAGTTTTTCCATCGAGTGTCGTTTCTTTTGGAGTGGGTACTCGTCGGGATCCGCCCAGCCGTGAACGGTGACTTCGGTCGCTTGGATTTCCGTTGCCTGGCCTTTCCCGCCGGATTCCTTCACTTGGCCGGTAATCGAAACACTGCAGCCGGCACTGAGTCTTTTGATGTCTTCTTCGTAGTTCGGTAAGTCCGCATCTGCGATGACCTGAATATTGCTCAGGCAACTGCCGTCATTGACTTCAAGAAAGCTGAAGCCACCTTTGGAATCCCGGCGAGTGCGTATCCATCCCTGGATGGTGCATTGTGAACCGATGCTTTTTGCTTGCCTTGCAACAGCCACTGTCAGCTTCATGATGTTGATCCTTCAAACGCAGTCTAGCTTCCAAGGAGAATCGCTATTCGGCAGACGCCTTGCGTTCCGGCTTTTTGAGTATGAATCCTAGGATCACCAAACCAATGAATGCGCAGGTGAATCCCAGGACAACGTACCCAGCTATTTGGGGCACCAGTTTAGCTTCGGAATCGAATATGGGTTTTATCTTTTCCCAAATGGCAGATCCAGCTGCGGCCAAGGCGCCAAGGACGGAGAGCCCCATCAGCACGTTCCACAGGGTCATTTTTCCACCAGTCGGTTTTTCGGCACCCATGATCGTTTTGTTGTTCATCATGATGAAGAAGGTGAAGTAGGCAATCGGCAAGAGCATCATGCCGAAGCTGGAGGTAAGAATTGCTAGCCAGAGTTTGGCTGGGCCGTCCCAGATCAGAGGCCACATTGCGCCGGTGATTCCGGACACAAGGCAGCCGGCGACAAATGCTGGACTGCCTTGTTCCGTGCCGGTCATTTCGCAGAACGCATAGCCATTGATTAGCATCAAGATGATGATGGTCGAGAAACCCATGCCAAAAATTCCGAGGCCAAAAACAAGGTTGGCATTTCGCTCCCCGAGCAGTGGAGCCAGGGACTGGGATAGCTGAAATGCATTCCTTCTGACGAGGGAAACGGCAATTCGCTTTTCGGCTTCCGGCATCTTAGCAATATTTGAAAAATTATTCGTGTTTGAGAATTTCAGACGCTCTTCCAGTAACGGCTTGGCACCGGCGTAGAATTCGCTCGTGGCCATGACGTCAGGGTCTTGGCTCTTGAGCGGGTCGTCGATGACGGCGTGAAAACTATTTGCCGAGGCAATCACCACGCAGCTTGTCACGATGAGGAAAGGGATCGCCATGCCGGTACACAAGTCGAAGCGAGCCAGTCCCCGAAAGGGCTTGTCCCACCCGCGATTCAGCATGGAATACGGGAGCAAGAATGTCATGTTGATGCCGACTGCGGTTGCTGCCGCGCCGATCATGACAGCACGTTGTTCCTTCATGATCTTGCTGGACCAGAATTCACGAATCGGTTCAGGTAGCGAGTCGACGAGTGTCGCCAAATCGCCTGTGGGGTGGTTCGCTTGATTGAAGTCAGGAATGAAGCCAGCGAGAATCGTGCTCCAGTTTAAATCTCCCTTTGTGCTCAAGTAGACAACCACACCAAAAAAACAAAGGACAATCATTCCGACGAGGGCTTTGAGGAATAGGTCGAAAATACGTGCACCAATTCCCTGTCGCCGGTTCATGAGCACAACGCAGAAGGTGGCGGCCAGGATTGTGCCTGAGACAATCAACTTGCTGAATAGTGATTCATTTAAAGGTTGGCCAATCAGATTCTTTTGCAATGCTGCAAAGCAGAGGCTGAACTGAGGCATGCACCAGATCATATTTGCCATGATCGTGGCAATCAGCCAGCCCCAACCCAAGACGGGATTGATATGTCGATTGATGGAGCGGAAAGGCCGTTCGCCAGTGGAGAGGGTGACGTAGCTGATGGCGCTCAGCATCACCACACCCATGCCGATGGCGACGAGTTGCAGCCAGAGGAGGCTGGTGCCCCCGAGTACTCCCAAAAACAGGCTGCCCGCCAAAGATCCGCCGCCCAGCGTGATGGCGCTTTGTAACCATCCTGGTCCGGACAGGCGCAGGTATGCAAGTAATGGAGCAAACCCTCCTTGCTCTTGCGCGTCGGTGAGGGTCCGCCGGGTTGCTTGAACTTTTTCAGAGGGCTTGGACATGCTGAACTTTCGTGTCGAGATGGTTTAGAGATTGTGCTCGGCGAGATAACGCTCGGCATCGAGTGCGGCCATGCAACCAGTGCCGGCAGAAGTGATCGCTTGTCGATAGTAGTCGTCAGCGACATCGCCGGCAGCGAATACACCCTCGACACTTGTTTTGGTGCGAAAGGCTTCTGTCCACTGGATGTAGCCTTTTTCGTTCATCTGGAGTTTGTTTTGCAGGAATGCCGTGTTGGGAGTGTGGCCGATGGCGACAAACATCCCGCCGACTTCAAGTTCTCGGGTGGAGTCATCTACCGTACTCTCAAGTCGCAGTCCGGTGACAAGATTGCCGTCTCCCAAGACTTCGCTGACCGTGCTATTCCACACCATCTCGATATTGGGGTGGGTCAGTGCTCGATCCGCCATGATCTTGGAGGCTCGGAGTTGATCTCGACGGTGGACCAGATAGATGGTTGCCGCGTCCTTCAGGTTGGCCAAATAGGTCGCTTCTTCGACAGCCGAGTCTCCACCGCCGATGACCGCCAGTGGCTTGCTGCGGAACAGCGGCAATGCCCCATCGCACACCGCACAGGCGCTGACTCCTTTGTTTTTGTAGGCTTCCTCGGAGTCGAGCCCAAGGTAATTCGCACGCGCGCCGGTAGCCACGATGATCGTATGGGTTGCAACCGGCTCGCCGCTGGCCGGGATGACGCGTCGGATGTCATTGTCGACATCAATGTCGACGATGTCGTCGCTGACCACGCGAACACCAAAATTCAGCGCCTGCTGTTTCATCAACTCCATCAGCTCGACGCCTTGAACGGCATAGTGCGGCTGACCGTCTTGTTCTTCGCCTTTTGGAACTGGGGGAAGATTCCAGTGGCGGTCTTTAGACACCGCACTTTCGATGAACGCACGCACGTTACCAAAAGGGAACCCGGGGTAGTTCTCAACCTCGGTCGTGAACGCGAGTTGCCCGAGTGGAATCATTTCCGGTTTCACTGTGCCTTCGTAAACCACAGGACTCAAGTTAGCCCGTGCAGCATAGATGGCAGCTGACCAACCAGCGGGACCACTTCCAATAATTACCACTTTTTCCGGCACAATGATCCTCCTGTTGTCCGCCGAGTTGTACTCGTGCGATGGCGAATTTCAAACCGCTGATTATAGACGCACACCGACAGAAGTCCACGCAGCTGAGGCGAGGTGAAACGGTACGGTGGGGTATGAAGTTGGCGACAGTTGACTACGCAAGTTTCGCTTTGATTTCGTTAAGTAGCGAGACGGCGTGGTGGATTTCTGCTTTCTGCCGCTCGGGTTCCTGAGGAATCTCGCGTTCAATCGTCAGAGGACCCGTATAGCCCAGCTCATTTAACGTTTGGATGTAATTTTCCATTCCGACGTCACCCTCGCCGAGAGGGACTTCCTGGCCCCATTCTTCACCCGGCTTGTCTGCCCAGGTGCCGTCCTTGCAGTGGATGCTGCGGACATAGTTTCCGATCTTCTTCAACGCATCGATCGGCTCTCCTGTGCCGTAAAGGATCATATTTGCGGGATCAAAGTTGACGAACAGGTTGTCGCGGCCAGTATCTTGAATGAACTGCAACAAGCCTTCCGCAGATTCCTGCCCGGTCTCTAAATGGAGATTCTGCCCGTTGGCTTTGCAGTGGTCGAGTACGTCGCGCGTGACGTCCAGTACCTCGGCATAGAGAGGGTCATTGGTGTCATGTGGAATGAATCCCAGGTGCAGCGCCACGGTGTCGCAGCGAAGAAGCTTGGCAAAGTCGGCGATCTCTTTCATTTCTTGCGTGCGTGCAGCCCGTGTGTCTGCAGGAACGAGCCCTACTGTATTAACGACGGTAGGGATATCGGCGTAGCTTTCACCTTCAAATCCCCCGAACACACAGGTGAGTTCAATGCCCAATTCTCCCAGCTTTTGCAGAAATGCTTCGGCATTCTCCGCGGTCCGCGTTTCTTTAGCCGGTGCATGCAGCTGAATCGTGGGGATGCCAAGTTCATGAGCGACTTCTAGCTTGACGCCGAGTCCCGCATCGATGGATGTGAATACTCCGATTGGCCACTTTGCCATGGGTTTCTCCTTTGTTTGGTGTGAACATCGACAATCTAAATGTCGGCCAGTGGCGAAGCAAGTAGCCCGCTTCCAGGAGGAGACGACTGCGGGACGGTGGTTCTGTCAGGGGGCGTGGTATCAAACAGGGATCGGGAGGCAGTTGGGATGTGACGGATGCCCATAAACGGCACAGAAATGCCTGCTTTTTCAGGACTTCGGTTCGGACCACTTCCGTCCTAGACGTTGGCAATTTAGGATGAGGTTTTTCAGAGGGAGAAACATGTCAACCGAGCACGAACGTGAAACGGGTAGCCTGATGGGCGAACGCGAAGCAGACGACCTCCCGGATTCCTCGTCGGCGGTCGATTTGCCAAGAATCGAACGTGCTGTTCGGGAGATCCTGGCGGCGGTAGGAGAAGATCCCGATCGTGAGGGGTTGTTGGAAACTCCCGCCCGAGTGTCGCGGATGTATGCGGAATTGTTTGGTGGTTTGCATTCAGACCCACGACAGCACCTGAAGAAGTTCTTTACCGAAAAATACGACGAGGTCGTCCTCGTTCGTGACATTAGCTTCTGCAGTATGTGTGAACATCACTTGTTGCCGTTCACCGGCAAGGCACACATTGGCTACCTTCCGGATGGGAAAGTGATTGGGCTCAGTAAACTCGCGCGAGTGGTTGAAGTCGTCTCTCGCCGGCCTCAGGTCCAGGAACGGATGACGGACGATGTGGCTGATATGTTGATGGACGAGTTGGGTGCCCGCGGCGTGGCTGTGATCATTGAGGCATCTCACTCTTGTATGACCATTCGCGGGATTCGTAAGCCAGGAAGTTTGTGTGTGACGTCCGCCATGAAGGGGATCTTCCGCAAGAACGAGAAGACACGGCAGGAGATCATGCAACTCATCTATGGGGATCGTCGGTAGGTACGGACGGTCACAGTCAAGCACAGGTTGACGCACTTGTGGACATTCTCTGGCAGATTCTGATTCAGTTTGTGTTTCGCCTGACGTTTGGCATCGCTTTGGCGATGACGCTCACGCCTGCCAGATTGGTAACCAGTGGGTTCTATCGCGTGCATCTATGGGTGCTGATGGGACTGAACACCTTTGCAGCTTTGGGGCTATTCGTGAATCGGGCGGTCTTTGCTGAGCAATTTGTGAGTTGGTCAGCAACTTTCATTGTTGCGATTGTGGCGGCAGTGTTCAGTTATGTGGGTGCCGTGATCTGGCTTTACGAGCGGAAAGATATCGGATTTTTTGTGTTGGTCGCGCTCACGGCAATTGGCTTTGGCGGTGCTGTCCTGGCGACACCTTGGGGAACGCAAGAGGAGCTGAACCTACCGCTGACGTTATGTAACGTGGTCTCGGCAGGCTTGCTGCTCGGAGTGACGATGACTGCGATGCTATTGGGGCATTGGTATCTCAACACGCCGACGATGGAGCTACTGCCGCTTCAACGTCTGGTCTGGTTGATGGCCGTTGCCGTGGCCTTGCGGATCGCTGTCTGCGGATTTGGTCTTGCTATGGTGGGCACTTCTGGAAACGGTGCCGACACGACGTTCTGGATCTTTGTTGCATTTCGCTGGCTGAGCGGCCTCCTGGGAACCGGTGCGATGGCGTGGATGACCTGGAACGTTCTGAAAGTTCCCAATACGCAAAGTGCCACTGGTATCCTTTATGCCGGTGTAATCTTGGCATTTCTGGGGGAATTGAACTCTCAGCTACTGTCGATTAATTACCCCTATCCGCTATGATGGAGTAAACGGGTTTCCTGACCGTGACTCCCCTTAGCCTCTCCCACCTGAAGTCTATGAATGTAGCGTTTCACTGCGATCACTGTGAACGGACAACACAGGCTGATATTGATGTCGATACGGTAACCATCCCTTGCCGTTATTGTCAGGCAGTCCATCGCATTCAACCTCATGCGATCGAGCCCGGCAACGTCGTGCGATGTGCGATTTGCCCGTGCGAAGAACTGTTTGTGCGCAAAGACTTTCCGCAGCGTTTAGGTCTGATTATCATTTTGATACAGATCATCTCCAGTAGCATCACGTGGTATTTTCACATGATTTACTGGACGTTTGCGATTCTCGGTGCCAGCGCCCTGTTGGACTTCACCCTGTACATGTGGATTGGCAACGTATTGCAGTGTTACCGTTGTCAGTCGCAGTACCGAGGCATAGAAGGCTTGGGAGAGCGCGACGCATTCAGCCTTGAGACGCACGAGCGTTACCGTCAGCAGGAGGCACGGATGGCAGAGGCGGAGGGCAGTGCGCGGATGGCTGCCTCAGCTGTGTCAGATCAATCGTCACCGTAGTCCTGTCAATCTGCGCTTGTTTCGACAATTATGGATCAAGAACGTCAACGGATCCAAGAAGATCTACGAGGGCTCATCTCGGGGGATGTGCGCTGTGATGATTTGACCGTTCAGTTGTACGCGTCGGATGCCAGTATCTACCAGATTCCGCCCTTAGGGGTTGTATGTCCTCGGAATGTCCACGAGGTGGTGGCGTGCGTGAACTACGCTGCGGATAACGGGATCCCCATCCATCCTCGCGGTGCTGGTACTGGTTTGGCCGGTGAGTCCATCGGTCAGGGGTTAGTGATTGATTTTTCACACTCCATGCGGCGCGTCCTGGAGGTGAATGACGATACCGTGCGTATCCAACCGGGGGTCGTCCACGGTTTGCTCAATCGGACGCTGGCGGCCCGCGGTCGAGTGTTCGGGCCAGACCCTGCGACGGGAGCGGTATCCACGATGGGCAGTGTCTTGGCACTGGATGGCTCTGGCAGTCACTGGCTGCAGTACGGCTCAGCGCGTGACCATATCGAGAGCATGCAGGTGGTCTTTGCCGATGGCGAAGTAGCCGAGGTTGGCAAGCATGCGGTGGACACGTCAAATAACAACGGCGATAGCGTGTCGCAATTGACGGGGAAGCTCACGAGGTTGATCCGGAAAAATCAAGCTTCCATTGGTGAGCACAAACCGAATTCGCTGGTACATCGTTCCGGCTATCGTTTGGATGATGTTCTGGTAGATGATCAACTTGATATGGCGCGGTTGCTGGTGGGTTCCGAGGGCACACTGGCACTGATCACCGAGGCGACCGTGCGGACATCGCCTCTTCCCAGGCACACAGGTGTCATCTTGCTGTTTTTCGATCGCCTTGAAGGCGCTGCACAGGCGGCTTTGCTGGTCTCGAAAATGGATGTCAGTGCTTGTGATTTAATGGATCGTCGGCTCTTAACCATGGCACGCGAATTCGACACGCGTTTTGAAACGTTGATTCCGGCGAATGCGGAGGCCATGTTGTTGGTGGAATGTGCTGGGGACGATCCGCGCGTCGTGCGCGATGCATTGCGACGGATTGGAAACAGGTTGCAGCGACGCAAACGCTTGGCCTTTGATATTCGAATTGCGAACGAGCGTGATGAAGTCGCATTGTATTGGACGTTGGCGAAGCGAGTGATTCCGACGTTATATCGCCTGAAGGGGCAGCGACGTGCACTGCCCTTTGTGGAGGATATCGCGGTACCCCCGGAGAAATTGCCCGATTTTCTGTCCCGTCTGCATGTCCTGCTGAAAAAGTGGCAGGTGACCGCGTCGCTCTTTGCACACGCCGGGCATGGGCAGTTGCACATTCGACCATTTCTCGACATGTCAAATGACGAGCATGTTGCCCTGATGCAGCCACTCGCCAGCGACCTGTATGCCGAGGTGCGAGAAGTCGGCGGAACGATGAGCGGAGAGCATGGTGACGGTTTAAGTCGAACCTGGCATGCACGAACACAACACGGTCCTCTGTATCAGGTGTTCCGTGAAGTGAAGCGGATTTTTGATCCACAAGGAATCCTGAATCCGGGAAAAGTTGTGGCACTGGAACCCCAGCCATTGACCAAGAATTTGCGGCCGGTCACTCCGACGCCTCGTTTTGATGCGGCGGAAGACATTTCCTCCGGCGAACGGGATACAGGCCTTCTGGATGAGATCGTAGGGGAATCGAGCAACCATCAGCTAGAGCTTGCTGACTTGCAACTCGTCTGGGGACAAATCGAATTGCCTTACGTTGCTCGCAGTTGCAATGGTTGTGGGCGTTGCCGTAGCCAGATGCCCGAAGAAAGGATGTGCCCAATTTTCAGGTTTTCACCTCGCGAGGAGGCAACCCCGCGAGCGAAAGCCAATCTCATGCGTGGGATTTCTACTGGTAGTCTCGATCCCGAAACGTTGGCGTTGGACGAGATGAAACGGATGGCAGACTTATGTGTTAACTGCCATCAATGCCGGCTTGAGTGCCCCGCTGATGTCGACATTCCGAAGCTGATGACGGAGGCCAAAGCGCAGTATGTTGCGACCAACGGTTTGCGTCTGACGGACGCTGTACTCATCAGGATTCCGACGTTGTCTCGTTATGGGAGTCGTTTACACAGACTGGCGAATTGGGCGATTGGGAACCGAATCGTACGCTGGTTGATGGAGAAATTGATGGGCATTGCCCAGGGGAGAAAGCTTCCTCGTTTCTCCGCGCGATCGTTTCTTAGCCAGGTTTATCGACGGCGACTGACGAAGCTGAATCGTGAGCCCGGGGAAAAGGTCCTGTATTTTGTTGACATCTACGCGAATTATCACGACACGCAGTTGGCCGAGGCCTTTCTGGCCATTTTGCATCACAATGGAGTGTCTGTGTACGTGCCTCCGAAGCAGGATGCGTCGGGGATGATCCATATGTCTGTCGGGGCGACGGATCAGGCCCGGAAACTTGCCAGTAAGAATGTTGCTCTGTTGGTCGAAGCAGCTCGGTTGGGCTACAAAATTGTCACCACGGAACCCTCGGCTGCACTCTGTCTAAGGCATGAGTACCTCAGTCTGCTCGATGACGACGACGCGCGTTTGGTGGCGGAGAATACGGAAGATGCCTGTGCCTATTTGTGGCGTTTACACCTCACAGGCCAGTTGGAACTGGATCTCAAACCGATCAATTATGTGGTTGGCTATCACCAGCCTTGTCATGCCCGCACGGGAGCACATCCGAATTCGGCCAGCAACCTGTTAAAGCTGATTCCGGGGTTGAATGTACATGCCATCGATAAGGGGTGTAGCGGGATGGCGGGCACTTTCGGTCTGAAACGTGAAAACTATCGTTCCAGTTTGCGGGCCGGTTGGGAGCTGATTTCGTCGCTCCGTGATCCGACCTTGCAATTGGGAGTGACCGAATGCAGCGCCTGTAAGCTGCAAATGGAGCAAGGTACAAGTAAACCGACGATCCATCCGATCAAACTGTTGGCACTGGCATATGGATTGAAGCCCGAGTTCTCCGCCCTCTTGACCGTGCGGGGTGAGGAGTTGATTGTGACATGATCGTAGAAATCAAACTATTTGCGAGTGCTCGCGAACAGCTTGGCGTGGAGGTCGTTCGGGTGGATATGAGCGGTCAAACGGTGGGTGACTTGCGGAATGCGATGACTGCTGCGTATCCTGAACTAGGCTCCATGTTGCAGCAATCGTTATTTGCCGTGAACGCTGACTATGCGAACGACGCCACGGTAATTCAAGTTTCCGACGAGGTCGCGTGTATTCCCCCGGTTAGCGGTGGTTAGACGAGCGATACGTGGCGAGGCAAGCACAACCAGGAACTTTACCGCCGTGATTCAACTCACCCATAATGCCATCGATCCCACTGAAGTGTTGGCGTGCGTAGGTTCGCATCAGGCAGGTGCGACTACCTTGTTCCTGGGGACGACTCGTGAATTCACTCAGGGGCGTCAAACCGTCTCGTTAGATTACGAATGTTACGGGGAGATGGCAGAGAAGCAAATGAGCGCCTTGGAACAAGAGGCTCGTACGCGTTGGCCTCTAGTGGAGGTGGCGATCGTGCACCGTCTGGGGCAGGTCGGTCTTGGTGAAGCGAGTGTGGCGATTGCAGTCAGTTCAGCGCACCGCAAGCCGGCGTTTGAGGCGGGCCAGTGGCTGATTGATACATTGAAGGAAGTCGTTCCGATCTGGAAACGTGAGCACTGGGCTGATGGTTCGACTGAATGGGTGCACCCTGTCGCGAGTCCTGAACCATGAAGCAACAGCAACTAATTGATCGTTTAGGTCGCGTGCATAATAACTTGCGGATCAGCGTGACCGATCGCTGTAACATCCGCTGCTTTTATTGCATGCCAAATGAAGCCATTCAATTTAAGCCGCGCGACGAGTTACTTACGTTTGAGGAAATCACTCGTGTGGTTAGTGTTGCCGCTGCCCGAGGCGTGAACCGTCTGCGCATCACCGGAGGAGAGCCACTGGTGCGCGCGGAACTACCGGATTTGATCTCGCGATTGGCCGAGATTGAAGGTATCGAAGATATTGCCCTGACCACGAATGGTGTGTTATTGGCGGATCAGGCGGCAGCGCTATACCAGGCAGGATTAAGCCGGTTGAATATCAGTTTGGATGGTTTGCAAGAAGAGACCTTTCAGCGCATTACTCGGCGAGAAGGTTTACAGCGCGTCTTGGATGGGATCTTTACTGCACGTCAGGTGGGTTTCGAAAAGATACGATTGAATGCTGTGGCCATCCAGGGGATCACGGAAGAAGAGATTATTCCCTTGGCCCACTTTGCACGAACGCATGCATTTGAATTGCGATTCATCGAGTTCATGCCTTTGGATTCCGAGCAGCGTTGGGAGACAAGTCAAGTTCTGACCGGTGCGGTGATCCGCGACGTGTTGGAGGCAGAATTTGGTGCGCTTGTGCCTGCTGAGCGACCGGACCCAAGTCAGCCGGCTGTGGATTACGACTTTGCTGATGGCAAGGGAAGCGTCGGATTCATCAATCCGGTGTCTCAGCCGTTCTGTTCTGCGTGCAATCGACTGCGGATTACAGCCGAAGGTCAATTCAGGAACTGTTTGTTCTCGACGGTCGAGTGGGATGCGCGGCAGTTGCTGCGCGGGGGCGGAAGTGATGAGGACCTGGCGCAACTACTGCATGATTGTGTCGACCACAAACAGCCGGGGCATGGCATTGATTCTCCAGGATTTGAGAAACCCGAGCGGCCCATGTACCAGATTGGTGGCTGAGTCTCGCCCTAAGATCCTTATCGGACAGGGCGTGGTGCGGTAGAATCAAGCATATGACTACGGATCTCATCCTCGGTACAGCGGGGCACATCGACCACGGCAAGACATCGCTGATCCGCGCCCTGACCGGCGTGAATACGGATCGACTTCCGGAAGAAAAAAAACGTGGCATCACGATCGAGCTCGGATTCGCCGAACTCGTCCTGGAAGATTATCGCCTGGGAATTGTCGATGTACCGGGGCACGAGAAATTCGTTCGCAATATGCTTGCCGGTGCGACTGGGATGGATATCGCCCTGCTGGTGGTGGCAGCCGATGACTCGATCAAGCAGCAAACGCGTGAGCATCTTGAGATTCTGCGGATGCTTGACCTTCCCGTTGGTGTGATTGCACTGACCAAATGTGACTTGGTGGATCCCGATTGGCTGCCGTTGGTCGAGGACGAGATCCGAGAACTCGTTGCCGGTACTTTTCTGGCTGACGCACCGATTGTGCAAACGAGTAGTACGACCGGGATGGGGATCGACTTATTGAAGGACGAGTTGCTCGCTGCGGCACATTTTGTCGCCGATACCAAGCGGATGCATCTGGTCGATGCGCCGTTTCGGATGGCGATTGATCGCACGTTTACCATTGCGGGACACGGTACGGTGGTGACCGGGAGCGCCAGTAGTGGGCGCGTGCAGGTCGGAGATGAACTCGTCATTGAACCCGGTGGGATCCATGTGCGTGTACGCGGCTTGCAGAATCATGATCGCGTGGTGCAAGAGGTGCATCGTGGACAGCGGACTGCTATCAACTTGGCCGGCGTGCATCATGACCAAACGGATCGAGGGCAGGAATTGGCGTCCGTAGGGCATCTGGAGCCGAGCAAGCTGGTGACGCTGTCTTTGACTTTACTGCCAAACATGCAGCGACCACTCAAAAACCGCGCCCGCGTGCGCATGCATGTCGGCACGGCCGAGTTGCTGACGTCCATTATCCTCTTGGGGCGTGATCAGTTGGAGCCAGGGGAAACGTGTGTTTGTCAGGCGTTTCTGAGCGCAGAGGCTGTGACGGTCTGGAACCAGCCGTTTGTGTTGCGAAGCGAGTCACCAATTACGACCATCGGCGGTGGACGCGTCTTGGTACCGGCCGCGCACAAACTGAAGAATCCCGATGATGTGGATTTTGAGATGCTCGACAAATTGCAGTCCGGCAATCAAGTGGAACGCGCTTCCGCGGCGTTGTTCTTTGCCGGCTTGCGGAACTGGCAGCCATCCGAGCTTTCTCGTACGGCAGGGGTCGAGGCGATCGAAGAGACCGTTGGTGGACTGGTGGAATCTGGTGAAATGGTGGAAATCAATTTGTCGCCGCAACGCACCTTTCGGTTGCACCGGCAAGTGTTGGAGCGACTCTCGCACCGCATTGCAGCAGCGCTGCAAACGATGCACGAAAAAGAACCTCTCCGCAGTACCGTCGATCTCTCCAAATTGCTGAGCGGCTTTGATTACTTGGGTGAACGGACGTTCTTGCTTGCTGTGCTGGAGCATATGAAACAGGCGGGGGTCGTCCGCTTGACGGACCGTGGAGTCGGTCTGGTTGGCCAAGGGCCTCAGTTATCGAAGAATGAACGCGCTCTGATGGCGCAGTTGATTCGGCAGTATCAAGCTGCGGGATTTGAGTCGCCGACGGTTAAGCAATGTCAGCAGGAGGCAACCAAGAATCAGCAATCTGTGCCGCAGTTGATTCAGTTGGCGGCGGCTGATGGAGACTTGGTGGAAATTACCAACGACTATTTTATGCATGTCGAAGCGGAGCAAAGTGCAAGAGACAAATTGTCAGCTATGCTGGCAGAGTCGGAGGGTCTGACACTGAGTGAGATCCGGGGAATTCTAGGCACCAGCCGCAAATATGCAGTACCTTTTTGCGAGTATCTCGATCGTGTGGGGTTCACGCAACGCAAAGGGGATAAGCGTGTACTGGCGAACCTCGGGAAGTAACCCATAGGGAAGAAGATATGTCGAACATCTTGCGTAATATTCCTTCGGTGAATGAACTGTTGGAAAGTGCCCCGCTGAAGGCACTGAGCGAACAGGCGAACCGTAATGTGGTTGTTGCCGGCGTACGTGATTTCCTCGATGACTTACGCAAGGAAGTGCAAGACAAAGCGAAGGAAATGAACCTGCCAAACCCTGCGGAATTAGCGGAACGCATCGCTGATTGGATTAAGCAGGATGAAATTCCCCTGTTGCGGCCAGTGGTGAACGCTACGGGCATCTTGTTGCATACCGGATTAGGACGTGCGCCGTTGGCGGAAGAAGCGATCCATGCGGTTCAAGAAGTCAGTGATGGGTATGCCAGCTTGGAAGTGGATTTGGCATCTGGGGAACGTTCGCAACGAGTCAAATGTGTGCAGAAGCTGCTGCAGCAGTTAACCGGCGCCGAGGCAGCTTTGGTGGTCAACAATAATGCAGGGGCGACGTTGCTTACACTTTCTGCGCTGGCCAATGGAAAAGAAGTGGTTGTTTCGCGTGGCCAGTTAATTGAGATTGGGGGAAGTTATCGATTGCCTGATGTGATGAGTCAGAGTGGAGCGAAACTTCACGAGGTGGGTACGACCAACAAGACACGGATCGGTGACTACCAGCAGGCCATTCACTCAGATACCGCCGCGGTCATGAAGGTGCACCCCAGCAACTATGTGGTGGTTGGGTTCAGTGAGCAGCCGACCTTACAGCAATTGGTTGATTTGGGACACCGGCGAAATGTGCATGTGATCGATGATGTCGGCTCTGGAGCCTTAATCGACTACGGAAAGTATGGCATCACGGATGAACCGATTGTGTCGGAGAGTATTAAGGCGGGCGCGGATGTGGTGCTCTTCAGTGGAGATAAACTTTTGGGTGGGCCCCAAGCGGGAATTATTGTCGGTAAACGTGAACTGATTGATCGAATTACCAAACATCCACTGACTCGAGCATTTCGCGTAGACAAAATGACGCTGGCCGCCCTGGCGGCAACCTTACGGATCTACCGCGATCAGGATTCCGTGGAACAGAAGATTCCCCTGCTGTCCTTGTTGAGTACTTCCGTGGAGAATTTGCAGAACCGTGCGGAGCGTATAGCACCACAGATAGCAACGTGCCCAGTTGTGGCTGCAGTCGAAGTGACGGAAGATGTGAGCTATCTTGGCGGGGGATCCGTTCCTTCGCAGCAACTTCCGACGAGGTGTCTGGCAATCACACCTGCAGGTCAGAGTGTTGACCAATTGTCCGCCGCATTGCGGGCGGGGAGTCCCTCAGTCTTTGGTCGCGTCAAACGAGACAGTCTGTTAATCGATTTGCGGACCGTATTCCCCCGCCAAGACATGCAGATTGTCGCTGCCCTGAAGGCTTTGAGCGGTCTCGAAAACGAAGCGTCAGAAGCGACCCCGCCCCTGGAGACGCTCGACGAGAGCGACATCGCGGATTAAGCTTCTACGCGCCCTCACTGCGGTGTGTTAGATTCGAAATATGGCTGAAGTTGACTGGCGATCTCTGTATCCCTTTGAGTCGAAAACGCTTTCGATGGAAGGGAATGCTTACCACTATCTGGATGAAGGTAGTGGGCGACCTCTGCTGATGGTCCACGGTAACCCCACGTGGTCCTTCTATTACCGCCGTCTTGTGTCCGCGTTTCGTGACCGATACCGTGCCGTGGTGCCAGATCATATTGGGTGTGGTTTAAGTGATAAGCCGCAACAGTATGACTACTCGCTAGAGCAGCATATTGGCAATCTGACAACCTTGATTGATAACTTGGATTTGCAAGATATCACTTTATTGGTTCATGATTGGGGAGGGGCCATTGGATTGGGGGCAGCGACCCGGGATCCAGCGCGTTTTTCGCGGATCGTGTTATTCAATACGGCAGCCTTTCCTCCCCCCTTCATTCCGCTCAGGATTCGTGCTTGCCGGATACCACTGTTCGGGAAACTCGCTGTTCGCGGCTTGAATCTGTTCGCAGGCGCGGCTGTTTCGATGGCGACGGAAAAGCCCGAGCGGATGACAGCACAGGTCAAAGCGGGTTTCTTAGCCCCGTATGACAACTGGCAGAATCGAATTGCAACGCACCGCTTCGTAATCGATATTCCTACGTCTCCACGTCACGCCACCTGGCGCGAATTGGAACGCATCGAAGAAGATTTGGTGAAACTTCATCACCTTCCAGTGCAGATGTTGTGGGGCATGAAAGATTGGTGCTTTAGGCCAAGTTGTCTTCAGCGTTTGCGCGAGTCGTTTCCGCAGGCGGAAGTGCATGAATTTGCCGATGCCGGACATTACGTTGTGGAGGATGCCCACGAAAAGATCATTCCTCTGCTCGACGAATTTCTCGCGCGGGAACCGGTTGATGGGAAGCAATTGCCTTCGTCGAACATGGGTCTGCAATCAAGTCAGTGAGGGGAAGTCGTGCAGTCGATCGGCCAATGCGCCACGTTTGCTTGCTTACTGGAAGTCACGGCCCCCAAGGTGGGAAATGTTCACCGTGGTGCTGATTTTGATGACCTCACGTTTCTTGACTTCGTGAGTAGTGCGATGGCGATTGGCCCCGCTATGGAGACTGCATCTTCGATAGGGGTCGGGGCGGCGGCGTTGGCCGCCACGCAAGCATCGTTGCAGGCGACGAATTCCAATGCACATTTGGGAGCGATTTTACTGCTCGCTCCGCTGGCCACCGTGCCGCTATCGGTTCCGTTAATCAATGGAATCGGTGACGTGTTGCGGAGTCTCAATCGTGACGATTCAGAAGGCGTTTATCAAGCGATCCGTCTGGCAAACCCGGGGGGACTTGGGGAAGTTGACGAGATGGATGTTCGTCAACAAGCGCCTGTGGATTTGCTGGCTGCCATGCACGCTGCGGAATCCCGCGATCTGGTTGCCCGGCAGTATGTCAGCGAATTCGAAACAGTGCTCGCCCAGGCTGCTGTCTGGATTGTCCAGAATATGGATCAAGGGTGTACCTTGACCGAGGCTATTGTCCGTACGCAGATTCAGCTCCTGGCGACGCATCCTGACAGTCTCATTGCACGCAAATGCGGACGGGAAGTGGCGGAGCTGACATCCAGCAAAGCGCGGCAAGTCTTGGAGTCAGGTGCAGTCCACGATCCGGCATACCGTGATGCGTTGGCGGACCTTGATTTCTGGATGCGTAGCGATGGGAATCGTCGTAACCCAGGGACAACAGCAGACCTGATTACTGCGGCGCTTTTTGTCTTGTTGCGTGAACGCCAACTGAAACCGCCCTTCCATTAAACACCCGGTCAGAAATAAATCCGATATGTCTGAAACTTATCACGTCCGTTTGGACAAAGAACGGTTTGTCTTCAGCGCAGCGCATTTCATTACATTTGACGGTAACGTTTGCGAGCGACTTCATGGACACAACTACCGCGTATTTGCCGAATTCTTTGGTGAATTGGATGAGAACCAATACGTGGTGGATTTTATTGCATTGCGCGATGAACTGGTCGAAATCATTGACTCACTAGACCATCGCATGCTTTTGCCAGATAGCCACCCGACGATACGCGTCGCTCAAAAGGAAAACGAGTTCGAAGTGACGTTTGAGGATCGACGTTGGGTTTTTCCGGTCGGCGATTGTGTAGTTCTACCCGTTGAGAATACCACGGCAGAAAAACTTGCTCGTTACATCGGCATGCAGCTGTTAACGCGTCTCGAAACCCGACTTGGCCACCGACCCACGCAGATCAAAATCGGCGTGGATGAAAACCATGGGCAGTGGGGGATCTGTGAGTTGACCAACGAATGATCCGTAGGGCTACGTTGGAGCAGATTCCCGGACAAGTTGACTGATCTGTTTGAATTCTGGCGAGCCGGCGACTTCACACCACTCGAATAATGCTGCTTCGGTGGTGGTGATCGTGGCGCCCGATTGGTCCATGCGACGCAGGGCGATCTCGCGATCGATTTCGAATCGCGAAGTGACAGCGTCTGCAGCAACATAGACCTGGAAGCCACTGCTCAATAGGTCAAGTACCGTTTGTTGAATGCAGACGTGTGTTTCAATGCCGGTGACGAGAATCTTGTGGCGTTGTGCGGTACGAAAGCGATCGATGACGTCCTCACAGGGCGCGCAGCTAAAACTCAGTTTGCTCGGGATATCCGCCAACAATGAGGCGAGTTCTGCCGTGGTTTGCCCCAACTTCTCCGGATATTGCTCGGTCGCGATGGTGGGTAGATTCAAGATCCGGGCGCCATCGATCAGCCGGCGAATGTTCCAGATGACGCGTTTGCTATCTGCAACAGCTGCCAGCAACCTGTCCTGCATGTCGACCACAAGCAGGCCACTGTCGTGACGTGACATCAACTCAGGACTACGCATCTTCTCCATGGTGATACCTCTGGACTATTTGGTGAGCTTCCAAGCTTCTAGCCAGCGGGTACTTTTGCGCTGCATGTGAAAGTCACGGATGAGCCGTTCCTCCATATCTGCGAGGTGGCCTGCTCCGTAGAAGATTGCAATCCGCTTTTTGCCAGCCTCGATTTCTCGTGAAAGAACTTCGAAACACTTCTTGTTGCGTTCGCTGATGATGGTTGAACCATCGGGGCCGTCGATCGCAACCATTTGGCCTTCGAGGTCTTCAAACTGCTGGGCCATGATGCGTTTGAGACGCAGAGCACGGTTACTGGAAAACAAGGCAATGAGCAGATTCACGTCACTCGTGCCCTTGCCCTGCTGCTGCTGCGCCATCCCCTGCCCAAGCATTCGCCAAAACATCTTGGAAAAACTTTCGTCTTTGGCTTCCATCGATTTGGCAAATTCCTCGGGTGACATGTCAGCATGAACCAGATTCTTCTTGGTGTAGTCGATTTTCTCCAGTTGATACTCCAGTTCGAGCATGGATTTCATGCCCTGTTGAGCAGAACCGATGGCAGTGACAGCACCCTTCCGTTTGCTGTTCTTAGGGATGCGAGTGCCTTCCGGAGCGACGAGTTCGTAGAGCACGGCGTCATACTTCTCAAAGACCTCATTCAGCTTCTGATAGTACGCGCCCTCACCCACGTGGACCGCGCCAATCAGGTCGACGTATTTCGGTCCTTTGTGACCTGCTTGCGGTACGAAGCGAACAATGGCGGTGTCCATGGAGACGAGTTGTTTCTGGTCGTCGCGAGATACGCGCAGATATTGCCGTTTGGCAGCTTCGGGTTGTGGCGGTTTGGGCTCAGGCGGGACCTCCTGAGCGAACGTAACTCCCGAAATCACGAGTGTTAACGACAGGAGATGGAGATAGAGCTGGGGGATTGCTTTCATGGCGGAAACTCACACTAGGGGGCTTACTGGCAGTGCATGCACCAATGCGGCTGAACGTAAGTATACGCCTGGAAAACGCTTGCGACAATCAACGTCTGGCTGCGAAGTATTGCCACAAACTCTCCACGGATAGAGAAGATTAAGCCGCCGCGCGCCGATAACAAACGGCAAGGTTGATACAAGTAGAAATTTCGGCAAGCTTTCCCTTTCTTACTCAACTTCAACCATCGTTAAGTCCGATACTACCGGCACATGATGAATTACAGAAGTGTGCGCGATGGCACTTTCAACCAACTAAGGCAGATGGAAAAGACCATGAGGAATCGATTAATCACCTCAGTCATGGCAACGTTGATGACAGTTGGCCTCTTGAGCCACGTTTCTGCTCAGCAACAAGTGCCGCGTTTCCCCACTTCCTACAGCCCCTCGGGTGGCACAGGATACCACAGCCATCCGTTTTTGCCGATTCCATTCGAGGTGGATCCGATCCATTGGGATGAGGAAACGGACGCACAGTTCTTTGCACCTGCAGAACTGGGTGATTTGGGGAATCCACCGCCGTTGCGTTCGGGAGTGTTCGCATCTTACGAACGGATGAATCTCCACTTGTCTCGGCCAAACATGGGGCCCAACCTGTTGGGACTTCAGTTTATATCTCCTGGTCCAACCTCCAGGTTTAGTAATGTCGAACAACATCAGCCTGTGGGTGTTGATAGTGGCTGGGGGAATCGCTTTACCTTCGGTTGGGGCGATGAGAAAGGTTGTGGCTGGCTTGGCCGCTACGAGAGATTGCAAGTCGCCTCAGATTACACGAGCCTATTTCCCACGACTGAAGAAAGTGCTCAGGTTCCTTTCCCACAGGACATTGAAGATGATGAAGGGGAAGGTCCCAATATCCCCAACGACGGGATCCCGGACGGCTACGCGCAGTTCAAGAATTCAGCCAACATCGCGTTCTATCAGAACTTCGAATTGAACCGTGTGATTCGCCTACCACGACTTTATCGGGGTGGTGTGTTGGAACCCTATTTAGGAATTCGTTACACAGACTTTGATCATCGCCACAATGAGACGGGCTTTGTTTACTCCAACCTAGGTGGACCTACCATCGGTATCGTGCCTAACCCGGTCGTTGGAGTCGGTGGTGTCATCACGGGCCCTCCCGGTCAGATTCCGGTCGGTAATGTCAGCGACAGTTATCATAACCTGGTTTCGACAGTTGAAAATGAGATGTTTGGTGGTCAACTCGGGTTGCGATGGAGAAACCAAATCGGTCGCTGGAAGATTGGTTTGGACACACGTGTCTTCGGTTTGCACAACTGGCAGACGGCAACAGGAACCTACTCGGTGTACGACTTTATTACGACCGATGAATCCGGATTGGAACTGGAAGGAGTCCAGGCGAATCGAACGGTTGTGACGGACAACAATCGTGAGTTCACCTTTGGTGGAGATCTGCGGGCGGAACTTGGACTTCAAGCGACTCGCGATATCTCTCTGATCATTGCTTTCCAGGGAATGATGTTCGCCAGAGGAGTCAGTCGTGATGCGATTATCCCGGTTGCTTTGCCTGATCGTTTCATCAACTCCCAAGAGAGTGTGTATATGGGTGGCGTGACGTTCGGAGTTGAATACAACAAGTAACCCGACTTGAGCTCTTCTCGATCAGGGCGAAATGTCACGGACATGAACCAACGCTGGGATGACCTCTTCGGATGTCATCCCAGTTGTCGTTCATGCCAACGTGTTCGTACGTCCGGGTTTCCTTGCTCGGCTGTCCTGGCGACGTTCCGTGGGTGCTTACGCAGTGTCCAGTGCGTGTCACGGATCGGTTCATCATCATTTGGACCACCGTATGGCCAGGTGACGGAATCGCTCAGATGGTGACGGGGCGTCGTTGTTGCAAGCGGCGATGTTTCGCGGTGTTTCCGTCGCGGATGGCATCCGCGACGGGCTACTCGGTACGATGCGGCATACCTCCTGTCGTCCCTGAGGATCGCGTCTGAGATCATTCGTCATTCAGGCGGTCGGATGAGTCGGAGCGGTTGGCTGACGAGGTTTCAGGCCGTCTGAGGGCTTGGTGAGCCCCGTGTTACCCGGACACCCCCGTACGAGAATGATGCTGGGTGTGGCTCGAGACCATCCTGGCAAGTCCTATGTGGATTTCGAGCCATGTGATTCGACTTGGAAAGTGTAAGTGTCCGGCGATGTTCAGCGCAGGTAGCGCCAGCAATTCTTGTCCCACAGATACCTTGGAAAGAACAAATCGATAGAATAGAGCGTCGTACGTCTTCATTTTTTTCCACAAGGTTTAACGATGCTCACAAGATCGCTTGGCTGCCCTGAGATTGGTTTCCTCAACATCTTTGCTGTATCAGTCACGTTGATGTTCACGGCAGCGGTGATGGGAGAAGAGAAACTGACATACCCAAAAACAGAGAAAAGTGATCAAGTTGACGAGTACCACGGCACACCCGTGGCAGATCCCTACCGTTGGTTGGAAGATACCAATAGCGAGAATACCAAGGCCTGGGTGGAGGCGCAGAATAAGGTAACGTTTGATTACCTCAAGACATTGCCATCTCGTGAGAAGCTCGAGAAGAGACTTACTGAACTGTGGAACTATGAACGTTTTGGTTTGCCGGTCAAGCGAGGTAAGCGGTACTTTTACACACATAACAACGGGCTGCAAAACCAAAGCGTTTTGTATGTCACCGATGCATTAGATGCAGAGCCCCGCGTTTTGTTGGATCCGAATAAGCTTTCCAAGGACGGTACGGTAGCGCTTGCCAATTGGTCACCCAGTCCAGACGGTTCTCTCCTTGCGCTGGGTTTCGCAGCGGCTGGGTCGGACTGGCGTGAGTGGAAAGTGATGGACGTCAGTACTGGTAAAGAATTGCAGGACAAGTTGGAGTGGGTCAAGTTCTCCGATGTGAGTTGGACTCCGGATAACAAAGGATTCTTTTACAGCCGTTACGATGCACCCAAAGCAGGTGAGGAATTCACGGGATCGAATTACTACCACAAACTTTACTACCACAAGCTCGGTGATAAGCAGGAGCAAGACGAACTAGTCTACCACCGCGCTGATGAAAAGGAGTGGGGCTTTGATGGACGCGTGACCGAAGATGGAAACTATTTGATCATCACCATCTGGCGTGGAACAGAGCGTAAATATCAGGTCTTCTATAAAGACCTCACGGACCCGAAAGCGCGCGTGGTGGAACTCATTACGGGGTTCGATGCCGAGTATGATTTTGTCGGTAACGACGGTTCCGTCTTGTGGTTCACGACGGATTTGGACGCACCGCTCAGTCGTTTGATTGCGATCGACACGGCGAAGCCGGCACGAAGTCATTGGAAAGAAGTGATTCCACAAGGAACGTCCGTTCTGCGAGGCGTGGGGCTTGTCGGGGACAAGTTTTTTGCGTCCTACCTAAAAGATGCGTGCTCATTGGTCAAAGTGTATGACTTGACCGGGCAGCACGAGATGGATGTCAGCTTGCCGGCGATTGGTTCGGCCAGTGGATTTGGTGGCAAGCGTTCGCACGGAGAGACGTTCTATTCTTTCTCCAACTACGCGACCCCTACCACGATATATCGCTTGGATCTGAAGACCGGCAAGAGTGAGGTGTTCCGGCAACCGATCGTAAAGTTCAATCCGAACGATTACGAGACCAAACAAGTGTTCTACAAGAGCAAAGATGGTACTCGGGTGCCCATGTTCATCACCGCGAAGCGAGGCATCAAGCGGGATGGGTCGAATCCGACGTTGCTGTATGGGTACGGTGGCTTCAACATCTCATTAACTCCCGGGTTTTCGGTTGCCAATCTCGTCTGGCTGGAAGCAGGTGGAATTTATGCCGTGCCAAATCTGCGCGGTGGTGGCGAGTACGGGCGCCCTTGGCACGAGGCCGGAATGCTTGATCGCAAACAGAACGTCTTCGACGACTTCATTCGTGCTGCAGAGACGTTGATCGAGCAGAAATACACGTCCTCCGAGCGGTTGGCGATACGTGGAGGCAGTAACGGTGGGTTATTAGTCGGTGCGGCGATGACGCAGCGTCCCGAACTCTTCCAGGCTGCACTGCCAGCCGTGGGGGTCATGGATATGCTTCGTTATCACAAGTTTACGATCGGTTGGGCATGGGTTTCCGAGTACGGGTCTTCGGATGACGAAAAAGATTTTCGGAACCTAATCAAGTACTCACCACTCCACAACTTGAAGCCCAAGACAGACTATCCGGCAACGATGGTAACGACCGCGGACCATGATGACCGTGTTGTGCCTGGTCACAGTTTTAAATTTGCCGCCACGCTACAAGAGACGCATTCAGGATCCGATCCGGTGTTGATCCGCATCGAGACGAGTGCTGGACATGGCGCAGGAACGCCGACTACCAAGCGCATTAAGGCGGCGGCCGATATCACATCATTTTTGTGTGATCAATTGGGCTTGGAGTACTAGCTTGCGCGACGGACGGATAAGTCGGAATTGTTTTCTTCAAGTGCTGCTGCAGGCACGAAAGCTTTCCGTGGTGTGGCCCGCTCTTGGACAAACCCGCGTTTGCCAGAACTGAAGAATTTGCTGAATTCAGTAGCGGGACCAGATGGAAAAGCTGCGGGCAACAAATCCCGGACTTCGTTCCAGGTATGCCCTTCTCGGTAAATAATCCGATAAGCACGTTTTAACTGGGTAATGTCTTCGGATGTGAATCCATTGCGTCGTAAGCCAATCACGTTCAGACCGACAACACAGTTGGATTGACCATCAATGGTGACAAACGGTGGGACATCGCGGCTAACCGCAGATTGGCCGCCGATCATGGTGTACTGACCAATTCGACAGAATTGATGAACGCCTGTGGCACCCGCAAGATAAGCATGGTGGCCGACGATGGTGTGGCCGGCGAGCATGACATTATTTGCCATGATGGTGTGGTCTTCTACGATCGTATCATGGCCGATGTGGGTATTGACCATGATCAAATTATGGTCGCCGACGACCGTATCCTTGTCAGCTTGCAACGCACGATGCATGGTGACGTTTTCACGGATCGAATTGTTGTTGCCAATGCGCAGGCCACCACATTGTTCGCCGGCTGCGAGATGTTGCGGCGAGCCGCCCAGAATGGCACCATCTTCGACGACATTCTGACGGCCTAGGGAGGTTTGCGACTTGATCGTCACCCGCGTTTCGAGACGACAGTGATCGCCCAGGATCACATCGTCTTCTACCACACAATAGGGTCCAATGGTGACGTTGTTGCCAAGTTTTGCGCGTGGGCTAACCACGGCGGTGGGGTGAATTTGCGACACGCGGACATCCCTGTCTTTGTGGTTGAAATTGCTTGTCGAGGTGTGATGCCGGTGAGACATTGGCCACATCAGGCATCACATCCACTTCGGGGAAGGAGTTTAGCTGTTTTCGGTTCGCGACGTGATAGCAATTCAATGAAAAATCAATTGGCTTTGGCCCTCTCCGAGTTGGCAGTAGGTTGCTAGACTGAAGCAACCGATAGTAGCATGCATTTACAGCATGAGAATGATCACGATTTGATGCGAGAGGTAACCGATGGCCAGTGTTGATGAACTCTATGGAGAAGCGGAAAAACTGAAAGACGCAGGTGAATACGAGGCATGTGTCGCAAAACTTGAGGAAGCGATCACTGCTGATGCAAATCACGTGCTATCACGACTAGCAATGGCAGTAGTGCTGGCCAAATTAAATCGACACGAGGAGGCAATTCAGCATGGTGAGCATGCGTGTGCTGTCGACCCGTCGGACTGGTTCAACTTCACCGCGTTAAGTCAGACGTATGTGAAAGCGCTCGTGGCAACGAATAATCTGGTGTACAAGGATAAGGCCGAGGAAGCGATGGCCCGCGGTCAAATGCTGCAGCAGGGTGGCTAGCATCTATGGCACACGACCTGTCTCAGTATGATCAGCCCATCGGAAAACTGTTCGAAGCTACTTCTTTGGCAGACGATCAGCGGCCGTTTCGGCTGACGCCGGAGCAGATCGCCTTTTACCACCAGCATGGCTACCTCGGGGGCATTCCCGTTTTGTCACCGGCGCAAGTGGCGATCTTGCGAGAGGAATTAGCCACGTTGAGTCAGCCACATGACGGTCACGAGTTGTGGTACGAGTATCACACAAATGAATCCGCCGATCCCAATCAAGTGTTGTTTCACGCTTTGGGGGCTTGGCGCATCACACCCGGATTTCATGACCTGCTTTGGCATCCTGCGATTACCGTGCCTGCTGCTCAGTTGCTTGAGGGGTCGGTCCGATTCTGGCACGACCAGCTTTTTTGCAAGCCGGCTCGGCACGGTGGAGTGGTGGCCTGGCATCAGGATTATTCGTATTGGACGCGCACTCACCCCATGGCACATCTCACTTGTTGGATCGCACTTGATGACAGTCAAATTGACAATGGCTGTATTCATTATGTACCGGGCAGCCACACTTGGGATCTGTTGCCGATTACCGGGTTGGCTGGTGATATGGATGCGATCAAGGATGTGCTGAGTGACGAGCAATGGGAGCAGTTTCAGCATCCTGTAGCGGTGGAAGTCAAGGCAGGTGAATGCAGCATCCATCATCCACTGACGATTCACGGGTCTTTTGAAAACCGGACCGATCGGCCCCGCAGGGCGACGGTCTTGAATTTTGTGAAAGACGGTGTGTGCTCCACGTCTGACGAGCCATTGTTGCAAGGTGTCCCGCCGCTTCCGGAGGGTATGCCGCTGTCCGGCCAGTTCTTTCCCCTTCTCCGGAATTCTGCCGATGGGCCGGACGACTTGAGGTGAGTTGCCAGATGCGTTGACAAGAAAGCAGTAAGCCGAGGCATTGCTTGCCTCGGCTTTTTCTGCTGACCTTGGTGACTGTGGTTGTTACTCAGCATCCGTGCTGTCGTTGATCGCATCCAGTAAGTTTGCAGAAGCGCGGATCGCCGATGCGTTCGAAGGAGCTGCACTGAGAGGTGCTTGAGGAACCTGCTGTGGTGCGAAGGGGATTCCAGCGCCACCATTCATGGGCGGTGCCACGGGGCCAGTGCCGGTCGGTTGTGATGGCTTGAGTGGCAACAAGATGTCACCGCCTTGGGGAGCGACAGGTGCGTTCGGCATCGGATTGCTCAACGTTGGCAGGGGAGCTTGCGGACCACTTTCGTGAATCAGCAGTTGTGGGGGTGCGACGAGCAGGATTCGGGTACGTTTCGCCAGCTGCCCATGTGGCAAGAGGATATCAAGCGACGCGGGCAGAGGCGCCGCGACGGCCATCGGAGGCAACTGAATGGTCACACTGGTGTTGGACCATGCGAGGATGTTCGCGGGTAATTTGGTTCCTTGTACGGAAAGAAACACGTGTCCTGCGTGGGGTCCGAGGAAGTTGGCAGGCAGCGTCAGCCTCGACCCGGTAGGAACTTGAGGGCAGGTTGGAGCGAGGAGCGGTTGACGAATGATTGGCGGGTTGGTGACAACAACGGGTCTGTGTACGACGACACGGTTGTGTACGACCCGCACGGGATAGCTGTAACGGCGAGTGCCACAGCCAGCAGATGCAGATTGAGCAATGGTGGAAACGGTCAAGAGCGTTGCGATGGCGAGCAAAATAGGTGATTTAAACATGGTTTTCTCCCAGCCTGATTGAAGTTGTAAGCGTGATCGGTTGGCACTTCCAACCTTGACTCAACAACTACAGCGTGAGATTCCGCAGATTGTTACAACACCAGAAAATCAGTGAAATAACTTGGCTTGAGAAAGTGGCCCGAGAGCAAGAAAACCGCCGAATTGTCGCTATTTACGCTTGCGGCGTTTTTTCTTCTGGCGGGTTTTTTTGTCCCCTCCACGCTTGCCAGTTGAGCGGGAGGGCGGCTTTCCAGACTGCGTTGCCGGTCGACCACTCTTGATTTTCTGGACCATCCGCAGGTCCAATTCTCGGCGATCCAAGTCGACCCGAAAAATCTCGACCTGAATGACATCTCCCATGCGATACACATTCCCCCGTCGGTGGCCGACAAGGCTATGGGATTCGGCGTCGTAGAAATAGCGATCTTCCTGTAGCGAGTTGACATGAATTAATCCCTCGGCGGGTAATTCCACGCCACGAGCAAATAAACCATATTCTTCCACCCCGGTAATGACAGCTTCCATGTGACGACCGACACGCTTCGCCAGGAAGTTCAGGAGCTTGACCTTCACAAGTTCCCGTTCAGCCGACTCGGCACGTTGTTCGCGATCGCTACAGTGTGCTCCCAGATTCATCTGTTCCGAAAAATTGTCGGGTGGCTGCACGCCGCGAGCAAGACTGTCAATGATCCGATGCACCGTCAGGTCGGGATAGCGCCGGATCGGCGAAGTGAAATGACAGTAATTCTTGCTGTTGAGCGCGTAGTGACCAATTTCACGGGGGCAGTAAATTGCTTTTTGCATACTTCGCAGGACAGCAAGATTTACCGCTTGCTCTTCCGGTTTCCCCAGGACTTCCGCGATGACGCGTTTGGTTTCAAAGCGACTCTCCAAACTCTCACAGTGAATGCCAAGTTCGCGAACAAACTGAGTCAGTGTTTTTAACTTCCGCGGCGCAGGTGACTCGTGAATGCGTCTCAAGAACACAATGCCATCGTCTGTCAGCTTTTCGGCAACCGCTTCATTGGCTGCCAGCATGAACTCCTCAATGATTTGATGGCTTTCGGTGTTCTCAACAAGGTGCGCGCCTTTCACTTGCCCTTGTTTATCCAGATCGATTTTGATCTCAGACAGAGATAACTCAATCGCGCCGCGTTGCAACCGCCGTTGGCGTAAGGTCATCGCCAGTTCGTGCATGCGTTCCAATAAACCATACACTTCTGGGGTTAGTTTTTCTCGCCACGTTTCTCGATCTTCAAGAAACTGGTCCACTTCTTCATAGGTGAACCTGCGGTCGCTGCGGATCGCCGTATTGTAGACCTCCGTAGACACTCGCGTACCGTCGGGGAGCATCTCGATGACGGCTGTTTTGGCATAGCGAACACGATCCGGCTGCAGGCTGGCAAGATTGTTCGAGATGATCTCGGGGAGCATGGGAATGACGCGATCGGGCAAATAGACACTCGTCGCTCGATTGCGAGCTTCCGTGTCGACAGGCGAGCCGGGTGGTACAAAATGGGATACGTCCGCGATGTGAACACTGAGTTGCAGATGCCCGTTTTCGAGAGTCTCAAGCGAAATCGCATCATCAAAATCGCGCGCATCCAAGGGGTCGATCGTGATGGTGGTCGTTTCAGTCAGATCGACTCTTTCTCCCACCGTTTCATCAAACTTTTCTGCTTGTTCGCGAGCGGATGCGAGGACTTCTTCGGTGAAGTCGTCTGGCAAGGCAAATTCGCGCATGATGGACATGGTATCCACGCCAGGCTGGCCGCGGGCGCCGAGCACTTCGACAATGACTCCCTCGCCTTCATGCCATTGTGAGGGAAAGCGGACCATTTCGACCACGACTTTGTCGTTTTCGACGGCGTTTTTCGCACCCGGGTCGCCGACGGGGATCGCTTGAGCGAACACGTTGCCGTCGACCACTACGAGTCCGAGTCCCGAACGTTCTTTGTAGGTGCCCACGAATTGGTGCGTTTCTCGTTCGAGGACCTCCAGGATTTCACCGCTGTAACGAACTTCTCCGTTCTCGTGTTTTTTGCGGGAACGCACTTGAACGATGTCCCCACTGGATGCATCCAGAGTCCTACGTGCCGGAATGAAGATATCGAATTCTCGGGAACTCGATCCCAAGGCTTCGTTAGGGCGTACGAAACCGTATCCGTTAGGGTTGCGACGGAAGACACCGGTTACCAGTGATTTGTCGTTCTTTTTGCCACTTGGTTTGCGAACGAGATGCTTTTGGCCGTATTCCAACAGCCCTTTTTTTACCAGGCGTTTGATTAGCTTTTTGAGTTCGCGCGTGGTGTCTTCATCCAATTCCAGCTTGCGAGCAATGACACGTGGTTTTACGGGTTGGTAGTTTTCGGCGTGGACGTATGCCAATAGTTGTTGTTCAAGATCATGCCGGTCGGCATCGTTTGTTGTCATGCAAGGTACTCATGGTTGATTAAAACGCTGGATCAGTTCACATTATCGCAAGTCGCTGGATTATAGAGCATTTCACGAATTGCGTTCCGCTTTCATTTTGGCCTGCAGGGAAAACTGGATTGTCAGAATGGCGTTTCTGATTGGCACAGACGAAGCAGGCTATGGCCCCAACCTGGGGCCGCTCGTTGTCACCGCTACGGTGTGGCAAGTGCCGGAGAACGCTCGCGAGGGTGATCTTTACGCCCTTTTGAGCCACAGTGTTTCAGATGATCCAAAGGATCAAAAAAAGAAACTGCAGATTGCAGACTCAAAACGCCTCTACAGTCGTGGGCGTGGTATCCGTCTTTTGGAGACGAATGTTTTAGCCGCCCTCCAAATAGCAGGACACGCAACCGAGGCTTGGGGTTCGCTGTTTGCGAACTTGGATCCAGCAGTTTGCGAGCAGATTGATGAAGTTCCTTGGTACAAGCGTTATCGACGCGAACTTCCTCTCGCTGCGATCGATGCGGATATCCGAGAGTTGACGAAGCACGTTGCGGACGACTGGTCCCGGTGTGATGTGTCCCTGCTGGCAGTGCAATCGAAAGTCATTTTTCCTCGACGCTTCAACCAAATGGTAGACGAATTTGGGACCAAGGGTGCGGCGCTCTCACACATTACGCTCCAACTGGTAACTGAACTGGTGACCCGTTTCGCGGATGCGCCGACCTTGATTAGTTGCGACAAACACGGTGGTCGCAATCGCTATTACTCGTTGTTGCAGCATTTTTTCGCGACGGAAGCGATTCAAGTTGTCGCCGAGGCGCGAGATGCCAGTATTTACCGATGGGGTTCGGAGACGCGTCACACCGAGTGTCAATTTGTTGCCAAAGGGGAACGATTCTTGCCGTCGGCGCTGGCCTCGATGGTGTCCAAGTATCTCCGGGAATTGGCGATGACGGCGTTTAACGAGTATTGGCAAGAGCAGGTGCCGGGAATCCGGTCGACCGCAGGTTATCCCCAGGATGCGAAACGGTTCTTGCGCGAAATCTCTGAACATCAAGAACGACTTGGTATCGCCCCTGCCCTGCTGTGGCGCAAACGATAGCGTTTGACGGAACCAATCATTCGCTGGCGAACGAATGACTTGTGGTCGTAACCTTGGCAAAGTTTGCGTGTCGTGCCTGTTGACGAATTCGAGAGACTTTTGCCTTTACGGATGAGTTTGCAAAGGTTCCGGGTTGTACTCCCGATAAATATCAGCGAGGTGTGTTGGTGGAGGTTTCCACTGATGCGCTGATGTGTGACGCTCCCGTACGAACTTTCAGCAGGACAGCATCATGGCAAGCCTTTGGAAATCGATCCAAGAACTCAAGCTCTTTGGGAATCGCAAACACCGAAAAGGCGACCGTTCATCCAGAAGGCGACTTTGGGTAGAACCACTCGAGCCACGGCAAGTCCTCTCGTTTGCGTCGATTACAGGCGTCGTGTTGGATGACCAAGCCAGACCGATCCCAGGTGCGACCGTGGAGTTGCGGTATGAGGGAGTCGATGGGGTCTTTGCGACGAGCGACGACGTTACGCGATACGATACGACGGATATGGGTGGCGGTTACGATTTTACTTCGCTGGACGCCGGCAGCTACGAAGTGCAACTGCCTGATAATGCCAATAACCAGTCACTCTTCTCGGGCTTGTTGCCACCTCCTGGAACGGTGGTTCAGAGTGTCCTGGTAACGGAACATCACGTTGCGGGACGGGGTGCTACGGATATCGATGAATTCACGACGATTCAGATTGCCACAGATATTGAGACGACGGGTTCTCCGGTGGTGACGATCGAGTCCGATACGCGTTCGGCTCCGGAAGCGATTGGTGGTGAACGCGACTTATTCGTGGATTGGACCGGTGGCGGGTCTGGAGAAGTTTCTCTCAAAGTGAACCCATTCGGTAAAGACGTATTGCAGTTCGATACGTCAGCTTCCGCTCGTGGAGACCGAGTCATTGTGTGGGACGGCCAAGATGGTGACCCGTACACCGTTGACTATACAGGGCTCAATACCGATTTAACGGAGGGTGGCGACCTTACCGGACTTCAGTTACTGGTTTGGGCCGATCACGGTGGGGGTGAAGTTGAAATCCGCATCTACAGTGACGAGTCGAATTTCTCTGTGGCAACCGCGCTGATTCCAGAGACCACGTCAGGCGACGGCAGTGATGTGAGCCCCGTGGATTTGCTCTTTGCCCCGGATGGGTCAGGTCGCGACATTTTCCTGCCGGTCGGTGGTGCGGGAGCGGACTTTACCAATGTGGGAGCAATCGCACTCGAGATTTTTGATACGGCGGGAACGGTATCCGTTGACGGCCAAATGGAGTATCTCGGTACGCTACTCGGGCCACAAATAGTGGACTTCACTCACACGGCGGCCATGCCAAAAATCTCATTAGAGAAAATGACCAACGGCGCCGACGCTGACGATCCTTTCGGTCCTGACTTGCCACAGATTGCCGTCGGCGAGAGCGTGACGTGGACGTATGAGGTCAACAACACCGGTAACGTGCCATTGGCAAATGTCAGCATCCACGATGACCACGGTACTCCCATGGATCCGGCCGATGACTTTATGCCAGCTATGGTGGGTGGGGACGATAATGGTGATGGCTTGCTGGACATGACAGAAACCTGGGTGTTCTCGATGAGCGGTACTGCCCAAGAGCTGACGGATGCTGGGGTCGTCACGGTCGATGGCCATGACGCTCAAGATCCGCGCCCTGTGTTTGAAAACGTGGCCGTTGTGATGGGCACGGGAGGCGGTCAAACGGTTTCCGATCTGGACTTGAGCCACTATGGAAATCCAGCAGATCCAGCCATCCGCGTAGTGAAGACCACCAATGGCTACGATGTGGAGACCGCGTTTGATGCCGATGTTCCTGTGTTGGCGCCGGGAGAAGCGGTCACTTGGTTATATGTGGTGACCAATGAAGGAAATGTTCCGCTGGCTAACGTCACGGTCCTGGACGACAACGGTACGCCGCAGTCCACAGCGGACGACGTCGATGCGACCTATGTTGGTGGTGATGTCAACAACGATGGTCGACTCGATATGACAGAAAGCTGGACATTCATGGCATCGGGACAAGCCTTGAATCTGCATGCGGATGGTGTTGTGACGGTCGATGGCAATGACCCAGCAGATCCAAGTCCGACGTATGAGAACTTCGCTGTTGCTCAAGGTACGGGGGGAGGCATCCCAGTGATGGATGAGGATCCGAGTTACTATCGCAATCCGCCGCTGGCGTCCTTGGGTGACTATGTCTGGTTTGATTCCGACGCCAACGGCATGCAAGACCCTGGTGAAGTCGGCATCAATGGTGTCACCGTCCATTTGCTTCGTGACGTCAGTGTAGTTGACTCGACCACCACTTCGATGGATCCGGATACCGGTGAGAACGGATTCTATCTGTTTGAAGACCTTAATGCAGGGACTTATCAGGTTCAGTTTGATGTTTCGACAGCACCCTCCGCACCTTTCCTGCCGTGGGAATATACCGAGCCTCAGCAGGGAGACAGTATGAGCGATTCGGACGCGATTCCAGATCCGTCAAACAGTTCGCTGGGTACGAGCGAAGCGATCGTTCTGCAACTGGGTGAAAACAACCGGAGCGTTGATGCGGGTTTGGTGAGCAATCCCGTTCCACTCGACTCATCGCTCGGTAACTTTGTCTGGTTCGATGACAATCGGAATGGTATTCAGGACAGCGGTGAAGCGGGTGTGCCAGGGGTTGGTGTCGAGTTGTTGAATGCATCGCAAACCGTGATTGATACGACGACGACAGACGCCAATGGTTTGTACATCTTCAATATCTTCCCGCCAGCGGTGCCGGGTAGTTTCTATGTTCGCTTCTCGAACCTTCCGAGTCGTTATTTTGTGACCGAGAGGAACCAGGGAACCGACGATCTATTGGACTCGGATGTCGATCCAGATACGCTTACGACCGATCTCTTGACGCTGGCCGATGGTACTTCGGACCTCTCGGTGGATATGGGAATCGTGCAGCGTCGTACGAAATTCAATTTCGTTGTACGGTAGGGTTTCCCGTGGGAGGCTGCGTGATTTTCATCGGGTATCTCGGTGCATCAGTCGCCGGGTTTTGATCGCTGCGTGCGATGCACTTGGTGATAACTTCGGATAGATCTGTTACGTTGTTGGGCATGTTTCACCCTCAAGGTCCAACGTTGTTTGAACTGGCAGTTCAGGCGTGGTCTTCGACTGAGCGCGGCTATGATCTGCTTGCGCCGAAGTTCCATTACACCCCGTTTTGTACCCCCGACGAAGTGATCGAGAGGACGCTGCAGCAGGTCCTCGGAGGCGCCGATGTCGACTCCGCTCTGGACATTTGTTGTGGTACGGGGGCCGGTATGTGTTTGCTCAAACCCCGATGTCGCTCGCGATTGGTGGGCATTGACTTTAGTCCGGGGATGTTGGAAGTCGCGGAGCAGTTTGTGGGGCAAGCCAAAGGATCGCCCCAATTGCAGTTCGAATGTGCGGACGTCTTAGAGATGCAGTTCGAAGGGGCGTTCGATTTGGCTGTCTGTTTTGGAGCTTTGGGACACATCCTCCCCTGTGACCAGGATCGTTTCGTTGAACGCATTCGTGCCGCGTTGAAGCCAGGAGGCAAATTTGCCTTGGTGACCAGTGAACGCCCTTCCGTGTGGTCGCTGCGTTACTGGGTGGCACGAAGCTTTAACGGTGCGATGCACGTGCGTAACTGGTTACACCACCCGCCTTTTGTGATGTTTTATCTGAAGTTTCTGCTGGCAGATGCTACGCGCCTGCTTCAGCGGCATGGTTTTCAGGTAGAGGTAGTCGATTTGGGTCTTGAAAAACCGTACGCCGGCCTGAAAGTTGTGGTCGGGAGCCGGCCAGACCAGATAGAGTGCTAGGGTGACGACGCGAGCCGGGATTCCCGATCGCATTGTACTTGCAGCGTTTGGTCTAAAATTCGAATTCCCGCGCAACTTCGGGAGGAGCGGCAGCGTAGTTGAGCGGTGCCATACTGGAACCGGCTCGCCCTTGGCTTAGACTGCGAATCGCACTCGAGTACCCGAATAATTCCTTCAGCGGAGCATGCGCCTCGACCACCACGTCGGAAGCGCGATTTTCCGTCTTGGCAATGATGGCTCGACGTTGCTGCAAATCGCTGACGATCTCACCGAGGTAGTCTTCTGGCGTTGAAATGTCGAGCTTCATGATCGGTTCTAACAGCACCGGACCACCCTCGCGTAAGGCCTTTTCAAAAGCATCATTTAGCGCGATCCGGAAGGCAACTTCGTCAGAAGATTCGTCGGCCGCTCCCCCTAGAATTGTGGCTTTCAGCTTCATTAAGGGAAAGCCGGCAATCGTGCCGCCACCTTGTCCGCAGGTGGTGAGTTCTTCGACCAACAGCGAGTGGAACTCACCAGGAATCTGATCGATGGGGCATTTATTGAGCACGACAACGGAGCGATCATCTCGATCGGACGGCTCGAGTCGGATCTTTACTTTTGCGAACAGCTGTTGTCCGCCCATCTGGCGATGGCATTCACCCGTGACTTCCACCGCGCTGGCAATGGTTTCTCGATAACTTACCTGAGGTTTGTGGAATTTGACCTTCAGCATGAAGTCGCGTAGCAAGCGGTTCTTGATGATCTCCAGATGGAGCTCGCCCATACCACTAATCAACGTTTGGCCGGCGTCACTTTGTTTGACTTGCACCGTTGGGTCTTGACGTTGAAGCATTTCCAACGTGTTTTCGAGTTTATCGCGTTCGGCAGTGGATTCCGGCTCGATTGCCATCGAAATGACGGTCTCAGGGAATTCGATGCTCTCCAGCAGCAGTGGTGCTTTGGGGTCAGTGAGGGTATCACCGGTAACAGAGTGCCGAAGTCCAATGATGCCGACGATGTCCCCTGTCGTGGCCACATCCAGTTGACATTCTTTTTTGGTTGCGTGAATTTGCCAAAGCTGCGATACGTTGTCCTTCTTGTCCTTGCCTGGATTGAGCACGCGAGTATTGGCTTTCAGTTGACCAGAGTAGAGGCGGACCCAGGTCATGTCTCCCGTTTTGGCAGGTAAAACCTTGAATACGATGCCGCAGAATGGATCTTGTGGGTCAGGCTTACGGACTTCTTGCGACCCCGGTTTCTTCAGACTTTCGCCACTGACCGGTGGCATGTCGAGTGGGCTTGGTAAATACGCCTGGACCGCATCGAGCAGCGGTTGGACACCGATGCCATGCAGCGCCGATCCACACAGAACTGGTTGGATTTGCATGGCCAGCGTGGCATCCCGTAGCACTTTGTGAATCAGGTCCACAGGCACTTCTTTGTGCTCCATGGCCAATTCCATCATCTCATCGCTGAAGCCGTAGAGTGCTTCGAGCATCGCCTCGCGCCAGAGCAACGCCGTGTCTTGGTTTTCTTCGGGGATTTCTTCAGTGACAACGTCCGCTCCTTGCGATGTCGGATCGAACTTCAGCAACTTCATATTGATCAGATCAATGACACCTCGGAACGGGTTATTGACATGACTGGGACCCTCGCCAACTGGAATTTGAATGGCAATGGGATTTGCATTGAGACGGCTGGAGATTTCGGAGAACACGCTTTCAAAGTCGGCGCCTTCGCGATCCATCTTGTTGATGAACGCGACCCGGGGAACCTGATAACGATCCGCTTGCCGCCACACCGTTTCGCTTTGCGCCTCGACGCCCTCGCGGGCACTGAAAATGACCGCCGCACCGTCGAGGACACGCAGGCAGCGTTCGACTTCCGCAGTGAAATCTACGTGCCCTGGTGTATCGAGTAAGTTGACTTTGACGTCGCCCCAATCAAAGGCAACACAAGCCGAGTAGATGGTGATGCCGCGATCCTGTTCTTCCGGGTCGTTGTCGGTTTCCGTGGTTCCCTTGTCGACCTGGCCGACTCGGTGCTTGGCGCCACTGTAATACAACATCCTTTCGGTGACGGTTGTCTTGCCCGCATCGATGTGGGCGATGATACCCAGGTTGCGAATGGCAGCGATGTCGCTAGGCATATCAGTCGAGTCCTTGCTGACCGCAGTTGTCTCCGCGATCACGATAACGCGATTTCAAAAAGGGATGTAAGCAATCCGTGGCAGATTGACTGTGCTCTACACCAATGCTGTCGCATTGTATCGAATGTGCAACAGCCAGACTGCGGGCGAAACGTTGGATGCACGAACCATGTCGCGCGCACGAAAAACGCCGCGCAAACGGGGAGTTTGTGCGGCGCCATTGTACGAACTGACTACCAAGCAAAGTGTGCGAACGCTTTGTTTGCCTCTGCCATGCGGTGTGTGTTTTCTCGTTTGGTCATGGCCGCACCTTCTTTGTTGTAAGCGGCTGCCAGCTCATCTGCTAACTTGAGATGGGTTGGTCTTCCCTTTTTGTCACGAACAGCACCGAGCACCCAGCGGAACGCTAATGCTTGCTGTCGGGCGCGATTGACCTGCATCGGAACCTGATAGGATGCACCACCAACGCGTTTGGAACGAACCTCAATCTGCGGTTTCACGTTCTCAATTGCCTGATGAAATACTTCGATCGGCTCGGAGTCCTTGATGCGTTTGCTGATTTCCGCCAGAGCATTATAGAAAACGGCTTGCGCCACCGTCTTCTTGCCGTCCCACATCAGAACGTTGATAAACTTGCTGGCAACTTCAGAGCCGTGCAGCGGATCTGGTTTGAGTTGTTTACGACTGGCAGTGATTCGACCCATGATGTTTATCCCATTTGCGGAGCGTTAAGACTTCTTCGCTCCATATCGACTTCTCGATTGTTTGCGTCCTTCGACACCAAGCGTATCCAGGGCCCCTCGGACGACTTGATATCGCACGCCGGGCAAGTCACGAACACGTCCGCCGCGAACCAATACGATGGAGTGTTCCTGCAGGTTATGGCCTTCACCAGGGATATAGACCGTGACCTCTTTGCCGTTCGACAACCGGACACGGGTAATCTTTCGCAGAGCCGAGTTCGGTTTCTTAGGCGTCATGGTGCGCACTTGGAGACAGACCCCCTGCTTCTGGGGACACTGCTCCAGAACAGGCGATTTGCTGAACTTGCGCTTCGACTTACGTCGTTTGCGGACCAATTGGTTGATTGTTGGCATATCACTCTCGCAAGACTGCGTGACAACAGGTGAAACTACTCAGAATACCGCTCTGGAAACGGTTGTCAACCTCAGATGCTCGTACGGAACGAGAACCTAGCCGACTACTCATCGGCTGTCCCCCCTCCCCCGAGCAGCGAATCCAGGCTTTGCGAGGGTCCGCCGAGGTCATCGGTGGGCGCGGGTGCGCTCTCGCCTTCGCTGGTTGCATCGGCTGGTGGGGCAGTACCGTTGCCGTCCTCGGAACCATTGCCTCCGGATTCCCGTAACAGTGGGAAGCTGGTTTCCAGGGCACGTTCGGTTTGCGCCGCCATCGCTTGTAATGCTTCGGGGCGGTAGCGAACTTCCGACTCTTGGAAGGATCGGAAGCCGGTACCTGCTGGAATCAGGTGTCCTAAGATGACGTTTTCTTTGAGACCAACAAGTTGGTCGACTTTGCCGGCAAGTGCAGCTTCGGTAAGTACTTTCGTGGTCTCTTGGAAGCTGGCTGCCGAGATGAAGCTTTGGCTTTGTACAGACGCCTTGGTGATGCCCAACAGCTGGGTACTGGCGGTTGCCGGTTTGGGGCGAGTCCCTTTGGCCGGTGTTCCGCTAAGCGCCTCGATTTGCGAGTTGACTTCTTCCAAGGCTTCCTTGGGAACAATCGTGTCGACTTCGAAATTGCTGTCGCCTTTCTCGGCGATGCGGACACACGAGTTGAGTTCCTTGTTGGTGTTGCGGAATTCGAACTTGTCGACGACCAAGCCCGGCAGCAAGTTGGTGTCACCCGGCTTCTCGATTTTCACCTTACGCAGCATTCTGGCGATGATGATTTCGATGTGTTTATCGTTAATGTCTACCCGCTGACTACGATAAACTTGCTGGATTTCGTGAACGAGGTACTGTTGGACAGCTTCCTCACCCGAGATACGTAGGATATCGTGCGGTACGAGGGGGCCATCGACGAGTGACTGACCGGCTTTGACCGTGTCGTTGGCATGTACGAAAAAGCGTTTTCCGGGTGGAACCAAGTGTTCGCGTTCGATGCCGGTTTCGCTGCGGACAATGATCGAACGTTTGCCACGTTTTTTCTCTTGCAGGATTTCGACGACACCGTCGATTTCCGCCATGACCGCGGGGTCTTTCGGCTTTCTTGCTTCGAAGATTTCGGTGACCCGTGGTAGACCGCCGGTGATGTCAGAAACGCCGGAAGCTTCGCGAGGTGTCTTGGCCAGGATGGCACCAGCGTTGACTTTCTGGCCTTCTTCAACAGAGATGTTTGCCTTCTCCGACAGGTAGTAAACATCAAGCGGTTTGCCATCCGTATCTTCCAAGACAATCTGCGGATGGAGCTCACCTTTATGGTTGATGATTTCGCGGCGAACGTGACCACTTGGGTCTTTGTCTTGCCGCATGGTTTCGCCTTCCACCACATCTTCGTAACGCACGGTACCAGAAACTTCGGCCAAGATCGGGATACTGTGTGGATCCCATTGAACGAGCACGGTATCCGGTTTGACTTCCTGATCTTCGGCCACTTGCAGTTCGGCACCGGTTGGGATCTCGTACTTCTCCAACTCGCGACCTTTGGGGTCGAGAATGGCAATTTCGGCATTCCGAGTCAGTACGACGTTGGCACCTTCGTCATTGGTGACAAACCGCATCCGCGTGAATTTGACGATGCCGCCACGCTTCGACTTGGTTTGGTTTTCTTCCATGGTGGTGTTGACCGTACCACCGATGTGGAAGGTACGCATGGTGAGCTGAGTTCCCGGCTCGCCAATACTCTGAGCAGCGATGATACCGACTGCCATGCCTTCTTCTACCAACGCTCCTGTTGACAGATCCATGCCGTAGCACAGTCGGCAGACACCCAGGTCCGCATCGCAGGTCATCGGGCTGCGAACTTGGATTCTCTCCAGTCCCAACATCTCGATGCGGCGAGCGATTTCTTCTGTGATCAATTCGTCTTCGCGGACAATGACTTCGTCCGTGCGAATGTCGACGATATTTTGGCGACTGACGCGGCCTTTGACAGCATCCACCAAACGGGTTTCGACTTTGTCACCGCGGTAGATGACCCCCTTGGTGATGCCCTGGGTCGTGCCGCAGTTGTCCATGGTGACGACCACGTTCTGTGCGACGTCTGCCAGTTTACGTGTGAGGTACCCCGAGTCAGCCGTCTTCAATGCGGTGTCAGCCAAGCCCTTACGTGCTCCGTGAGTGGAACTGAAATACTCAAGGACCGTGAGACCTTCGCGGAAGTTTGCTTTAATCGGCGTTTCAATGATTTCACCGGTTGGCTTGGCCATCAGACCCCGCATACCGGCGAGTTGGCGAATCTGTTCGATACCACCACGAGCACCGGAGTCTGCCATCAGATAAACGGGATTGACATAGCCATGGCCACCCCGGTCATCGGTCCGCATCGCTTCTCGCATTTCGGCCGTGATTTGCTCACGAGCGTGTGTCCACGTATCAAGGACTTGGTTGTATCTTTCCAGTTCCGTGATCACACCACGGTCGTATAGCTTCTTGAACCGCAGGACTTGCTTTTCTGCGTCGCCAATGATTTTGATTTTTGACTGGGGAGTGACCAAGTCGTCCGTGGCGAACGACAGACCGCTGCGCGTGCTCTCACGGAATCCGAGTTGGTTCATATCGTCCAGCAACTTGATCGTTGCCCGTCGACCGAGACGTTGATAGCAATCGGAAATCACCGAGGCCAAGTCACCAGACTTCAGCGGAATATTGTAGAAGTCCATTCCATCCGGCAGCATCATGTTGAACAAGACACGCCCGTAGGTGGTATCGATCACCGCACCGAAATCGCCGTTTTCTTCTTCCGAGCGAACGCGTTGATGTTTCGGCAAGCGGACTTTGATGCGAGCATGCAGGTCAACGATCCCCTGCGAGAACGCAAAGTCGGCTTCGTCAAGCGACGAGAAGACCATGCCTTCGCCGGGACGGTTGGGAAGGTCGATGGTGATGTAGTTACAACCCATCACGGTGTCTTGCGACGGGCTCATGATTGGCCGGCCGTTCGACGGTGCAAAAATGTTGTTTGTCGAGAGCATCAGGGTGTGGGCCTCGACCTGTGCCTCAATCGATAGTGGCAGGTGCACTGCCATTTGGTCGCCGTCGAAGTCGGCGTTGAAGCCTTTGCATGCCAGTGGATGCAGATGGATCGCGTTACCCTCGACAAGCGTCGGTTCGAAAGCTTGAATGCCCATGCGGTGTAACGTGGGGGCACGGTTCAAGAGTACGGGGTGATTGCGAATTACTTGCTCAAGGATATCCCAAACTTCCTCGTCTTTTCGCTCCAGCATCTTCTTGGCGCTCTTGATCGTATCTGCGTGACCGAGCTCCTTGAGTTTGCGGATGATGAACGGTTGGAACAGTTCCAGGGCGATCTTTTTAGGCAAACCACATTGGTGCAGTTGCAGTCGGGGACCAACCACAATCACACTTCGGGCTGAGTAGTCAACACGTTTTCCGAGCAAGTTTTCACGGAAGCGTCCCTGTTTACCCTTGATCATGTCGGTCAAGGATTTGAGGGGCCGGTTGCTGCTGCCCAGGACAGGTCGTTTGCAGCGGTTGTTGTCGAAGAGCGCGTCGACGGATTGCTGCAACATGCGCTTCTCGTTGCGGATGATCACCTCAGGTGCATTGAGGTCAACGAGTTTTCGCAGGCGGTTGTTACGGTTGATAATACGACGGTAGAGGTCGTTCAAATCGCTGGTTGCAAAGTTGCCACTGTCGAGCAGCACCAGTGGGCGCAGATCTGGAGGGATGACGGGGACAACGTCCAATACCATCCATTCCGGTTTGTTTTCACTGTCACGGATCGATTCAACAATCTTCAGGCGATTGGTCAAGTCCTTTGCTTTCTGCTTGGACTTTGTCTCTTGCAGTTGTTGCCGCAGGTCTTCAGAAAGGGTTACCAGATCGAGGCCAGCGAGAAGTTTTCGGACCGCTTCGGCGCCCATTCCGGCTTCAAAGCTGCCGTCTCCGTATTGTTCGCGTGCAGCGCGGAACTCTTCTTCGGTCAACAGTTGTTGTGGTTCCAGGTCCGTCGATCCTGCATCGACAACGACGTAGTCTTGGAAGTAAATGACTTTTTCCAGACTGGTTGTCTTCATGTCCAGTAGGTTGCCAAGTCGGCTGGGCATGGCTTTGAAGAACCAGATATGCACAACAGGTGCTGCCAGCTCGATGTGCCCCATTCGTTTACGACGGACGCGCGAGTGGGTGACTTTGACGCCGCAGCGATCACAAATCATGCCTTTGTATTTCATCCCGCGATATTTACCGCAGGCGCATTCCCAGTCTTTCTCAGGTCCAAAGATCCGTTCGCAAAACAGGCCGTCTTTTTCTGGGCGATAGGTTCGGTAGTTAATCGTCTCGGGCTTCTTTACTTCACCAAACGACCAGCTGCGAATGTCTTGCGGCCTTGCCAGACTAATCTTCACAGATGCGTAGTCGTTAATGCGATCGTATGCGCTTTCGCCAGTGCTCATATGCCCGTGCTCCTGTGTTGGGAAACGGATCGATTTTGTCAGCGTGCAACCGGTGGTTGTTTGCTGGACCTCATCGTAGTGATTGTTGTTTGTTTTGCTTGTTCGACTAGCATCCGACGGACGTGACTAGACGCGGCGTTTTTCCAGTTGCATGTTCAGTGCCAAGCCGCGAATCTCATTAGTCAGTACATCAAAGCTTGCCGGAGTACCTGCTTCCAGCGTGTTTTCACCTTTGACCATCGACTCATAGATCTTCGTCCGTCCTTCGACATCATCACTCTTGACGGTCAGCAATTCCTGGAGAATGTAGGCGGCTCCGTAGGCTTCCAGGGCCCACACCTCCATTTCACCAAATCGCTGTCCGCCGAAACGAGCTTTGCCACCGAGTGGCTGTTGCGTGATGAGCGAGTAAGGTCCGGTGCTACGTGCGTGTACTTTGTCGTCCACCAGGTGGTGCAACTTGAGCATGTAGATGTAGCCAACCGTTGTTTCCTGTTCCATGGCTTCCCCGGTACGACCGTCGTAAAGCGTGGCCTTACCACTGCGAGGCAGGTTGGCTGCTTCCAACGCGTCGTTGATATCCGATTCGGACGCTCCGTCGAACACCGGCGTGACCGCCTGGAAACCAAGTATCGAGCCAGCCCAGCCAAGGTGGGTTTCGAGGATCTGACCGACGTTCATGCGGCTCGGGACACCGAGCGGGTTGAGCATGATTTGGATCGGTGTTCCGTCTTCCAGGAAGGGCATGTCTTCCACGGGCAGGATCTTCGAGATCACACCCTTGTTACCGTGGCGACCTGCCATCTTGTCACCCACCGAAATTTGTCGCTTGGTGGCAATGTAAACTTTGACCATCTGCAGCACACCGCTACGCAGCTCATCGCCACGTTTCATGCTGTTCAGTTGGCGGTCGCGTGCGTCAATCGCCTCTTCGACATTCCGCCATTGTGCTTTGTAGATCTTGTCGATCGCAGCAATCTTGTCCTGGCTGCGCATGTTGCCGATGACGCTGTTCAGTTGGAATGTCGTGGCTTTTTCGGCGATGAATTTGGGATCCTGATCTCCGGCGATCGGTGTTCCGTCTTCATCAGCCATCGGCTTGCCAGTGATTTGCTCGATGTCTTTGATCATTGCCGAGAAGGTGCTGGCGATTTCCGCATTGCCTTCCGCTTCGGCGTCTTTCAGCTCTTGCTCGAAGATCTTGCGCTCGTCTTCGGACAAGCTCATTCGTCGCGAGAACTTTTGGGTATCGATGATGATCCCTTCGATGCCCGACGAGACTTCGAGCGAATCATTTTTGACATCTTCACCAGCTCGGCCAAAGATTGCGTGCAACAGTTTTTCTTCGGGGGTCAATTCGGTCTTCGACTTGGGCGATACTTTGCCCACCAGAATGTCGCCCGGACGCACGTAGGTGCCAACACGAACGATGCCACTCTCGTCCAGGTTGCGAAGCGCTTTTTCGCTCACATTGGGAATGTCCCGAGTGAACTCTTCGCGCCCCAGTTTGGTTTCACGAATTTCCACGTCGAATTCTTCGATGTGGATGGAAGTATATGTGTCGGATTTGACGAGTTCTTCACTAATGATGATGGCGTCTTCGTAATTGAAGCCGTCAAATGACATGAATCCGACCAGCACGTTGCGGCCAAGTGCCAATTCACCTTGGTAGGTGGCAGCTCCATCCGCGATGACCTGGCCTTTCTCAACCTTGTCGCCAACGGTCACAATCGGCTTTTGGTTCAGGCAGGTGCGCTCATTCAGCCCCTGGTATTTTTTCAGATCGTAATGGTCGCTGCCGATTTCAATCCGGGTGGCGTCACACTTGGTGACTTTACCCGCGCGGCGAGCACGAATGACCATGCTGGAATTCCGAGCGACTTCGAGTTCCATACCGGTGGCGACGATGGGTGGTTCGGCTACCAGCAACGGCACAGCTTGTCGCTGCATATTCGATCCCATGAGTGCGCGGTTTGCATCGTCATGCTCGAGGAAAGGAATCAAACCAGCTGAGACTCCGACCATCTGGCTGGGAGCCACGTCGATGTACTCCACATCGTCCGGGGTCACAATTTCGAAGTCCGAACGATAGCGGGCAATCAAGTTGGGGCCATCCAGTTTGCCATTCGAAACGGGACTGTCCGCGGGAGCAACGTAGGCTTCCGATTCTTCGTCCGCCCGTAGCCAGACAATTTCATCTGACAGCTTGCCTTTCGACACTTCGCGATACGGTGTCACCAGGAAGCCGTAGTTGTCGACGCTGGCGTAGATTGCAAGGCTAGAAATCAGGCCGATATTCGTGCCTTCCGGCGTTTCGATCGGGCAGATGCGACCGTAGTGAGAAATGTGCACGTCGCGGACTTCAAAGCCTGCACGCTTACGGTTCAGACCACCGGGGCCCAGGGCTGACAACCGGCGCTCGTGGGTCAATTGAGACAGGGGATTTGTCTGGTCCACTACCTGTGACAACTCGCCCCGACCAAAGAAATACTCGATCGCAGCCGAAATGCTCTTCGGATTGATCAAGCTGCGGGGTGTCATGTCCTCGGCATCTTTCAGGCTCATGCGCTCCTGAACCGTCCGCCGTAGTTTCAAGAACCCTTTGCGCAGTTCATCGCTGGCCAGTTCGTCGATTGTCCGCAACCGTCGGTTGCCAAGGTGGTCGATATCGTCAATCTCAGCATCGTCGTCCTTGGCATGCAGTGCGAGCAGGTACGCGACCGAAGCGATGAGATCTTCGGGACGTAACGTCATCTCTTTGTCTGAGACGTTCAGGTCCAGTTTGCGGTTGATTCGGAAACGTCCGACGCGACCGAGGCGATAACGGTTGACGTCGTAGAACTTCTCCTGGAATAGCGTGCGTGCTTTTTCCAGTTGGGGAGGATTACCGGGACGCAAGCGTTGGTAGATTCGCAGCAATGCCTCTTCGTGACTCGAGGTATTGTCTTCTGCAATGCTGTTGAAGATGAGCGGAGACTTGGGAGGCGTCATGACCTCGACTTTGGAAACTCCCGCACTGCAAATCGTTTCCGCCGCGTCCTTGGTGACTTTTTGACCTGCTTCGACGATGATTTCGCCCGCTCGGTCACTGGAGGCGGGGTAGACGATGTCATCAACGGCGTATTTGCCCTCGACCTTGCTGACGCTGCGGCCGTCGACAATTTTTTCGCTTGAGGTCTCATAGAAGCAGCGGATGATGTCGGCATCCGTGCTGTACTTGGGGCTCATTGCACGTAGCAGGGTGACTGCAGAAAACTTGCCGCTTTGATCGATGCGGACCGTCAACGCATCTTTTTTGGTGGCATTAATTTCAATCCAGCTTCCCCGTTCGGGAATGACTCGGCAGCTGGCCAGTTTGCGGTCGCTCGTCGTGTCTTGTTCCTCGACGAAATCAACACCAGGACTGCGGTGCAATTGGCTGACCACTACACGCTCGGCACCATTGATGATGAACTCGCCACCACCAAGCATGATCGGCAGATCGCCGAGGTAGACTTCTTCTTCAATCGGTTCGTCGCGGTTCAGACGCAGCCAAACTCGGAATGGCTTGCCATAGGTCAGTCGCAGCTGACGACACTCTTCTGGCGTATAGCGGGGTTTCCCCAGCTCGTAACGTAAATACTCCAGATTGATCGTTTTGTCGTAGCTTTCGATGGGAAAGATCTCTCGCAAGACGCTTTCCAAGCCACTGTCCTTCCGTTTTTCGGCACCCGCCTCCTCCTGGAGAAACGCGGCGTAGCTATCGGTTTGGATTGCGGTTAAATCGGGTGCGACGAACGATTCACGACCGCTACCAAATCGTCGAACTTCGGTTGGATTCAAACGACGTTGTGCAGATGTAGCCATGCAAGCGAACTCCAACTGGGGAACTCATGTACGAAGAAAGACACGCCAAGACTGCTGACGCAGCGGTTGATGACAGGGCGCACGTGTGGGCGCCGGGTGAGGGATGCGGGCAGAGGTAGCGCCATTGCTGGTGCGCAATGCCCCTACTGCTCTCATCTCATGCACGGTTTGTTGCTCGTAACGAGCTGTCAACAAAATCAAGCGCAAACTGCCTGTGCGTGGCTGAAATTCAACCACGCTCACAAGGGACCGTTTTCATCTGGATTCAGCGTGGCGATTGTTTCAAATCGCCACGCTGACCAATTGTCATTCGAATTGGATCACTTGAGTTCGACCGATGCTCCAGCCGCTTCCAAGTCGGCTTTGATCTTTTCGGCCTCTTCGGTTGGGGCGCCTTCCTTGATGGTGGCAGGAACGGCTTCAACCAGTTTCTTGGCTTCCATCAGTGATTGTCCGGTAATCGCCTTGACGGCTTTGACCACGGCCAGTTTCTGGTCGCCAAAGCCGGTCATGACCACGTCGAACTCTGTCTTGACTGCTTCGCCGCCACCGTCGCCGTCGCCAGCGGCTGCTGCGACCATGACTGCACCGCCGCCAGAGGCTGGTTCGATACCGTGCTCATCTTTGAGGTAATCACTCAACTCTTTCGCTTCTTTCAGCGTCAAGCCGGCGATCTTGTCGCCCAGTTCTTTCGCGTCGGCGGAGTACTCGACGGTTGCTGTGCCTTCGTCAGACATGATGGTTTATCCTTTCAAGCTTTGCGTTGGCCGATCACTACCAACACGTGGGTCAAAAAATGTATTTGTATGGAACTTACAAAAATCAGTCGCCATTGCTGGCGAAAAGGTGTTAGTGAGGTTAGTCTTCTTCGCCCTTCTGTTTGATCTGGCTTTGCAACATGCCACCAGGTCCCAGCAGCTGGGNATTGAGNGTCGCACCGGGGCTAAGGAACTGCCCGGACAGGATACTGAGTTGCTCTGCCCGGTTAGGCCACTTGCTAATCTCTTGGACACGCTCGGGGCTGAGCTGTTCGCCATCCATGACGCCGCCGCGCGTCTCGAACTTTTCAAATTCCGTTCCTTTGTCTAGCTCAGAGACTTCCTTCGTCAAGGAAATGAAGTCTTCTGCTCCCCAGACGACCGCCAAGGTACCTTCAGCCCCGGAAAAGGCATTCGAGAGTGGTCCACCCTCGGTTGCCCGCTTGGCCAAGCTATTCTTGACGACCAACAGTTGGATATTTTTTTCACGAAGCATTTTTCGCAAGACGACCGTTTCATTGGCTGACATGCCAATGACATTGACCAGCAAGCAATCTTGAACACCGTCCAGACGCTTTGCGAAATCCTGAGAAACCAGGTCTTTGACTAACTTACTCATCGTTTCTGTCTTTCACTTTCAGATCATCAAGCAGCAATGACACGAATGCCAGGACTCATCGTCGTGCAGATCGAGATCCCTTTTACATAGGTACCCTTGATCGTGTTGGGACGCATGCTGTCGATGTGATCAATGAACTTCTGAATGTTTTCTTCGAGCTTGTCAGCTTCAAAACTCAATTTTCCTACCACGGCGTGGACATTTCCGCCGGAGTCGTTACGAAACTCCACCTTGCCCGCCTTATATTCCTTTACGACCGTGGCGACATCGGGGGTCACGGTGCCAGACTTCGGAGACGGCATGAGTCCATGGGGGCCCAGCACGCGCCCCAGTGGGCCAACCAGACCCATCATGTCGGGCGAGGCAATGCATGCGTCGAAGTCTGTCCAGCCGTCCTTGATCTTCTTGGCTAGATCTTCTTGGCCCACTTCATCCGCACCTGCTTCTTTGGCTGCTTCTGCCAGATCTCCCTTGGCAAACACAACCACCCGCTGGCTGCGTCCGATGCCGTGCGGCAAGACGATCGCACCACGAATGATCTGATCTGCTTGCTTGGGATCGACTCCCAAATGCATGTGGATTTCGACGGTTTGGTCGAAATTCGTTCCACCAAACTCCTTGACCAGTTCCACTGCCTTGGACAGTGCGATCGGGTCTTCAGTGACTTTACCGCGAAGTGCTTTTTGTCGTTTTGATACGTGAACCATGTGCCTAACCTTCTACTTCGATGCCCATACTGCGAGCCGTACCCTCGATCATGCGCTTGGCATGTTCCATATCACGAGCGTTCAGGTCAGCAATCTTTTTGTTGACAATATCTTCGATCTGCGCGGATGTCACTTTGCCGACTTTGTCGATGTTGGGGACACCCGATCCTTTGGCAATTCCCGCAGCCATTTTCAGTAGCGACGCAGCGGGGGGGCTTTTGGTGACAAAATCGAAGGAGCGGTCATTGTAGACCGTGACGATGACTGGAATCGGCGTACCATTGTATTCCTTAGTTCGATCGTTGAACTGCTGAACGAACTGACCAAGGTTGATACCGAATTTACCAAGCGAGGTTCCCACAGGAGGTGCAGGTGTCGCTTGACCACCTGGCACTTGGAACCTTGCTTCGCCTGTTACTTGTTTCGCCATGACTGATCTCTATATGTTGCTTGCTAGATCTTCTCAATTTGCCAATGAGCAAGATCGACAGGATTGGGTCGGCCAAAGATATTAATGATCACCGTCACTTGGCCATTCGCCTCGTGAATCGTCTCCACGTCACCTTCGAAGTTCTCGAAGCTGCCTTCCTTGATGCGTACTCGATCACCTGGGTTAAAGGGAATCGTTGTTTTGATTGGTTGTTCTTCGTCTTCGTCAGGAACGACGGTTTTCAGGATNCGGTCAACATCNACGGGATCCATCGGAGTCGGCTTACCTGCCGAACCGGTGAAATCGCCAATGCCACCGGTCTCTCGGACGAGAAACCAACTGTCGTCGTTGATCACCATGTTGACCATGATGTAGCCGGGGTAGAGCTTCTTTTTAACGACACGACGCTTGCCGCTTTTGTTGAATTCCGCAACATCCTCGGTCGGTACGAGAACCTCTTTGAAGTAAGGCTCCATGCCGTTGATTTTGACCCGCCGTCGCAGTGCATCACAAATGGATGTCTCACGATTGACTTGGACTTTGAGGATGTACCATTTGTGGTCAAGTTCTTCCGCAGGCGGCTCTTCTTCTTCGACTTCGAATTCGAGCGGTTCCACATCGTCGCGGTCGTCGGCATACGCTGGATCGACTTCCGGGCCGTCATCCTCGATCTCATCGGTCTCCGGGGAATTTTCCGAGACCGCAGAATCGTCGACAGCACTGTCAGCTTCTGCACTCGCATCGTCCGCCGGTGAAGCGGTCGTCTCTTCGGGCGCTGCTGTCTCCGGCTCGTTTGTGGGCGCGCTGGAGTTCAATGCAGAATCGCCTGCTGGCTGTTCTGGCACTTCGTGTGAATTTTCGGGCACGCTACTCACACTAACCTCCCGTCGGACGGACACCAATGAACTCGAAGAATTCCTGCCACACCAGATCGAAGCTGAACAAAGTGAGTGCGAGAAGGAAAATGACAAGAATGACCACCACCACCGCCCGCATGAGTTCGGCTTTGGACGGCCAGGAGACCTTGTTCACCTCTGCCTCGACGGCAATCAAAAAATCGGCGAATGCGGGCACATTGACCAGGCGGAAGCCGAGCCACAACCCGAGAGCCAAAGTTCCGATCGGCACCGTATATTGCGGCATCCATACCGCATCGCTGGAGCCGATATTGCCGTACAAAAGGTATGCAGCCAGACCGAAAGTCACCCATATCACACCACAGGTGGTCTGCCGGGTGATTCGTCCTTGCTTCTGCTTGTAAACATCGACACTGAGGATCAGTTCTTGCAGAAATGACCCCATCGATGCTGTCTTTTGTTTTCCCATCCGTTCAATCCAACTTCGAAGGAAACTGTTGAGGCAATAAGGACCATGGGGAAGTCTCGCACTGCCGAAAATGCGGTCAGTGCGAGACGACCAGCAGGGGCGGAGGGAATCGAACTCTCAACCTCTGGTTTTGGAGACCAGCGCTCTGCCAGTTGAGCTACGCCCCTCCATGCCGCCGAAGCGGCCCAACACGACTCAAAACTACTCCATAATCTTGGTGACAACGCCAGAACCGACCGTTCGACCACCCTCGCGGATAGCAAATCGAACACCGTCATCCATCGCGATTGCCTTATGCAATTCCACTTCGATTTTCACATTGTCGCCGGGCATGCACATTTCAGCTCCGACGAGATTTGCGGTACCGGTCACGTCCGTGGTACGGAAGTAGAACTGAGGGCGATAACCGCTGAAGAACGGGGTGTGTCGTCCACCTTCGTCCTTCGATAGGCAGTAAACCTCAGCTTCAAACTTGGTGTGAGGTGTGATCGAACCGGGCTTTGCCAGAACCTGACCGCGCTCGATTTCGTCACGTTTCACGCCACGCAGCAGGCAACCGACGTTGTCGCCCGCACGACCTTCGTCGAGCAGCTTGCGGAACATTTCGACACCGGTGCAAACCGTCTTTTGCGACTCTTTCAAGCCAATGATTTCAACTTCTTCACCAGTCTTGACGACACCCCGCTCGATTCGGCCCGTAGCAACGGTACCGCGGCCTTCAATCGAGAACACGTCCTCGATGGCCATCAAGAAGGGCTTTTCATCTTCCCGCGTAGGCTCAGGAATGTGGCTGTCGACGGCATCCATCAACTCGCCGATGCAGGCATTGGCATCCGCGTCAGCTGGGTTTTGATATGCCGGCAGGGCCGAACCACGAACCACGGGAATGTCGTCACCCGGGAAGTCGTACTTGCTGAGCAGCTCACGAACTTCGATTTCAACCAGATCCAGCAGCTCGTCGTCGTCAACCAAGTCGACCTTGTTCAAAAAGACGACGATGGCAGGCACGTCGACCTGACGTGCCAAAAGCACGTGCTCTTTGGTTTGCGGCATGGGACCGTCTGCAGCCGAGACCACCAGGATGGCGCCATCCATTTGGGCAGCACCAGTGATCATGTTCTTAATAAAGTCGGCGTGGCCCGGACAGTCGATGTGGGCATAGTGACGATTTTCCGTCTCATACTCGACGTGGGCGACGGCAATGGTCACGGTCTTGGTCTCGTCGCGCACCGTACCGCCCTTGGCGATATCCGCATACGACTTGAACTCGGCCAAGCCCTTCGCCGCTTGAACGGCGAGAATGGCACCCGTGGTGGTCGTCTTGCCATGATCGATGTGACCAATCGTGCCAATGTTTACGTGTGGCTTATTACGTTCAAATGTGTCCTTGGCCATTGCTTTCTGCACCTGTGTTTCTTGGACTAAACTGGATTCCGATGTTTAAAAACTCAAAGCGATTGCGATAGTTATAAATTGATCCATACGATCGCGGAAGAGCTGCTGATGGGACTTGAACCCATGACCTCGTCCTTACCAAGGACGCGCTCTACCGACTGAGCTACAGCAGCAACGTCATCTTCCTGTTGGGGAGCGTTTACGGCCCATGCCGCGGGGTACAGCCACCATGGATTTTGAGAGCGGGTGAAGGGAATCGAACCCTCGTCTTCAGCTTGGAAGGCTGTGGCTCTACCATTGAGCTACACCCGCAACCGGATGGACTTGATCCTGATCTCTATGTGTGTGAATCTCCTACTCAATTGATCTCGCAGTTTTACCGAGAATGGGGGGTGCAGGATTCGAACCTGCGAAGGCAATGCCATCAGATTTACAGTCTGACCCCTTTGACCGCTCGGGAAACCCCCCCTTCAAACTGCGATTAGGGGTAGGGCTCGCAACCATTGATGACGAACCATCCACAAACGAATTCATGTACTGAGCCAGCGGAGGGACTTGAACCCACGACCTGCTGATTACAAATCAGCTGCTCTGCCAACTGAGCTACGCTGGCCAATAAATACGAAGGTCGAAACGTGCTAATATACCGAAGTTACAGACAACCGCAAGGCGACTTGCCAGCAACTCGGGCACGTTATTGAGAGTAGCGTTGCGGTCAGACTCCGTCAGTTCGATCCCCTGTCTCGGGGCACCAGATTGGCAGCTAAATCAAGGTCAAATCGGCATTTATCAGCCAGGTCATCGACTTTTTCGTTGACGTTACTCCGTTTGGCAGTTAACCGCCAAAGCCGTCAGGTGACCTGACCGTTGGCGATTAGACCTCAGGGAGATCTACTTTTTCCCGCTCAGCGGCAACGCGAAGTTTGTTCAGCGCGCGGGCCTCGATTTGACGCACACGCTCTTTGGTAACACCCATTTCCGCCCCAACTTGCTTGAGCGTAAGGGGTTCGTGGCTATGGTCGAGACCAAAACGCCTAATAATAATCTTCTGCTCGCGTTCGTCAAGGTGAGAAAGGATGGCCCCGATTTGCTGCTTTCGCAGGTGCTGGGCACTCTCCTGCTCGTATTGATCCGACCGCTCGTCCTTCTGTGCCGAGAAGATCTCGTCATTACTGGTGCGGAACCGGTCCCGATGCTTGTATTCGTCAGGGATGGTACGCGCGAAGTTCTTCATGATTGCCCAGCTTGCGTAGGTGCTGAACTTGTTGCCGCGGCCGTAATCAAACTTTTCGACCGCTCGGATCAGCGACATATTGCCATCGCTGACGAGAGTAAAGAAATCTTCGGTCGCGGAAACGTGTCTTTTGGCAATGGATACGACCAATCGCAGATTTGCCTGGACGATCTGATTCTTCATCTTCACTGCTTGGTCGTACAGCGCCTCGATTTCGTCCATAACGCTCGTTTTCGCATCGGCCGGATCCAGTTGCTCACGCAGTTGGCTGGCAGCATGCTTCAGGTAGTTGAACTTACGAAACAGGTGAGCTTCCTGCTCGCGGTTCAAAAGTGGGACGTCATACAGAGAGGCCAGATAATGCGGAAGGCCGGTCGGGACACGCACTTTCTTGGGGGCCTGCTCGTAAGGAGGCATGTCCGCCAAGATGGTTTCGGCAGCGTCGCGTTTTTCGAACTCCTCGTTGTACATATAGTCAAGAGGCAGGTCGAAGATGCGCTGGGCCCGCATTTCGTTAATGATCCGGTAGATGGTCGTCTTGGTTCGACCGTACCGCTTTGCTAAAGCGTCAACCGAGGTGTCTCGGCGGAACTGTTGGTAAATCTTCTGTTTCGCCTCGTCGGACAGCGGTCCTGAATGATCAGGGAAGATCGCCATCGAGGGGTACTTTTCGTCGAAGTGCTTCAAGGTATAGCGAATGGTTTCCACACTGCGTTGCATGGTAGCCGCAATGCGTCGAGTGACTTCCGCTGCGTTGCAACCAGCGCGCACTAGACGACGAGCACGTTCGATGATCTCGTTGCGTTCCTGGTCGGAGAGTTGGCTGAAGCGTTCGCCCCGCTTGACGCGTTCCGAATTCAGCGAAACAAATCTTTCGACGCTGCTATGGAGGAATCCGACCCGTTTCCTTCCATCCACGATGAAGCGTCGACTGACCAGCCCTTGGTCTCGCCAGCGGGAGATGGTTTTGGTGGAGACATTGAACATTTTGCTCAGGTCATCCAGGGTGTGGACCGGTTCGGCTGCGTCTTCAGCGCGCACATTTGCCGAGTCAGAAACGTCTTCCACAAAGAGTCGCAGATCGTGTCGCGCCTCTTCGCCCGCAACCAGTTTGGGCGGGGCCGCATCGGGGCGATAGTCCGTGATGCGGTAGCACAGATACTCGTACGAGTAGTTCTTTGCCGGGTCAATTTCGCTGAGTAGTCGCTCGGCGCGCTCGACCTGTTCCAGTTTGCGATCTCGCGGTGCAAAGCGAACCTGCTGATCGCGCAATTGTTTCATGACCGGATTGTGATAGTCAGTATGCATCTTTACCCTCTTCTCCAGGCAATCACCCTGACGGTGTTCCTTGCGACTCCCGTCGCCCGGCAGGGTTTGATCCACGAGGTTTGCGACATTCCCACGTCGCGCCCATCTCAAGATGTGGATGTAAAGAGATGTGATTGATTGGCAGTTTTGGTACGGGACCAAGTGATAGTTAGTTCTTCGGGATCCTCCACAAATGCAATCTTGTCACAGCTCGCCATTTCTTATCCGGGCCAATGGCCGGCCACTCTCAACCGAATAGTCGCTGCAGGGTTAACCTAAGTTCGCTGCAAACATGAATGTTTCTTCCAGTAATTCTTGATTTAATTTCCAAGAAGATTTCTAAGTCTTTGTTGTGTAGTGGTTTGTGNTTGTTTTGTTGGGNTCGGGGTGGTCTCAGATCCGCTGAATTTTTTGCTGAAAACCAGTCGATGATACGGAGGTGTTCCTCTTTGCAGGTTGCCGGACCAGAGTCTGTTCGCTCCGCTGCACCAAATCTTGCCTACTTGAGAAGGTTGCCGGTGATGCGTACCACCTTGCGTTTTTTGTCATTCACAAGCCTCGTTCTTCTCACAGTAAGCTGTTGTAAGGCAGATGGTTATGATCTTGTTGACAGCCGCGCGCCAGGGGATTTACAAGAGGTAACAGTCAACGTTTTCGTTACCGGCAAGTTAAAGACGAAGGATAAGGAAAAGCAGACGGTTGAGGTTCCTCTGGGGGTCAATGGACGGCTACGCTACGACGAGCGGATCCGTGACCTGGAAGTCGACGCGGCCAAGGTGCGGTCCGCTCGGCATTACCACGAAGCGACCGCGCGGATCCAAGTCGATACCTTCACGATCGAACCGCGGCTCAGCAAGCGGCATTTGCTGCTGATGTCCGAGGTGGACGAGGACCAGGCCAAGCTGTTTTGTCCTCTGGGGCCGTTGTCGCGTGAGGAATTGGACTTAGTCAATGTGCAAGCCAATTCCCTGGTGTTGCCCTCGCTGCTACCTCAACGGGAGCAGCAGATTGGTCAGAGCTGGTCTCATGAAAAACAGATGCTTGCCAAGCTCTTAGGTATCGACGCGGTTCGCACATCGGATGTGAAGAGCACGTTCCAGCGTGTTGACGGTGAGGTCGCCCATATCACCATGGGTGGTGACGTCAGCGGCACGGTGCAAGGTGTGGAGACCAAGATCAAGGTGTCGGGTGAGTATCAATTTGACCTCGCACAGCAGCGGATGACGGCGGTCGAGTTGAAGCTTCATGAGGATCGCGAAATCGGTTCTGCCGAACCGGGGTTCACGGTGGATGCAAAATTGCAGCTTCAGATGACTCGCTTAGACGATCCAAGCCGGTTGAGTGAAAGTGCACTGGCTGGTTTGCCAGTCGCTTCATCCCCGGAAACCTTGATGTTGCGTTTCGAATCATCAGCAGGAAAATTCTTGCTGATGCATGACCGTCCGTGGCGGGTGATGGTCAACAACAGCAAACAGGCGATTTTGCGCTATATCGAAAATGGCGAATTCATCGCCCAATGCAATGTGAGCCGCTTGCCAAGAAAACCAAAGAACCGACTACCATTGGCGAGTTTTCAGTCCGATGTGCAGAATTCCCTGGGCGAGAATTTCGGATCGTTCGTGGATTCGGCCGAATTCGATACGGACGAAGGTTTGCACGTCTTGCAGGTGACCGCAGTCGGCGAAGCCTCTAATTTGCCGGTGCAGTGGAGGTATTACCATCTCAGCGACAAGGCGGGGTATCGAGCAGCATGTGTCGTTACGATGCGGGCGAAGATGGTGGAACAGTACCCCCAGATCGCTGAACGTTTGATTGCCAGCTTTCAGTTTCGAGAAGAGGCCGACACACCAGAGACGGCACAAGAGCTGCGCTCGGTGCTGAAAAAATAGCTGACGCAACGGAGCGTCACTGAGGGAGTTGAGCTACCTTTTCCACTTGGTGGACCCAATGTTGCCACCTGAGTTGCAGTTCATGTGGTTGCATCTGGTAGTGAGTCGCTAGTGCTTGGTCTGGTGTGGATTGTGAACACATGGCTCCAAACCTGAGCAGCGTTTTTCGGTTGTCGAGCGTCAGTAAATAGTCCGTGAGTGAAACGGCGAAGGCATAAGTTGTCTGGTCGACCGACGGTACATTCTCTGTTGCAAACAGCTGGGTGACCTGCGGCCATGGTCGCGCGTGCCCAAAGCTTTGCGTGATCTGCTTTCTGAGCCGAATGCGTTCGGCGTCGTCGTAACGGCTGGCGATACCCTCTTCAAGCCATATGGGTAACCGTGCGTTCCCGGGGAATTGTGTGGCCAGAACGACGTGAGCAATTTCGTGTTTGAGTGTTGAGCCAACGGCTTGTTGAGGTGAGGTGGTGAGGTAAACGACGTGATAATTGCGGGCACCGCTGCGGGCCCAGGTAAACGCTTTGTCGACCCTGTGCGAGACGGTCAGGCTAATAGTGGTTTTGCCGACTCCATCCGCCAGTTCCTGCGCAAACCACTCTTGCGCGATTTCGCGCCGATAACGCTCGGCGGCTGCCAGCAATCGCTCCGAAAAACCGCTGGTCAAAGCCGGCTGTGACTTGGCAGCCAGGATGGTGAAGTTCTCGTTGAAAACGAGGCCAGCTGCTTTGGCTTGGCCGACGACGCACAGGCAGGCAAGGCAGAACGCGAGTCGCATCGTAGATCCCTCCTTGGATCGAACGCACGGCAGGGCAGTCTCCAGTCGTGTCCATGACGGAGTTGCGGGGGCATTATCGTGACACAGCGACTCCGAATCACAAACCCCAATCCGCGCGAGCTCGTCGCGCTAATTCCAGCGCGCTAACGCCATGCTTCACACCAACTCGCCGTTTCGTATTGACTGCGGATCCGCCACTCGCGCAGGACTGCTAGCAGTTCCCGCCTCTTATCCAGGCTGGCTGGATCGTGCCACAAGTTGCGAAGTTCCTGCGGGTCGGCTTGCAAGTCAAATAGTTGGCCATCGGGCTCATCCAGGAAATGGACGAGCTTCCAGTCGTGGTTGCGTACCATCGTCATGAATTCGCAATCGGTCAGGATTCCATCCTTGGCCTGTTCGGCAAAGACGTAGTCACGCCCAGGCCAATCCTTTCCTTCCAACGCGGGCATCAGCGAAATTGCTTCGAGCGTTTTCGGCACCTCGACCTCGGCCGCTTCGAGGATGGTCGGTCCCAGGTCCATTTGTTGGCAGAGTCCGTCGATTACCTGCCCTGCATCAAATCGCCCCGGAGACCAGACAATCATGGGCACACGCGTGATCTGGTCGTACATCGTCCATTTTTGACTATGCCCGTGATCGGTGAGGCAGTCGCCATGATCAGAGGTAAAGATCACGATCGAGTTCTCGAGGTATCCGTTGTTCTCAAGCGCCGCCATGATCTCTCCGACCTTCTCGTCGATCATGGTGACGTTTGCCAGGTAGTAAGCTCGCTGGCGATGCCGTTGTTCCGGTGTGGGGTCGAGATCAAGTACGACCGAATCATGGTCGATCTCGTTATTGTGAACGCGCAGCTCTTTGAACGCTGGCGGTTGCCCATCGAGTTCCTCGGAAGTGACTTCGAGCAGTGGCAGCTCTTTGGCCAGGTAAGGTTCGGCGTAGCGCGGGATCGGGTCATAGGGCGGGTGCGGACCAGGAAAGCCAATCTCCAAAAACAGTGGCGCTGCGTGTGGGTGACTGTTAATCCACCAGGTTGCCATATCGCCAACGAACACATCGGGGTGAGTGTCCTCGGGCAGCTTCCATTCAAATGCTCCTAAGCGATCGCGGTAGTCATCCAACTGGCGGTAAAACTCGCGCTGTTGTTTGACAAGACCGCGAAAACGTAAGGCCTTATCCCATTCGTCAAAGTAATACCGCCCTTCGAGGTAGCGATCTTTGTTTTCCACCACGTACCGTTCGTCGAAGCCAAGGTCGGTTTCGAATGGCCAGGTGTGCATCTTGCCGATGTTGGTGCAGTGATACCCGGAATCATTCAGCAGCTCGATCCAAGAGCGACGCCAGGTGTCGGCGTTTTTCAGGATCCCCGTGGTGTGTGGGAAATAGCCTTTGAACAGGCTGGCGCGGGCCGGTGCGCAAGACGCTGCGGTCACATGACACTGGGAAAAACTCACCCCTTCGCGAACCAGCCGATCCAGGTGCGGCGTGTCCATGTAATCAAAGCCCAGCTCGCAGATGGTGTCGTAACGCTGTTGGTCGGTGATGATGAAGATGATGTTGGGCCGTGAATCGGCCATGGCGCTTCCCCTGAATGACGAAAATGGATGGTATGCGAGCCGATTGTCGTTGTCTCACGTCGATTCGACAAGGATAGCAACCGCCCCTTGACGCAATTTACAGCGGGACGTAACTTGGGATGCTCATTTCTAATGCAGTGAACCCCCTGTATCTGCATTGCTTATAATACGGTCGTTCTCATGGTTCATATTCGCTCCCTGAAAATCTTTTGTGACATTGTCAGCAAGCGCAGTTTTTCGCGCGCTGCGAGTGGCAATGGCATATCTCAGTCTGGAGCCAGTCAGGCGGTTTCTCAGCTTGAGGAACATTTGGGCGTGAAGTTGTTGGATCGCTCCAAACGCCCGTTTGTGTTGACCCCTGAGGGAGATGCGTATTACCAAGGCTGCCACAAGTTGCTGAAGGAATACGTTGCGTTGGAGGAGGAAGTCAGGTCCCTGCATGAGGAAGTGGATGGTCGCGTGAATGTGGCTTCGATCTTTTCGGTCGGGCTCAGCTACATGAACGAGTTTGTTCAGTTATTCAAGGAACGTAATCCATTTGCAGCGGTGCATTTAGAGTATCAGCACCCCAGTCGTGTTTATGAGTTGGTGAAGAACGACCAGGCGGATGTCGGGTTGGTCAGTTATCCACGTCAGACGCGGCCGTTTCACGTGATTCCTTGGCGCGAGGAACGAATGGTGGTCGTTTGTGCCCCGGTGCATCGCTTTGCAGCACAGGATGCGGTAGCGTTAGCGGAATTGGCCGGCGAGTCACTGGTGGGTTTTAACGATCACCTGCAGATTCGTCGCGAAACGGACAAGGTGCTGGCCGGACGCGGTATCCATGTCAACGTGGCGATGGAGTTTGACAATATCGAGACCCTCAAACGAGCGATCGAAGTCAATGCAGGCATCGGGGTGCTCCCCGAGCCGACGATTGCTCGCGAGATTGAGCTTGGTACGTTAGTGGCAGTCCGAATTGAAGATATGGAACTGGTGCGCCCGGTGGGCATCATCCATCGGCACGGTTCAGCGTTGGGCCCGGTGGCTCGACGGTTTATTGAGATGCTTCGCTCACACGAAGCCAGCTCTTGCACGGAAGCGCTACGGACGAATGTCGTTGGTTCGAAGTGACCGACACTTAGTTCGTCTCTTCTCACTTGGCGTGTCTGGAAGGACGTCGCAAGTCGAGATGAGCGATGTGAGGAAATGGACAACAGGTAGGTACTGGTGTCCCCGGTGTTCGCGATAGCAGCATCACTTAATTAGGCGAAGAAAATGACAGATCAAATTGGATTACCAGACGCGCACGGCTTGTACGACCCGAATAACGAGAAGGATTCGTGCGGTGTCGGCTTTGTGGCGCACATCAAGGGTGAACGAAGTCACCAAAACGTCAAAGACGCCCATGTGTTGCTGATGAACATGGAGCATCGCGGTGGCTGTGGTTGTGAGGACAATACGGGAGACGGCGCCGGTATGTTGACCGCGCTGCCTCACGAGTTCATCGCCAAAGTGGCCAAAGCGGAGCTTGGTGCCGACTTGCCGTCACCGGGCAAATTTGGCGCGGGAATTGTCTTTCTGCCGCGGGACACGGCGCAACGCGAGCGTTGCAAACAGGCGATTAATGAACTGATTGCGCAACATGGGCAAAAGCTTGTGGGATGGCGCGACGTACCGCAAGAGACAGAAGCAGCCAATGTGGGGCCAGCCGCCAGGGCGGCGGAGCCTTTCATTGAAATGGTGATCATCGAGGCCGGCGGGGAACTCGCGGGAGATGACTTCGAAAGGCAACTCTATTCCATCCGCAAACGCAGCAGCCATGCTTTGCGAACGGACCAGACGATGTCCGAGGCCAAGCTGTTTTACATCTGCAGCCTGTCGAGCAAAGTCATTATTTACAAGGGAATGCTGACCACGGCGCAACTCGTACCCTACTATCCGGATCTGCAAGATCCCGACTACACCACGCATTTGGCGATGGTCCACTCGCGGTTCAGCACGAACACCTTTCCCAGTTGGGATCGTGCTCAGCCATTCCGGTTCATGTCTCACAACGGCGAGATCAATACGCTGCGGGGCAACAAGAACTGGATGACTGCGCGCGAAGGGACGATGAGCAGCGAATTGTTCGGAGACCAACTGCAGACGTTGTTTCCCGTCTGCGAGCCAGATTGCAGTGACTCAGGCACGTTTGACAATGTGCTCGAATTCCTGCTTATGTCGGGTCGGACGTTGCAGGAAGCGGTCATGATGATGGTTCCGGAAGCTTGGCAAAAGCATGACACCATGCCTGAAAACAAGCGCGCGTTCTATGAATATCAATCATGTGTGATGGAGCCGTGGGATGGACCGGCTTCGATCAGCTTTACTGACGGACACTATATTGGTGCGGTCTTAGACCGTAACGGGTTACGCCCCAGTCGTTACTACATCACACACGACGATCGCGTCATCATGGCGAGCGAAGTGGGTGCTCTGCCTGTCGACCCGGCGAATGTCAAAGCCAAAGGGCGCCTGCAGCCTGGTCAGATGTTTTTGGTGGATTTCGAACAGGGGTGCTTGATCCCCGACGGCGAATTGAAGCAGACATTCGCCGACAAACGGGATTACCGCGGGTGGCTGCAAGAGCAACGGGTTCAGTTGGGAGATCTCCCCAGTGAGACACAAGTGGACAGTTTTGATGCCGAAACCCTGCTGGCGAGAATGCAAGCTTTCGGTTTCACGACCGAGACGATGCAGTTCATGCTGATGCCGCTAATTCGCGACAAGCGAGATCCTGTGGGATCGATGGGCAATGACAGTGCACTGGCTTGCCTGAGCGACAAAAGCCGGATGTTGTATGACTACTTCAAACAGCTGTTTGCCCAGGTGACGAACCCCGCAATCGACTCGATTCGCGAAGAGATCATTATGTCTCTGGAGTGTTATATCGGGCCGGAAAAGAACTTGCTGGATGCTTCGCCTGAACATTGCCATCGGCTGTTGATTCCGCATCCCGTGCTGTCCAATGAAGAGTTGGTGGCTGTCAAAGAGATGGACCACCGAGGTTGGAAGACGCAGCAGATTGATGTGACCTTCCCTCGCTCGGAAGGTCAGGCAGGGATGATGGCAGCCTTGGATCGCATTTGCAAGGAGGCGGAACAAGCGATCGCGGACGGTTACAGCATTGTGCTTTTGACGGACCGAGCCGTCAGTCACGACCGCGTCCCGTTGCCCACGCTGCTGGCCTCCGGGTGCGTGCACCACTACCTGGTCCGCAATAATTTGCGAACTCAGATTGGGCTTGTCCTGGAGACGGGAGAAGCACGTGAGGTGCATCATTTCTGCCTGCTCGTCGGCTATGGTGCGGATGCGATCAATCCCTATCTGGCATTCGAGTCGCTATGGCAGGCGCGTCGAGATGAGATCATCGACACGTCAGAGTTTACGGATGATGCCAAAGTCGTGGCGGCGTACAAAAAGGGCGTCGCCAAAGGCATGCTGAAAGTCATGGCCAAGATGGGAATCTCGACATTGCAGTCGTATAAAGGCGCACAGATTTTCGAAGCGGTAGGCCTGAAGGACGAAGTCATCGACAAGTGCTTTACGCATACACCGAGCCGTGTGCAAGGTGTTTCCTTCAGCGTGTTGGCAGAAGAGACGCTCCGCCGCCATGCCCTGGGATACCCGCTCCGCGAAGAGTTTAAATTGCCAACGCTTCCCAACCCGGGTGAATTTCACTGGCGGGCCGAAGGTGAAAGTCACGGCTGGACGCCTTCCCGCATTTCGAATTTGCAAGTCGCTGCTCGAGCGAACAGTCAAGATGCATACAAAGCATTTGCGGATGAAATCAACGAAGAAAATCGGAAACGATGCACGTTACGTGGCTTGATTACATTTCGAGAAAACGTCAATGACGGGCCGATTGCGATCGATGAGGTGGAGCCGGCAAGTGAAATTGTGAAACGGTTTTGCACCGGTGCGATGAGCTTCGGTTCGATCTCGGCCGAGTCGCATGAGACGCTGGCGATCGCCATGAATCGACTGGGTGGTAAGAGTAACACGGGGGAAGGTGGGGAAGACCCGATTCGCTTTGAACCCCTGCCCAACGGCGATTCCAAACGGTCTGCCATCAAGCAAATTGCTTCGGGAAGATTCGGTGTCACGGCGAACTATTTGACGAATGCGGATGAGTTGCAGATCAAGATCTCGCAAGGTGCCAAGCCGGGAGAAGGTGGCGAATTGCCGGGCCACAAGGTGGACGACAATATCGCAAGAATCCGTTATTCCACACCCGGTGTTGGACTGATCAGTCCGCCGCCGCACCACGATATCTATTCCATTGAAGACCTTGCGCAATTGATTCACGATTTGAAGAATTCCAATCCGGAAGCGCGTGTGAGTGTCAAACTCGTGTCGGAAGTTGGTGTGGGTACGGTTGCTGCCGGCGTCACAAAGGCCAAGGCAGATCACATCCTCATTTCTGGTGATGGCGGTGGAACAGGTGCGTCACCGCTGACCAGTATCAAGCATGCTGGACTGCCGTGGGAACTGGGGATTGCCGAGACACACCAAACCTTGGTGATGAACGACCTGCGTAGCCGGGTCGTGTTACAGACCGATGGTGGCTTGAAGACCGGTCGTGATGTTGTGCTCGGAGCGCTGTTGGGGGCGGAGGAAATTGGCTTCTCAACGGCACCGTTGATTACGCTCGGTTGCATTATGATGCGAAAATGCCATCTCAATACATGTCCGGTTGGCATTGCCACGCAAGATCCAGTTCTCCGGAAGAAATTCTCCGGTAAGCCTGAGCACGTGGTGAATTACCTGTTCATGGTTGCTGAAGAAGCACGGCAGTATATGGCCCAGCTCGGGTTCCGTAGTTGGAACGAAATGGTGGGACGTGTGGATGTGCTGGATGTCGCTGCGGCCGTTGAGCATTGGAAAGCGGATGGCATCGACCTGACCTCGCTGCTGGAGCCCGCTCAAAAGCTGAATGATGCGTCAGATGTGTACTGCACGATGCAGCAAGATCATGGTTTGCAGGAGGCACTTGATACCAAGACGCTGGTCCCCGATTGTGCAGCAGCGATTCAAGACGGCAAGCCAGTGAAACTGGAGTACCCGATCATTAATACGGATCGCACCGTCGGTACGATTCTCAGCCACGAAGTCACGAAACGCTGGGGGGCCGATGGATTGAGCGATGATACGATTCGCATCAAATTCAACGGTTCGGCTGGCCAGAGTTTTGGTGCCTGGGTGACGCAAGGAATTACGTTGGAAGTGGAAGGTGATTGCAACGACTATGTCGGTAAAGGGCTTTCCGGAGGTCGCTTGATTGTGTATCCACCGCGCGTCAGCACGTTCCCGGCGGAGGACAATATCCTGGTGGGCAACGTTTGCCTGTATGGGGCAACGAGTGGTCGTGCGTTTTTCCGTGGTCGTGCAGCAGAACGATTCTGCGTTCGTAACAGCGGTGCGTGGGCCGTGGTCGAGGGCGTTGGGGATCACGGGTGCGAATACATGACTGGAGGTCGAGCCATCATTATTGGGCCGACCGGGCGCAATTTTGCCGCGGGCATGTCCGGAGGCGTTGCCTATGTTTGGGCACCCGACCGAGACGCCTTCCGTTTGAAGTGCAATCTCGGGACCGTCGAATTGGAAGACCTGGTTGACGATCAAGATAAGGGTGAATTGTTGGAGATGTTGGAAGATCACCGTGACTTTACCGGCTCGACGGTTGCAAAACATATCGTCGACAACTGGCCGGATGTGCTCGGTGAATTCGTCAAGGTCATGCCAGTGGACTACAAGCGGGTGCTCATGGAACGGGCCCAAGCCAGTCAGGCAAGCGAGTCGACTGTGGCGGACGAAGCGATCGGTTAACAAGGCAGAATCAGCAGATCAAGACATTTATTTGAGAATGAGTCATGGGAAAACCAACTGGATTTAAAGAGTTTCCGCGGCAGGCAGTACCTTACCGCGATCCACTCGAACGCCTTGGTGACTACGGGGAAATCTTTACGCAAGGCGATGAAGATCACCTGAAGTCACAGGGGGCACGCTGCATGGACTGCGGGATTCCGTTTTGTCAATCAACGACCGGATGCCCCATCGATAACCTCATTCCCGAATGGAATGATCTCGTTTATCGAGGCCGCTGGCGCGAAGCGCTCGACCGACTGCACAAAACGAATAACTTTCCCGAGTTTACCGGTCGCGCTTGTCCCGCACCTTGCGAAGGTGCGTGTGTCCTCGGAATCATCGAACCCGCAGTGACGATCAAGAATATCGAAAACGCGATTATCGATCGTGGGTTCGCAGAAGGTTGGGTTAAGGCCAATCAACCGGAAAAACGGACCGGTAAAAGCGTGGCCATTGTCGGTTCGGGGCCCGCTGGCCTTGCGGCTGCAGCGCAACTGAACAAGGTGGGGCACTCGGTGACGGTGTACGAGCGGGCGGATCGCATTGGCGGCTTGTTGATGTACGGCATTCCCTGGATGAAACTTGGTAAAGATGTTGTCGAGCGTCGCATCAAGCTGATGGAAGAAGAAGGTATCAAGTTTGTCACCTGCGCGCACGTCGGTAAAAAAGAGTCGTTTCCTGCGGGGCACATGACTCAGATCATGGAGGAACGTGGTTGCGAAATGCAGTACATCGATCCACAGGATCTCTTGAAAGAGCATGATGCGTTGCTGCTGGCAACGGGTGCAACCAAGCCCTTTGATCCAACCGGTCGTTGTCCCGGTCGTGAACTTGACGGTATTGACTACGCGATGGATTTTCTCACGCGAAATACCAAAAGTTTGCTTGATTCAGAGCACAAGGATCAGGCGTATACGTCTGCCAAGGATCTGAATGTGATTGTTATCGGTGGTGGAGATACTGGCGCTGACTGCATCGGGACTTCCTTACGCCATGAATGCAAGAGTGTCGTCAACTTTGAGTTGCTGGACGTGCCACCCCAGGAGCGGGCTGAGAATAATCCGTGGCCGCAATGGCCGCGGATCTATCGGCTGGATTACTCGCATGCCGAGGCGAAGGCCAAGTGGGGTGACGACCCGCGAGCTTACTGCGTCTTGACCAAAGAGTTTGTGGGGGATGACAACGGTCGCATCACGGGAGTCAAGACGGTCAACGTTGACTGGTCGACTCCAGGTGAGAAAGCTCCGTTCTCGGAAGTGGCCGGATCGGAGAAAATCTGGCCAGCCGATTTAGTCCTGTTAGCCACCGGTTTTGTCGGGCCCGAGCTCGCCGTGGGAGAAATGCTCGGACTGGAGACTCAGAACCCTCGTGGTAATTGGCAGACCTTTGTAGGTAATCATGGTGAATTCACGACCAATGTCGAAAAAGTCTTCACTGCAGGAGACTGCCGACGTGGTCAGTCGCTTGTCGTTTGGGCAATTAACGAAGGTCGTGGAGCGGCTCGAGCGATCGACATCTACCTGCAGGGGGCCAGCACGTTGCCGGCACCGGGAGTGACGCAAGATACTCCGGTGGTTCAGCTGACGGTCTGAAGTGGAAGTCGTTGCCGAGACAGACGACCGCAAGCTACGCCGGTAGCAAGGCGGTGGTTTCGTCGAAGCCAAACATCACATTGAAGTTTTGCACCGCGGCACCGGAAGCCCCTTTCACGAGGTTGTCGATGGCGGTCAGCACGACCATCTGGTCTTCCATCATTCGCACGGTGATGTCGACATAGTTTGTGTGTGTGACATGTTTGGTGGCTGGTAGATGCTCGACCACTCGGATGAACGGCTCGTCGGCATAATGTTGGCGAAGGAGGCTCAGAACCTCATCCTGGCTCACTTGCTTTGTCGGTGTCAGATAAATGGCAGTGAGAATGCCGCGGTCCATGGGCACCAGATGCGGGACGAAACCGACTTGCACTGCTTGCCGGGAAACGGTGCCCAGGACATGGTTGAATTCGGGGGTGTGTCGATGATGACCGACGTTATACGCCGTCACGCTTTCGTTGCACTCAGGAAAGTGCGTTACTAATTTGGGGTTCCTGCCGGCGCCACTTACGCCGCATTTCGCATCGACCACAATCCGCGTCGGCTCTACGATTTGGTGTTGCAACAGGGGCGTGAGTGCCAGGATGGGGCCGGTGGGATTGCAGCCCGGATTCGCCACGAGCGCTGCTGTGGCGATGTCGGCACGAAACAATTCCGGCATGCCGTAGGGGACGTGACCCACCCGGTCTGGATCCGGATGTTCGTTGCCGTACCACTGGGTGTAAGTTGCTACGTCACCCAATCGGTAGTCTGCGCTAAAGTCGACAACGCGTGTTCCCGTATCCACCACCTGTTTGACAATGCTGGCTGACGCTGCGTGAGGCAAACAGCTGAAGACGCAGTCGCAGCGCTCGGCGAGTTTTGGCGTGTCAAGTTGTTCGAATTGCAGGTCGAGCCGTCCGGTCAACTGTGGATGGACTTCCGTGACGTGGGGGTGGTCTTCCGCCCGCGAGGTCAGCGCGACGATCTCCGCGTGCGGATGGCGTAGCAGGATTTGGATCAATTCCTGAGCGGTATAGCCGGTGGCTCCAAGGATTCCAATGCGCACCATGTGCGTACCTTTTGCGTTGCTGAGTGTGTATCGAAGGACTTACTGAGGAGAACCCACACAGTACAGCGTGCGGTCCGAGCGGATCAGCAATTGAGATCCCAACGGGGTGACTGAAGCCCTGAAAATTTCATCGTCATTGCTGCTGACGCGGTTGCGTGCCACAACCTCGACCTTGTTGCCCAGTCGCAGGACAACGGTTTCTCCCGATTCACTGGGGATGTAAACCAAGCCATTTGCGGCAATGGGTGAAGCAGTAAAGTTTCCTCCGATACGGGCCACGTCAAGCGCGGTGCCTTGTCCAGCATCGTAGCAAGTCCCAACCCCCTTCATGTTCATGACAAAGAGGTGATCGCCGACAACGATTGGCGAAGGCAGGTCACGGCCGCTGCGGCGAGCGGTGCGCCAGACCTCGTGGGTCGCATTGACTTGTCCCGAACCACCTCCGCGAAATGCGAACATGTCACCGGGGCGACCACTGACGGCGATCAGAATATCTTTATAAGGCGTGACGGTTGGTGTGCCACGTCCGCGATCGCCTTTGCAGAACCACAGCTCCTCGCCGTTTGCAACTGCGTAGGCGTGCACACCTGGTTCGCCGTTGACCACGATTTCTTTCCGCCCCTCGGCTTCGACCAAGATAGGAGTACTCCAGCCTCGAGCTTTGAACCTCGAGGTGCGCCATTTGTCTTTGCCGGTGTGTTTGTCGACCGCCAACAGGAATGCTGCGTCGTCGGCATCGCAGTTTTGAATCAAGAGATCGTCAACGAGGATCGGCGAGGCTGCCGTTCCCCACGGGCCAGCAAAGTCTCCCAAGTTGCGTGACCAGACTTTGTCTCCAGTCAGTGTGAAACAGTGAAGGCCACCTTTACCGAAGAACGCATAGACATGTTCACCGTCGGTGACGCAGGTGGCGGAGGCATGCGAGTTCATCTTGTGAATCGGTTCTGGCTCGCCGCTCCAGGCAGGTTTTTTCCATCGCACTTTGCCGGTGGCACCATCCAGACAGATCACCACACGTTCGCGTCCTTCATTTTCTGCGGCGGTCAAGAAGATATTGCCCTTCCAGACAATGGGGCTCGACTGGCCACGCCCCGGCAGTGGTGTACTCCAGGCGACATCGTCTTGGTCCCACTTGACTGGCAACGTGGTAGCTGCGGCATGCCCGGTGCCGAGAGGGCCGCGCCAACGAGGCCAGCTGGTTTCTGCCATGGCGGCAGAGATACTGCACAGGAGAATGACCAAGGGCACGAGAGAGCGACGACTGACTTCGTTCATACTTTTTCTCCGGTTGAGCGAATGGGAGACGCGCAGTCTAACAGACCGGGGTAGGACCCGCGACGACGGGTCGATCAGGAGGGATTGAGAGCGGTGATGAGCCGTTTGGCATGGTCGCCGATATCACGAACCACATCCGCGCGGGATTTGGTTTCGAGGTCCGCCAGGCGGCGAACAAACGCCGAACCAACAATCACACCATCCGCCACTGCAGAAAGTCGTGTGACATGTTCCGGTTGACTGATGCCGAAACCGATGCAGATCGGCAAGGGTGTCTGTTCACGCAGCCAAGCGACGTTATCCAATAACTCCGCGGGCAGCGAAGTGCGTTCGCCAGTGATTCCTGTGACCGATACGTAATACAAGAAACCTGTCGAAGTGTTCGCGATGCGGATGGCGCGTTCGCGGGGAGTGGTAGGAGTGACGAGTTGGATGAGGCTGAAATCGGCTCGCTCGCAAATGTCAGCAAACTCAGCGGACTCGTCGACGAGCAAGTCGGGAACGATGGCTCCTGCGATTCCGGCAGCCTGCGCATCCTCGACGTATTGCTGTAGTCCGTGGCGATGGATGATGGCGTAGCTGGTCATCGTGACGAGCGGTGTCTTGACAGCACCGCTGACTTGCGTGAGTGTCCCGAAGATGTCCTGCAGCTTGATTTGGTTTTGCAGCGCGCGTGTATACGAAGCCTGAATGACAGGGCCGTCGGCGATCGGGTCACTGTATGGGATGCCTACCTCACAAATGCTGCTTCCGCAGCTGGCAAGTTCTTTGATGACATCCGCCGTGAACTCCAGATCTGGATCACCAGCTGTGATAAACGGGATAAATGCTTTACGGTTGCTTGCGCGTAATTCCGCGAAGACCTGATCAACTGCCGACATACGAGACCTTATAAGGTAAAGAGTGTGTCACGCTACTCTGATTTGAGTCGAGCGATTTCGTTGGCGTCCTTGTCACCGCGACCGGAAAGGCAGACAAGGACGATTTGATCGGGAGACATTTCGCTGGCGACTTGCATTGCCTTGGCAATGGCGTGGGAGCTTTCCAACGCCGGCAAGATGCCTTCGTGGCTTGCCAGGGCATCGAATGCCGCCATCGCTTCGCCGTCTTCGCAATTGTCATAGCGTACGCGACCTGTTTCTTTCCAGTAGCTATGTTCCGGTCCGACACCTGGGTAGTCCAGCCCGGCAGACATCGAGTGGACATCGCAGGTTTGGCCATCTTCATCTTGCATGACGTAACTGAAACTGCCGTGCAAGATACCTGGTTCGCCGTAGCTTAGAGGTGACGCGTGGTCGCCGGCCTGATTGCTTCGGCCACCCGCCTCGATGCCGACGAGTTCGACGTTTTGATCTTCCACAAATGGATAGAACATACCGGCGGCATTGCTGCCGCCGCCAACGCAAGCGACGACGGAGTCAGGGAGTCGGCCCCAACGGTCCAGTGATTGTTGTCGCGCTTCGGCGCCAATGACCGATTGGAAGTCACGGACAATTTGTGGGAATGGATGTGGCCCCACGACCGAGCCGATGATGTAGTGGGTTGTTTCCACGCTGGACATCCAGTCACGCATGGCTTCGTTGATTGCATCGCGTAAAGTCCGTGAACCGCTGGTGACGGGGCGGACTTCAGCCCCCAGAAGTTTCATGCTGAAGACGTTGGGTGCCTGGCGGCGTACATCCTCCTCGCCCATGTAAACAACACAAGGCAGTCCAAAGTGTGCGCAGGCGGTTGCCGTGGCGACTCCGTGCTGCCCGGCTCCTGTTTCAGCGATCACACGTCCTTTGCCCATCCGTTGCGTGAGCAAGACCTGGCCGAGTGTGTTGTTGATTTTGTGCGCACCAGTGTGGTTCAAATCTTCTCGCTTGAGCCAGATTTGAGCACCCCCACAACGGTCCGAAAGTCGGCGCGCATGGTAGAGCGGAGAGGGCCGTCCAACATAGTCGGACAGGAGGCGATCGAGCTCGTTACGGAAACTCTCGTCCGCCATCGCTTTTTCGTATTCTACGGTCAGCTCGTCCAGGGCGCGCGTCAGGGTCTCGGGGACGTAGCGTCCGCCGAAGGGGCCAAATCGGCCGCTGGCGTCCGGTACTGATTTGGACGCGGAGGAAGTCGCGGAGGTGGTCATTGCGTTACCAAAGGGGCGTCAAGGTGATAAAGCTCCAGTGTCAGCCGGGTCCGATTGTCGGTCAAGGCCCGATCGGCGACTTCCGTCAATCGTCGGATCCCTTTAAGATGGCCGCGGTAACTAGCCTTCTCAAGCAAACGGAGTGGTATCGTGGCGTTTGACTCCACCGAACAAAAGAAAATTATGGGAAAGTTTGCAACGGGTGTCACTGTTGCGAGTACCAAGCTCGGAGACGAAACCTGGGGAATGACAGCGAATGGCGTGACTTCGTTGTCCCTTGACCCGCCTCTGGTGCTGCTGGCGGTGCAACTCGACAGCCACTCGCACGATAAATTCAAACAAGCGGGGTGCTACGCGCTGAATATCTTGTCAGATAAGCAGCAAGAACTCTCGGACCGTTTCGCCTACAAAGGTCCAAAAGATTTTTCTGATCTGGAAACGACCGTTGCCGAGACGGGGGCCCCGATCATGGCGGATGTGCTGGGCTGGGTCGATTGTCGGATCGTCGACATTCTCTCCGGCGGGGACCATGATATTTTTATCGGTGAAATTGTCGCAGGCTCGTATTCCGAGACAGGGGATCCGCTGCTCTATTACGCCGGTGGCTACGGAAAAATGGCCCAGTAAGCGGCGCGTTGCGGCGTGCCGATCTTGTCCGGAAATGCGTCCTTAGCCTGCGCCCGGTTGCTCGCGGGGACTGCAGTGCGCGTGCAGTTGAGTTGGACCGACAGCCTAGGCCCGTGCAAAGGGAAAGGTCAGGACTTCGGTGATATCTGTGCAACCCGCTTTCAGCATCAGCAAGCGATCGACTCCGAGGGCCACTCCCGTGCATGGCGGTAGACCGGCGCGCATGGCGTGCAGTAATCGGTTGTCTTCGGGGAGGGCATCTTGAGCGTCCTGAACCCGCTGGCGATTAGTCCGTTGAGTGCGACGGAGTAGCTCGTCCGGATCGCAAAGCTCGTGATAACCGTTCGCAACTTCGATTCCGCGTACATACAATTCGAAACGTTCGGCGACGGGATGGTCCCCTTGGGTGACACGCGCCAGTGCGGCTTGAGAGCTGGGGTAGTGGTACAGGACGGTTGGGCAGCCAGTGCCCAAATTGGGTTCCACCACTTCAGCGAGCAGGAAGTTGAGCCAGCTGTCCCGGTCATCGCCCAACTGGGGAACGTTTGGCAACTGGCGGCAGCGTGCGACGATCTCTTGGGTAGAAGCTGCGAGTGGGTCAATGTTAGCGTACCGCAGAAATGCGTTCTGGTACGTTAAGCGTTCTGTTTTGCTGACACCCAGCATTTGCGTGGCGAGGGCTTCCAGGAGGCACATGCCTTCTTCAAGCGAGTCGCCGACGCGATACCATTCGAGGATCGTAAACTCAGGGTTGTGCAGGTGTCCCCGTTCCTGGTCACGGAAAGCACGGGTCAATTGGTAGATTGATGTTGCGCCCGCCACCAGTAATCGCTTCATGCCAAATTCGGGTGACGTTTGCAGCCACATGGCGCTGTCATTGACGGTCACTGCAATGGGGGCAAGGTGACGGTCGACGACCGTGTCATGCGAGACGAGCGGCGTCTCAACCTCAATGAAATCTCGGCCATCAAAGAAGTTTCTCAGCTGTCGCAGCAACTGGGCGCGCTGCCGCAGCATGTCCAACGTGGCGGTTGGCAAATGGTCGTCAGGAGAAGAGCCAGCAGTCATGGGAGATGGCGAGATATTTTCGCCACGTGTTAGTTCGAGACACGTTCGACATAGTCGCCGGTGCGCGTATCGACTTTGATCACGTTTCCTTCTTTAATGAATCCGGGGACCGTGATTTCGGCTTTCGTCTCCACGGTAGCCGGTTTGGTCACGTTGGTGGCTGTGTCACCTTTGGCACCGGGTTCGCACTGCGTCACTTCCAATTCCACGTGATTCGGAAGCGTGACGGTAATGGGGTTATCATTCCAGAGCACCATGGAGCAGCCCAGACCTTCTTTGAGGTACTTCCATTGATCGTCGATCTGTTCGGCCGAAAGTTCGTATTGATCGTAGGTTGTGTTGTTCATGAATACGAAGATATCCGCCTGCCGGTAGAGGTATTGGGCGTCTATTTCCTCGACATCGGCTGCCTCGATGGTTTCCCCGCCTTTATAATTGCGTTCGATGACGGTGCCTCGAATCAGATTCTTCATTTTCAACGTGTAGATCGCATTGCCTTTGCCAGGCTTGCGAAATGTTGACTCGACGACCAGATTTGGTTCACCATCGAGGAGTACTTTGAGCCCTTTGCGGAAATCGTTCGTCTTGTAGCTGGCCACGGTGTCTTCCCACTTCGCTAATCAGTGTTCCAGGTTTATCCTATTCAGAATGACAATTGTAGCGACAAACCTCGAATCTGTCCGCGCCGGTTCCACGAGTGAAGTGAATTGGCAGCAGGCACTCAAGTTGGCCATACGCGACGCTCGCCAACTGTGTGAACTGCTCCGGTTACCAACGAAATACGCGGAACAAGCACATCAGGCGGCCGGTGGGTTCCCGCTGTTCGCACCCCTGGAATACGTGCGTCGGATGCGCGTGGGAGATCCTGCCGACCCACTTTTGCGTCAGGTCCTACCGATTCTCGATGAACTCCAGGTGAAAGAAGGTTACTCGCACGACCCTGTGGGAGATGGGGCCGCCGCGTTAACGCCGTCTTTGCTCAAAAAATACCATGGACGCGCATTGCTGGTGACCACCGGTGCGTGTGCGGTGCATTGTCGCTACTGCTTTCGTCGACATTACCCCTACTCCGAAAGTCCTCCCCGTGTTGAGCAATGGGAACAGGCACTGGATTGCGTTGCCGAGGACGAGTCGATTGGTGAGGTTCTACTCAGCGGAGGGGATCCGTTGACGTTGGTTGACGACCAGATCGCTTGGTTGATGGGACGGCTTGCAAAGATTCCCCATNTACGGCGCGTGCGGATACATACCCGTTTACCCATCGTCATACCGCAACGCGTGACAACTGCCCTCTTGGAAGCAATTGTCGACTCGCGTCTGCAGGCGATCATGGTGATCCATGCGAATCATGCTAACGAAATTGACGCTCAGGTAGCCGAGGTGCTCGAGCAGCTGGTGCAGGCGAACGTGATGCTGTTCAACCAAGCTGTGCTGCTCAAGGGGGTAAACGACGAGACCCAGACCTTGGTGGAGCTATCGAATCGATTAATCGACAATCGGGTCGCGCCCTATTATCTGCATGCGCTGGATCCGGTCCATGGCGCGGCGCATTTTGAGGTCTCGCAAGAGCGGGCGCTGCAACTAGTACAGGCGATGCGAGGGCAGTTGCCCGGTTACGCTGTGCCACGCTATGTGCGCGAGGTAGCGGGGGAACCGTCCAAACAGGTGATTGCCTGAACTGCAGCGTTCCAACACACCTTGACGGTCGGAGGATATCACCTAGACTGGATCTTCTATGACCGACGCCTGGATGGACCGGTCGACGCCTACAAGGACGAAAGTCAGCCAGCCCCAGCGGGCTTGCTTTGAGATTTGTGCGGGTGTGGCGGAACTGGCAGACGCGCATGGTTGAGGGCCATGTCTCAGCAATGAGGTGGAGGTTCGAATCCTCTCACCCGCACTTTCTTTACTCTCCGTCGCTCACATCCCTCGTTCCTACCTGTGAGCGGACCCCGCACGTTGAATCAGCCCGCACGTTGATTCACAATAGTCGTCGGGTTCAAAATGCAACATTGTTTTGGGATTTGTCGCATGTCTCATTTCCAGACTGCTTGTCGGTACGGTGTGGTTTTCGCACTCTTGGTTGGGTTCGCTGTCGCGGAAGAAAAACCGCTGACGCCGAAGCAGGCTGCGAGCACGATGCAGTTGCCCGAAGGGTTCCGCGTGAGTGTGTTTGCGGCAGAGCCGGACTTGGTTCAGCCCATTAGTTTCACCACCGACGATCGTGGTCGATTGTGGGTTGTGCAATGTCTCTCGTATCCCTACTGGACCGATGACAAAGATCAGCAAAACAACGACAGCGTTGTGATCTTCGAAGATAAGGATGGGGACGGGGTATTTGATAGCAGAAAGGTTTTCCTGGAAGGAGCCAGCTGCCTGACGGGCATCGAGGTGGGGTTTGGTGGAGTCTGGCTCACGACAGCTCCGAATTTCCTCTTTATCCCCGATGCGAATCGGGATGATGTGCCTGATGGACCAGCCCAGATTCTTTTGGATGGCTTTACTCTGGAAGCCAAGCATAACGTCGTTAATGGTTTGCGGTGGGGACCGGACGGATGGCTCTACGGACGTCATGGAATTACGGCCACATCGAATATCGGTAAGCCCGGAGCGGACGAGTCGCAAAGAATCAAAATGAATTGTGGTGTATGGCGATATCATCCCGTGCGACACCAGTTCGAAGTGGTCGCCAATGGAACCACCAATCCCTGGGGATTGGACTTCAACGAATACGGCGCGATGTTTATCACAAACTGCGTGATTAATCACCTGTTTCACATCACTCCTGGTGGGCATTACAAGCGAATGCACGGGCAAGATTTTAATGCCCATGCCTATCAGTTGATTGCAGGTTGTGCTGACCACATTCACTGGGGAGGTGGAAAGTGGACGGAGTCGCGCGGCGGTGGTGGCATTCACGACAAGCCGGGGGGCGGCCATGCACATTCAGGAGCGATGATTTATCAGGGTGACAATTGGCCGGAGGTGTATCGGGGCAATTTGTTCACTCTGAACCTCCATGGGCGACGAGCAAATCAGGAACATCTTCACCGAAAGGGGGCTGGCTACGTGGCACATCACGGCGAGGATTTCTTGTTCAGCCAAGATCCTTGGTTTCGCGGTGTTGAAATGAAATATGGTCCCGACGGTGGCGTTTATTTGTCAGACTGGCATGACACCGGTGAGTGTCATCATTACAAGGATCCGCAGAAGGCGACTGGCAGGATCTACAAGATTACGTATGGCAAACCGCGTCACACGAACGTTGATTTGTGGAAATTGCCGCAAGCGGATTTGCTCGCGCTGCAGGGACATAAAAACGAGTGGTTCGTTCGACACGCTCGCCGCATCCTGCATGAACGTGCAGCAGCCAATAAAGATGCTGACATCATCAAACGCCTGGAGCAGCGATTTGCACAGGCTGGTAGTGAAGTCGAGCGTCTGCGCGAGTTATGGTTATTGCATCTCCATGATGGCTTGGGAGAGCGTGGTTTTGGACTGGAGGACGAATACGAGCATGTTCGCGCCTGGGCGATACGACTTGAGCTTGAAGATCGGCGAGTGAATGATGCCGTATTGGAAACGCTGGTTGCCATGGCGCGGCAAGACGTTTCTCCCGTGGTGCGACTTGCACTGGCGTCCGGGTTGCAGAGACTTCCGGTNGAGCAACGCTGGAATATTGCAACGGAGTTGGCGGGCCACGCGGAAGACGCCGAAGATGCNAATTTGCCACTCATGATCTGGTACGGAATCGAACCAGCCATTTCTCAAGACCGTATCCAGGCGACCAAGATGTTGACTCGGGCAAAGATGCCTCTGTTGCGTCAGTTCATTGCGCGTCGTATCGCAGCGGGAACTAAAGAATGATTTTGCGATGGTTATCATGCCGATTCAGCCGCACCGTCGGGGTGGGTTGGGTCTTCATCTGGTTGATGAGCGTGTCATTCTCCTTGCACGCGGAGTCAGAACTCGACCCGTTGATTGAAGTGCTTGTCGAAGTGAACGATCCGCAAGTGCAACTGGACATTCTGACGGGGATTCAGGCGGCGACTCGGGGGCAGCGATCGCTGGACATGCCTGCCACGTGGCGCCGTGCCTACCCCCTGCTCCGTAAGAGCGGAAATCGTCAAGTGCGCCAGCGGAGCATGCTGTTGGCGGCACGCTTTCAGGATCAACGTGCAATCGGTGATTTGTTTGCTGTCCTCAACGACAAGCAAGAGCCACCGGCTTGGCGGCAAACCGCGTTAACAACCTTAGTGCAGTTGCGCGTTCCGCAGATCCAGAAGCATTTGTCCACATTGATACGCGAACGCGGACCTTTACGCGGTGACGCGATCCGTGCACTCGCGGCGTTCGAGAACCCGCAATTGACCGCAGCTCTGATCAAACAGTACAAGTCACTAAGCGCTCGAGAGCAGCAAGATACGATCAGTACCCTGTGTTCCCGTCGGGAATCGGCACGTTCGCTATGGACCGCGATCGAGAATAAGCAAATCCCAGTCGACGATCTATCTGCTTACGCGGTACGTCAGCTGATGGCACTCGAAGATCCGGTGATCAGCGAGAAACTTGCGGTTTCCTGGGGAAGCCTCCGCTTTACGCCGCAGGATCGAAAAATGCGGCTGGCAAAATACAAGCAGATGTTGGTCAACGGCAATCTGGGAGTACCCGACGTCGAAGCTGGCAAAGCGGTGTTTGTACGGACATGCGCTAGTTGTCACGAGCTGTTTGGGGAAGGCGGCAAGGTGGGGCCTAAACTGACCGGATCGCAACGCACGAATCTTGACTACCTGTTAGAAAATCTGATTGACCCTAACGCCCTGATTGGGCGAGATTATCAAGTGACAACCGTGATTGCCGAGGGCCGAGTGATTACCGGAATCATCGCGGATGAGAGCACTGCCGTACTGACAATTCGGACTCCAACGGATACGATCAGAATCCCTGTGGATGAAATTGAGGCGAGAAAGAAGTCGCCCGTTTCCATGATGCCCGAGGGGATGCTGGACAAATTGACCCCGCAAGAACTGCGTGACTTGATCGCCTATATCGGCTCAGACGGCAGTTCCAAGATCAAAGAGTGAACTGTAAGTCATGAGTAAACCAAAGATCCTGATTCAAATCGACCCAGACGCTCATGCCAGTGTGTTTGACGCGGTTGTTGCAGTGGATAGTGGTGTTGACCACCTTTTGCAATATCACGGAGTCGAGCCAACGCAGGTCCGAGACCTCGTGCACGGAGCGATTTTTACGCGGGGCCCCGCGGATCTGAAGCAGACCGCCATTTTTATTGGTGGTCAGAACGTGGATGCGGGAGAAGACCTGCTCCGTTGCGTGACGGATTCGTTTTTCGGCCCGATGCGCGTTTCCGTGCTGTTGGACGCGAATGGGGCCAACACGACGGCGGCTGCGGCAGTGATCGCTGCCGCCAGGCATCTGGATTTGCGTGGCTCGAAAACGCTTGTGTTGGCGGCTACAGGACCGGTCGGGAAACGTGCGGCAAGACTATTGGCCCGACAAGGCGCCCACGTTCGCGTTGGCTCGCGGAGTGCCGATCGTTCAAAAACATTGCGCAACCAATTGTTGGAACAAGTGCCGGATGCCGAGATTGAGGCTGTCCAAACGGCAACAGGCCACGAAGTGACAGCCGCTTTAGATGGCGTGCAGTTGGTGATCGCCGCGGGTGCGGCCGGCTTTGAGTTGCTCGACGGACCGACGCGCGTTGCAGCGGAGTCACTGCAAGTGGCGATTGACCTGAATGCGGTACCACCCTTAGGTATTGCCGGCGTCGAGGTGATGGATAAGGGCCAGGAACGTGATGGGATGATCTGCTACGGGGCAATTGGTGTTGGGGGCACAAAAATGAAATTACACAAGGCAGCAGTGCAAAAGCTATTTGAATCGAATGATCAAGTGATCGATGCCGAAGAAGCTTTTGCCATCGGCCAGACGCTCGAATGAACTGGTCTGACACAGTCGGTTAGCTCGCCGCGTTATTTTTGGACACGTCTGTCTCTGGGGAACCCGTCGCGTCGGTATCCTTGCCGGGGCGTGTGATCGGAATGGTGGCGTTGACTCCCAGCCCGGCAAGCCCGGAAACGAAAAATGATACTGCGCAAGCGATGAAGGCGTAGTTCCAATTGCGGGACTCACCGATGACGAAGATCAGCAGTGGCGGGGCGATTGCTGCGCCCAGGTTACCCCACATATTACCCCACCCTAAAACGGAGCCGACATATTTGCCGCCCACATCCTGGTTGTACGCCCAAATGGATGGCGTGCCAAAATCCGTGGAGAATGCTACCACCGAGAATAAGATGACGGCCACCAAGGGACTTGGATGGAACAGACATCCGATGTAGGCAGCCATGGCGAAGAACCGCGACGCTCCCATCGGGATGGCGCGTCCCCAGCGCAGGCCGAGAAAACGGACAGCAACATCTGTGATCGCGCCGCCGCATAACATGCCCGCCCAGCCTACTAGCGGCGGGATCGAGACATAAAGCGCGCGCTTCTCAATCGATAAATCGTGTGCATCCATGAAATAGCGGGGTGCCCATGTCATCAAGAACACCCAGCCGATATTGGTGAACCATTGGGTGGCACAGCAGAGCCACATGCTGAGGCTGCCCATTAACTCCAGTAAAGGGAGGGAGTCCACTTTGCCGTCGGTTTTCATCGGTTGATCTTGCGTAATCAACTGAACTTCCGCTGCGTTGCACCGCGCGTGATGCGCAGGTGATTTGCGGCAAGTCCACCAGATCAGAATGGCAACAAAGATTCCGATCACACCGTAAACGCGCATCATTGGGCGCCAGCCAGCGACATACAGCTTTTTGATGCAGTTGCGATGCAGCGCCTCGAGAACAAATCTGTGCAAAGTTTCCGACTCCGCCTCGGTTCGTTTTGTCGCATCGAGTTTCAACAAGCGTTGCGCTGCGAGTTCCAGTTTTAAACCCTCCCCCTGCACCGCATCGAAACTTGTCGGCGCGTTACTGGTGATGAAACGATTTAACTGCGTGGCAAGGGTGCTTGCATCGTCGGGCGAGAATTGGATCGGCGTTGATGTTGCCTGAGTATTCCCGGTTGCAGCGTTGGATGATTGTTGCTGATCTGCCTTGTAAAGTGCTGCATAACGGTCGACCATCTGGCGAGCTTCGTCGTCAAAATTCGCCAGGGCCTGCTGGCGGAGGCCGTTGTCTGGATTCTCTGAATCTGTCAGCTCAAAACACAGCTGTGGACCGTTCAGGATGTCGGTGGCTTGCAGGTGAACTGGCGTATTCGCGGGAGTGAGCCAGACCAGCAAATAACCGGTGGCGAACAAAGCCAGCCATCCACCGATGCGACCGCCGACGGAAATGATGCCGCTGACCGTCCCGCGGGAACGAAAGGGAACCCATTTGCTGACAATGGATGCTGCCGTCGGATAAGCGCCGGCCTGCGCGAATCCAAAACCGAAACGCAAGAGAAGCAGAGCGGTAAACGATCCAGCAAAGCCCGTGAGTCCAGTAAATAACGACCAGGACAACACGTATACTGTGAGCATGATTCTGGCGCCAAAACGATCGGTCATCCAGCCCGCTGGAACTTGGCCCAACGCATAGGTCCAGAAAAATGCACTCAGCATCCACCCGATTTGACCATCCGTCAGACCCAGATCTTCTTTGATATAGATCTCGGCCATCGAGATGCAGAAACGATCGAGATACAACAGCACTGCCATCAGAGTCGCTGAGGCAACGACCAGATAGCGAACGTTTGTGGGGCGCAGTTGGTTTTCCATGCGTCATGTCATCGTGGGTGAAGATCAGAATCGTCACATCGTACACCATCGAGTCACGACTTGCTGCGATTTCTCGGACGCCGCGAGGTGTTGTGATCCAGATACGACTCGCCCGAAAACGAGGAGGTGCCTGAGAGGCGAATGTCGATCAAGGGCTGGTGATTTCGAGCAGCATGCCCGGTAGGAAGTTGCTTGGCAACTGATCGATTTTGCGATCGTCGTGGATTTGGAATTCCAGAAGTTCCTCATCCGCAATGGCTTGTGCTTTTTTAATGGCATCTACACAGCCATACGCCAGCAGCAATCGACCACTGGGTCCCAAGTGCAAGCGAAAATCGGTCAGTAGAGAGCGGAGCAGGTCGAAATGCGGGTCGTAAAACGCATAAGACGCAAAAGAGTTTGTCGGTGCATCCTCCCAAGGTGGATTGGAAAGGATCACATCAAAACGCTCGTCGCGGTGAATTACGGCAAAAGCAGTCGAATTCGTTGCTTCGACCAGTCGAAAGTCAATTTTATCTGCCAAGCCGAGATGTTCCGCATTGTAAGCAGCATTTGCGATCGCCGATGGGTTGATATCCGTCGCCACAATGTGTCGCGCACCAGCCTGTGCACAGCAGAGGGAAAGTAATCCGGTGCCGCAGCCAATTTCCAGAACGCGTTTGTCCTTGACCAGGTCTGTTTCACGGATCATGCGACGTAAGCTTTGCGTATCACGGGATTCCCAGAATACGGTTTCAAATTGCGCGAGATCCTGGTCGAAGTCGTCAATTTGACGCCATTGTTTCAGTTTCACATGGGTGTCGTCGGGTAAGCCGAGTTCCGCTGCTTTGCGATTTTTTGCAGCTGCATTGGGTTGCTTTGCGGGCCGCTCGCAGCCGACCAAACCCATCACACCGACCGGCACCAGGCAGGCTAGTAAGAAACCGAAGTGTCGTGGAGTCATGCTTCTTCCTTGCTCGCCCAGTAACGGCCTGCCACGTACAGCCCGATGACGATTGCGGCGATAGACAAAGATGAGATTGCCATGGGTATGCGATTCAATAACAACAACGGTAGGGAAAATGTGATGATCCCACCGCCGATGAACGGCGAGGATAGCGGCGCCGCCAAAGCGTAATTCTCCGCTGCCCCAGAATCCAGATCACGGTCTACCATCTTCAAGAGCACCATGCCCGTCGCAGTGGTACCGGTCGACATTCCATAATTGATGATCCCCAACTCGAACCAGTAGTCTTTGGGTAATAGCTGGCGACTGAGGTAGAGGAGGCAGAAACCGGTCCAGATAAACGCGACCAACAACAGGATTAAGAGTGGGACAAAGACGTTGGCTACGGCGATCAAGCTCAGCGACGTCATGGCTGAGACGACAAGTAAATCCATAGCGGACCCAGTAAAGCGTTGTATTGAGGCGGGATCAATCAGGTCGGCGATCCCCCACGCCTCCATCACGCGGCGTACTAGCAAGCCACCGAGCATGGTGTAGATGAACAGAGGAAAACTGTTGAGCATTCCGCTGAACGACGTGCGTTTGGTGAGCGTTGCTCGGGCGTCGTCTTCCGTTGTTGTTTCGTCCTCGAGTGCCTCTGATATCTTGTTTTCACTCACGGTGAATCCTGCGTCGGCCGCTGTGCCTAGCTTGCCAACAGCGAAATGGCTTAACAGTCCAATTCCCACCGCCATGGCCAGCGGAATCACCTGGAATAAGAGCGGGTCGATCACGTTGCTGCGCACGGTGCCGTGCGCGACTGCCGGTGGTTGCGGATCGATTTCCAACCCGGTGCTGACTTCGAGCTTCTTGACCGGCGTATGTAGCCAGCCTTTGCGGATTGCAATGTTGACATAAACCACACCGCTGAACACGCTGAACACGAGCCCCACGGTTGCCATAAAGATTCCCAGGTCGAGTCCTTCTGGAAAATCCACAGCTTCGCTTTGGAACACCGTTCCCATCGCTCCGGCCGTGCCGTGCCCTCCAGCAAAACCGGTTTCAATAAGCATGCCAAAGGCGTTGGGGACGTCGTAAAACGGTTGAATCAGCAACCACGTCGCTAGTAGGCCGAGTGCGGTTTGGCCCAAGACAATAATCCAAACCATGATCCCTTCGCGTCCGGCCAACCGCAGGCTGTCCGGTAGCGAGCGGCTCTTGCGTTCCAGAAACATGCCCGCAAAAACGACAGCGATCAGCCAGCTTGGCCAAGTCGCGAGTTGTTTGACTAGATCATCTGTGATCCACGTCAGGGTTGCGGACTCGAATTGAAATGATTTGACGCACACTGCGGCTTGGACGATCAACAAGCCAATTGAGCCAGCAACGATGGAGGCGGGGACATGAATCCAATGCAGGATTCGTAAATTGACGCGGGCCCAGAATCCGATCAACAACAACCCGAAGACAAATACGAGGGTTAGCGTCATAGATGGCAGGCTCGTGATGTACCGCGAAACGCGAGCTCAACAGGGTGAGCTGTACAGGAAAAACGTCAGCCTACAATATAAGTTCTTTTGCCAGCGAATGCAGGAGTGAGAGGCCACTAGGAGAGCGTTAAGGTTCCACTGACGGTGTGGGTTTGTCAGTTGGAGGTTCGCGCGCTTCTTTGTTGGCGATAGAGTGAAGGTGAAGTGACCTTCGAGGAATGACACGATTCGATGAAACAAATCGCAACCAAGAACCTGAAGCGGAGCTTTACGGCAACGCGAGATGGTGCCGGCGTTCCTCAGGTGGAAGCCGCCGATTGGCTTGGAACGCTCTACGCATTGGGTTTCATGCATGCGACGGATCGGCTCACGCAATTGTTATTTGCCCGCAGCGTGGCCAGCGGGCGTGCTGCAGAAGACATCGCCCATTCGCCGGAGATTGTGGAAACCGACCGATTTTTCCTGCGTGCTGGATTGCATCTGGATTTGGAAAAGGAAGTTGCGCTACTTGATCCCTTTACACGCGAGCAACTTGAGGCCTATTGCGAAGGGGTCAATACGGTCATCGAAGCGGGAGGGCGTTCATGGCCGATGTGGGCAACCGGTTACAAGCCGCAGTTGTGGGATCCTGAGGCAGTGATTTTGGTTGGCAAGTTGCTGAGTTTCGGTGGCTTGGCAATCAGTCAAATGCAAAACGAGCGACTGCTGCTCGAGCTCATTCATGCGGGGGGGAATGAACAAGGCTTACGCGAGTTATTGCGCCCCCGTCTGGATGATGTGGATTTTGACTTGTTACGCAGCGTCCATATGTCCAGTCGATTGTCGGATGAAGCATTAGAGATGTTGACGGACCTGCCACGTCTCGCCGGTAGTAATGCTTGGGCTTTGCGACCAGAACGTAGTGCGACTGGGAATGCGCTGTTGGCATCGGATCCTCACCTGGAGGTCAATCGACTGCCATCGATTTGGTATGAGGCAGTGCTTCGCTGGGAAGGCAAGTATGTCATGGGCGCTACGCTGCCGGGTTGCCCATTATTTGCCGTTGCCCGAACCCCACGCTTGGCGTGGGGAGTCACTTATATGAAAGGTGACACCATCGATTTCATGATCGAGGATTGTCGCCGGGGGGGAGAGACCGGATGGCAGTATCGTCGCGGGGAAACGTGGCTGGATTTTCGGCGACGTGAAGAAACGATTCACGGCAAAGGAAGTGAGCCAATTGCGTGTCCGATCTTTGAAAACGATCAAGGAACATTAGAAACGAATCCGGATGAAATGGGGGCTGGATACCATCTGTCTCTCGCTTGGTCTGGCAAACATCCTTCGAGTAGTCGCGCGATTGGGACATGGTTGAATGTTGTGCATTCTTATAGCGCGATTGAAGGTATGGATGCGGTGCGCGAATGTTCTCAGCCCACCCTTTGTTTTGTGTTTGCAGACCGCGATGGCAATATTGGTTTACAGGCTTGCGGACGGTTCCCGAAGCGGGGTGGAGGCTATTCGGGTTTAACACCCATTCCTGCTTGGGATACTGAAAATCATTGGCAAGGCTGGTACCCCCAGGAGAAACTGCCGCGGATCTACAACCCACCTGAAGGCTTTGTTTCGACAGCAAACGAGGAGATGAACCCGGACGATGGCATGTTATTGGTCACTCAGATCCTGCCGGACTATCGCAAGCGACGGATTGATGAGCGATTGCATGCGTTAACCCAAGCGACCATCAATGATATGCAGGCGTTGCAGTACGATTTGGTGAGCTTGCAGGCGCGCGAATTGCTGGAGGTATTTCTGCCGCATCTGCCAGCAGGCGAGATGAAGGAGCGACTAACAAAATGGGATTGCCGCTACGATCCCGATTCCCAAGAAGCGGCATTATTTCAGCGGCTTTACCGTTGTGTGCTGGTTGAGGTGTTTGGTCACGAAGCAGGTATCGGTTGGCGACGTATGGTCTATCTTGTCACGCGCGCCGGGTATTCCACGATGGTGCTGATCGGAGCGGATCGTTTGCTGCAAGCAGAAGAATCGTTTTGGTGGCGTGAGCGAGGCAAAGGTGCACTCATTCGCAAAGCTGCCGAGGCTGCCGCAAACATGCCGGATCGGACGTGGAAGGATGTCAATAATTTCCACTTCACAGATCGGTTTTTCGGCAACCACCAGGTTGGGCGGATGCTCGGCTATAACAGTCGCCAATATCCGATGCCAGGGAATCACGCGACCCCTTTCCAAGGTCATGTTTTGCAAACCGCGACCCGTGAAACGACATTCGCTCCGTCATACCATTTTGTGTGTGACCTGGGGTCCGACGAGGCTTGGTCGAATCTCCCTGGTGGCCCAAGCGAGAACAGGTTTTCGAAGTACTATAGAATCGATGTTGCGAGATGGTTTGCGGGTGAGTACAAACGCCTCAGGATATTTCCAACGAACAAACATAGCGAATCGTCAGATCCGGCAAACGATGCGTAATGCAACGGGCGACCGGTAACGATGGTGCCGGACATTGGCTTTTGGACGCGTCACCATCCTGCGATTGGTGCAGGTGGTGCGGATTGGTGATCATGTGGCCAGATTGAAAGCTTGGTTTGGGCCTGCCGTAGATGGCAAACAGATGGATAACGTCATGAACTTGCAACCGGAGCGAATTCTTGCGATTGGAGACGTTCACGGATGTGCGCAGGCGCTGACCGCTTTACTCGATGCAATTCAACCTGGCGCCGATGATGTTGTCGTGACCATTGGCGACTATGTTGATCGGGGGCCAGATTCCAAAGGTGTTATCGAGCAGCTTATTGAGCTCCAGGATCGAACACACCTCGTGCCGTTGATGGGCAATCATGAGCTCATGATGCTGCGAGGTCTTGAGGCTAGTAGCGAGCTTGGCTATTGGCTTCAGTTCGGAGGTCGCGAGACAGTCGACAGTTATGGGGGCAAGATCGCCAATATTCCCGAGGAGCATGTCGAGTTTTTGGACCGTTGCTACGACTACTACGAGACCGCAGATCATTTTTTTGTCCATGCGAATTATCAGTTCGACGCGCCACTGAATGATCAGCGCGAACTCGTGCGATTCTGGACGCACTTGGAGGAGATTCCGCCTCCACATGATTCAGGCAAGATTGCAGTGGTGGGACACACGCCTCAAGCAACCGGTGAGGTGTTGGACTGCGGACACGTGATCTGCGTAGACACCTGTTGCTTTGGTGGTGGCTGGCTTACCGCGCTCGATGTCAAGTCAGGCAAAACCTGGCAGGCCGATTTGGCAGGCAAGATGCGAGTGGCTGACTGAGCTCAGGGGGTGACTGCCAGGTCATTAGAGATCTTCGGGGTCTTGATGCTCGACCAAAATGCGCTCAAACGTCACGGTGGGATCGGCACCTTGCACTGCACGCGCGCCAGCGTGTTCGGAAACGTAACGTTGCGGTTTGCGGTGTTCGGGGACGCGGAAGTTGTCCCCTTTTTGCAGGATGGGCCGCGGCTCAAACATATCTCCGAACTGACGATCACCCGCCGCCTGGCACGGAATCCAGTGGCCGTTACCCTCGTCATCTTCGAGATAGAATTCAGGATAGGTATGTTTGGGAACCCAGACGCACCGGGCAGGGATCTTGTTGGCGCGACACATGGCGACGAAGAGTGACGAGAGCTCTTCGCAGTCTCCTTTGCCGGTACGTAATGCGACCAAGGTACTTTTGATTTCCTTGTCGAACTCGTATTCGACGTTTTCTCGGACCCAATCATAGATCGCTTCTACTTTTTCCCAGGCCGTGTCTTTGCCCATCACCGCGTCTTGCGCCAGTTTTCGGATTTTGCTGTTGCGGACTTCGATGTACGGACTGTCCGTAAGATACTTGGCCATGTCCCGCGGCACTTTCTTGGGGATGACAAACACGCTGGTATCCTGTGGGCCAGCATTCATACGCCGGGTGATGTCCAGCGTAATATAGGCTGAGGCCGTTTGCATGGTGTTGATGCGGGGAATGGTGACCACCATCTGTTTGGCACCATCGAGCTCGCGGTACTCCACACGTCCCACGTGGTTCGTCGCCTCTTTGTTGACCACGCGCACGTCCTGTTCTGGCCAACTGGTGGGAACAGGTAACGTCGCCTTGAAGTTGGCCACGTTGCTGTTGGCGTACACCGAGACTCCGATGCGCCAACGCTGCTTCACCTGTCTGTTGAAGCGAATGCCTTTCGAATTACCTGCTGCGGGAGTTGCCTGACCATACATGACAGAGTGCGAGCAAGCGACAATCAACATGGAGAACAACAGTGAGCGCACGAGAGATTCCTTGCGATTGGGACAGTGCAACAAAGGCTATTCTCCATTGTAGTTTCTTCCTAAGCCATGTTGCGTGGTCGCTTGCCTTCGCAGTTGTGGTGGCGTTGCATTGGTTGGTAGAACCAAAACGACCCGTACAAGTGGTTACTGCCGTGGTTGCTTTTTGCTTGTAGAAGGGGAATTTCAAGGAAAATGGTGGGCATCCGCCCTGCCCTGCCCTCCCCTGCCGATGTTCGTCAAGACAATTCAGGTGACACTTGCACTGCCGACTCTCCTGCATCGGACATCTGGTTTCACTCGCTTGAAAAGTGAGTTCCCCGTCCCAGGGACTTGACGCCCAGCGGTCTATCGGCGACCGTCTACCATCAGCCAGGCATTCATCCGGAGGTGAGGTTCCCTGATACGAGCAACCGCCCCCCTGCTGATGCTGCCTCAAGGCTAAGTAACAGAAGAGCTGATTCAGCGAATTGCCTGTCGTGCTGATGGATGCTTACCAATCACAAGCGATGGGCTTACGAAGTGGGAGAAAAGCATGTTTTTGGCGTTCGGCGAAGTCATGGCGCGGATTGCACCTCCAGGGTATCGACGCTGGCGACAGGCACTGCCCGGGCAAGTCGAAGTCACCTGGGGCGGCGGAGAAGCCAACGTGTGTGCATCCCTGGCAATGTACGGCAATCAGGTTCGATACTTGACTGCCCTGCCAGACAATCCGTTGGGGCGTGCATTGGAGACGAGCCTGCAGGGATTGGGGGTTGATACAACACAAGTGTATTGGCGAGCGGATGGTCGGCTAGGATTATATTTTGTTGAAGTCGGAGCCAATCAACGCGGGTCAACGGTCATTTACGATCGAGCACATAGTTGCATTAGCGAGGCTGTACCGAGCGAATATGATTTTGAGAGTTCGTTGCAGGATGTGCATTGGCTGCACGTGACTGGAATTACACCCGCGATCAGCGAAGCGGCCTGCCTTGCCAATCTGGAACTTGTCAAACAGGCAAAGGCGCGCGGCGCGCGCGTGTCTTGCGATCTGAATTTTCGCAAGAAGTTGTGGAAGTGGCGGCCGGACACAGCGCCGCGCGAACTGGCTCGGGAATGTATGAGTGATCTTTTGCCGTTTGTAGATGTGGTGATTGGTAATGAGGAAGATGCTGCTGACGTTCTGGGGATTCACGCCGAAGGAACTGACGTGACGCAAGGTCATATCAATGCAGAGGCGTATGAATCCGTTGCGCGACAAATCGCCCAGCGTTACCCGAACGTCTCCCACGTGGCGATTACGCTCCGCGAAAGCATCTCGGCGACGCACAACAATTGGGGGGCGATGTTGTTTGATACACAGCAGGACGTGGGGCATCTGGCGCCCTGTGTTGGCGAAGTCTATCAGCCGTATGAGATCCATAACATTGTCGATCGCGTTGGTGCAGGAGACTCCTTCGCCGCGGGTTTACTGCACGCATTGAATTCCGAAGATTTAGCTGCGCCGTCGCTAGCCATTCAATTCGCTACTGCAGCAAGCTGTTTAAAGCATTCCATCCATGGGGACTTCAACTACGTGCTCGAATCGGAAGTCCGGGCTTTAATGGGAGGTGACGCTTCCGGGCGTGTGCAACGCTGACAAGGTGGTGTGCCGCCTGCGTTGGCGAGTGGCAGCCACGCTGCATGAATTGGTCCGACCGGGGATGTACCGTCGAGCAGAAACCAGCGAAAGCATAACCGTAGTGGAATGGCCGCAGGATGTGTCAGGCCTAACCGTCAGTCTGCCGCTGCTTTTCCATGACCACGCAATTGCCGGCGTCGTTGAAATCAACTCGCGACATGAAGCTGCGCATCAGCATCAGACCTCGTCCCGAGGGGGATTCCAGATTTTCATCAGCTGTCGGGTCAGGGACATCGCCAGGATTGAAGCCGTCGCCTTCGTCACGAATTTCGATGAAAAAGTGAGTCTTCGAGACGCGACTCACTACGTGAACTTTCTTGTCTGGATCGCTTTGGTTGCCGTGCTTGATTGCGTTAACCAATGCTTCTTCCACGGCGAGATGCACACCAAACGTGTCTTGCTCGTCCCACGCATGTTGCTTCAGCTGAGACAGCACTTCATTGAGCAGTTGTTGCCCAATTGTGGTATCGCTTTCGATTGAGCGTTCGCTCGTCCAACTCCAACTCATGGATGACGCCGTTAGCAGTGACATAGTTCTGTTCCGAGAGAAGACTCACCAGATCACTTCATAGCCAATCACTGGCCGTGTGTAAAAAGGTGAATACCCTGCACGCCAGCTGGAGGGGTCGGGACTGACCACCAGACTCAGCAGACTAACACAAATTGTGGTATGTGCAAACCACTAAAATGTAGGGTTTCGTGCCGGAATTCCCGGCTCCGCATGGCAAAAGTTCCGTTTTAGAAACTGCTTAGCGCGGATTCCTGGTCTTCATGGATGCTAAATACCCGGTTCAGCCGAGTCAGCTTGATGACTTCGATGATCTCCGGTTTGAGACTGCAAAAATGCAGCTTTCCGTTTGCTTCCTTGACCATTTGGTCGAGCACGATGAGTTTGTTGAGTGCCCCGCTGGACAGGAACTCGACGTTGGAGAAGTTGAGCAGCAGACTTTGCCGTTGGTCTTCGGAGACGAGCCGGAAGAGTTCGTCACCCATTTCGGCAATGTTGGCCGCATTGATGATTTTGTGGTCGTTGAAGCGGATAATCGTTACATCACCGACTTCCGAGAGCTTGATGTGTCGATGTTCACTCATGGGGGGGCTCCAGGTGGCTTCTCTGCACCAGAAAGGTGGCTTTCCGCGCGGGTGCTGCGTTTTGCTTGATCCGACTGCCTTCTGCATTACAGCGGGCCTTAGCCTAGCTTGTGCATACCAAAAGCACAACCGAGCGTGACGTATCAATCGGCGAGAGTTTTTGCATTTTGAATTCGCTCATCCACGACAGGAGTGACGACGACTCGTGTCTCTTGGGTCAGGATTTCGACCTGTGGTTCCGTTGTGTCCAGAGCATTGGCGTATCGCAAAACGAGTCCACTGGCGTAGTTCATACTTTCAGAGTTTGTTGGTCCCACAATCAATGCGGCTGGGCCTTGGAAATTCTCGGGCCGAAGTACGGCTGTACTGGTGGACTCCGCTTGGGAGTGCATGAACTCGAGCTGCCCATTTTCGCTTTCTCGTCGTCCCACGACCACCTTCGTTTCGTCATCCAGACGGAAATGCCGACCAACCTTTAAGAGTTCGAAATCCCATGGTTGGCTCGAAGGTTGTTTGCGGACGAGATCAAACACTTTTTGCGAGAACTTGGGTTCGGTTAAAGCGCAGCCTGTGGAAGGTGAGGGGATATCCTCAATCCCCAAAGACTTGGCGAGTTGAATCAATTTTTTGCGCCCGCGCCCATAGAAGTCGTAGAGGTCATCGCGATTGACCCAGCCCTCGCGCTCGGGGAGAGTGGGTGGCAGCAACTTGGCCGAAAGCGGACGGAGTAAAAGGTCTTCCAAGTCTGAGTGATAGGAAATGGTCCGCAGATCTTTCTTTTTCTGGCTCATGGGGCGTTGCCCTACGACTTCGCCACTGACAATGAAATCCGCTCCGATCTGTTCCATGAAATGTTTTGCCCGCTCGAACATATAGATTCGACAGTCGACGCACGGGTTGGCTCCCTTGCCGAAGCCGAACTGCGGCTTCTTAATGAGTTCCAGATAATCGTCGTCTTGAGAAACGACAGTCAAGCGTACGCCAAGCATTCTCGCTGCCTGCCCTGATTGGTCCTGGCAGCAGGTAAAAGCCGTCTTGAAATTCAATGCTTCGACTTCCACACCCTGCTCTTGCATGATGCGAATGGCGAGCATGCTGTCGAGTCCACCTGACAATAAAGTCACACAACGGTGTGTCACGTGATTCTCCTGCATTGATGTGGCAAACTAGCCCGTAGTGTAAGGAGCCGGTTCGCCGTTGAGTTCGCACAGTGCATTGCATGCCGCCCGCTGCTCTGCTTCTTTTTTGTTCTTACCCCAGGCTGGTGCAAACACCTCGCCACCAACTTGGACTCCGACTTGGAAACATTTTGCGTGGTCAGGACCTTTTTCGTCGAGCAGTTCATAGCTGGGCGTGTTGCCGAATTTGCGTTGGCTCACCTGCTGGAGTTGAGATTTATAGTTGCCAAACAGTTCATCTTTCGAAGCAGATTCGATTTCCGATCGAATATTTTTCAGGATGAACTCACGAGCAGGAATCATACCCCCGTCAAGATAGATCGCGGCGACCAACGCCTCAAACACATCGGACAGTAGCGATCGCGGTACGGAGGGAACGGTCGTCATTCCTTTACCTACAATCAGTAATTCTTCGATTCCCAGTGCCTGACTGATTCGCGCACAGGTTTCGCGACTGACCACGACCGATTTGATTTTTGTCAGGTCTCCCTCCAGCAAGTCAGGAAATGACCCATACAGTGCTTCACAGACAACAAATCCCAGGATGGCATCCCCTAAAAACTCGAGACGCTCATTCGAGGATAACCGATGGGACGCCCCGGAAGCATGTGTCAGTGCTGCACGCACGAGATTCTTGTCGTGAAAATCGTACCCAATACGTTCTTCGCAAAGTCGAAGTCTCGCGGATGACGAGGGNTTGTCATCTGAGGGTGCGTTGCTGGTGGGATCGTCACTCATAGTTGCAGATTCTACCGTGGATTGACCGGAAAGCGAATGCCATCGTTTTGGTCGACTCTCTGTAGATTGTTCGGCCTCCCGTTCGCGTCGCTTACGAGCCAGGTTGCGCGCGTGTGGGTGTGCTTAGCGGCGCGACGAGTGGGTGGTACAAATCAGGGCGTCGCTGCTGAAAATTGCGGCTGTTGGTGCGACGAGCGCGGATTTGTTTCAAGTTGAGTGTCGCTGAGATATAAGATTCTTGACGGTCAGGCGACGCTTGCAGAATGCGAACTGTTCCATCGCCGATCATCGTGCCACCTCCATAGGCTTGGTTGGTGGTGATCATGGCAACGTGACTTTGAAACATCGTTGACTTGACGATGAAATCTTCGACACGACCGCGGCGGCCATTCATCCAGACGATCACCTCCGCTCCCTTGAGTGACAGCACTCGGGCTGGCTCGGGAAACCAGCCGTCATAGCAGGTCATGATGCCAACCTTGCCAAAATCGAAATCGAAGACTGGTAAATCCGTACCTTTTTGCATGGTCCATTCGGGATCGTGCTCGAGGAACCACTGACGGCTCTTGCCACTTGGGGGCTTAGACCAGGCCGGTGTGCCTTCGAAATGATCAACTGCCGCGTGAGTCTTGTGGTATTTGCCAGCGATTTTTCCCTGCCGGTCGAAAATCAACGCGGTATTCGCATAGGAACCATCACGATGGTTCTCCCAGCAGCCAACGATCACGTAGAGCCCTGCCATTTTTGCTGCGGCGCCGATCATTTCCGTTTCTGGCCCAGGAACTTGGATATGGCCTAGAACGTACTCGGGGAAGACCACGAGCTGGGCTTCATCTTTTCCAGCGCGGTGTATGTAATTCACGATCGCTGTCGACGGTTTTCGCTCGGGTTGAGGTAGGTCCCCTTTGTCATAGCCGTTGATTTGGACTGCCGCGACGCGGACGCGATCCGTGGGGGCACGGTCGTCTGCGGCGAGTGTTGTGGAAACGGCGATGACCAGAATCACGCGAAGCGTCACGCTGGAGGAGGCAATATTCATGAGATTCCTGTGGGAAGCTGAGAGGTTTGGTTTCGCGACGGCGGGGGATCCGGACAAAGATCCCTTGATTGACAGGGAAGCAGAGCCGAGGCGAGCCGGTACTTATGCAGCCAAGTGTTACTCGCAGATTTGTGTCAATTTAACTTAAATCGCCGCAGGATGCCTTTGTGGGGATGATCTGGTTTCTCGGCGAAACTCGGTTAGAATGTGACGCTTGACGACTGATGTCCTGTGCTACCCTCAGGGGCGAAAAGAAAATATGCCGGAAGCGAAAGTGTCAAACGGTGACGAACTGATTCACGTCGACCTCAAGCAACCAGGTGCGGCGGCTTTTTTCGCTTGGCTGTGGCCGGGGGCGGGGCACATCTATCAGGGACGTTATGGCAAGGGCATCCTGTTCATGGTGTGCATCTTGACGACCTACTTCTTTGGGCTTGCCATTGGGGGTGGTCATGTTGTGTACGCTTCGTTTGCCAAATACGACATTCGATGGCAATACGTCTGCCAATTGGGAGTTGGGATTCCTGCGCTACCTGCGATTGCACAAAATTATCAAGTGCGTCGTGCAGGCAAAGAGCCTCTGTTTGGGGGCATGATGGCACCTCCGCGAGATCCACGTCCCGGGGCGGATGAGCAGGCCGAGTGGCACAAACGCTACCATTCATTTTTCGAGTTAGGAACACTCTATACCATGGTCGCCGGACTGCTGAATGTTCTAGCGATTTACGACGCTTACGCCGGACCATTCCTTCCTGATTCAGAGGATGATAAGGAGAAGTCTCCAGGCGATAAGAATCAAGGTAAGTCGAAAGGCTAATGGAAACGGCTGAAAGCTCGACAAGCTGAAAGGTCAAGTCGCAGTCAGTTCGTTCTGCCTGCCATGTTACACCCGCGTCTCTGGAAACAATTCTCGACGGAATCAAAACGTGCTGCCTATCAATCAACTGTGGTATTTGCTTCCTCTGGTGATCTCGATCAGCTTGGTCTATGGGGCGACGCGGCATGAGTTCATGGCGCCGATCTTGTATCAGTCTTATAAATCGGCTGTGTGGATTCTGGGGTTTGTGGGTGTGATTTCTGTGATTCTGTTTCTTATCTCCTTGATGCTGTAGATTTTCAGCGTTGCAAGTCGGCAGGAATCGCGAGTTTTTGTTGGATCGTGCAGCGATCTTGAGTTATACGATTGGTAGGCCCTCACCCAACCGTTCACTCCAGTGAGCCCGCACTTGCCTAAGATTCGTAACTACCTGATCGTTCTTTGCCTCACTTGCCTGCCGCTCCCGCTTCAGGCAGCAAGTCCTCTTCAGCAGGTTTTCGACCAGCTGCCACGATCTGCGCAGCAGTGTGATGCGGAGCGGGCTGAGCGTTTGCACGGCTTGATCCGCGAGGTGGAGTTGCAGATTGCGAACCGCGTTACCGTGCGCGAAACTGATGATGTCGCAGCCATTCTGAGTCGAGTGAAGCTGATGAGTCCGGCCGTGCCCGAAACCGAGGCGCGACTGCAAAAACTATTAACGCTCAGAACGCAATTTGTATCTGAGGATATGAAGCCAGCCGCCCGTTCTTACTTGCGAATGACCACCGATGTCATCGATCTACTGGGGCGTCTCCGAGTTCTGTTGGCAGAAGTTGTGGAGGAAGCGACGTATCGGCTGGAATTAGACAGTGCTGCCTTTGGCAAATTAGTGACCACGGTTGAGGCTCAGCCGACTGCGATTGCAGCACTGACCTTGTCTTATGCGCTGTTGAACCCGGATGCCGAAACAGGTATCGCCCCGTTTTCACAAGAGATCAAGCAGCGTGTTTTAGGTTTGCTGGACAAGACGTTGCCGGGAGAATCGGTCATCACTTTGGTGGAAATGCTGCGGCAAAAAGAGTCTGCGGCGCTGAAGGTGGCTGCCGCCGAAACGCTGCTCAAGATTGGCTTGCCTCAGGATTGGCGTCCCGGTCAAGGTTCTCATTTGCCCAAGCCGGAAATCACGGCAAAAGAGCTCCACGGCATTCTTCAGAAGACGACGGTCGCACCGGGACGCGACACGTTAAAGCAGCGCAAAGAGAAATTACTGTCGCAGCTTGCTGCTCGTCAAAGTCGTGGGGTGACCCAAGACACATTCCGCGTTAATGGTTTTGATTTGCGGGAAGGTGATTGGTTCTTAATGCGCAATCCCTCGCCTTACAATCGCTTTACCGACCTCTCGCCGGGTTTGTTCACCCACGTGGGTGTGGTGGCAACGGAGGTTGGGCGAGATGGTGTGCGGCGATTTGTGATTGTCGATTTGCCGGAACGTGGATCGCGGATACCGGCCACCAATGTGGATACCTATTTGCGGCAAACGTTGCATTACGTGTTTCTCCGCCATGAGGATGCGGAGACACAACGGCTCATGGGCCGAGCCGCGGCGGACATGATTGGAAACGGGACGCAATTCGATTTGACGTTCAAGACGGATCGGGTGCGTGATTTGGAAGGCACGAACTTAAAGGGGCAACGTGTTCATACTTATTGTGCTGGCTTCTTGTTGCTGTGCGCATTGCAAACAAAGCGACCGGAGAGTGAGTTTTTCCCCATCAAGGAGGCCCCTGCCGGAGGTCATACTCTGGCCAACTTGCAACGCATGGGGTTATCGATAGGCAAGGATTTTGTTTCACCGACCGGCGCTTTGTTTTCCAAGCAGATGAGCATCGTTGGTCAATGCAAGCCGCTGTATGAACCGGGACGTGAGATCAAAGAAGCGGTATACGACCACTTTGCTGAATGCATGCGGGAAAAGACCTACGAGGCCTCGCTGGATACCAAGCAGAAATTAGTACAGAGTCTCGCAAAGTTGTCCAAGCAGAATGCGCTTTTGGCCCGTGTGTTGGCTCGGGCAAATAACGTAAGCGAGCATATGGATCTCGTTTCTGCTGCTCGAGCTGCAGCTGCTGTCGAGGCGTTGGACCAGGTTGCCAATGCCCATGCTCGGGCGTTCCACGTTGCACTGGATGCCATCATGTACGGCCCGGGCGAGCGGGCGTCGGAGAGGCGTGTTGAGCTGTATCGCGAGTCGCAGCGTCGACATGCAACACTGTTATCCCGTTGGCAACAGCAGAAAATATCTTATCGGGAGCTACGGTCGTCGCTGGTAGAATATTACCGGGACGAAGGCAGACGCGAATTGGAAGCGAAATTCTTTTCCAAGCCTGCGAAGTAAGGTGGGTCTGTCTGCAGTTGGCCTCCATTCGCTTTCCATTTACAATCGCCCAAATCATTGTCGGCACAGCCATTCGGAATGCGATCCATGCCAAAATTCCAGAAACACATATTTGTTTGCTCTAATCGACGCGAACCAGGGCACTCGCGGGGTTGCTGCGACTGCGAAGGTAAGGAGGCCCTGCGGAATGCTCTGAAGAAGGAAATCAAGCAGCACCAGCTTGGACCTTTGGTTCGGGCCAATAAAGCAGGCTGCTTGGATCAATGTGAGTTCGGGCCAGTGGTGGTGATCTATCCTCAACAGATTTGGTATGGCAATGTGCAGTTGGAAGATGTCCCGCGCATTGTCGAGCGTTCGATCATCAATGATGAGGTCATCGAGGATTTGCTCATACCTGACGCCGATTTGAACACCAAAGGCCGTCGGTCGGTGTCGTCGGATGACATCGCTGGACAGGAAGCATCATGAGAGTGGTAACCTTAGGCGCGGGCACGGTCGGTAGTTGGATCGCGGAGTTGCTGTGTCAACATCGGCACAGTGTGACCGTGGTGGACAATAATCCGGCACATGTAGCTCGCGTCAATGAACTGGACGTGCGAACCATCACCGGATCTGCGTCGCAGTCGAGCGTCCTGTTTCAGGCGGATGTGGCTGGTGCGGACTTAGTCTTGGCTGTGACTGGCATTGATGAAGTGAATCTCGTGGCCTCAAGTATGGCCAAGCGGATGGGTGCGCGACGTGTGGTGTCGCGAGTCTATGCACCGGTCTTTCACGACCCAAGTACTTTCCCGTACCAGCGGCACTTCGGTATCGATCGGATGTTGAGTCTGGAGCATCTGTCGGCGACCGAATTGGCACGCAATATCCGCAGCCCCGGTTCCATGCTTCTAGAGAACTTTGGTCAAGGTGATATCGAAGTCCAGGAAGTGGTGGTTTCGTCGAAGGCTGGGGCGAGTGGGACGGCTTTGAAGGATCTGAAACTGCCCAGTAACGTTCGGGTCGGATCGATTTGCCGTGGTTCGAAAACCTGGATTGCGGGCGCGACAGATGTGGTTGAGGGTGGAGATCACATTACCATTATCGGTGAACATGCGACCGTGGATACGGTCAAGGGCCGCTTTCAGAATGATACGACACCTCGCATGGGAGTGGTGATCGCGGGTGGAGGTGAGACCGGTTTGCATTTGGCAATGTCGTTGGAGCGAGATCGTTTTGACGTGTTTTTGTTGGAAGAGTCGGAAGAGCGATGTAACTACCTCGCGCGGATGCTTGACTCGGTAACGGTGATCCATGCTGACGCAACGCGTCGGGCTGTGCTAGAAGAAGAGCGGGTTGGAAGTGCGGATGTCTTTGTGGCCTGTACGGGCGATGATGAGAACAACATCATGGCGGGAGTCGAGGCACGCGAGATTGGTGCCAAAAAGATTCTGGCGTTGGTCGGTCGCCCTGATTACGCAACGATCGTTGGGAAATTGGGAATTGATCATGCGGTGAGCCAACGTGATGTGATGGCGCGCCAAGTGATGGGCTTTTTGAATATGGGGTGCGTGATTTCGCGCTCGAGCCTACCGGGCGGTCGGATTGCCGTGCTGGAAATCGAGGTGGACGAACACGTGGATGCCACCGAACATGTCTTGGCAAATCTTCCGTTGCCTGAGAAATGTCTGATAGCTACGGTGATCCGAGATGGTTTCAGCAAGGTTCCCGGTGCCGACGATCGCCTGCAAGCAGGTGATACGGTGATTGCCTTGGTGGAAGATTCTGAATCAGATGCTCTGTTGCGTCTTTTTTCTCCCAATTAACGCAACTGCAACTGTCGTGAGGTTCGGATGAACTACAGGCTTCTTAGCAAGCAGTTGGGCCGAGTCGCCTTGTTAATCGGCGTCTTTATGGGCCTGTGCATCGCGGGTGCGTTTGGTATTTTCGGTTTCCGCTATGACATTGCGACGATTACACCTTTTGAACAGGAAGGTGCTGCGGCGTTGTTGGCGAGTGTCGCGATTTCCGTTGTCGTGGGGTGTGGTTTGCTGTACTGGGGGAGGAACTCCAAAGGAGAACTCTATCGAAAAGAGGCGATGGCGGTGGTCGGTCTGAGTTGGGTGTTGGCCACCGTGCTCGGTGCCCTGCCCTTTTATCTGGCAGGCTGTGGGCGAGGGCCTGCCATTCGCTTGACCACGGCTGCCGAACCGGTGCTGCTTTATAACTTGGAAGACTGGAGTTCTTTTCGCTTTCAGAAAGCAAGTTGGCAGCATTGGCATGTCAAGCAGAGTCTTTCGGGTGAGCAGTTCGACTTCCTGAGTGCTTTGGTTGACCGTGGCGCGCAGGGGCTGGCCGAAGACGACCTCAAGGCAGAGGTCAACGAACGTGTCTTGCGGTCGATGGTGGATGAGGCATACCACAATATCTTCATTGCTGAAATTGACGTCTCGGCACGCATGACGAATGTCGAGCAGTTATTTGCTCAAGCAACGATCAACTGGGAAAACCAGTCCGAAACGCCTCGCGAAGTGGCCAGTCGCGTGGTCGCGCGGGCCAATGACGTGGAGTTGAATGACGCAGGGAAGAAACAACTGCTGGTGGCTCTGCTTGAGTCGCTGCAAGCAGAGCCGGTGGATGGCGACGAGTTCCGGGAACTGGTTGACGCCTTTCGCCGTTTGCGCGAACAGGATGCGGAGTGGGAGGCAGCCCTCTTGTTCCCTAAAGAAGAAGGTGGCAATCAATCCCCGCGCGAGAACCACTATCGGATTACTTGGGTGCCCATGGACATTGCCGATGCCCTGTTTGAATCCCAGTCAGGTTTTAGCACCACCGGAGCGACCGTCATTTCGGATCTCGAGGACCCTGAAGAAGTACCGCATTGCCTGTTGCTCTGGCGGAGTACCACGCACTTCCTGGGAGGCCTGGGTATTATCGTCCTGTTTGTCGTGATTCTGGGACAAGGATCGGCAGGCAAAGCGTTGATGCGCGCTGAGATGCCGGGGCCCACCAAAGAAGGCTCTACACCTCGTATGCAGCATACGGCTTGGCTTTTCGCAGGCATCTACGCTGCCCTCAACGCGGTCTTGACCGTGTTGCTGATTCCCCTGGGGTTGTCTCCGTTTGATGCGATTTGCCATGCGTTTGGAACGATGGCTACGGGAGGCTTCAGTACTTACAACGCAAGTTTGGGGCATTTTCAGAGTGCCACGATTGAGTACGTGGTGACGTTTTTCATGATCCTTGCCGGGACCAATTTCACCCTGCTGTATCTCTTGTTGTTGCGTCAGCCCAAAGCTTTGTTCAAGGATCTCGAGTGGCGAACGTACATGTCGATTATCGCCGGTGTGACAGTCCTCATTATGTGCTTCGGTCTCTATTACGGAGACTTTGTCGACTGGATTCAGGCTTTGCGTTACGGTTTGTTTCAAGTTGTCGCGATCATCACGACAACCGGTTACGGCACGAATGACTTTGACCAATGGAATAGTTTCGGTCGCGGTGTTTTGCTCTTGTTGATGTTCGTCGGCGGTTGTGCGGGTAGCACGGGTGGCGGCATGAAGGTCATTCGGCACATCATGTTCTGGCAGATTCTGAAGTTGGAGGTTGAGCGTGCTTATCGACCTTCCGTGGTGCGACCGCTGCGGATTGGTGGTCGCGTGGTAGAAGACCAGGGATTGCGAAGCAATATCCTGGTTTATTTTGGCTTGATCCTCTTTATCTTTGTGGGCAGTTGGTTGTTCGTGGTCACCTGGGAGCCGGATGCCACTTGGGGTGGAATCAGAATTGATCACAAATTAATCGACAGCGCCAGCGGCATCGCTGCCACACTGAATAACATTGGGCCAGGTTTGGGTACGGTGGGTGCCACACAGAATTACGGGCACTTCAGCGGTGCCAGCAAGCTGTTGTTTGTGTTGCTGATGATGATCGGCCGGCTTGAGATCTTCGCCATCTTGGTGCTGTTCGTGCCTGCCTTTTGGCGGAATCGCTGACAACCAGGGCCCATGGTTTCTCTCGACCTGCAGGGAGGCACGCGCCGCGCAGGCCAGCGGGCTCTCCGGCAGAATGCCATGGTCAGAGTGCAAGCGACCGGTTCGGGGCTGTCCGAAAGTGTCCGGCGATGCAGGTGTTAGTAACTTGAGCTACGGCGCACACCAGCCAGCTTGCGGCTTGTCATAGACGCGTGGGGCAGTGTCCCCTTGAATCGCCTGGATGGCTGCTTCGGCTTGCGATACGGCTGCCTCATTCCGATGGAATACAAAATCAAGATCGAATTCAATCGATTTACCGCCACCCAGCTTCACCACGCGATCCTGTTCACCCTCGTAGCTGCGGGGGTTGGGGAAGTTGGTGCCGGGCTCGAGACCAGTTACGTAACCGTCGGTAGCCGCTGTCGTGTTTTTCCAGACCGTAAAACAAGGCAGCACTTTCTTGTTAAACAGCATGCTGGCCCCTGCGGTGCCATGGGCATTTTTCAACAGGGTTTGGGTGCGTCCGTTATCCTTCGCGAGCAGTTCTAGGAAATAGACCTGCTCCTCGTAACCTGCTTCTTCGGCGGCGTAGCTATTCCACGTGGCGATACCGCTGGCCGCATGATCATTGCGTGGCACGACGGTCTTGACTGGAGCGACGAAGGTCGAACCCGCATCCAGCATGGGCAAACCAAAGTTAGCGTGGTAGAGCATTTGCATTTCTGCACTACTGGCGGAGATATTTTCAACGCGGTCGTGGATTTGGAATCCCGGTTGCTTGGCTTGGAGGGTGACGGTACTGGTCATCCGTAATTTCAGGAAATGGAAACGTGTCTCTTCGACGATTCCCTGGACGCTCAAGGTTCCCGCCTCAGGATCTGCCGTGATTTGGACATAGTGAGCCGGTTTGTTGCCGATGCGGCCATGGAGCGGGTAGGTGAGCTGGCCTTGATCGTTGAACTCCGGCGCGCCGTTGCTTTCTAAGCCGCAGCGAACCATCATCTCATCGAAACCATCCAGCCATCCAAGTCCGCTTGGTTCGCCCATATCAACGAATGCCGGGTGCACTGGCCCTCGGGTGGGTGATTTCCAGCCGATTTCCAAATCGCCGGACCAGGCCTTCCAGATGCTCATACCCCGTGTCGGAAGGATATCGACTTTGCATTGACCGTTATCCAGCGTGACAACATCCACTCCCGCGCTCAGCCCGCAACGCAGCGTTTTTTTGGTGACGGTGCCGATACCATCAATCTGCTCGTGCAACTCGTCGACAGAGGTGGCGTTGGTGTGGTCGCAGATGGTCCAGGTTTGAGCAGGCATTTGTTTCGCTCCGGAGTTTGCTCGCATGCGTGTTTCGTTGGTCGTGTAATTTAAGCTGTTTGAGAAGCATTTTCTACCTCTCCGGCGGTTCTGTGGTTGCAAACGGTGACTTGCGATGACGCACGAAAACGAATAAAAATGTCCCTTTGACCGGGCGGTTCGGAGGCCCTCCCCCGTTTCTCACGGATGGCATTGCGCGTCGCGTGATGGTGGTTTTCCCTATCACGAACCGTTTCACCCTCTCGCAAACCCTTGCCGGAAGTGTTTGACCGCGATGAATTCCACCCACGTCATGCAGGGCGATCATGTTCAGGCCATGCTGGACGATGCGCTTGAGGCGGGGGGGGGACTGCTGCGTTCGACCCTTGTCAGGGTTCCTCGCAGTATCTGGTATCCGAGTCAACGGATCAAACTAAATCCTGGCCACGATTATGCTTATGGAGCAAGTCGGAGAGGTCGACGAACGTTGGCGACGACCAGGCATCGTTCCGGATGATCGAAGCATTGGGTTAACGCAATATTGAACTCACCCTATCGGGCAAACTTAGCAAGGAATCTACCAAATGACAGCAGCTCCCAAACTACACAACGCGATGTGGCCTGGATTGGTTGGTAAAGGGGAAGAAGAAGGTCAAGAGCCACCCATTGGTCTGGAGGACATGCTGAAGCTTACCGCGGCGGCAGAAGTGAATGGCCAAAAGTTCGATGGCGTTGACTACTTCTTGTTCCACCCGCATACCGATCCGGATGCGAGTGATGATGAGTTGAAAGGTATTGCGGACCTCATCGCAAGTTACGATCTTTGTGTGGGTTCACTGGTTGCGCCAGTTTGGCCCGGAACCGTCGGCGATTCCGCTATGGGGGATGACGCGGCACAAGATAAATTCTTGGATGCTGTCCGTAAAGCATGTCGTATCGCCAAAGTGTTCAACGAGCACGGTGTTCGCAAATATGGTGTGATTCGAATTGATTCCGCCGAGTTCGGAGTGCAGAAGTGGGCAGAGAATTCCGTTGAGCACACGAAGCGAATTGCTGACACGTTCAGAAAAGCAGCTCAGATTGCCGCCGAGTATGGTGAGCGGTTGGCTGCTGAGGGCGAAATCTGTTGGGCGGGGATGCACTCATGGAAGGACATGTTGAACTTGCTGGAAACAGTCGACATGCCAATGCACCTTGGATTCCAAGCCGACTTGGCGCACACCTACCTGTACCTCATGGGTTACAACGCTCCGGAATGTGCGCTGCTGCAAGACGGCTATACGGACGAAGAATTCTATGAGAAGTACGCCGAAATGGTGAGCAAGTTACGTCCTTGGACGATCGACTTCCACGTGGCACAAAATGACGGTGAGGTGCATGGTGCCGGCTCCCATGACAAGACAGGAAAGCACTGTCCGGCCGATGATCCGAACGGCAAGCTGGATATTGTGAAGTGTTCCGGATACTGGCTGGAAAAAGCCCAGGATCGCGGCATTCAACACATTTGTTGGGACGGTTGTATGTTCCCAAATGCGTTGTTGGAGAAACCGGATACCTGGAACACGATCTTGGAAACTATGTTGCGAGTGCGTGACGCTCATGGTTGGGGATAGTTTCCCGCCATGGCAACGTGACGCACACCACCATTATTAACAATTACGAGAAAGAATGAACGATGGCAAAGCCCCTCAATATTGGCATGATCGGCTACGGTTTCATGGGCCGCGCACATAGCAATGCGTACTGTAAGGTGAGTAACTTTTTTGACTTGGAATACGAGCCCGTGCTGAAGGCGGCATGTGCTCGGAATGAAGAGAACATCAAAGCATTCGCCGATAACTGGGGTTATGAATCGGTGGAGACCGATTGGCGCAAGCTGGTTGCCCGAGATGACATCGATGCTGTGGATATTTGTGTGCCCAATAATCTGCACAAAGAAATGGCCATTGAGTGTGCCAAGCAAGGAAAAGCGATTCTTTGTGAAAAGCCCATCGCGATGGACGTCGCCGAAGGCGAAGAGATGTGCAAGGCAGTCGAAGATGCCGGAGTGGCGAATATGGTTTGGTATAACTACCGCCGTGTGCCCGCCGTGACCATGGCAAAGCAGCTGATTGACGAAGGTCGATTAGGACGCATCTTTCACTATCGAGCCAACTTCCTGCAGGATTGGACCATTGCCGATGACCTGCCCCAAGGCGGCGCTGCTCTGTGGCGATTGGACGCGGCTGCGGCCGGCTCCGGAGTGACCGGCGACTTGTTGGCACACTGCATCGATACGGCCATCTGGCTGAATGGCGGTATCTCCGACGTGACGGCAATGACCGAAACCTTCATCAAGGAACGGACCCACAGTCTGACTGGAAAGAAGCAGCCCGTTTTGATCGATGACGCTTGTACCTTCATGTGTCACTTTGAAAATGGGTCGCTCGGTTTGTTTGAATCGACTCGCTACGCGCGGGGCCACAAGGCGCTCTACACCTTGGAAATCAATGGAGAGAACGCTTCCATCAAGTGGGATCTTCATGATCTGCATCGCCTCGAATACTTCGACCATAGTGACGAAGGGAAAATGCGAGGTTGGCGCTCGATTCATGTGACGGATCATGGCGGAGAGCATCCCTACATGGACAAATGGTGGGTGCCCGGTCTGCAAATTGGTTATGAACATAGCTTTGTTCACCAGGTTGCTGACTTCCTGGCTGGTTACGCTCAAGGAGAAGCTGTGTCACCGACCTTCCGAGACGCCTTGGAGACACAGAGAGTTTGTGATGCCGTTCTGCAAAGCGCGGAAAGCAAGCAATGGGAGAACGTCTAGTTGGCGCGAGGTGGATTAGCCACTTTCCCGTAGCTCAGACATGACCAACAAGAGTGCAGGCGATGACAGCAAGCTGTCATCGCCTGTTGTTGTTTCTCAAGTTGACAACTTCTCTTGCGTTCTCAGCCTCCACTCGATACTCTTCGCCAGCTTGGTTCTCCGTGCGTTCCGTGCGCTCGCATATTGGTCGCTTTTCTGGGAAATTACCGTGATCAAGTCGCCCAAAATTCAACGACAAGGCGTGCACTACCTCTGTCAGATGTTGCTGGTGACGCTGGTAGCGCCTCTGGTCGGTTGCCAGTTGACTGCTGACAGCCGGAATCTGCAGGGCGTGCGGCTGTTTGAACAATCTCAATATCAGGCTGCCCTTGCACAATTTCAGCAGGCGCTTGCGGCGGATGCCAAGAATGCGGATGCGCATTACAACCTCGCGGCGACCTATCACCGGGTTGGTTCTCAGCAAAACGACGCCAAATTATTTGGGCAAGCAGAAGAATATTACAACCGCTGCTTGGATCTGAATGGGGACCATGTTGAGTGTCACCGAGGCCTCGCTGTGTTGTTGGCAGAGACGGATCGGACGGATCGTGCGCTGGCTTTACTCAAAAGTTGGGCGGTACGGAGTCCTCAAAGCGCTGATGCGCGGATCGAGTTGGCCCGGCTGTACGATGAGTTCGGCCAAGATGGCAATGCGAAGATCGAGCTGCACGAGGCTCTGAAAAAGGACGTCAATAATTATCGTGCCTGGACTGCTCTGGCACATTTGCACGAAAAGAATGGCGACACCGATCGGGCAATCGTAGATTACCAACGGTCCCTGGCGATCAATCAGATGCAACCTCAAGTTGCACAACGCCTGGGGGATCTCAGCCGCCGGGTGGCGAGCCAGACGACCCCCGCTGGCAACGGGGCCGCCTCATTGCGTTGATGCCTGTTTGTGCACTCCGGCGTTCTCCCTCGAGTCAGGGCATTTCCCGAGAACTCCCAGCCTTCTCAGGCTGCGGGTGAAAGCGTAGAATCGCCTACTTGAGTGCTTTCACAGGAGTTCATTGATGTCAGATTCGGTTGCAACGGATCGTATATTTAATTTCTCGGCAGGCCCTGCCGTTTTGCCGCTGGCGGTGTTGCAGGAGGTGCAGCGTGACTTATTGGCGCTGCCCGGGGCCGGTGCCTCGGTGCTGGAAATTAGCCACCGCAGCAAGCAGTTCGGTGAGATTTTAGAGCAAGCCCAGCGGCGCATTGGTGAGCTGTTAAACGTACCTGAGAACTACAAGATTATGTTCCTGCAAGGCGGATCGCGTTTGCAGTTTTCGATGGTTCCGATGAATTTGTTGCGTGACCAGTCTGGTCCTGCAGAGTATCTGGTGACTGGTTCCTGGGGGAAGAAAGCACTGGAGCAGGCCCATCTGGAGGGTACCGCGAAGACCACTTGGGATGGCAAGTCAACGAACTACAATCGTTTGCCTGAGTCGAGTGAAATCGAAATTGACCCTCAAGCGGCGTATGTTTACTACACGTCAAATGAAACGATTCAAGGCGTGCAATTTGCGACTGAGCCGGAGGTCGGAGACATCCCGTTGGTGTGTGATGCCTCGTCGGACTTCATGAGCCGCCCTTTGCCCATGGATCGCTATGGCTTGCTGTATGCCTGTGCGCAAAAAAATGCAGGGCCGGCTGGTGTGACGGTTGTGATCATTCGGGATGATCTACTAGAGCGTAGCCAAAAGAACTTGCCGGGATATCTGAACTACCGAGAGCACGTTGATAACAACTCGATGTATAACACGCCACCGACGTTTGGGGTGTATGTGATGGGGTTGGTTGCCAAGTGGTTGCAGGAAGAGGTGGGTGGCTTGCAAGCGATGCACGAACGGAACCAGGCAAAGGCAGCTCAGCTCTATGCGGCCATTGAGGCAAGCGGTGGTTTCTACACGGGTCATGCAGAGCCGTCTGCACGGTCGTTGATGAACGTGACTTTCCGCTTGCCCTCTGACGAGCTAACAGAGGCGTTTGTGGCCGCTGCTGCTGCCGAGAATCTTGGGTCGTTGAAAGGACATCGGAGCGTCGGTGGTATCCGCGCTTCCATCTATAACGCAATGCCGGAAGCGGGTGTGGAAACGCTAGTTCGTTTTATGCAAGATTTCTGCGCTAAGCACGGCTAATTTCAATATTGCTGCACGGAGTGAGTCATGTCTCGTGTGATCGTACTGGATGAGATTGCTGCCGAAGGGTTGGCCATTCTCGATGACCGTGGTGTCGATTATGAAGTGCGCACGGGGCTCAAAGGGGATGCGCTGCGAGAGGCGCTGGCCGAATTTGATGCAGCGATTTGTCGCAGCGGGGTGAAAATCACAGCCGAGGCACTTGAGGGAAACCGTCGTTTGAAAGCGATCGCCCGTGCCGGAGTGGGTACCGATAACATTGACAAAGAGGCGGCGAAACGGCTCGGTGTTGTCGTGATGAATACGCCTACGGGAAATACACTCAGTACCGCCGAACACGCCTTCACGTTAATGTTGGCTCTGTCACGAAATGTGGCTCCTGCGTACCAAAGTTTGCGGGAAAATCGCTGGGATCGTAAGAAGTACATGGGAGCACAGCTTGCCGACAAGACGCTCGCCGTTGTCGGGCTTGGACGCATCGGCCAAGAGGTAGCGAAACGCGCTCTGGCGTTCGACATGAAAGTTATCGGCTACGATCCGTTTTTTACTGCGGAACAAGCCAGCAAGTTAGGGATCGAATTGTATGACAGTGTCGACGAGATGTTGCCGATGGTGGACTACCTCACGGTTCACACTCCGTTGACTCCTGAAACACGAGATTTGATCGACCAGGCGCAGGTCGAGAAATTAAAGCCTGGTGCTCGATTGATCAATTGTGCTCGTGGAGGTATCTACAACGAAGCGGCGCTGGTCGAGGGATTGCGGTCAGGCAAGTTAGGTGGAGTGGCTCTCGACGTTTACGAGAGTGAGCCATGCACGGATAGCCCCTTATTCGGTATGGAGGGTGTGCTCTGCACGCCGCACCTCGGTGCCAGTACAGAGGAAGCACAAACGCAAGTGGCGATCGAGGCGGTGAACTTAATTGTGAACTTCCTGCAGACAGGTGAAATCCGTCACGCCGTGAATATGGCTTCGATCGATCCGAAGACATTGGCGGCGATGCGGGGCCACATTGATGTCGCATATCGACTCGGTTTGCTGCTCTCCCAGTGGCTGGGACGCAATGTCGAGTCGTGTAATTTACTGTACCGCGGTGAAGTGACGGAAAAGAACACGAAGCTGCTGACATCCGCTTTCTGCGCCGGACTACTGGAGCGGGCTTTGGATGAAGAAGTAAACATCGTCAATGCCGAGCTGTTGATGCAGGAACGCGGTATCCGCATTCACGAAGAGTCGACTCGCGAAATGGTGACCTTCAGTTCTTCGATTTCGGCAGAAGTCGTAGGGGATGGTCTTTCCCAAGTTGCAGCAGGAACGTTGTTTGGCAGTGATATGCCGCGACTGATTCGTCTGGGGATGCACCGCCTGGAGGCCTATCTGGACGGGAACCTGTTACTGTTTGCTCATGATGATGTCCCTGGGATCATCGGCAAAGTAGGAAATATCTTGGGGAGCCAGGCAGTGAATATCGCGCAAATGGCAGTCGGGCGCGCCGGAGAAGCGGGCGGGGAAGCGATCGGCGTACTGAATCTGGATAGCATTCCGCCAGAACAGGCGATGCAGGAAATACTCGACGTCGAAGGGGTACACAAGGCGAAAGTCATTACCATGCCCCCCGCCGGACAAATGCCCCAATGGCTGCAATAACGTTGGCAATCTAACAAGTTGCGGATCACGACTTGCGGATTACGGGTGACGTACCCGTTTCGGATTCTGCTGTAGAATGTTAGGATGCGTGTCCAGGGTTGGTGGCCCTGGCTCATCCATACGCAGTCTCGCCTGCCATCCACTCCTCCCGCATTTGCACCTCTCCCCTGCTCCATGAAGAGAGGTTGGGATGTTGGTTATCGTTGAACGCCTCAGGTACCAGGAAGGTCACGCGACATGACTAAGTTCATTTTCGTTACTGGTGGAGTTGTGAGTTCGCTCGGCAAAGGGCTCACAAGTGCGTCTGTAGGTATGCTGCTCGAGCAGCGTGGCCTGCGAGTCAAGATGCAGAAATTGGATCCGTATATCAATGTGGATCCAGGTACCATGAGCCCCTACCAGCACGGCGAAGTCTACGTTTTAGATGACGGTAGCGAGACCGATTTAGATCTTGGACACTACGAACGTTTCACCAACAGTCCGCTCACGCGAGATTCTAACTACACCACGGGCCAGATTTATCTGTCGGTGATTGAAAAGGAGCGTAAGGGCGAGTTTTTGGGTAAGACCGTTCAGGTGATTCCCCACATCACCAACGAAATCAAGCGAGTGATACAAAAACTGGCCAGTGATGATACCGATGTGGTGATTACTGAGATCGGTGGCACGGTCGGTGATATTGAAAGTCAGCCATTTCTGGAAGCGATCCGACAATTCTCTCTCGATGTCGGGAAAGAAAACTGTCTCTATATGCACCTGACGCTTGTGCCGTACTTAAAAGCAGCCGGTGAGTTGAAGACCAAACCGACGCAGCACTCGGTCGGACAGTTGCGCGAAATTGGTATTCAACCCGACATCCTTGTCTGTCGTACAGAGAAAACCATCAGTCGTGAGGATCGCGAGAAGATCGGACTGTTCTGTAACGTGCCGATCGATGCAGTGATCGAGGAGAAGGACAAGGACTTTTCGATTTACGAAGTTCCTTTGAGCCTGGTGCACAACCAATTGGACGAGTTGATCATTCGGAAATTGCGACTCGAAGCAGAGTCGCTTGATCTGGATCGATGGCACGATTTGATGCATCGCTTACGCAATCCCGAGCATGAGATTGCGATTGCTGTCGTTGGTAAATACGCCGAGCATCGCGACGCCTATAAGTCGATTTATGAAGCGATTGACCATGCGGGAATTCACCATCGCGCGCAGATCCGCATCGCCAGCATTCAAAGTGAGCAAGTGGAATCGGAAGGGCCAGAACGGACGTTGGCAGGATACGATGGCATTCTTGTGCCCGGTGGTTTTGGAGAACGCGGCATCGAGGGGAAAGTTGAAGCGATTCGCTTTGCCCGCGAACGCAATATCCCCTATTTCGGGATTTGCCTGGGTATGCAATGCGCCGCGATCGAATACGCGCGAAACGTTGTCGGATTGACTTCCGCCCACTCGTCCGAATTCGATCGCAATAGTGAACATCACGTCATTTGCTTGCTTGATGAGCAGCAGAACGTGACCGATATGGGCGGTACCATGAGACTAGGCGCTCAGCCGGCTGTGCTCGATAAGGAGAGCAATGCCTTTCGTTGTTACGGGGATACCGAGATCCAGGAACGCCATCGCCATCGCTATGAGTTCAATAACCAATATCGCCAACAGTTTGCTGCCCACGGGATGATGTTCGGCGGGCTTAGCCCTGACGGTGGTTTGGTCGAGATTATCGAGATTCCTGAACACGCTTGGTTTGTGGCTGTGCAGTTTCATCCAGAATTCAAGTCAAAGCCGACTTGCGCTCATCCACTCTTTGCCGGCTTCGTCGGTGCCGCGATTCAAAGACGTCAGCTGAAAAGTGAGCGCGTGCAAGAAGAACTGGATCACGCAAAGCAGATCGACTCGTAGGCCTGACAGCATAGTGCAGGTGCCAGCGCAACGTCTTGCTGAGACCCAGAAGGAAACGGCCCGCCCTGTGGTCGTCATGGCCGGAGGGAGTCTACTGTGAATATGCCCTGGACTTTCGCTTTGAAAGCGAAAGCTGGCTGTCTGGGTGGATTGGTGGTGATAGGTGGCGATTGTCGATAATCGATCCATTTCTGATTATGGAAAGCTTGTGGCTTACCGATAATCCACCGTGACAGCTCCTCGGGTTACCCGACGTGCTGTCAGGTTCACGCTAGCTCATCGAATGGATGTCTCATGGTGAGAGATGTAGTTCCCGGGAAAGATGTCGTCCCTGGGAAAGGGCTCTCCCATCTCCAGGCTTCTCGCATGTCGGTTGAGTCTCGTGGGCAGCGTGACGGGAAAGGATGCTGGACGGAGCTTGATCGCACTCACTGCCTGTGAGTGGATGGATGCTCATTCGGCTACAACTGCTAAGTAAAGGGACCACGATGCATTTCGCCAAATTCATTTGCCTCGTTTGTTTTGCCGGGCTCTTTGTTTCGGCGATTGGCTGCGCTGCTACCAATCAGACGATGCAATCGGTCGCTCAGAAGCTTCATTTGTCCAAGGCAGCACCTGGTGGACAATTGGCGAAAGATACCAAGGAAGATCCACGCGTTGTCTCCTTGTTGGATGATGCCATCGCCAGTTGGTCGGACGGCGATATGGATGAAACCCAAAAGCTATTGAGCCAAGCAATCAAACGGGATCCGCGCAATCGCGAAGCGCGTCATCTGATGGCAAATTTGCTTGCATCCAGGCAAGACTATGAAGCGGCGCAGGTTCAGCTGCGAACCGCGCTGAAGGCTGATCCAGAGGATGCTCGGACGCACCATGCACTGGCGATCCTGCTGGAACATGCGGGGAATCATGAAGAGGCTGCCAAGCACTTGAAACGTGCGAAAGAGCTTGATCCAGCCTTGGAAGAGACTGTGGTGGCGGAAAGTCCCACCGTCGCCCCTGTCCAGTACACCAACGCATCTGGAGATGCGGCCGAAGCTTCGCCACCTCTTCAGGGGGAGAACCGAGCAGCCTTTCACTTGGGAGACTAGAAGGTAGCGCCGACGCTTCACGGTGAGGCGATTGACAGGGTTAAATCCTCGCGCTACGATGGACTTTTCCCCATGAGGTCAGGTAGCTCAGTTGGTAGAGCAGTGGACTGAAAATCCACGTGTCGGCGGTTCGACCCCGCCCCTGACCACTTTTAAATCGATGCGAGCTAGTGGTTTGCGTCAATCTGGTTGGCTGAAGCGAAGTCAAACTCGCTTGCTGGTGATCGTCCTGGATCGTTCCCCGTCTATATTCTGGGACGTGTTCCGTGGCAGATGCTTGACAGTGGAAGCCATACAAGGTTAACTATTTTAGTTAACTATCCCAATATGTTGCCCACCTGCCCTTGCGGGCACAATTTTCCCATTTGTTTCCTAGGAGAATCTGCATGAAACGTATGATCGTTACGCTCGTTTGCGTAGCCGTCGCAAGCTTGACGTTGTCCGTGAGCGACGTGAGCGCACGGCCCCAATATAAAGCTGGATTCGCGAAGCTCGCTAAAGGCACGAAGATCGAAGAAGCTGCCAAAAAAGAAAGCTGCAATGTCTGTCACGTCAAAGGCGAGAAGAAGACGGTGCGGAATGCTTTTGGCAAAGCGCTCGCAAAGGGCGGATTGAACAAAGAGCTTTACACCGCAAACAAGGCGGACAAAGCTGAATTGGCCAAGAAGATTGACGAAGTCATGAAGAAGTTCTTGGCGAGTGAAGATGGCGCGAAGTTCAAGAAGCATATTGAGGACGGCAAGTTGCCAGGTGCTGAGTAGTCCTCTTTGAGAATTGGAAAAGGCTGGTGGTGACACCAGCCTTTTTTTTATGCGCGGTTCTGAGTCACAACCGGAGGGTGGGGGCTGCCACTTCGAATTCCTTGACGCCTGGAGTGTGGGCAGCGAAGCGGAGGAAGAAGTCCGTTTTTGCACTACTTTGTTTTGTGAGACTTGGTGCGCTATGCGGGGTCGTTGTCTGCCGGTTGGAGATTAAGCCAGTGGCCCGTTTGCGTCTGTCCCGTTCACGAGTCTAGAATGCGATGAGCGTTTTACGAACCCGTCTTTGTGTTGCGAGTTGTGTTGTCATGAAGTCATTGTCATTGGTGTTCAGCATCGTCGGCCTGGCTGCCGTCGCAGTCGCGGACTATCCCCCTGTGGCCGTTCCAGGCGAAGGTGCTTTGCTCAGCGCCGAATTGATTTACTCACTAGAAGGCCGGCCGACGCCTCAGTGTCACGCGTCAACGATAGTGGAGACACCGGGCGGATTGGTGGCAGCTTGGTTCGCGGGTACGCGCGAGCATCACGTCGATGTGGGGATCTGGGTTGCCAGGCGTGAGGGTGAAACCTGGTCCAAGCCGGTAGAGGTTGTCACCGGAGCCGAGGGTGAAGAGCAGGATTATCCCTGTTGGAATCCTGTGCTGTTTCAGCCAGCCAAAGGACCGCTGCTCTTGTTCTACAAAGTGGGCCCCAGCCCGCGTATGTGGTGGGGTGCGTTAATAACCTCGGATGATCACGGTGCAACGTGGTCAAAGCCACGGCGACTTGGTACCTCTGATAAGTTGTTCCCCGAGAATCGTAATCTACTGGGGCCGGTCAAGAACAAGCCGTTGCAGCTGAGCGATGGATCGATTCTTTGTGCATCAAGCACCGAGAATCGAGGGTGGCGAGTCCACTTTGAAGTCACTCGTGATCTTGGCAAGACGTTCGAAGTGATTGGACCAATCCATGACGCCAGTAAGTTTGATGCGATCCAGCCCAGTATCTTGACGTATCCAGATGGGCGCATGCAGATCCTCTGTCGCACTCAGCAAAATGTCGTGGCCACCAGTTGGTCAAATGACGGTGGCAAAAGTTGGAGCCCGATGAAGGCCACGTCGTTACCGAATCCGAGTGCCGGAACGGATGCGCTGACCTTACACGATGGACGTCAGTTGCTGGTATACAATCACGCCGTCCGTACTCCGGGTAAGAACGGGCGCGAAGTGCTGAATGTGGCTGTCTCCAAAGACGGTCAGATGTGGGAGACCGTGCTTACTCTCGAGAAAAAAGACCGCCGCGCAGAGTTTTCTTACCCTGCCGTGATTCAATCCAAGGACGGCTTGGTGCATATCACCTACACGTGGCAACGACAGACAGTCAAGCATGTTGTGCTTGACCCGAAGAAGATCAAATGAAGTTCCCGATGATTGCTTGACGGGATTTGCCCACGGTGTTTTTTGGTGAATGACGAGAATCTGATGAAGATCGCCGCAGATCGATTAGTGGAATTGGTAACGAAGATCTTTCAGCAGGTTGGATGTAGTGATCCCGAAGCGTCTTGCATCGCTGAGCACCTTGTGAAAGCGAATCTTTCCGGGCATGACTCGCATGGTGTCATCCGGGTTTGGTTCTATCTGGAATGGGTTCGCGAAGGCAAGCTGTTTCCAGGGCGTGCTTTTGTTCCGGATATCGATACGGATGTGTTGACCGCTGGCGATGGGCAACTTGGATTTGGGTTGTGGGTGGGTGCTCAGGCAACCGCGATCGGTATTGAAAAATGTAAACGCATCGGCACGGCCCTCGTGGCGGTGCGCAATAGCGGGCATATGGGACGCATTGGGCACTATGCAGAGCAAGCTGCGGATCAGGGAATCGTGTCACTACATTTTGCGAACACATCAGGCCTTGCCATGGTCGTGTTGCCATCGGGTGCCATGGATCCGCGGATGTCGATCAATCCCATCGTGATCGGTGTGCCCATGGTCGATGAAGACCCTGTGGTGCTTGATATCGCCGCAGCGGCGACGGTCGAGGGAAAACTTAAAGTGGCTCGGAATCGAGGCCACAGCGTTGCTGAAGGGCTCATCGTGGATGCCCAGGGAAACCCGACCACCGATCCGAATGACTTCTATGGGCCACCTCGAGGAGGCATTCTGCCGTTTGGTGAACACAAAGGGTCGGGGCTTTCTATCATGGCCGAGTTGTTAGCTGGAGCCTTGACTGGAGGAGGCTGCAGTGCAGAAGGCAAAACGCAGCTGGAGCAGGGTCTGTTTTCGATTTTTATCGACCCTCAGCAACTCGAGACCAGCGACTACTTTTTACCAGAGGTCAAGCGTTACGTTGATTTCGTGCGTAGCGCTCGCCCCAAGCAAACGTCAGGGGAAGTCTTGGTGCCAGGGCAAATCGAATCCCGCAATCGGAGGCAGCGATTGCAGGATGGCATCGAACTCGACGAGCAAACTTGGCAGCAACTCATCGAAGCTGGTCAGTCAGTCGGAATGCAGGTCGGGGAATTTACTGCCGATTGATACGGAGTGTTACGCAGACTCGCTCTGGGGAGGTTCCTGGCGTTTCAGCGTGATGGCAGCTTTCTCGACTTTGCGCTGGATGTGCGGTGAGAAAAAAACAAACCATGTGGCGCGATGGCCGGTCGGTCCATCGGAGCCGAGTTCCACACCCATGGCGAGATGACATGCGCGAAGTTGCCTCATGAGTTCCTCAGGAACGGCTTGCAATACTTTTCCGGATTCCTCGTCACAATAAGGTTTGACCTGCTCCAGCAACTGTTTGCGGTTTTCTGACCTGCGCTCTTTTCTGCTCATCTGTTCGCCCTCCTCATCCTCGGACAGAATGAACGGTTTTGTGGTCCGTTGCAAGTCCTAAGGTACGATCCCAAGTCCTGTCTGAGGCTCTTTGTTCAGAGAGGCGTCGGATTCTAAGCCGAGTTGGCGGGTTGCCGCTGAAAAATGCCATGGGAACCGCCTGCCTTGCGGTGGGTTGCACATGGGGCCATGTTGCGGGGGCTTTCGAACGCCTGTGTTCAGCGAACATAATAGCCGCAGGTATCACTTGTCAGATTGCAGCTCGACGGGGAGTTTCTTCGATGAAGATGTTTGTTCGCGGTGCGTGGATTGAGGGCTCAGAGCAAATGGAGGTGGTCAATCCATTTGACGGCAGCGTTGTCGATACCGTCCCGGTGGCAACGGCTGCTGAAGTGGATGCGGCCATCGCGGGAGCGGTCGAAGGTGCCGCGATCATGCGCGAGATGCCCGCCTACGAGCGTTATGAGATTCTGCAAAAGACGACCCAGTTGATGCATCAGCACAGTGAGGAATTGGGACGCATCATCAGCATGGAAGAGGGGAAAGTATTAGCGGAGGGTCTTTTCGAGGCATCCCGTTCGGCGACCACGATGGAGGTTTCAGCAGAAGAAGCGAAACGGCTGAGTGGTGAGGTGTTGCCGATCGACGGAGCACCAGGAACGCGCGGGAAGCTGGCCTTTACGTTGCGTGTCCCGTGTGGTGTTGTGGCGGCGATTACACCATTTAATTTTCCTCTCAACCTGGTTTGTCACAAAGTGGGGCCGGCGTTGGCTGCGGGGAATTCTGTGCTTTTGAAGCCTGCCAGTGATACACCATTGGTCGCTTTGAAAATGGTGGAGATTTTGTTGGAGGCCGGGGTCCCGCCGCTGGCGATTTCATGCGTGACCGGTTCCGGTGGACACGTTGGACAAGCGATCTGTTCGGATCCACGGATTCGCAAGATCAGCTTTACTGGCAGTGCTGAAGTTGGTGAGCAAATTTGTCGTACCGCAGGAATCAAACGAGTCACCATGGAACTTGGCTCGAACAGTCCGTTGATCGTAATGGGAGACGCGGACTTGAACAAAGTCGTGGACGCTACGGTTGCAACAGGCTACGCGAATGCGGGTCAGGTGTGCATTTCAACTCAACGCGTGTTGGCCATCAGCGACGTCTACGATGATCTCGTTGCCGCATTGCAGCCGAGAGTGGAGGCGTTGCAGACGGGTAATCAATTGATGGAATCAACGCAAGTTGGACCGATGGTGCGCGAGGGAGATGCGGTGCGAGTCAGTTCCTGGATTGAGGAGGCGGTTTCCCAAGGGGCACGTCTGGTTTGCGGCGGTCAGCGGGATGCTGCGGTGGTGCAGCCGGCGTTGTTGGCCGATGTGGCGCCCTCGATGAAAATCAGCTGTGACGAAGTGTTTGGTCCTGCTGTCTGTGTGAGCAAAGCGCATTCGATCGACGAGGCCATTGCCTTGGCTAACGATTCTCGCTACGGATTGAGTGCCGGAGTTTTCACGCAAGATATTGATGCTGCCGTGCGTTTTGCCCGCGAAGTAGATAGCGGTAATATCCAGATCAATTGGGGGCCCCAATGGCGAGTTGACTTTATGCCCTACGGTGGTCTCAAGCAGAGCGGGATGGGCAAAGAAGGGCCGCGTTACGCGATCCAGGAAATGACCGAGACGAAAACCGTCGTGATTCACTCGTGATGTTGTATTCATGCCGCAAGCAGATGTCATTGTGATCGGAACGGGTGGTGTGGGCAGTGCCGCCATGTGCCACCTTGCCCGGTCGGGCGCCAAGGTGATTGGTGTGGATCGCTTTGCAGCGGGACACGACCGCGGTAGCTCACATGGCCAAACGCGTGTGATTCGACAAGCGTATTTCGAGCATCCTGACTACGTTCCTTTGCTGATCAGGTCCTATCAATTGTGGAAGGAGCTGGCGGAACAATGCGGGACGCAACTGTACTTCGAGACAGGATTGCTTGAAGTGGGGCCAGGCGACGGAATCGTGGTACCGGGCGTGTTGCGGGCTGCCAGTGACTACGGCCTGGAAGTGGAGCNGTTGAGCCAGGATGAAGTGCATGCGCGGTTTCCNGGATTCCAATATCCAGAGGGGCATCAGGCCGTGTTTGAGAGACAGGCAGGTTATTTGCTGGTTGAGGAATGCGTCCGTGCTCATGTCCAGCAAGCAATCCTTGCCGGTGCTGAACACCGGATTGGTGAAACGGTGCTTGATTGGCAAGCGGATCGAGATGGCGTGCGAGTGACGACAGACCAACGCGTGTATCACGCTGCTGCGGCGGTGATTACGGCGGGGGCCTGGAGTGAGGCATTGTTGCGACAGCAAGGTGTGGGGTTGCGGGTGCTCCGCAAACATTTGCACTGGTTGGAAAACACCGACAGTCGTTACCGTAGCGACCACGGTTGCCCGACGTTTTTTTTTGAGAACGCAAGTGGTTTCTTTTATGGATTTCCTCAAATTGACGCACGCGGGGTGAAAGTCGCCGAGCATAGTGGTGGGGAGGCTGTGACGGATCCGTTGACCGTCGCTCGCACCACCGACAGGCAGGATCAGCAGCGGGTTGCAGATTTTGTACGCCAATCATTACCTGGTGTGTCCACACGGCAGACGCATCATGAAGTTTGCATGTACACCATGTCGCCGGACGAGCATTTTATTCTCGACCGGCATCCGGATTCTTCGCGTATCGTCTTTGCGGCGGGCTTATCCGGACATGGTTTTAAGTTCGCATCGGCGCTTGGTGAAGCACTCGCGTCGATGGTGACCGGGAACGCCCCTGCGACGTCGACTGCTTTTTTGCGAGCTCAGCGGTTTGGGTAACAGGCGACTGCCCGTGGCATGAGCTCAAAGGAACTCGCTCAGTGGACCCCCGCGAGCAGCGAGTGCGTCGACCTGCCGGCAGACGCTAGGGTCCTCGATTAAAGGAGGCGCATGGTGTGATTTGACACGGGCATCGATCACTAGCGATCCGTGGCAGCCCCAGTGCTTCTGCTCGACAAAGCTGTCGACGCCGTAGATATCCGTCGCTGGATTGCTGCGAGTAAATGTGGCCCATAGGAAATTATTCAGATGTCGCGCAGTAAATTCACTGTCATCGACAACGAGCCACAGAGGGAACTGGCAGGCCGTCGAGTCTTTTGTGAACGCACTGGTGAGCTGCTCGATCTGTTGCTCACACTGCTTCGAACTTGCCGATGGACCGGTGATCGCCAGGATGCCTGGAGCGACGATTTGCGGGTTGCGGTAGCCATCGGGCAGTTGCAGTTCACCGGGGAGCTCGGTGGGCAGTGTGCGAATCGGTTGGCCCGCTGCTGCGATCACTACTTTGGAGCCTTCATTGAAGTTAGTTCCCGAATAGTCGAGTGTGTCGATGGTGGTCCGCGTTTGGAAATGCAGGTCGCGGTCCCACCGAACGCGGCGGAGTAAATGGAGAAAAAATCGCTCGATGTCCTGGATGTCGAGTCCAGGATCATCGAAGCGATTCACAATCAGCAGGTATTTCGCCAGGGACATTTGTCCTTGCCCCAAAATGGCATTGGCTTGAGTCAGGATCTCTTGCGGCCCGGTGCACTCTGTCCAAGGGACGTAGCGTTCGCTGCCGATAGCCAGCATCAGAGGATGCACTCCCGCTGCGTCGACTGCGTGAACGGCATGCACGCCCGGTACGACGGTTGGAACGACGGGCCCGGTCAGATCGTGAATCAATTCACCAAAAATTGTGTCCTCTTGCGGTGGACGTCCAACGACGGTGAAGGGCCATATCGCGTCGCGACGGTGATACACGCGCTCGACTTGCAATACCGGGAAGTCGTGGGTCAGGCTGTAATAGCCCAGATGGTCACCGAATGGACCCTCTGGTTTTAGTTGCTCAGGTAACACCGTTCCGGTGATGCAGAAGTCGGCTTCCGCATACATGGCGATGTTGTCCGGTCGTGAGATCAGCGGAATGCGATGACCTGCCAAGGCGCCGGCAAACGTTAATTCGGACATGCTCTCCGGCAAAGGCATGACAGCAGCCAGCGTCATCGCTGGATTTCCCCCCACAAAGATATTGACCCGGAAGGGTTTTCCAGCTTGCAGCGCCTTCGTGTGGTGGATGCCAATGCCGCGATGCAGTTGGTAGTGCAGGCCGATTTCTTGATCCGCTGCGTATTCGTTCCCAGTCAGTTGGATGCGATACATCCCCAGATTGGATTTGGAATGCCCGGGGTGCTCGATGTCCTCGGTATAAACTTGGGGCAAAGTTACAAATGCACCGCCATCATCTGGCCACGACGTGAGCATGGGCAGCTGAGAGATCGTGGTTTGATGTTCGAGAATCGGGCCACGTCGCACTCGCTTGGGCAGCATATGCGTGGCCGCGAATGGCGCTTTTGCAAACCGCAGCGGCCGTTTGAAAAATGCCTCCGGATGGATTTTAAGCTCGATGAGACGTTGTACCGTTTCGTAGGTGTCCCGAAACATGTAGCGGGCACGCTCGAGATTTCCAAAGAGATTGGAAACCATCGGGAACTGGCAGCCCTTCACATTCTCGAACAACAATGCGGGGCCACCGCGTTGAAACACGCGCCGTTGTATCTCGGCTGCTTCCAGGTAGGGATCGACTGGATCCTGGATCCGGAGCAAATGCCCCGCACGCTCGAGATCCAAGACGCAGTGATGAAGAGATCGATAGCCCATGTTTTGTACGTAAGTCGGAGGTGTGTATGGATATAACCGAGATACAGTCAGTGATTTAACCGAAGAGTGAGACTCTGAAAGAACCTATCTTGGCGTGCTGCCAGAGCGAACTAAAATGGCGTCATGTCTCGTCATTTTCCCGTAGATCGGTCGGTCAAGCTCAAGGCTCCCAAAATCAGCCTCCGCCGGCTTCTATTGTATATCGGTGTCTGTGGGCTGCTGTTTGCAGCGATCAAGTATCTGGGAATCTATGCCGTCTGTCTGCTGGGGATTGGTATCCTCAGTATTTTGGCTCATCTGGCTGCTGCGTCCGTTGGCCACAGGATGCGCAACTTTGGAGATCGGGGTCATGATCTCCCAGAAGACCCCCTGGTTGGCCATGTCGGCAGCCATCATCAGGGCGAACCAAAATACGCTCCCACGACGAAACTGTATCAGAAACGATCTTTGGGGTTACCGATTGCGGTATTGACCTGCTTGGGAATCATCGGCGGAGCCGCCCTGCCCTGGTTCTTACAGAGCCAAGGGGCATTTTCTGATTCAACAACTTCCGAGTTATGGATGGGATCGGTCGCGTTCGCGCTGTTGATCGGCTTGGCGACTTTCCTTTCGACCAGTTTCCTGTGGGTGCTGTTGAGTGCCTGGCGTCAGGCGAGTCGCGATCCCGGCGGTTAGATGTGCCTCATCGTTCGGTGCGAGGTCGTGCCCAGCCGAGGTTGTTGCTACGCGCGGTCGCTGCCCCTTCCGACAGCTTTCCGAAGTTCTGGAGGAGACTCGTCACACGCGTGCTTGCAGCGCTGCTAGAGCAACCCAAGAGGTGGTTCTAGCGATTCCCGCGAGATGACTCCCGCTTTTTGCTCTCCAGAGCTTTTTTAGCACGAATGTCTTCTCCCTGGATTTCATCCCAGGCGTCATTGTCCTTGAGGCGTTTCTCTGTCTCACTCATTGCTTTGGAGGTGAGGCGATCGACCAGGCTCCATACTCGGATCGTATTCGACTCCGCAGCGGTCACTAAATAGTCGGTCGTACCTGTCTCAGGGTTGAGAGGTGAAAACGCAATTCCCACGATCGGACCATCATGCGCCGGCTGCCGGCCAGCCGTTAGGGAAACAGGTCGACCTGTTTCGAGTTCCCAGAGATAGACTTCGCCGGCATCATTGCCCGCAGCGAGCCAATTCCCGTCTTGGGAAAAGTCTGTTGCGATATCACCTCGCTGGCTTGAAGGCAGGGTAATCTTGATGACCTCTTCCAGGCCTTTTTCGAGATCTTGAACTCGTACGTGTTTCTTTTCATGCAATGAAACCAGATTGGTTTTACCCACAAATCTCATCGGTTCATGTCCGTAAGGCAAGAACAAAGGTTGGTCTTTGAATGCTTTCTCACCGAGCTTTTCATGCTTGCCGCTGCTCCAGTTCAATTTGAACGCGGTTGCGCGGAATTGGCGACTGCCAAATTCGGTGTAAGCGAGCAACAGTTGATCATTGCCAGAGAATGCTAAGTGTTGGATGCCGACTGGGGCTTGGCGATCGAACCAGGTTTGCCGGTAGCCGGACTGAGACTCCAATTCCTGCAATGTATTGGCGAGATCCCGCGGGTCAGCAACGAACAGCCGATGTCCGGAACGCGAACGAACAGCAAAGGCGATGTGGCCCGACTTGTTGCCTGCAGCGATTGCTGTGACGCGCGAACCGAATTGAGCGAACGGAGTAAACGGTGCGCTTTGCAATGGACTGGACCCCAAGATTTTTAGGATGTTCGATTGCTGCTGTCTGTCGCCATCGAGGCCCACGATGACGACGCCCTCCGGCTCATTGGAGGTATGCAGGACTTGCAGTCGGCAGTTGGGGGTCAACTCGGAGGACTTGCCGGTTTTCCAGTGAAACATTCCAACGTCCGGATAGGTCAAGACGGTTTGGCCATCTGGGGCCAAGCGTATCCCATTGATTTGCGTGCGCTCCGTGCCGAATTGATTCCAGGAGCGGACCCGCTGTTTGAAAAAGACTCGCCACACATCAACGGAGGCTGGACTTAGCTTTGGCTTGATCTTCGTCACCTCCTCTTCATCCTGAGTGCTTGTTGTCGGAGGGGTGATCTGCATCGGCGGTAGTGCAGACGTGACGATGGACATGTCGGCGGAAATGGCCAATTTGACGGGACGATGGCGACGACCATCAAATTCGTAATCGGTTTGCCAGCTTTGGATCAGGTTTTTATGGTTATTGGAGAATACGACCGCTTTGGGGCCTCTTGATAGAGCGATCAAAGCGTCGTTGTTTTTTGCAAACTGGATTTGCTGTGCGACCAGCTCTTTGAGTACCTTCATCTTTTCGCCGGAACTGGATGCGGCGGCGATCTGGGAACGCATTGCGTCAAATTTTTTGAAAGTGTTGTCGACGTTGCTGCCAAGCGTCAGTTCGTCGAGTTGTGCCAGAATTGACTGTAGGCGTTCTTTCTCGTTCACCGAGGTGGCGGTCGCGATTTCGGTTTCTAGTTTCTGACGTGCGGCTTGGATATTCATTTTGCCGAGTCCGCCCTGTTCGTCCACTAATTTGCCTGGGGTGTCCGACGTGACGGGCGCAACACTGTCTAGGTGGTCTGCTTGGTTTGGCTCCTGGTCGCGCGTGGCGGATGGGTCGGATGCATCGGCGGTCGTTGTCGCGTCGTCGTCGTCCCCTGTTGGTCGGTTGGGTCTCGCGGGCGCATCATCGTCGTCGTCCCCTGTTGGGCGGTTGGGTCTCGCGGGCGCATCATCGTCCCCTGTTGGGCGGTTGGGTCTCGCGGGCGCATCATCGTCGCCTGTCCGGCGGTCGGGCTGGGGCGTGGGTTGGGTGTGTTGTTGCTTGCCTGCGTTTGGCGTTGGCTTGTTTTGTTGGGCAGGAGGTATCTCTTGCGGAGTCTTGGGTGCTTCCCCCGTTGTTTTTGCTGGTTTTTTGGAGGGTTCCGGACGATTGTCTTCGTCCTCTTCCGATTTTGCTCGCGCGCGTCGGGCCATTGCCTCCTTCATCATCGAGGATTGGGAGGTACCTCCACCACATCCAGCGATGGCGGTGACTTGTATTATCATGGCAAGCGCGATGACGGTGTAACGCAAGGTCAACGCAGGTGATGGCGTCTTGTCTGTATGGCTCATGAAACTCTCCTGGACGTTGATTGGTCTTGTTTCGACGGTTACAGGAGTCGTCGGTGTTTCGAGCGAGTGGTTTCGTGACCTATCAATGCAATGGTTCATGATGCAAGCTGTCCCCGTCCCATACGCATGCGTCGTAGGATGCCATGCAAGGCACTGCCGCCGCCGATGCAGAGCAGTTGGGTGATCTTGATTTGCGGGTGGTCCTTGGCGTGCAGTTCCAGGTTCCGTTCGAGTTCAGAAATCAATTTTTCAATCACGGGATCTACCGTTTCGTACAGGCGACTCAATCGTTTCGCCTTTTCGGGAGTTGCTTTCAGTTGTTCAGCTTGTTTCTCGGTGAGTTGAAAGTCGCGCACGATCGCTTTGGTTACCTGGTGGCCACCCAGGCTCATGCTGCGAAACCATGCGGAATCCGGTGAACTTACAACGACGTTACTGGAGTTCGTACCGATGTCGAATAGGACGACCGCTGCATTGCTGTCCTCTTGGCTGTGGAGAAACTCATGTGTTGCGAAAGAATGGAGTGCGGCGCAATCACTTTGCAAGATGTCGACGCTTAGTCCTGCAGCTTCCAAGTGCGCCAAGTGTTCCGTCAGAGTGTTTTTTCTGGCTGCCAAGACCATGATTCTGGACGATGCAGGTTTTTCATCCCCGTCAGGATCCAACTGCTTTAATACTTGGTGGTCCCACTGAATTTCGTCGATCGGGAACGGAATCTGATGTTGCACTTGGTGTGGTAGCATCTCCGCCAGCCGCTTATCCGAAACGGATGGAAGATCAATGAACTGACAAAGCAGTTGCTTGTGAGTGATGCTCACACAGAGTTTGGTTCCCTTGGTGTCATGTTGAGAGGCAAAGGTCTGCAGTGTTTCTGCGAGTATGGATTCGTCGCCAGTTGCATCCTGATTGGATTGCAATGGCTTGGAATGCGGTAAGTACTCGAGGCATTCTATTTGCGGTTGGTTGTCAGGTTGTTGCGGATCAAAGGTTAGCTTGACTGCCTTGAGTGCTGTTGTTCCAAGGTCGATCCCCCAGGCAACGGCAGGCCCTTTCGTTTGCCGAGATCCAAAGGACAGTTTGTTGAGCAGGGTTTGTTTGCGTGGTAGAAGATTGATTTTCGAGGCACTGCGGCCGATGCCCTGTAGAGCCAACCCGATGGCGGTAAAAAAATGGCCCGGGTATTTCTTCAGCAGCGTTGTGTCGTCGCAATCCAGAGATCGGAATCCGGCAAGTTGTTCAACATCGCATCCGAACGGTGTCCGCTGGGGCGCAAACCACGGTGGCGCAGCCCATCGTGGATCGTTGGCTCCTAGCTTCAATTGCTTTAACAGCCGTTGTTTTTGCTTTGCAATAGACTCGCTGTTTGGCAACGCTTTCTGGAGCCGATTGGCGATTGCCAGCAGCGTCGGACTTGCGACGGCGGCAGTTTTTAAATCGTCCTGTAGCCAAAGCAATTCCGAAGTCAAACGGGTTTGTTTTTCGACTTCTTCGTCGCGTTGCGTTACGGGAATGCGGGAGAGCCACTCCAGCGCCTCGGCGTATTTTTCTTCGCGAAACCTTTTCTTGGAAGCCTGAAGGAAATGCACGCGTACTTTGTTTGCCATATCAATGGCTTGAGCATGGTTCGGCTTGAGTTCAAGCAGTCGATCGATCTTTGCGCCGAGATCGATAAACTCTTTATTGGCCACGCATTCTCGAATATCGTGGTTCAACTCCTGCACTTCTTGGCAGAACGCAAGGCATTCTTGGTGCAGCTGTTGAAAAGCATCGTTCCGCATGGGTTCTGGTGTGACTTCAAGCAGGGACAATGCTTTCTCATACGATTGTTGCTCGATGTACTTGCTGGCAGCTTGGTATGCGGTTGCGGCACCGGCTGTCAGGCGATCGCGAGTCGCGGTGAGTTGTTCGATTCGCTCTGTCGCTTGCTGCTGGTAGGCAATCAGATATTCTTCTTTGGTATCAGCGACCATCCGCAGCTGTTGCACCGCCTCATCATAACGATGCTCTGCTTGTAGTTGCGCAGCCTTTTGCAAGCGTATTTCGACGTCATTCAAACGCTGTTGTTTGAGTAGGTTCAGATTAGCGCCACATTTGCTACAAAAACTTTCCCCAATCGGTACTTCTTCCTTGCAGGAGGGGCAAGGGGCCCAGAGGGAAGCCCCACATTTGCCGCAAAAACGTTGCGTGCTATCAACAGGGTGTGCACAACTGCCGCAGACGATACTTGTCACTGGTGATGTTGCCATGTTGGTTTTAGCGTGGCGAAACAATGAAATTGAGTTTGAGATCGAGGTTGGGAATGCGTGGATGGTCGATGATGACCGAGAGGTTTCCTTGACGCGATCCGGTGTGCGAACCGATGGGGCTCGTGTCGGGGACTTCGACCTTCATGACGTAGAGCCCTTTGCCTTTGGAATTGGGAGCAGGTTCGATGGAGACGTTGACGAATTCGGGAGTGACTCGAATGTCGGTCACATTCAAATCTCGCTCGCTATCCCGCACCTTCAGAAGGACATGGGTTAACAGTGGAGTGCCGACATTGGTTGACCCAAGATCTAACCCGCCGTCACTTGTAACTGCGGGCCCATAAGCACTGAGTCGTCGCAGGACCTTTCCCTGCAAGGGCAAGTCGAAGGTTTCTTCTCTGTGTGCCCCATCTCGCAGTACGTGCAGGGTCAGTTGATGATGAAAGTGACCTTGTGGCATGTCCGCAGGCAGGGTGACCAACAGGCGGCGACCAAACTTGGCTTGGTGATTGGTTAACCATGTTTTTTCCAGCGGTTGCAATTCCCAGCGGATGCCCTTCAGTGAAGAAGTGATATCGGTGATTTCAAAGGAATTCCAAGCTTGGGAGAAAAGGATCGTCTCGGCGACGGGCGTTGATTCCGGTTCAACGTGTGGCATGACGATCGTGCTCGGTTCAAAACCGAGTTGGACTTTGACCAGCCCTTCCACACTCAGGTGGATGCTGCGTTGTTTGGGGTCATTGGTGCGAATCTGCGCTGCATGAGCGTAATAAGGGTGTTTCCGCCCGGTGTTCCAGTTCAGCGTGACTTCGCCCGCTTCACCAGGCAGAATGCTCGAGTCCTCAAGTTTGCCGAAAGTGCATTTGCACGTGGTCGATCCCAGTTCCAACTCAAGTGGTGCTTTGCCCTCATTGCGGACCACGAATGTGTGTTCGCCCATGGTTAAAGGGTCCATGATCCCAAAATTGTATTTGGTTTCTGGGACAACTACTTTGGGGCTGGTTTCACGTAGTCGTACTTGCTCTTTGTATCGCGTTAGCAATTGGGATTCAGGCTTGGGTTTGGGTAAGAGCGCACTTTTTGCCAAAACGAAGACGACACTCGTGGCGAAGATCGTAAGTGGCAAAATGATCGCGATAATAATCAGTTTCTTCATGTCGACTACCTGAACTAAGAACGAAAAGAGTGGGTGGACGATGGTGATCGTCCACCCACCAAGTGAGATTGCGAGATCAGACTATTCGAAAGCAGCTGATTTCGTTGGGATGTCAATGAAGATGCCGTTGAACATGCGGGCTGGTGGCAATTCAACATCTGCAGTGCGGTAGCCGATACCGGCGTACACTGCGTCAGTTTGCCCGGCTGGGATTGGGAAACCTGGGTTCAGGTATTTGTCCTGCCCGCCGGTGTCGTAGAACGTTTGAACCGATCCATCAGCCATCAGGATGTTGGCGTTTGCTTGCTTGCCGGAACCGTGGACGGCAAACCAGTCACGGGTGTCTTGCAGGTAACCGGTGGTACTGGCAGCGTCGGCACCTGCGGCAGCGCCGCAATCCTCACGTTTTTCGCATTCGACCCAGGGGATCAAATTGGTGTTTGATGCCATCAAATCGATTTCGTTATCGGTTGTATTGAAAAACGCAGGCCCGTCGTTGAACGCTTCACTCAACAGGGCGCCCTGTTCAATGTAGGTGGCGTTGTTCTTGGAAACGTTGATCCAGGGGTCAGAAACGCCCAAGGTATCGGCTGCATCTTGGCCCGTCGCCAAGGTGAGTGCCATGATGGCTTCGTCCACGTCACCTGGAGAAGCATCTCCCAGTAGACCGATGCGAGATGCCGGGATGTTTCCGGCATCGAGTCGACGTGCGGTGAGAGGACCGTATGTTCCCCCCAAACCCTTGAGTCCGGCGAGGGTCGTCATGGCGACTGGAGTCACGGTATTGTCGAAGTTGTACTTCGGAGCACTACGGACTAGATGCCAACCCGCGGCGTAGTTGGTGTTGTAGCCTTGCTCGATAAAGGCGTGAGCAACCAGGATCGCTCGTTCTTCGGTGTTGATGTCGGTGTTAGCAAACTCTCCAGAGGAACCGGTTCCTGCAACCCCTTTCCAATTCGCTTGCCCACAAACGCCTTGGCTGAGACGTCCAACAGGTGCATTGTCTTTGTTGTCCGTGGTATCTCTTCCGATCAAGTCATTCAGTTTTTCCGGACCACGAAGTGGGCTGGTGGGGCACATCAGATCAGCGGGACTACCCGCGCCACTGTTGACCATATCGGCGACCCAACCCCAAGTGTCCATACAGCCGTCACGACGGAAATCGGAGGCACCGGTGCAGAAGCGAGTTTGTGGATCGGACTCGGAAAAGGCGGCCATAGAGAGGCCAATTTGACGCAGGTTGTTTTTGCAGACAGCACCTCGCGCCGCTTCGCGAGCCTTTGACAAGGCCGGTAACAGGATTGCTGCCAGGATGCCGATGACGGCAATGACAACCAGTAATTCAATCAGCGTAAAACCTTTACGCAGTTTCATAACTTTCATAAGATCACTATTCCTTCATTCTTGGGAACGTTTTAGAATGTGTTGACTCGCTCCCCTGAACGTTGAGGGAGCTTCGGTTTGGTTTCTCTGGCACTGTTCTCGAGCGGGCCAGAGAAGCTGCGATGGGTTCCCACATTGGTTGGGTGGGAGTGAGTATTTTTTCCTCTTGCGATCATCCTCCTTTCTCATTAGTTCAGCCAACGGTCTCTGGAAGACCTGAATCAGTACCGCTGCTAGGGCAAGAGCTCTGCCTGAAGCGAGTAAAGGCTCATGAAATCCTCGGGCGCGATCTCGACTTCATTTGTCTCAAAACCGCCAATACCAGCGGCAAAGCCGTTATTTAGAAAGCCGTCTTCGTTCTGGTCCGCTACCGGCCGCACGCTTCCGTCGGCAAATAAAACGTTACAAACGCCGCGGTGTACCGGCGCAAACTGTCGGTAATCCTGTAGCACTTGGCGGTGCCAGACAGTCCACCAACCGGATGCACCATTTCGAGGTGTCCCGGGCGCGAAAGCCGGTACGGGAGAAGCGTCGACAATCCGTACTGGACCGCCTGTTACCGACAAGACCAGTGGCTCGCCAGACTGTCGATTTCCAAGCGTATCGGGTAACGTGCGAGAAGCTGCGTTTCCGTCACCCAGCAGTGGAATTTGATTGGCAGCGACTTTGGCTCGATCTAAAAGAGCCGCTGTGAGAGGACCACGCGTGGTATTTCGCAGTAGCAAAGAGTTGCCGCAACCAGGGTTTTGGTTAACCGGGTTACCATTTCCATCCAGTTCCACCCCTCCGCGGACCAAAATCCAACT
>NZVR01000045.1 GCA_002701545.1 Blastopirellula sp. | reverse complement strand
GGCTAGTTTCTGCAAATCAGCGTCCCATGTTTCTGTCTCCAGGGACTGGGCGTACTCCAACAACCCTAGGGCGTCGCCCAACTCCTTCAGAGTAGTGGTCTCGTCCCTCTGATCAGCATAGATAAAATGTTTGAGGACCGGCGACACCAGTAAAGCGCAAGGGTCGTCCTCGCAGGCCGCCAGCGTCTTCCGTTTCTGCCGCGCAATAATGTCCCGCATGCGCGTGGGATCGACGCCCTTGTTTGATTGCTCTTGTAAAGCAGTGTCGAACTCCGATTGGACCTTTTCTAACGAGTCAGTAGCGACGTCGTCGAACCAGACCTGGCGGTAGCCTATCCTGAACGTGTCTCCGGAGGGGAACACTCCCGAACACAACCCTTCGTCCACAAACCTCTTCGTCATCGGTGAGGCGGCACCATCGCACAAGTACTGCCAGAGTAATGTGGCCCTACAGTCGGTACGGGGGTCACCGTATTTCGACGCGCGCCAGCCACAGACAACTAATCCCGTTTCCTCGTCTGCTGAGGGGAAGACCACATCTCGTGAAGCATAAGGTAATGACGGTGGCGGCACTGGCGTCGGTTCCTTTGAGTGTTGAACGGCCGTTGGATACACACGCTGCCTGCGCGACCGGGACACTGAATTTATTGTGGCAGGCCAAGCAGGCAGGCGTTCGGCGCGTCGTGTATGCGGCGTCCAGCAGTCTCTATGGCGATCGACCGACCGCTTCGAATCGCGAGACGGATGCCCCGCGCCCGTTGTCGCCGTATGCGGTTGCCAAGTTAGCGGGTGAATACTACTGTCAGGCGTTTCACCAGAGTTTCGATTTGGAAACCGTCTGCTTGCGGTATTTCAACGTGTTTGGTCCGAGGCAGGATCCGGATAGTCCGTACTCTGCAGTCATTCCACTGTTCATCACCGCGATGCTTTCCGGTCGCAGTCCCACGGTCTTTGGGGATGGACGTCAGTCGCGAGATTTCACCTTTGTGGAAAACGTGGTACACGGGAATCTGTTGGCAGCCGATGCGGCAGGCGTCTCCGGCTCGTCGTTCAATCTGGCCAACGGACGCTCTACGTCATTGCTGACCCTGATTGCGCGCTTGAACGAATTCTTAGGGCTGCAGATTGAGCCAGATTTCGCGCCAGCCCGAGTGGGCGACATCAAAGACAGTATGGCCGACATTACCCAGGCGCGCACGCAACTGGGCTACGAGCCCCAGGTTCATTTCGACGAAGGGCTGCATCGTTCCATTGCCTATTACCGCGAAGCGTTGGGTGTCTAGCCGTTGAGCGTCTAGCCAACGATCCGGGCGGGCCATCGATTATTGTTGGAATGCTCGGTGACCACGATTTCCGCCACTCGAGACGTACATCATCAAGTCGAGGATTTCGTCTCGCGTGAGGGTGTCCAGCATTCCCAGCGGCATCAGTGATACAGGTGACTTTTTGCGACCTTCCACTTCGGCTCGATCGATCTTGGTGACTTCGGTTGGTTTTTCAGGGTTGGTCACCAGCAGGATGGTTTCCTTATCACCGCCGACCTCGCGGCCGGTCAGCACCTTGCCACTGCTGAGTTGCAGGATGACAGAGGCGTGTTGGTCAGAGATCACTTTGGAAGGCTCAATGATTTCGACGGCCAAAGCGGGGTGTTTGAGTTTCTTGCCGATCGATGTGAGGTCGGGTCCGACGGCGCCTCCCTGGCCCTGGAAGAGATGGCATTTGGCGCACATGCCTTGATACAGTTTACGGCCTCGGATGAACGAGCGGTTCGTTTCCGCTTCACCCCAGTGAGGCTGCAGGTCAGCCACTTTCCATTTGCGTACGAACGGGCGGGGGCCAAGGTCGACCGGAGTGGGAGTCGCCACTTTCTCCTTGCGCAGAGCAGCCACCAGCGGTTGTTCGGCTGGAGAAAGTCGTTTGGAAGCTTCACGGTCAAGCATCTTCAGGAAGTTGACGAAGTGCCCTCCTCCCACGTAGTCGTTCGTGTTGGCCTGTGAACGGAAAATCCATTCGAAGTATTGACGCAACGTTGCTTCGCTCCAGCCATTCTGGATTGTTCGCAGATGGTAGGCGTAGAACATCTGTTCTGCTTGTGTCTCTGCGGAGATGAGTTGCGCCACCGTTTTTTCAACGGCATCAGGTGCCTCCAGGTAGAGCAGCATTTGGCACAATTCATGGTCAAGGCTCGTGACTTGCGAAGGATACCGTGGGGCTAACGCCGCAATCAGATGTTCGCGTGTCGCCGCGTCCGGTTTGCCCAGGCGAATAAAAACAAGCCCGTAAGCCCTTAACAAGTCGAGCTGTTGTTCGAGGGCCAGTGTTTGGAAGTCGATTTGGTTGAGACGTGTGAGTATGGGGCCGTGGAGATCTGGTGTGCCGGCCCGCGCCAGGGCGATCATGGCTTCGATCAAGGCCAGCGGTTGTTCCTCTTCCAGCGCCTTTGCCTGCCAGCTATCGACCGGTTGATGTTCCAGTACGGTACGGGCTGCGTAGCGAATTCTCCGATCGGAGTGTCCCAGCGATTTCCAGGCGACCTGAATGGCATCCGGTGAGTTCGAGCCGTGGAACGCTTCGAGTTCTCGTCGCAGTTGACGTAACTTGCGTTCGGGCGTATCGGCTGGTGCAAGATCGACCGCCGTCGTCGGTTGGTCTCCTTGGTACGTGACGCGGTAGAGGGAGGTGGGATTGCGTCGGCCGCCGGTGATAAAGTACATCGCTCCGTCAGGATGGATCACGATGTCGCTGACGGGGTTTCCGCGTCCGGTCAGGAATTCTTCGAAAGTACCGGTGTAGCTCGCTCCGCTTTCCTGCAGGTGAGCCGCCAGGATCCGGCCATAAGTCCAGTCGCACAAAAACAAGGCATGTTGGTATCGGGCAGGGAATTTGGCGCCATAACCAAAGACGATCCCGGTCGGGCTTCCGCGTCCGATGTCGACGTTCGTCGCCACGGTGTCGGGGTACCAGTTCGGCCATTTACCTGCACCCCAGCGCCAGCCGTAATCACCTCCGCTCACACAATGGTTGACGCGTGTTGGGCGATACCATGGACCACCGACGTCATATTCCATATCCGCATCGAAGGTGAATAATTCTCCATCCGCATTGAGGGCGATGTCGTACGGGTTGCGAAAACCAGCGCACAGGAAGTGGCGGTCAGTACCATCTGGGAGGCAGGTAATGACAAAGCCGCCGGGAGCCTTGCGGCCCGTATTGTGTCCATAATAGGTGCTCCGCGGTAACAGGTGATCTTCCTGTTGGTGGCGGATGTGGCGCGTGGCCATTTCCTCCGGTGCGTTCGTACTGTTTCCACACAAGATCATCAGCCGTTTTTTGTCGGGGCTCAGGATGACGGCATGCGCGTGATGGTCACTGCCGACAGCAAGCGGGATGAGAAATTCGACTTGGTCATACTGATCGTCGCCGGTGGTGTCTTGCAGCCGGAAGAGTCCGGATTTGCCATTCCATTCGCCGCGCCCTTTGCCGACCACGTAGAAGCTGCCGAAGGCTTGCAGCATGCCGTTGGCGCCACCGACTTCAACGTCGAGTTTTTCGAGGTTCACTTCGCCGTCCGGATCGTCCGGTAAGGTGATCCGATAGAGCGGGCCTTGGCGATCTGCCGTGATCAGTCGTCCTTTGGCATCGACGCCCAACGCGACCCACGAGCCGATGGTGGCGACCGGGGCGGCAAACAAGCGTTCCACCACAAAGCCCTCGGGGACTTGCAGGTTCACCGGTTGTTGGAAGTGGGCGGTCGGTGATGTGTAGGCGCGAAACTGGACACTGGTCCGGCTGCCCGACTGGTCTGTTCCGCCGTTGTCGAGTCCGCCACGGGCCGTGAATTTGGTGTAACCGGCAGGAAGTTCGTAGACGATGGTGGATGGTGCGTGGGTGCCGATACCGAAGGCAACAGGTTCACCGTTGACCTTCAATGGATTCCCGCCCTGGTTCTTGTTAATAAACGCGCGCCCCTTCAGATCACGCCACTTCAAGTCGGTGAGCTTGAGTTTCCCCTGAGGTCCCACAAGCTGAGGTTCGATCCAATCAGCCCAGTCGTAGGACGTACCGTCACCGCCGTCCGTCACTTCGAGGTACAGTGTCTTGGCACCGCGGATGTCCAATTCAATCGGTGTTGCATGTCCCTTGGTCTCCTGGGTGACGACCGGACTAGCGAACTGTTGTTCTGCTGCGGCAGCAGCGGTGCATGCCCAAAGCATCAGAGGGAAGACGACTCCGAGTCGTGGCACGATCGTAGGGGGAATATGAAACATTGGTTTGGTGTCCCACGGTAGTTGCGTGATCAATCGGCGGCAGCCAATCGGCGGCAGCATAACGCTGTGCGCACGTCGAGTATGTCTCAACCAGCCCGCGATTGCCAGCGGGGAAGCGGATCTTGGGCGGAGCTCAGCGAGGATTCACAGGACGTGAGACGGCGCGGTATGCTGGGTACGCTGGTCTCTAGGCACGTGTCCTGCGAGAGAACGCTGAGGCAGCTTGCCGGTGAGTGCTGACGTGCCGCGCTGTCATGATGAATACTCGAATCCCCCGGTACCTGAATGATGATCTCGAATAAAGATATTGGCCTACAGGCGTTGATCTTGCTGATATGCGGTTGGTTGACCGTCGGAAGTCTGGCCAACGCGGAAGATGCTCCGGCGGTCCGGTTGATGACCCGCTGGGGTGAAGAGGTGACGCCCGAGAACGTCCACCCGGAGTACCCGCGACCCCAGATGACGCGCCCGCGTTGGAAGAATCTTAATGGCGAGTGGGACTATGCGATCTTGCCTCGTGGCGACAACCGCCCAGAGAAATATCAGGGAAAGTTGCTTGTCCCTTTCCCTGTCGAATCGACGCTCTCCGGAGTGACACGTCGTATCGGAGCAACGCAGCGACTGTGGTATCGCAGGTTGGTCAGTATTCCATCGGAATGGAAGGGCGAACGTATCGTATTGCACTTCGGTGCAGTGGATTGGGAGGCAACGGTCTGGGTGAATGGCAAGATGCAGGGGAGTCATCGCGGCGGGTATGCCCCCTTTTCATTTGACATCACGGAAGCCGTCGATGCGACGGCCGATCAGCAAGAGGTGGTGGTTGCTGTCTGGGATCCAACGGATACGGAATCGCAACCTCGAGGAAAACAGCGAAACCAGCCGGGAGGCATCTGGTACACGCCCGTCACCGGAATCTGGCAAACGGTATGGCTGGAACCTGTCGCGCCGCTGTCGGTGACTTCGTTGCATCTGGTTCCCGATCTCGATCGCCGCACGCTGTCGGTGACTGTGCAAGCGACGCATGGTACAGACCATGTCGTTCGGATCGCTGCACCTCAATTGGCGTGTCGGGCACAAGGGAAAGTCGACCAACCGATCGTTTTGTCACTGCCAGAATGCACCGCTTGGTCTCCAGGCGATCCGCAGTTGTATGATCTGCACGTGGAACTTCTCCAGGAGGGGGCCGTGGTCGATCAAGTTGCGAGTTATTTCGCCATGCGGAAAATCGAAGTCAAGCCAGATCAAAATGGCATTCCTCGGATTCACCTCAACAACGAACCGTTGTTTCAATACGGCACGCTTGATCAAGGCTGGTGGCCTGATGGGTTGTATACGGCTCCGAGCGATAAGGCATTGCGTTACGATCTGGAAGTGACCCAACGACTGGGATTCAACATGGTCCGCAAGCATGTCAAGATCGAGCCGCAGCGTTGGTACTGGCACTGCGACCAGATGGGATTGTTGGTTTGGCAGGATATGCCGAACGGGGGGCAGCATGCGCCGTGGCCGCGGGACGGACACGAAATCGAACGCAGCAAAGCATCGCGTTCGATCTTTGCCAACGAGTTGGAAGCGATGGTAGTGACTTGTCGCAATCACCCCTCAGTCGTTGCTTGGGTGCCTTTTAATGAGGCCTGGGGGCAATTCGAGACAGTTCATTGGACCGAGTGGTTGCAGGAGTTCGATCCGACGCGACTGGTGGTTTCAGCGAGCGGTGGCAACGATTTTGGCGTGGGAGACGTGCATGATATTCACCAATATCCTGGTCCTGAAGCACCTCCTGCGGAGGACGTTCGGGCTGCCGTCTTGGGCGAATTTGGCGGACTGGGCTTGCCGCTTCCAGGGCACACCTGGCAGGACGAAAAGAATTGGGGTTATCGTCAATTTAAAACACAGGCTGCGCTGCAGCAGGCGTATCTGGACCTGATGCAACAGCTGCGTCCGCTGATTGAATCACGGCTCAGCGCCGCCATCTATACGCAGACGACCGACGTCGAAGTCGAAGTCAATGGTCTGATGACCTATGATCGGAGAAAGCTTAAGTTCGATGCGCAGGTATTGGCCGCTGCGCATCAAAAACTCTACGCTCCCTTACGCCCGTTGACGGCCTCTGAGCTGTCCGCAGCCTATACCGTGGCCTATTGGCGTTTTGAGGAAGGCAAGCCAGGTGACTTGGTGCCTCACGATCGTCAACGGCGCGAGGCGGTTGCGGCGCGGGACGTGAGCGGTCACGGAAATCATGTGTATGCGTTCGCTGCCGGCAATGCACCGCGGCACACCGCCGACGTCCCGGCCGCCACCGTTCCGCGACTTGGATTACCGAATCGTGGGGCATTGGACGATACCGCGATGATCACGGGTCCCACGCGAGATTTATTTACGAACCCGGGAAGGTCACGCACGCACATGAATGCCGTCAATACGTTCCCCTTTCAGCAATGGACTGTCGAGTTGTCCGTGAAGCCGGTCGAAATGGGACGGCTACAGGCGTTGGTAGGAGAGGACGGTCGGCCAACACAGCACCCACAGGCACCTTTCCAGATTCAGTTACGTCCGGACGGTCGTGCTCAAGTGACAGCAATCGACGCATCCGGTACGGTGCGGCAGGTTGCTTCTCGCAAACCGTTGGCGTTGGGGCAATGGCATCATTTGGTTGCCCTCAGCGATGGGCGTGAAATGCGTCTGATCGTAAATGATGGCCAAGGATATGCCTTGCAAGGATCCAGTCCATTCTCAGGCGGAATGATTCGACATGACGGAACCTGGACCATCGGGCGCGGATTTGATGCCGGCAAAATCACACATGACGCGCGCGCCGTGATCGACGAAGTGCGCGTCAGTGCGATTGCGTTACCGCAAAAGTGGTGGCTGTGGTCCCGTACGCCCTGACATCTGCGTCTTGCCATGTTAACGACGTGACCGTCCGATCACTCAGCCTGAGAACTCGTGCAGAGTTCGGGACGCGGGCGGACCAAGTTGCCGTTGGTTGAGCGTTCGTGCGTGCAGGTTTAGGCCAGGATCTTTTTTGCCACATTGCCATGCACGTCGGTCAGCCGGAAATCACGGCCGGCGTAGCGATAGGTCAGCTGCTCGTGGTCGAGTCCCAGCAAGTGCAAGATGGTGGCATGCCAGTCGTGAATGTGGCATTTGTCTTCGACCGCTTGGTAGCCATATTCGTCGGTGGCGCCATAGCTGAACCCGCCTTTGACACCGCCACCGGCCATCCAGGTGGTATAGCCTTTGTTGTTATGGTTGCGCCCATCGCCTCCCTGGGCTGCCGGGGTGCGGCCAAATTCACCGCCCCAGATCACCAAGGTGTCTTTGAGCATGTCGCGCTGCTTCAAGTCTTGGAGTAAACCGGCAATCGGTTGGTCGCAAGCAAACGCGCGGGCTTGGTGATCGGCAGACAGGTTGGCGTGTTGATCCCAGCCGCCGTGCGTGATTTCGATAAAGCGGACACCCGCTTCGGCAAAGCGTCTCGCCAAAAGACATTGCTTTCCGAAGTTTTCCGTGTCGCCCCCATCCGCTCCGTAGAGGGAGAGTGTTTGGGAGGTCTCTTGCGAAATATCCATAATGTCCGGCATGGCATCTTGCATGCGAAACGCCAGTTCATAGGACTCGATCACACCTTCGACCCCGGGGTGGACTTCATTGCGTTTTAGTTTTTCACGGTTGAGGGCTTGAATCAGATTCAGCTGCGTTCGTTGTTGTGTTTTGGTTAGCGAGGGGTTTTTAATATCCGGTACGATTTCCCCGGTTCCGGTCCGGGCAAAACGAGCCGCCCGTCCACCACGTCCGACTTTGGAACCGCCGTAGATGGCCGGCAGGAAAGCGCTGCCATAGTTGCGAGAACTTCCCGACGGAGGGCTGAGCGATACGAACCCGGGTAAACTCTTGTTCTCCGTGCCGAGCCCATACAGGGTCCAGGCACCCAATGACGGTCGAATGAACTGCGCCGTGCCAGTATGCATCTGGACCATCGCCCCGGGGTGAACCGGTTGGTCGCATTGCATGGACCGGATAAGTGTCATGTCGTCAGCATGCTTGCCGACCTCCGGAAAGAGATCCGAAATCCACAAGCCGCTCTCACCACGCTGGCGAAATTCCCAAGGGGATTTCAGTAACGAACCACCGTATTTGCCGCGTTTGCCGTGGTCTTTGCTCAACTGCGGTTTATAGTCGAAGGTGTCGACGTGCGACGGTCCACCTTGCATGCAGAGGAAGATCACCCGTTTGGCACGCGGAGTAAAGTGCGGCGATTTGGGAGATAGCGGGTTGGTGGGCGCTGCGTCTTCAGCCGCGCGGGCGGTGCTCATTCCTGCAAAAGCGAGATACCCGAAACCAGCGGCGGCACTGCGAAGGACTTGTCGGCGTGAGAACATGGCGATACCCGTGGCATGGTGAATAACAAAGTAATGATCCGTGGACAGAATCACATGGCGAATGCCAAATCAATCCACGTACCGGAATTCTGCAGACGCAAAAAGGCTCTGGCAGAGCGCTTGCAGTGTTTTCTGACGGTCTGATGACGCGTTGTACTGACGCAGGAAGGCTGCGATGGCCGAGCGTTCGCCGGACGTCGGTGGCCGGCCATAAGTCAGCAGGAACGCCTGGTGAATCTGATCGCTCACCTGCGAATGAGATTTGGAGATCCGTTGCGCCAGTTCGGCGCTTTGTTGGATGACGAAACGGTTGTTCAGCATGTAGAGCGCCTGATTGGCGGTATTGGAGGACTCCCGTTCCCCGATGATCGTGCTGGAATCGGCAAAGTCAAAGACTTCCAGCGAGCGCGGTTCTTCGTCGCGCACGATGGGTAAGTACACGCTGCGGAATTTGGCGTCTTCCATATCCAGCTGATGCGTCACTTGATGTTCGATTTCCTGGCGAAGTTTTTCGGTATTGCGTTGGCCACCGGGGAAGAATCCACCGGGACGACCACCTCGTCCGGCAAATCGACGGCCAGGTGGGCCCAATGGCAAGCCACCGTTCTCGAGGCCTTTGCTGCGGGCGTTCGCCAGAGCGCGTTGTGCGAGTTCGCGAGGATTGCCGAGCACCCCTGCTTGTACCCGGGTGTACCCTGCTCGCGCAACTTCAGAACCGCGCGGGCGTGTGAGGTCGATTTCTCCACTGATGCTCAACATAGCGTCCCGAATCGCCTCGGCGTCCAGTCGGCGTTGGTTGCCGCGCCACAGCAGCAGGTTGTCGGGGTCCATTTCGTGGTAATCGTTGCGGAATGTGGAGTTCATGCGATACACATGCGAAGTGGTGATGTCCTTGATCAGTGACTTAACCGACCACCCCGATTCGACGAAACGTACAGCCAGGTAGTCCAGCAATTCGGGGTGACTGGGAGTTTGTCCCGTGATCCCAAAGTTTTCCGTCGAACGCACAATGCCGTGGCCCAACAGATGTTGCCAGATGCGATTTACCATGACCCGTGCGGTCAGCGTGTTTTGGTCACTGCCAATCCAGCGGGCGAGTTGGAGCCGACCACTGGAACGTTCTGAGATTCGCACCGGCGCCTCGCATAAAACTTGAGGGAAGCTGCGAGCTACCGTCTGGGCCGGCTGAGAGATTTCACCGCGTACCAACAAACGGGCATTGGCGGGAGATTCCTCTTCTTGGACGCCCATGGTATAGCTGAGTGGTTGGCCGTTTTGGTCAACGATGGAGAGCTTATTCGAGAGCCCCGCCAAGTCGTTGCTGAGCCGAATGCGCTGGCGTTGCAGATCCCGCGCATCCGCGCCACTGCGACGTAGCGACGATGCTTCTTCCAGCTTGTCGGTGATCTGTTCCTTTAACGCCGCCAGTTCTTTACTGGAATAGCGTTTGTCGTAGGGGTTGGGGTCGTCCGTCGGCAGTCGAATCAAGCTGCTTGAACGCCTTGCCTGAACGCCACGAAACTGACCGTATTCGGAGGGGGGATTCCCGAAATAGGTGGTCATGCTGCGAAAGATACCGGCCAGAGCGTAGTAGTCCGTTTGTGGAATCGCGTCGAACTTGTGGTCGTGACAGCGTGCACAAGCGACAGAGGTGCCGAGAAAGATACGTGTGGTGGCGTCAATTTGCTCGTCGATCACATCGGCTGCGAACTGGACGCGATTCTGTTCGTTGACGTTCTTCGGTCCGATGGCCAGGAAGGTGGTCGCGACCAGATTCTCTGCCCACTGCTCGTCGGTTTTCACAGGGAGCAAGTCCCCGGCAAGTTGCTCTTGGACAAAGCGATTAAACGGTTTGTCGTCGTTGAAGCTGTCGATNACGTAGTCGCGGTAACGCCAGGCGTGGGGATAGGTCATGTTGACCTGGCGGCCGGTTGACTCGGCGTAGCGTACCACGTCGAGCCAATACCGGCCCCACCGTTCACCGTATTGATTTTTTTCCAGAAGTTTGTCGACCACCATGGCGATGGCACGTGATGGGTCGACTTTCCAAAGCGAAGTGAAATAGTCGATTTGTTCAGGTGTCGGCGGCAAGCCAACCAAGTCGAAGCAGAGTCGCCGCAACAGTTGGTGCGGTTCAGCGTCGGCGGCCGGTTGCATTTCCGATGCTTCCAGTCTGGCGAGCACAAAGTGATCGATATCGGTTAACGCCCATGACGTATCCTGGACTGCTGGAGGTTGGTGCTTGACCGGACGCTGGTATGCCCAGAACGATGACTTCGCTTGTTCGATATCATCGGCTGTGATCGTCGATTTGATTTCAGCGACGGATGTTTGCCGTGGGTCCGGTGCTCCCATTTCAATCCACTTGCGAAAATCTGCAATGACGTTCGCCGGCAGCTTGCGTTTGGGAGGCATCACGAAGTCTTGGTGCGTGATGGCGTTGTAAATCCAACTCTCATCCAGGTTGCCTGGGACGACCCCCGGACCACTACTGCCACCGATGCGCGTCAACTCGCGGGTGTCCAGACGCAGCCCGCCTCGCACGTTGCCTGCTTTGTTGGAATGGCATCCGTAACATTCGCGGACCAAGACGGGACGAATCTTGGCCTCGAAAAACTTCAGTTGCTCGGGAGGAATCTCTTCAGCTGAAACTGGTGAGATAACCAACAGGAGCGAGGAAGCTGCAAGAAGATATCGGAGCATGACGAGATTCCAATGCGCAGATTGATCGGGAAGACGCTCATGATCGCGCTCATGATCGCGCTCATGATCGAAGCGGAGCGACGTCAGGATAGCAACGTGCGAGACAGCCTCAGGATTACTCAGCGGCCGGACGTTTCGGAGCTTTTCCGCCGGGCTGACCAGGCTTTTCTTCTGGTCGCTGGAAGCGTGGCTTGCCGCCNGGTTGGCCAGGACGTCCGTTCGGAGCATTGGCGCCCGGTCGACCACCGCCTCGGCGTTGGCGCATGGAGGTGAGCAACGCGGCCAGTTCTTTGGCATCTAACTTTTGGTCATTGTCTTGGTCGAATTCTTTCAGCATCCGAGCTGCAATCTGTTCCGGAGTGATACCCTGAGGAAGACCTTGAGGACGACCTTGAGGACGACCTTGCGGACGACCTTGCGGGCGGGCACCTGGCTTGTTCGGGCCATCTGCGTTGGCGGGACGTGGACCTTTTTCGGGTGGAGCTGCTTCAGTAAAACTTGGGGCGGCGAAAAGGGCGACGATGAGCAAGGTGACGGCAGGAGCGAGGCGTTTCATGGTAGATTCCTAAGCGTTGTGAATACGAAGCGTGCAATAAACTCTACTGTTTTTAACCCGCTGGCGGCAGAAACGGACCGCCAGCAGCTGAGATTTTGTAGACAAAAATGGTGATTTATCGCAAGTCGATTCGCCGCAGTGGCTTACGCCTGATTACTTCGTTGCGGAAAGGTGGGTGCAGAACCCGATCTAGGGCAGGGGCAGCGCACGATTCGCCCTCACCCGCAACGCTCCGCGAGCTCCGCAGCAACGCACGCTCGTTGGTCACTGCTTATTTGACGAGGAGGCAGGCTGCCTCTTCGGTACTGCGGACAAAGATCTGACCATTGCTGTACGCGGGGGTCGACCAGCATTTACCGGTCACCGCCTGGACCCGGCCGAATTCCTGGTAGCTGTCCGGTTTGGCTGCCACGACGGCAACTTCTCCAGCATCCGACAAGACAACCAGTTTGTCGCCAACCAGGATGCAGTTTCCGGGACCGAAGCCCCGTTGTGTCCATTTGATTTCGCCGGTGGCCAGTTCCACGCATTGCAGCGGGGCGCGGCCATATTTTTTGAATTCGTAAATGCCGTACAGGTGTCCATCACGCAGGACGGGAGTGCTCCAGTGGTTCATCAACTTGTTCGGTTTGGACCAGACACTTTCCGCTTCCGGTTTGCCGGTCACGCGGAACAGTTCGGCACCGACACCGTATCCGGCCGAGCAGTAGACGAGGTCGCCGGACACGATGGGGGAGGCGGCGGTGGAGACACTGAAAGGAAATGTCGCCCCCCACAGTTGCTTGCCGTTGGNCACGTCCAGTGCGGCGAGTCCGGCTTTGGCCAGGAAGATCACCTGGTTGGTGCCGCCGATGGTGGCGTAACGCGGGGTTGCGTGGGTGAGTGTCGCGTCGCCGCTTTTCCAACGCAGTTCGCCTGTGTTTTTGTTGAAAGCGAGAAAACTCTGGCCTGCTCCGCCACCGGCGACATACAACGTGTCGCCGATCATCAGGGGCGAGGTGGCATTGAGCCATTTGATATTGCGTCCGTCGAACTCTTCGGCAAGCTGATGTTTCCAAACGGTTTCGCCGTTAGTGGCATCCAGGCAAGCCAGGGTCAAATGGGCATCGAATACAAAGACATGCTTGCCGTCGGTTGTGGGAGTCGAGCGCGGGCCATCGCCTCCGCGATTGTCGGGAGCACCGGCGTTCCCACCACCATTGCCGTAATCACTGTTGCCCAGCGGCACGCTCCACAATTCCTTACCCGTCTTGGCGTCCAAGGCGAGACACACTTCGGCTTTGGCCTCCCCACCGGTGTCCCGCGCCACCAACGTGAACACGCGACCATCTGCGATGGAGAGGGAACTGAAGCCAAGGGGCGTGGGAGATTTCCAGAGTGTTTTCGGTGGCTTGGCAGCCCAGTTGATTGCAGGAATGGACTCTTGGGAAACACCGTCTCCCAGAGGGCCTCGGTATTGGGGCCAGTCGTCAGCAACCGAAATCAGGGGAGCAGTCAGGGATGCAACCAACAGGGTTGTTGCGAACAACCTCTTCATCGTGAAACCTCGTAGGTGGGGGGATTTTTCGGCAGGGGGACAAAACCGCCGCCGGTGGCAAGGATTGCTGACGGACAAAGGCCCGGGCAATCGGTCTTGGCCGAGTATACACACAACTTGCGGTCAGTTCACGTGGGGCGGGAAAAGTGGGGGAATGAGCCAGTTTCAGTGCAAATGACCTCCGGTTGAGCGGTCGGGACCAGGCCGGCCTAGACCGCGACCCAGGTGGGGCCCACGCGCCGGGGATGCTTGCGGACGGAGATCAAAATATCGGGGCAGTGACAACTTTTTGGGTAAGCGACGTGAACCTTTGTCCGGTCACGGTGTCAGAACAGAAGATCCAGCATCTCCGCATTCCCTTGACTCGGGTTAGGTGCCTTTTCCACCCAGACCTTTTCCACTTAGATCAAGCGAATGGAAAGCGGCCTGGACTACGGTGCCTACCGCGGTCGGAGCGACGTTGGGTGACGCCAGTCTGAGGCTCAGGCGTCACCAAGTGGTTTCTGGTTGTGTCGAGACCGCCAGCACGCCGATGCCGTGCTCGACGTTGTCAAAAGAGTTACAGAGGCGGATCGTTCTTGTCTGCAGACGCTTGCGCGTGAGTGCGGACGGTCTTATTGGTTCATGACGCCCATGGCATCGAATGCGGTGGTGGCGCGTCGCGTTAGTTTTCCAAGCACCCGCAGGCAATTCAGGTCCATGCAGCGTCCTGAGAATCCTGGCATGGTGTGTCACAGAAGGAGTGAAGAATGAGATCAGATTTGACTGACATTACGTTGATTGTAGATCGAAGTGGCTCGATGGGGTCGGTTTGCGAGGAAGCAGAAGGAGGGGTGAACGCCTTCATCAAACGTCAGCAGCAACAGCCTGGTGAAGCGTTACTCACGTTAGTACAGTTCGATACCGAGTACGAGTTTGTCACCCAGGGCACTCCGGTGCAGGACGTACCTCCGTACAAACTGATTCCCCGGGGGATGACTGCGTTGCTGGATGCCGTGGGGCAAGCGATCCAACAAACGGGCGAACGACTCGCGAGCATGCCGGAACCCGCACGCCCCGGGCTGGTGATTGTTGTCGTCATGACGGATGGTCTGGAGAACTCCAGTTGTGAGTTCACCAAATCGCAAGTCAAGTCGCTCATCCAGCATCAGCAGGATGTTTACGACTGGCAATTCACGTTTCTGGGTGCGAATCAAGATGCATTTGAGGAGGCTCGGAGCATGGGAATGCCTTCCTCGGCCGCTGCGAACTATTCTCCCAGCAAGACGAGGGAAACGTATCAAGCCGCCGCCGGCAAAGTCGCACGAATGCGGATGGAGAAGCGGGCTGGGCGGATGGTGAAAAATGAGTTCACCGAGGAAGAGCGGCGGGATATGCAGTCTCCGTAGGACGACCGCGGAGGTGCTTGGTGAAAGCGATCATTTCGGGGTGCCGCGACCGCCTGCTGGTTGAGCCAGAAAAATTGCGACCCCAACCGTGGTTGCTTATCAACCAGAGCGCGAAAGAGTGGCGCAGAGTTGCCACGATTGGGGTCGCCGTGGGCCGTGTTGTCTCGGTTATGAACTACGCGTGGTTGCCACGCACGTTCCGCCAGAAATCTGGGTGAGAATCGAGGAATTCTTGTGCCAGCCGCCGTGATCGGCATCGCTTGGATGGCTGCACCGTGGAATCCTGAAGAGCGAACGTTCCACGGTGCAGGGCGANGCGGACTCGGAGTGGACCGGAAACCACGAAACTGGTTCAATAGATGCTTGCGGCTCGTTGAGCTGTCGTCTTCCGCATCCCAGAGAGGTGTTTTATGAACGGACTGACTCGTCGTGATCTCTTGAAAGCAGCCACCGCGTCCACGGCATTTTGCGCCACGTCGCCCCTGGTTACGCTTGCTGCTGATCAGAGTACGGATTCGTTACCCATGCAGCTTTACAAGAGTCTCAACGACGAGCAGCGTGCCAAGGTTTGTTTGCCGGTCGATCATCCGCGCCGCCCGTACGTCAGCAATTGGTGGTATATCCACCGCGAACATCGTATCCCCAATACGTTTCGTAAGGATCAGCAGGAATTGATCCAAACTCTCTTTGATGGGTTGCACAGTGCAGACTACCGAGCGGCGATCAACAAGCAGGTCGAGATCGATCAGTATGGGCAGGAGAAGAATGCCCCCGCCGTTGGATTCTTTGGCACACCGGAAGACAAGGATTTCGAGTTCATCTACACCGGCCACCATGTGACTCGCCGTTGCAATGCGCATACCGACAAAGGACTGGGGTTTGGTGGCAATCCGATCTTCTATGGTCATTTCCCTGAGCAATTCCATGAGACCAAAGATCATCCGGGCAATCCGTACTGGTATCAGGGAAAGCTCTTCAATCGTTTCGTGCAGTCGTTGGATAAGAAGCAGCAGGCGAGCGGGTTAGTTGCTCGTCAGCCACGCAGCGAAAAATATGATGCTGTGATTAAGAAGGAGCAAGCTAACTGGCCTGGTCTGAGTTGCCGGACGCTCAATGCAGAACAAAAGCAATTGTTCTTAGATACGATGCGGCAGATGTTGGCGATGTTTCGTGCCGACGACGTGACCGCGACGCTCGCGTCCATTGAAACGCGGGGACTTGTCGATCGATTGTATGTTTCGTGGTACGGGGGCAAGTACGATATTGGCTCGGACGGCGTGTGGGATACCTGGCAAATTGAAGGTCCGGAGATGGTTTGGTATTTCCGCGGGCAACCCCACATTCATAGCTATTTTCATTTGAAAAGCTGATTGTTGGTGAGCTGTTTCCGGCGGTTGGTGACGGAGCCTCTCGAGCCCGGGCGTTCAGCGCGAATGAGAATTGCTCGTATGCTGTCGGTGGATTGCGTACAATCGGTGCGCGCTGACCATCGCCGTCACCTGATCTTGTTCGTCGCCACATGAGCCGCATTGTGTCACTTCCACCGCAGGCCGAGTTGTTTGCCGATGGTGCGTTGCGCGGTGGTTGGTGGCATGTCGCGGAACCGGGGCGGATCGTGTGTGATTTATGTCCTCGGGAATGTAGTTTGAAGCCGGGGGATCGTGGTTTTTGCTTTGTGCGCGAGAACCGCGATGGTGAAATGGCGCTGTCGACCTTTGGACGCAGCACAGGTTTCTGCATCGACCCGATTGAGAAAAAGCCACTCAATCATTTCTATCCCGGTACGCCCGTGTTGTCTTTTGGGACGGCCGGTTGCAATCTAGGCTGTCAGTTCTGCCAGAACTGGGACATTTCGAAATCACGTGAAGTAGCGCGACTGAGTGAGGTGGCCACGCCGGAGATGATTGCCGCTGCCGCTCAAGAGCACGGCTGCCGGAGTGTTGCCTACACCTACAACGATCCGATCGTTTGGGCGGAGTACGCGATTGCGACAGCAGCGGCATGCCGAGCGGTGGGGATCAAGTCGGTGGCTGTTACGGCGGGATATATTTCGCCGTCGGCACGCGCTCCTTTTTTTCATGCCATGGATGCGGCCAACGTGGATTTGAAGGCTTTCGATGAAGCGTTTTATCGACAGATCACCTATTCTCAGTTGCAGCCTGTGCTCGACACGTTGACCTGGTTGAAAAACGAAAGTGACGTGTGGTTCGAGATCACTAATCTGGTGATTCCCGACGCGAATGATGGCGAAGATGACTTGCGACGGATGTGTGACTGGATCTTGCAGCATGTGGGCGACTCGGTGCCCGTGCATTTTTCGGCGTTTCATCCTGATTTTCGCATGCAGGATCGTCCTCGGACACCGCACGCCACATTGCTCAAAGCATATGNAATTGCCCGGCAGCAAGGGCTGCAATTTGTGTATGTCGGGAATGTCAACGACGTGGAACACCAGAGCACGTACTGTCCCGCATGTCAGGGACTACTGATCGAACGCAACTGGTATCAACTGGGCACCTACCAGTTACAGTCGGATCGCTGTGCCCATTGCAATACGCAGATCGCCGGTCACTTTGACGAACACCCCGGTACCTGGGGCCGCCAACGGCAACCCGTCCGGATTGCCGCACAGACACCTCAGTCACAGAGCTCTATTCCAGCGGACCGTCGCACTGAGGCAACGGTTTCANTTCAGGAGGAATCGATGTCCACCCGTGCCACGAATACNACACCCATCGAACTCAGCGNGCNGCAGCGTCGTGCCGTTCATCAAGTGGCCTGCGAGGTGCTCGCCGCGACGACCAAAGGGCGCTCCCCCAACCTGTCGGACATGGATTGGCACGGAGCAGACAAGTTGTCGGTGATGGGGGCTTTTGTGACCGTGAAGCGACACGAACGTTTGCGGGGCTGTTGCGGGACGCTGGGGCAAGTGATGTCATTGTCAGAGGCGGTGCTGGGTGCGGCCCAGCGGACGGCGTCGGACGATCCGCGTCTGCCACCCCTTTCCCCGACAGAACTACGCCATTTGCATGTGGGAGTCACCCTGTTGTCTGATTTCGAGCCTGTCCGCGTTACGGGGAGAAATCGAATCGATGCCGTGACTGTTGGCCAACATGGCTTGCGCATCGCTCGCGGGGAGCATGCTGGGTTGTTGCTGCCCAGTGTCGCGGTGGATAACGGCTGGGACGCTGAAACGTTTCTGCAGCAGGTATGCCGTAAAGCCAAGTTACCCGTAACGGCTTGGGAAGATGAGGCCACCGAGTTACTGACGTTTGCCGGTACGATGCTTGATGACGACTTTGCTGTAGAGGTGCTACAGGCCGACGATGAACAAGCCGAGCTTTTGTTGTCTGCGGACGAGTTAGCGCGTTTGCGGGCGCATTGTAAGGCCAATCTGTCGGCTTTGGTCACCGGTGCCACGCCAAACTACTACGTGACCGGTTGTTCCGATGGGACGGTCGCCGGAGTGGGACTTTGCCTGCATACGGAGGAGGGGCAGAGGGCCACCTTTTCGAAGTTTTCTTTGCGTCCCGGGCTACCGTTGCAGGCAACGGTCTTCGCCTTACTTGAGAATGCAGCGCGGTGGTGTGCGCAGCGCATACCGAATCATGCGCTGCCGGATGTGCATGTCGATTTGGTCGTGTTTGCAGATCCCGCCATGCATGGCAACTTGATGGATCCTGATTGGCGCGGCTTGGATCCGGCTACACGAGCCATTCTGGCAACCGAAGGGAAACGGTCGGCATGGTTGTTTGATGCGAAGGCGACCGACGAACAACTTGGCAAGCGCGCTGCCGAACTGCTTCAATCGCGCCTGCCCACGGCAGGCAATCTGTTCAGCGTGACGTATCTTTCCAGCGCCGACGAGATGGCTCATGCCAATGTACCGCAACCACAAAGGGGGAGTGACGATCGCCCTGCCGCCGTGGCGGGGACGTTCTATCCGGCGGATGTCGATGCGATGCGTGCGGAGGTGGAAGCGTTGTTGGCCGATGCGCCGGAGACCAAGCGTGTTTGTTCGGCGGTTATGGTGCCCCATGCGGGTTGGAAATACTCCGGGCACATTGCCGGTGCGGTATTCAAACAGATCGAAATTCCAGAGACCGTGATTGTCCTCAGTCCGAAGCACACGCCGCATGGGGTGGACTGGGCCGTCGCACCGCACACCCGGTGGCAGATTCCGGGAGGATCGATTGCCGCGGATCCGGTGCTGGCCAAGCAATTGGCGGATGCCATCGAGGGATTGGAGTTGGACGCCGCGGCGCATGCCCGGGAACATGGGATTGAAGTGGAATTGCCCCTGATCGCAGCGCTCCAACCCGACACGCGTATCGTTGGGATCACCATGGGAGCTGGTAATTATGAATCGTGCCAACGGTTTGCGGAGGGGTTGAGCCAGGTGATATCGGCGATGGACACGCCGCCGCTGTTGGTCGTTTCCAGTGATCTGAACCATTACGCGACGGACGAGGAAAACCGGCGTCTGGACGAGCTCGCGCTGGCCGCACTCGAGACATTGGACCCCTTGTCCCTCTATCAGACGGTCGTCGGCAAAGGGATCAGCATGTGTGGCATCCTACCTTGTGTCACGGTCGTCGAAACACTGCGGAGATTGGAGCAGGTGACACGCGTCGAACGGATCGCTTATGCCACCAGTGCCGATGTCAGTCACGATCCCATCCGTGTCGTGGGTTACGCTGGTGTCTTGTTACAATAGAAGTGGACTTGTCAGCAACCTTTGCCAACATCGTTATTCTTCTTGTCGAGAGAATTCATGACGATTCAATTCATGTGCCCGAATGGCCACACTCTGTCGGCGCCTGAGCACCAAGCAGGGAAAGAGGGCAAGTGCCCAAAGTGTGAAAGCGCATTTCTCGTACCTGACCTCGAAGAATTTGCCAGCTTGGAAGACGAGTTTTAGGACGTCGAGGAGGCGGACTCCGAGCCAGATGCCGATCCGCCAGCGGCACCGGAGAAGTTCTTTTTTCTCTGCCCTAACGGTCACAAGCTGAGTGGGCCGCCAAGCTTGAAGGGCAAGCCGGGGCAATGCCCCCACTGCGAGAGTCGCTTCATGATTCCCAGTGACGAAGACGGGGATGAAGAGGAAGTCGAGGTGGAGATGGACACGGTCGCTGAGCCCGTGGCGGAGCCCAAAGTGGACTTTGCACAAGCGGAGAGTCCTGCGGCCGCGGTGAGTGCGGTGCAGGGGATCCCGACGCCCAAGGTTGTGAATGAGCCGATGGCTCCGCCGATTGAAGACGCACATCAACTAGGCGCCATCTTCTATCAGTTGAATTCTGTACTCGACGAAGATCGTGTGATCGAGTTGCAGATGGATAATGATGAGACGATTGTGGCTGATAAAATCGCGCTCACCCTTTCTCAAAGCGAATACGCCGTCTTATCGCGCGTGGATGAAGACGAAGTCACCTCGATCATTACCGTGCCATGGTCCAGCGTGAAGCGAGCCACCATTCGCAAAGTAACTGAGTTACCGGACGGATGGTTTCGCTGATCCTCGCCCTGTTGGCCCTGCATGTGCCCCTATGAGCTGCCGGATACTGAGGGCTACAAAGGCGGGTAAACAAGGTACAATCGTGGACTGCTGGTGGGCCGCCAAGGAGAACCAGCATGGGAGCCGCGAATCGCAGTTGGAATAGTTGCAGGATAGAAGCTACGGATAGGCGATGATTCACGAAGCACTGCGACATGCCGTAGGAGTTGGGCCAGTGCGTCTGGCGCAACTGCATGATGGTGGGATCCGCTGCTGGGACGATGTGCTCGCGCAACCCGAGCGGATTCCCAACGCCATACGTGAAGCTTTGGTTGTGGAATGTCAACGTTGCAGTGAGGCACATGCCGCACGCGACGTGAGTTACT
>NZVR01000044.1 GCA_002701545.1 Blastopirellula sp. | reverse complement strand
CCAGCCAGCGGTGCGATGTGGGCATTGGTAGGACTGCTCGTAACGATCTACCGACGGTGTTGTCGCAAACGCCTGCGCTGCGCGCCGGTTAGTCTCGCGTAACGTACCGTCTCCGGCAACCACCCTACCCCGCATGGCGTTCTTGCGTCTTCGGCGCCAGCATGCACAGCTTGCCCGGCTGTCGCATCCCGTCACGTCCTCATACGTGACCCGTGTATGCTGTTCTTCACTCTGCGTCGGAGGCAAGCCAACGTGGCGTCTCTGTCTCGTTCGAAACGGGCCCCGTCGCTCACCGGTCGTTGCCCCCGCCAGTCAGCGTCCATCTACGCAAACAATTCGCTTCGCATCAGCGTTGAAAACCCGGTAGACTGGTGGACAGAATCATGGGTTATCGCACCGCGCTCACCATCGTCCTGATCGCTGCTTCGCCGACACAAGCGGCGCCGCCATCACCCTACGCCAATATTCAGGAATTGATTGCGCAATTAGGAGACTCCGCGTTTTTACGCCGGGAGCAAGCAAGCCAGTCTTTGAGCCGGATTGGGGAGCCGGCGTTGGAGCCATTGCAGCATGCTGCACGCACCAGCCAGGACTTCGAAATCCGCACCCGCGCTCAACATGTGGTCGACACCATTCTCGTGCAGATTTCGCGGAGCCCAACGCTACGCATGCCCTTCGTCTGTGTGCCCGCCGGTACATTTCGAATGGGATCGCCGGAAACCGAAAAACAACGAAAGGTGGATGAACGGCAACACACCATCCGCATCTCGCACCCATTTCTCATCGGCAAGTACGAAGTGACGCAGGATGAATACCATCAGATCATGCAACGCCGGCCCAGCTGGTTTTCCCCCATGGGCCAAGGCGCTGACAAGGTCACCAAACAAACCACCGGTCGATTCCCTGTCGAGTCGGTCACGTGGTTCGATGCCTTGGTGTTTTGTAATCGGTTAAGCGAACGCGATGGCTTGGAACCCTATTACGCGTTAAGCAATCTGAAACAGGAAAAGTCATCCTACATGTCTGCCAACGTCGAGATACTCGGTGGCACCGGCTATCGATTACCGACGGAGGCCGAGTGGGAATGCGCCTGCCGCGCCGGCACATCGACCCCCTATCATTTTGGAGCGGCGTCCGGCGGCGGAAACTACCTGTACAAAACGTCCGCCAACAACTATGGAACGGGAACTTACCGGCTGGGACGCACCAACCGCGTTGGCAGCTACTCCCCCAATCCATTACGTATCTTCGACATGCACGGCAACGTCGCCGAATGGTGTTTCGATTGGTATGACAAATCCTACTATGACCGCTCGCCGTCGAACGACCCCACCGGACCGCGTGGTGGCGATCATCGCGTCCTGCGCGGTGGATCATGGATCGTCCAACAGACCAGTTGCCGATCCGCAACGCGATTTTGGGCCGTGCCCGGAGAAACCAAATTCACCATCGGATTTCGCGTCGTGCGGAGCTTGGACCATGTTCCACCGGATGCTACCAAACCGTCGCGTTAACACCACCTCCCGGCCAAACACCCCCTTTCGCCCACTGCGATTCCACGTCGCCAGCAGCGAACAGCCGGTGCCCCACGAAACCCATTGCATTCCGAACCCAGCCACCTCCTAATGCCTCGACAGATCACGCTTGCCAGCATCACTCTACTGATCGTCATCATCGGCTGTCGCCCCCAGCAGACACCGGCGCCGGAAAACGGCGGCGCCACCAAGTCGCCCGCGGACATCGCGCCGACACGAGACCGTGACGCCCCGTCCTTTGCTACATACCAGGACTATAACCTTGTCTTTGTGAGCCTGGACGCGCTCCAAGCGGCTCATGTGGGGTGTTTGGGTTACCACCGTCCGACCACGCCAACCATCGATTCGATCGCGGCTAGCGGGATTAACTTCCGCAACGCNGTCTCCGTCGCCTCGTGGACCGTCCCGGCATCGATGACCTGGTTTACTGGTGTCTATCCGTCAGAACATCGTGTGGTGAACAAGTACGCCGTCTACAACCCACCGGAAACCCAGGTCGCGGACCTCAGGAAGTTAGCGCCCCAACTACTTACGCTGGCCGATGTGTTGAAACGACACGGCTACACGACGGCTGGCTTTACCGGCAACGCCGGCGTAAGCGGCGGCTTCGGGTACGAGCAGGGCTTCGATGTCTATCACTACGAACCTGGAAAATTTGGCCGTATGGACGACAGTGTCCCACGCGCCCTGGAGTGGCTTCAAACGAATCATGACAAGAAGTTTTTTCTTTTCCTCCACGGCTACGATGTACACGGGCAAAGCGAACCGCCCGGTGGGTATGACTATCGTTTCGTCGACGCGGATTACGACCGTCGCTATACGGGAGCGGCATTGGAACAAGAACTCTTGCGGGAAACGGGCCTGGAACAGGGTCAACTGACCATGCGCGACGAAGACGTCCAGTTTTGGCGCGCGGTTTATGATGAGAAAATCCAGCGACTCGATGCGCAACTGAAGACTTTCATTGACGGCCTCACCGAACTCGGCTTGCGTNACCAGACGATCCTGGTCCTGACTGCTGATCACGGAACCGAACTGTACGAACATCGCCGGTTTGACCACGGGTTCACCCTTTATCAGGAACTGATTCATGTCCCACTGATCGTACACTTACCCGGCAGCGACACGCCGGTCAACNTCGACGACTACGTCAGCAGTATTGACCTCATGCCCACACTGCTCGATCTCTTGGCCATTGAACCGAGCGAAAAACTCAAACCTCAGCTTCGCGGNCAAAGCCTGGTTCCTGCCATGCAGGGAACGNCCGTCCAACGTGATGTGTTCTCAGAAACCAACTACCGCGAGTACACCTACAAACGGTCGATCATCACGACCACCGGAATGAAACTGGTCTACACGTTGGATTTGCGGGACCGAGAATTATACGACTTGCGCCGTGATCCCCACGAAACCAACGACCTGGCTGAGGCACAACCGGACGTGGCAGACCAGTTGCAGAGTCGCCTGTTTGAGCAGTTTCGACGCATTGGCCATGACCTCACTTCCCGCGCTTGGCCCATTGGGCTCAACCCGGTCTATCCTTCTCAGGCCAAATAGCCTTCGCACGAACCGCCCCCGACGCATGCACCTCGACTCACCTACTCGGGGGGCTTTTCGCGATTTATCACGTCGCTATCAGCTTTCCAAGTCCTCGGGAGCCCTGCGGTCCCAAACACGGCGCACGAAAGAATTGCACCCCATCACGGAGCAATTATGCTGCAGGGACATAACGTGACCTCGTTGAACAACGCCAGCACTCCCTCACGGTACCGACATCTTCCTTAGGCTTCCACGTGCAAGTCCGACACTCTCCAACTCGAACGCTAGGACAACCCGGCGCATGGCTCCTCCCCATTGCGTTGTTGCTGCACGTCAGTGTGTCGACCGAAGTCGGTGCTGGCCTGATCGATGGACGCCTAACACCGGATGAATATGCGATCTACTCTCACTATCTGAGTATCCAATGGACAGCCAATACGGGCGAGACGGTCTCCGGCGGACTACTGGCGTTGGGTACAGACCCCGATACGGGAAATCACCTGCTTTACTACCAACTGCCGGTTGACTTCAAAGACAACACGTGGGGTTCGGACCAGGTCGGCAATTACAACTCACCGCACCGTGTGCAAAAGATACACGAAGGCGATGCGTTCGGTGGGACGGGGAATGGCAACCGGATCGTCATTCGGCCGACGGGCAACGTACCTGTCGCCAGTAGTGGAACCATCGAGTTCAATGTCGATCTGTTGGCGAGTAGTGCGGGGGCGAACCATGCTGACATTTCCCTGGCAACCGGGCAACTTGGAGCAACGTTCCTGACCGAACAGGGCGAACCATCGCTTGGCACGCAAAACAATGGCAATCTACTTGGAGTGGGTAGCAACCCCGACATTGCAGATAATTTCATCTCAGTCGCATCCTCAACCTCCTGGAACATCAACCATTTCGGTCCAAATGGGCTCGGCCTGATCACGCAGGCGGAAATCGATAGCGCCCTCAGTGCCCAACCTGGCAACGTCTTACCAGGTCTGTTGCGTGATTCACCACAAGTGTTCACCACGGTGGATGCAACCGGCAACTTTGTCGACAGTGGCTACACGCGTTTGAAACCCGGGGATCCGGATTCCCCAATCATCGACTACGACAACGTTTTGTCTGCGCACGACGACTGGTGGTTCCCTGCCTCATTCGAGCTAGCGCTCGCAGCCAACGTCTTTCCGAATGGCGAGTGGACTTCCGCCGAATCGATCAATGCGCTCGCTACAGGAAACTTTGCGAACGCATTGATCGAAATTCCGCGAGGTGGCCATATCTCGCCCAATAAGTTAGGCGCCAGTACCCTTAGCAGCCCTGCCTTCGACCCGTTGCCGCCCCCAACGCCTAACCCGGCCGTGCCGGAACCGACTACCATTGCCATCTGGAGCCTCTTGGGCGCAGCTGCGATCGGACTGAACCATCGACGTACGCGCCGTACAGCCTGACGTTCCAACTCCACAGCGGGCCATTCAGACTATTCGAACCCGTCTCCCAGCGCCTGCTTCAGGCGATTGCGTTTGAGCCGGCTCTGATCGCGCCGTTGCGCTGCCAGCGCTGCGGAAATATATGCCTGTTCCGCTTTGCTGAACTGATCAAAGGGAACCGACAGCGATTGGTCCCCCTGCATCACCAATTGGACTTTTTCGCCCTCGCCCCCCCGCACATGAGCAAGCAGGACGAATTGGCCCCGGTTGCCAACGAAGCGGTAGTAGCTGGGCTGGGTCGCTACGGACGAGACCGGCGCATCCTCCAACGGGTTGCTCGCCAACACTTCCTTCGCCCGCGGAGTCCTTGCGAGGGTCTGTTGCATCACAGAGTAAAGTGCGTCATCCAGTTCACGTTCGAACTGTCGCTCTTTCCCGTCCACCGTCAACACCGAATACCCATGTTTGGCGCGGAAGACGGTGGCATTGCGATTCCCTGCGCCATCAATCAACAGGGCGCACGGGTAACCCTGCTCGTCTGCAGGTATCGGACGATGATTTAGATCATCCGCCAGCGTACTGGCTTCGTTGTAGTTCAGGGACAAGACCGTGAACTCGTCGGCGCCTTGCCGCAGTCGCCGACTGGAACGTAAAACGTTTCTCAATTTGACCCATTGCTGACCCGCGTCGTATCCTGCTCCACCGCGAGACTGAGTGTGGCTCCATCCACGCGATTGCGGATCATCCATCCAGATCAGCACCGGCTTGTTCTTGGCCACCGAACGGTTCACCATCTGCAACGCTCCATCTTGTCGTTTCGTCCGGCGTTGATACGGTTGTCCAGCGAATACTTCGAAACTGTCTTCCTCCATGTCCGCCAGGTTGCACATGCCGATCTTTGATAAGGCCAAGTGCTGTCGGTATCCCCAAGTGGCCGTCTTGGCTGCCTGAAAGAGCGCCCGTTGGTCCGACTCGGTCTCAGCAAACTTTTCCCTGTAGGATTCGAGTCGGGAACGGAACTGGTCATGGTCTGCGGCTGGGACACGCAGATGGTGGGCAAGTCGAATCGCCTCTGAGACATCGGACGCAACCACCGCCTCCGCCTTAGCGGTGGCGTACGTTTCCACCGCCCACTTCGCCTCTTTCTGCAGAGTCGATCCGTGCACAGGACCAATCACCAAATGAATCACCTCCATCTGGGGCGTGCAAAAATAAGTCACCACATTACCACCTTGCTTCGTCGTCTGACCTTCCGCGACGCGCATCCCGCGAAACCGTCTCACCACTTCTCCCTCACTGTTGGTGATCAAGTTCCCTTGCGGGTCACTCACCAGAAAACTGCCCACACGCTCCACGGTTCCCAAAAAATGTTTCTGCAAATATGGTGCTACATTTTTGTCCGACAGGGCGACCACCCTGTAATGCTGGGCGTTGTTTCACGTGAACGCCTGTTTCTCGAAGTTGCCCGAAATGTGTAGCACCATCAACAATTTATTTTCGTGCTTTGCCAATTTGACTGCATCCTCTGGTAAGTACCACTGCAGTGCCGTGTCAAACGCCTGGGGTTTTCCAGAGAGCGCGCACGTTGCCGGTCCGTTCCCTTTCCCTGCTGCTTGGGCATCGCCTAAGCTAACGCCTGGGACAATTGGCGTAACGCCCTCGGCACCAGTTGCTGCGGTCCGTGTATCCAACGTCCGCTGCGCCAGCAATGTTTGCGATAAGGCTAATCCAGACAAAGAAATGAGTACCAAACTCTTGCGAATGGTCATACGTCGCCTCCTCAAGTCACTTGCGGAAACTCCTGCACTTCAGACGAGAATTCGTCTGCCGAAATCGTGCTGACGGACTGTGGATGGGGCAGAGTTGCCGTGCCACGGACCAAGCTGCCTCTGAATTCTGAGCAGCGCTGATCGCGGCGGTGAAAGAACGGCCATTCCGATCCCATTCGGCCATCATGTCGTTCCCGATGGTTTCAGCGGCCCCTGTCGCTGGTCTCCATCCTAACGCTTTCTATTTGCGTCGTGCAACAGAATTTTCAGCCAAGCCGACACCAAACCGAGTTGCCGCGCGACAACGGGTACGAAGCCATCCACCTCCGCTCGAAAACGCGACAGCACCCAGTGTGTTTCTATACATTCGCCCGTCTTCGTCGCCCGCTGGTTGGAATCGTTGCGTCCGCACTTCGCTTATCGGGTTCGATCGACCCGCTCTGCGCACCGCAGCGCGCCCAGGTTTCTCCTCCCATGGCGCTCGCATCTGCCGACGAGCATGCGCTGTAACCGCTACAGATTTTTGCGGTTACGGTGCATAGACCAGAAATCCCAGATGGAGTTCGGCGTGCCGCAGGTTTAATCGGACGCGATCTTCGTCCGACATCTTGCCAAAAGCCGGACTGTCAAAGCTGGCTTCCTCATCACTCTCCAACCGGGCGAGGGCATCCGAAAGTCGGCCGCAGGCTTCCTCCGCACTCGTATCCTCCATGCCGACTGTCCCAGCGTCGACCCCCGGGATGCGCACTCCGCGAGGCATTCCTTGTCGCAATATGCTTGGTAGCCGCCACCGCAAGATCCAACGCACCAGCCATGGTGGACCGGTGATCGGGAACCCGTCATAAGCGTAGTTAATCCACGCTGCCACGTGAGAAAGATTCTGCCCGGGGGTCCAGTTGCCGCTCGTCCGCAATGTCTCCCGCGCCGCTGCGTCACGGATGCGATTCACTTCGGCCACACAATCTTCGATACTCTCAAATCGCAACTGCCGATGTGCAGCTTCACCCAACTCCTGACCGTCCGTCATCTGGCATCTCCTTGGTCCACTCAGAAAGGCATCCTGGCTATGGTGCACCCCACGTCATGACACCAGCCAAATGATCCGACAGGCCAGCGCAACGTTTTCGCGTGAACTTTTTCGTTTCTGACGACTCAGCCGTTATGTTAAGGCATGTCGTTACCAGCGACGAAGGTGTCTCCTGACAGTCCTCCGTGCAAAAACATGCCAATAGCTGCTCTCCCTCTGCGAATCAACGGCCATACGCTTACCCACAAAGGAGAAACTCGATGAATGTGAAAATGTTGCTCGGTGGCTTGGTTGGGGGATCGATTGGGGTCGTCATCTGGGTGGTCGCCGGATTGGTGGGTTACGAAATTGGCGCCATTGCGTGGGCGATTGGTGGTCTGGCTGGGATCGGAACACGCATGTTCAACGACCAAGACTCACCGCTGGGTGCACTATCAGCGACCATCATCGCGGCAACCATGATTGTCGTCGGCAAGTATTTGGTCTACCAGTTGACCTTGCCGCCGGGGACAGTTTTTTCATCCGCGTTTGGTGGCTGGGACATACTCTGGTTTGTTCTGGCCTGTGGAACCGCCGCCCGCCTGGCCTTTGTCGGTGAGGGAGACGACTAACTCGCCACGCACCCGTCACCGCCACTGATCCCAACCCCACGCAGCCCGACGCTGGCTGGCAATGTTGGGCACACCTCCACTAGAAACGCTCATTGAGCCTGAGAATCAGCTTTTGCCGCAGCCACGTGAATCTCTAGGTTCAAAGGCGCGCCACGCAAACTGGGGCCGCGAAGCGTCGCCACGTCTCCCTGGCGATCGTATTCGAACGATGCCCCTGTGACCGGATCGTCGGGAACGGGCACCGGGCAATCTTCCAATCTGGCAGGCAAGGCGCCAGCGTGCATCGCGCTGTACATACGAATGGCCTCCATGGCCTGCAGTACCTTGATTTCTCGCGACTCGCGCACCAGCGACTGCCGCAACGCTCCCATCGAAGGCAACAACAGTGCCGCGATCGGTAACACATCCGTCCGCTTGATCTCTTGCTTGAGTTTTGCATCCAACTCAGCCAACTTCCGGGCCGCCACCGGATAGGGAAGATAGGCCCAACGAAACTGTTCATCTCGGATCAGCTCATAGGCTCGCAGGGAATGCAGTAACACCACCTGAGCTGCGGGCATCGACTCCACCCTGTCGACATCCATCCCCCCAGCGATCAACGACTTCTTGCCCGCGGGATACGCCCGTGAAACGAAAGTGGTCAGGGTATCGGTTCGTTGTCGCTTGGCTGGCTGATTAAACTCCTGCGTTTGCTCCCACGCTTGCTTTAGAATCGTTTTCCAATATGCCTCGCTACGCTTTGAGTCCTCCGGGTGTTGCAGTTCCGGAAACTGTAAATAGATTCCATTTCGCTCTGCTTCCAATCCGCGGCGGTATTTCGACAACGGCTGCGGCAAGCTAGCCAATGCCCAATACAGGTTGGGGGCGCCTGGCTGTTGTGACATCGCGCGGACTTGATCCGACATCGTATGGGCAATGGCGATGCCCACCAGTGTACTGACGATGACCGGCGAATCCGACACGTGCCGGGCCAACGCATAACCACTCTGCAACGTCCTGATCGCACCGTCAAAATCTCGCTGTTTGATTTGCAGACGAGCTCGGGCGGCGAGAAAGCGTGCACAACTGCGGGACTGCTGCACCTCGGGCAAGAGAATTTCCCAGTAGGGTGTATCCCGCAGAGGCAGTTGCCAATCGCACCTCTCACATTGCGCCGCCCGTTCGAGCGGCTCAAAAATCGAGCGGCTCGCCAACAACC
>NZVR01000043.1 GCA_002701545.1 Blastopirellula sp. | reverse complement strand
GCCCGTCATGCGTTTGGATGGTGAACTCTCGGAGCAGATAGTTCCCGTCAGGCGACCAGTTGCAGGTGGTATGCACCACCGCTTGCGTATCTTCATTGACCCATTCGCCGATCAGCCATGCCAATTGGGCAAGATGTTCACGACGGTCCACACTCTCACGTCCGCGACTTTTCAGCGTGTTGATGCGCCACGTGCCATCTTTGGCGAGAGAGTGCAATGCGACGTAGCGGCTGCGATAGCGTGGGGCGTCCGGGGCCTCGGAGCTAATGACGTAGCCTTCTTCCAGAGCGACCTGGTCGGAGATTCGGCGGACGCGCTCGATTTGCACAGCTTCCATCATCGCCTGCGGCGAGTTCTCGAAGACCCCTTGGAACATCGTGACAATGGCAGCTCGTCCCTGAGTCCGTTCCCCGAACTCATCAACAAACTCCGCGTCCTCGGTAAACAGACCGCCAATGGCCGCTGCGTCCCGGCGCGCGTATGCGTCTAAGAACTGCTGGGCACTGTCCCAAAACGGGCGTTCCTCAGCAGGGATGGCAGGTGGATTTTTCGGAGTCTCGGCCGCCGCAACTGGCTTGTCCGACACCGGACGTGCGGGTGGCGAGGAGTCCGGTGTGTCGTCGTCCGCGCTGGTGCGCAACAGCGCCAACAGCCCAACAGAGATCGCCATGACGATCGACAACGAGAGCGTGGAGAGTCTCATCGATGGATACCCCGGGGAAAAGAAAAGACAGAACCGTCAGCAGATACGCGAGGGCCATGAAGGCCTATCTCGTCAGTGTTGCAGAAGTCGGTCAGAAGTCAAACTCACGCTGCGTTTGGCCACGCGGGAACGCGATTTGACTGGGACGGCAACGTCTCGGTGAGCTGGTCGAGCCTCGAACTTGGGTGGACACGTGGCCGTCGTCGTAAGGCGGCGGAAGCAGGGGGAGGTCGCCAAAATGTGACTGGAAGGGCAGGGAAGAGGACCAGCTGAGACGACGGGGGGAAACTCGGGTAAAGGTGCATTCTCCAGGTGCAATTTCCGATGCTTACCAACAGGGGCTCTGCGGACCGCTAGTGGCAGGAGGCCGGCAGCACGGCATTTTTTCTGTAACTGACCGTAACAATGAAGTGGCTCGCGGCGACAGGCGAACCGCGTTTGTGTACATTAAAAGTAAGACCATACCTTGACTTAGGCGATTTCCCCCGTTCGCCCCATCCGTCTGGAGTCCACGATGTCGAGCTTGTCCTCTGAGCCATCGTCTGCTGCCCAAACGCCTCCCTCTGCTGCTGGCGCACGCCCCGTGTCGGGGAAACGCAGCGGTTCTTGGATGCGGCAGGGCGCCGTCGTTCTCTTGTTGCTCGTCGGAGTGGCGGTGGCCGGCGTCTTTGCCTGGTCGATGGCCAGTGATGTGCAGGGGACGGATGCCAAGTTGGTGTTTTACACGGTCAAGGAAGGCGATCTGCCCATTACCGTGACTGAAAACGGAAACTTGCGCAGTCAGAAGACTACGGAGTTGCGGTGTGAAGTGGAAAACATCGGTTCGCAACGCGAAGGGACCGCGATCCTATCGATTGTCGAGAATGGCGAGACGGTGGAAGAAGGCTCGCTATTGGTCGAACTGGACGCTGCCTTGATTCAAGATCGCTTGGACGAACAAGAGTTGGTCACCGAGCGAGCTCGCTCGTCTGCGATTCAAGCGAACGTGAAATTCGAAAACCAGCAAACGCAAAACGAAACCACCTTGGCCGAAGCCGAGTTGCAGGTGGAATTAGCCAAACTGGCGGTCGAGCAATATGAAGATGCCGAAGGAGGCACGTTTCAGCTGGACCTGCAGAAGATTGATCTTGAGATCCAGAAGGCGGAAGCCACACGACTCATTGCCTCGACGGAACTGAGTGGTATCGAGAAGTTGAAAAAGCTTGGGTACCGCAGTAAGGGCGATCTGGATCAAGCACGCCTGAAGTCGTTGCAGGCCGATACGTCGGTGGCGAATTCCGTGGCCTCCCGCAAGGAGCTGGTGAAATATACGTATCGTAAACAAAAGAAGACGCTCGAAGGCGCCGTGGCCAGTGCCGAGCGGATGTTGACCCAGGTGAAACGTGACAATTCGGCGCTGCTGTTACAAGCCGAGGCGTCGAAAAACGAGGCCGACCGGACGTTGGCCAAGGAAGAAGAAAAGCTGGCCAAGTACGGTACGCAGTTGGCAAAGTGCAAGATCTATGCACCTCACTCCGGAATGGCAACTTATGCCATCGAACGTGATCGTCGTAGTTACATTTCGGAGGGTGCCAAGGTACGCGAACGACAGCGGATCATTACGTTGCCTGACCTTACCGCGATGGAAGTGAAAACGGGCGTTCACGAGTCCGTCTTGGATTGGATCAACGAAGGGATGCCGGCCACGGTGACCGTGGATGCGTTTCCCGACAAAACATACAAAGGCTCCGTCAAGTCGGTGGCGGTCCTGGCAGATCCTGGCGAATGGCACAGTTCGGACGTCAAGGTCTACAGCGTGATCGTCACCATCGACGAACCGGTGACTCGATTACGACCGGGCATGTCGACGGTGGTGGACATCCATGTCGAGCGCGTCAAGGATGTGCTGAGTGTTCCTGTTCAAGCCATCATCCAGGAGAAAAACGAGAATTGGTGTTACGTCGATGGTGGTGAAGGTGTGGAGCTGCGGAAAGTCACCGTCGGCAAGACGAACGACAAATTTGTCGAGATTCGCGAAGGCTTAGCCCAGGCGGATCGTGTCGTTTTGAACCCGATGTCGTTGATGGATGACAACCAGGCAGTCGAGAAGGAGATCGGGCCCGCGTTGGAGGAAGAGCCGGAAGCGGAAACGGAAGCGGAAGGCGACGTGGTCGCCGCCAAACCATAACGTTGGGAATGCCCTGTACCCTCTTTTGCTGAGTCATTGCCCGCCATGCGCTTCACCACATTGCAGCTCGGTATCAAGAGTCTGATGCTGCACAAGCTGCGCAGTCTGCTGACCATGTTGGGCGTGATTCTCGGTGTTGGCAGCGTGATCTCGATGTTGGCGATTGGTGAGGGATCGAAACGCGAAGCGTTGGAAAGGATCCGGCAGCTTGGTGCAGCCAACGTCATCATCCGCAGTGTGAAGCCAACGCAGAAAAACTCGGAAGACGAGGGTGCCAAAGAGCAGACATCGAGCCGCGTGCTGGAATACGGTTTGCGCTACGAGGATCTCGACTTCCTGATGGAGACGTTGCCTACGGTCAAGCGTGCCGTCCCGATTACGCTGGTCCGCAAACGGGCTCAGGCGGTGCATCGAGCGCTCCCCAATGCGCGTATTTTGGGAACCACTCCAGATTACTTTGAGATCAAGAATTTGCGGTTGCGCCGTGGGCGGATGCTGACGTTGCCTGATATGGAGCGGGGTCGCAACGTGGCTGTGTTGAGTGCCGGTGCGGCGCAGCACTTGTTTAATTTCGAGGATCCCCTGGGAAAGACGGTGCGGTTGGGGACGATGGTCTTTCGCGTGGTCGGCGTGCTGCACCCGCAAGGCAGCGGGAATGCCGTACCGGGTGCGATGGGTAGCCAGGATTTTAATAAAGACGTCTACATCCCGTTGAGCGCCGCACGCAGCCGCTTTGGGGAACTGAAGATGATTGTCAGCGCTGGCAGCTTCAATTTTGAGCGGAATCAATTGAGTGAAATCACGTTGACGGTGTTCAATCAAAATCTGGTGAGCCAGACGGCGGCCATGGCGCGGAAAATCCTCAAAGAGAACCATCCTCGGTCCAACGATATCGAAGTGCAGGTCCCGTTGGAATTGTTGCAGCAGGCGGAAGAAGAAAAGCGGATTTGGAATCTGGTGCTCGGATCGATTGCGGGGATCTCGTTGCTGGTCGGGGGCATTGGCATTATGAACATCATGCTGGCCACGGTGACGGAACGCACACGCGAAATTGGGATTCGCCGGGCGCTGGGGGCGCGGCAGTGGGATATCACCATTCAGTTTCTCATCGAGTCCGTGCTGCTGTCGGCGGCCGGAGGGATTCTGGGAATCATCTTTGGTGTCAGCGTCCCGTTGTGCGTGACTTACTTCTCCGAAATTGAATCACACATTCAATGGTGGTCGATGCCCATGACGTTCATCATCTCGGTGGGTGTCGGGGTGCTGTTTGGGGTGTATCCAGCACGCCGCGCCGCGTTGATGGATCCCATCACCGCGCTCCGGCACGAGTGATGAGGTAGTGCCGTGCTGAGAGAAATTGTGCCACCGCTCTGCCTGGTTCTGGCGTTATTTTCACTGATTGGTGCTTTCGCGTCGCTGGCCGTGGAAAGGCCACAGCCCAGTGTCGAATTGCATCGGGCGCGAATCCAGGGCAACGAGGAATATCAACAGGTATTGGAGCGGGATCTACAGAAGCGTCGCTGGAAGCGTGTCGCTTTTACCGGCAGCTTGTTTTCCGGAGCGCTGATTCTGGGGGCTGCCGGGTATCTGTCGATGCGACGCGCGTGATCCCTCTGCCCGTCGTGCCGAGGGACGCGCCAGGGCTTGCAGTCCGAGGCTGCTGAGCTGTCTGACTTTGCTGCGGATGGCGCGACCCGCCGGTTACTGAGTGTCGGCATCGCCTTCCGCCGGTGGCGGAACTGGGAGTGCTTCGGGAACGGGAGGCGGTGCGGTCTCAGGGAGCGCTGACGCGTCCGTCTCTGGCGGTGCGATGGTCTCTGCGTCGTCGGACCAAATCACGTGGCCCGGCATGTAACCCGGTGGTGGTGCGGAGAGTAATCGTTTGATCCGTTGAGAGGGCCAGACCCGATTGAGAGGCAGGTCACCATAGGTCGGTCCGGCATTGAAGGGATAGATGGGGTTGGCTTCCGGTTGGTACCCACGATTGTCCAGTTCGGCCCATAGCCCGTTTTCGTTGAGTACCAGCAACTCCAGGTCGAGCGCCAATTGGGCGCGTTGTTGAATGTAGTTGAACCGATCGTTAGCAACGTTGGACAGGTTTCTGCGATAGGCTGCCAGGGCTTCCAGAAAGTCACGTGCGGTGATGTTGGCCAGTCCCAGGGACAGTTCCAGGCGCGTGCTGTAAACCCGTTCTGAGGCGAGAGCCGCACTCACGATGTCAATCCCGTACTGCACGCGATTGAGATCAAGTTGACGCAGGTCTTGTCGGACATCCAGTTTGATGTTGTCTTCCAGTGCCATCAGGTTGCGGCGGCCTTGCTGGTAGTCAATGAGGGAGGCGCGGAAGTCGTTGCGTTGCTGGCGTCGATTCAGTGGTAAGTCGAGTGACATGCCCAGTTCCGTGCTGGTGGTGTCAAAACTGGTCCGCGTTCCGCCCGTATCCGTGTTGCTGGTGGCAAGCGTCTGGCGAAGGTTGAAATTCAAACGGGATTTGAGTTCATCGGCCGTTAATTTGATGCGTCGCCAATCGTCGGCCAGCAGCCCTCGTTGGTTCATGAGTTCCAGACGTTGGACCAGCGCCGTGATCATTGCGTCGTCTACAGAAATATCGATTGCGGGTAAGCCGTCGAGCTCGGCGATCATTTGTGTGGTGTTGGCGGACAGCTGTTCCGCCAGCATGGTGATGGCCATGATTTCGGTCGCCAGATCCGCACGCTGGGCGGCCATGCCAGCCATCTTCCGGGCCGCCGGTTCGATCGCTTGCAAATCTTGCAGCGTGTTTTCCGCCTGGGTTTGTAGCATGCCCAGATCCTGCTGGCCCTGTCCGCGCAGTGCCTCGGCGACACTCTCGGCGACCGCCTCCGTAACGGCCTTGGCCCGCCGGAAACGCGCTAAGACTTGAGCTCGCTCGGGGGCTGCTTCCGACATTAAGTCGGTTAGTTGCAACATGCGAGCAATCAGTTCGACTCGGGCTGTGACGACATTCACCGTCCCGCGGAAGATGTTCACAGGGGCCGTTGGTGGGTCCTGGTTGATCATCTCGGTCAGTAAGGCTTGGGAACGATCAAGTGCTTCGTAAGCCTCGTCGATGCGCAAGCGGGCGCGGAGCAGACGAAGGTCGCTGGTTGCCGTAGCTTCCTCTTCGAGCTGGCGGCGTAAGTCGAGCCATTCGATGAGAAATTCACTCAACACGATCGAGGCGCTTAAGATCTCTTCGCGATCCGGTTGTTCGAGCTGTAGCTGACGCTCGAGTCGGAGTTGGGTGCGACGAATCTGCTCCCCGCGCACTTCCGTGTCGTCGCGAATCGTGAGGCGTTCAAGTTCGGTGAGATCGAGATTGATCGGGGTTTCTGTCGGTAACCCGAGTGTCAGATTGAGTTCGTCTAAACCGCGATCGATCCCGGACGTGCCATTGCAGCTTTCGATCAGAGCACGACGACTGGTCAGCATGTTCTGTTCGATTTGATCAATTTGGACCCGCGAGAGGGCCCCGGGGCCGCTGAAACCCGAGTCGACGACGGCAAATTCCTCTTGCAACTGCCGGGCCAGCGCAAAGTAGTTTTGGCTGTCCAGTTCGATTTTTCGGTAGCGGCTCAAGAGGCGGTAATACGAGCGGACGAAGGACACATACGTCTCGCGGCGACTACGCGTAAAACGGCGAGCTGCGTAAACCACGTTCCGTTCGGATTGGATCAGCGGTTCGAGGAGTATGTCGCGCTGATAGATACTCTGCAGGAAATCGAGGACCAACGCCGAGTTCACGTTACGCGATACGACACCGGCACCGTCAAATTGGAGGACCACGTCATTGGCAAATTGGGTGACGACCGTGCCACCTAAGGCCACCATCCGGTCAGCTTGCAACGTGGTCGGAATCCCCAACCGGTTGCTGGTCACGTTATTCGTACGACCGTGATCGAAATCAACCGCCGAGCCGTTGCCGAACGGAGTGAATTTGGTCATGTAGTCATAGCGGCGCAAGGTCAGTTGGAGTGCTGCACGATAGAGCGTTTCCTTGTCGGTCTGGTACGAACGGCTGTTAAGGAATCCCAGTTCGACGATGTTGTCGAAAGTCAATTTTCTGGCATCGTCGCGGAGTGCAGCAGGAGGGTCGCTTCCGTAAGTGCGGCGGTACTCGACTCGAACGCTTTCAAATTCCAGCATGCGCGAGAGGCACGAACGAGGCAGCGTATCCCAGTATTCAGCCGGGATCGGTTGGATCGTTAAATCTTCGCTGAGCTCGTCGTAGCTAATGTCCTCGGCCGCCACCTGGTCTTCGGCTTTCGATGAGTCCTCAGTCTCCGGTTTGTCCTGCGGCTCAGTCGCATCGTCGGCCGGTGTGTTTTCGTCATCGGCTGCGAAGGGCAGGGCGGCGGACGCGGGNCGAATCGCGGAGGCAGTTGGCGGCAGCAACGCCGGTTCAGCAGGGGACAGGGCAGGGGGGCTGGCTTCTGCATCACGGTTGTCCNAACCACTGTTGTCAGCGGGCTCGGAAGTTTCCTGTGGCACCTCCGCGTCTTGCGGGATGCCAGCAGCCTCAGGGGAGGCCGGTTCGGATGGCTCGGGGGGAGGTGGTGGCGACTGCGATTCTGTCGGAGTGGCGATCTCCTCGGCCGGCAACGCCGTCTGTTGAGCGTCCCGCAAGGGGGGCAGTTCGTACGAGTACAGTTGCGGACCCGCTTGGGGAAGCATGGGGTCATTCGGGTCGGTAGGATCAAACAGACGCGAGCGTGGGTCGGCGTCGATGGTGTAGCTGGTGGGAAGCTCCCAGGGGCGGGTGGCCGATTTCTCCTGGAGAATCTGATAGCTACCTTTGTCGGCGCGGAAGCGGTAGCGATCGCGGGTACATCCAGCGGCCAGGATGCCAGCAGTCACCAGGGCCAGTACCGCCAGAGTGCGGGCCGCAACAAGCATCCGGGGAATCTGATGTGTCAAAGGGCAGGCTCGGCCCGTCGCGTGGTGAAGCTTGAAGTTCAAGATGCCGTTACATCCGTGAGAGTCCATCTGGTTTAGCTAATCCTTAAAATCCTTTCGGCAATTCGGTTCCAAACGTTCACCTTCAGACGCCACACATACCGTTTGGTACAGAATTTTTTCCAAGGAATGCTGTGACTGCTGTCGCTGGGGTGGTGTGGTAGCGGTCTGGTGCTGCCTCGGTGAACGTCTGCAGAGCGTCCCACCCCCGACCAGGGGAAGGCGGGGCAGAGGTACGGTGTCTGCGTGAAAGGTAGGCTGAGATGCCGTTGACTGGTTTCCTGACGGGGTTCTCCTACAATGGCGACAACCTCTTGCGGGGCGGTGTTTCCCCGTGCCATGGGGCTTTCCGTACTCCATTTGCTTCGGATTCGATGACACTCTCCCGCATGATCTCAGGGCGTTATCTGATGGCCCCGGCCAGGTTGGCGCGAAGCGACGGTGGGTTGGACGATGACGGTTCGGGTAGGGCAGGGGAGATGTGGCCAGCGGGAGTCGGTCGGCAAGGGCCGAGGACGGCGTCTTGGGATGAGGCCGTCAAGCTCGAGAAAGTCTGGTGAGGTGGCCTCTTCGATGTCCGTGTTCAGTGAAGTGGATCCCTGTTTCCAGCCTTTTTCGCCCGTGGTCGCGACGTGGTTTCAAGAGGTGTTTGCGGATCCGACTGCGGTCCAGCGCGAAGCTTGGCCCGTGATAGCATCGGGGAGTCACACCTTGATGTTGGCACCCACGGGATCCGGAAAGACACTGGCATCCTTTTTGGTGGCGATCAATCGGATCATGTTTTCGGCACCTGCGGCGGAGTCGTTGGGTGATGGTGCGCCGGGCGTACACACGCTCTACATTTCTCCGCTCAAAGCGCTCGGGGTTGATATTGAGCGTAATTTGCGCGCACCGATTGCGGGTGTGCGCGTGGTCGCGGAGCGTGAGGGAATTGCACACCGCGTACCGACGATCGGTATTCGTTCGGGAGACACTCCATCTCAGGAGCGATACCGGATGACAAAACAGCCGCCGGACATTCTGATCACGACTCCGGAATCGCTGTACCTGTTGCTGACTTCGCGAGCACGCGAGATGTTGCGTGCGGTGGACACGGTCATTGTGGACGAAATTCACTCGTTGGTCGGGACNAAACGGGGCGCACATCTGTTTGCCTCGCTGGAGCGACTNGANCGTTTGCAAGACGGCTCACGTACGCGAAAAATGCAACGGATTGGGATGTCTGCGACGCAGCGTCCGTTGAGCGAAGTGGCGCGATTATTGGGCGGTGCGGAGGCAACGGCCTGTGCGGAGGAAACGCCTCAGCCGAGGCCTGTGAACATCGTCGAGGCGGGCAGGCGNAAGGATCTGGACTTGCGTATTGAGGTGCCGGTCGAGGATATGGCGAACCTGGGGGAATCGGTGTCGGCCGCGGCAGGGCCGCAACTTCCCTCGATTTGGCCCGCCCTCCAGCCACGGCTGGTCGAACTGATCCGAACGCATCGTTCGACGATGATTTTCGTCAATAGTCGTCGTCTGGCGGAACGGTTGTCGGCGGCCATCAACGATTTGGCGGAAACGCAGATCGCCCGCGCGCATCACGGCTCGTTGGCCAAAGAAGAGCGTTCGCAAATCGAAGATGCCCTGAAACGCGGACGCTTGCCCGCCATTGTGGCAACGTCGTCACTGGAACTGGGAATTGACATGGGGGCGGTGGATCTGGTGATCCAGATCGAAGCTCCGCCGACCATCGCAGCGGGGATGCAGCGAGTGGGCAGGGCAGGGCACCAGGTCGGGGCGACTTCGCAGGGGGTCGTGTTCCCCAAGTACCGCGGGGATCTGTTGGCCTGTAGCGCTGCGGCTGAGCGGATGTTGCGCGGCGAAGTCGAGGCNACCTATTACCCCCGCAATCCACTGGACGTGCTGGCGCAGCAAATCGTGGCGATGGTGGCGTTGGAAGCGCAATCGGTAGACGAGGTCTATGCGACGTTGCGGGGGGCGGCTCCGTTTTGCGACTTGCCNAGGAGTGCTTTTGAGGGCGTGCTGGATCTGCTTTCTGGACGCTATCCCTCGGCCGAGTTTGCCGAATTGCGGCCGCGACTTGTCTGGAATCGTCTGGAAGGTCGGTTGGAACCTCGCAAAGGAACTCAGCGGTTGGCAATCGCCAACGCGGGGACCATCCCAGACCGGGGATTGTATGGCGTGTTTCTGGCTGACGATTCCGCAGGAACGCGCCGCGTTGGTGAGTTGGACGAAGAGATGGTGTTCGAGACGAATCCTGGTGATGTGTTTCTGCTCGGCGCGTCATCCTGGCGCGTAGTCGAGATCACGCACGATCGGGTACTGGTCGTGCCAGCTCCGGGAGAGCCGGGGCGGATGCCGTTTTGGCGGGGCGATGGCCCGGGAAGGCCACTGGAATTCGGCAAGGCGATCGGCAAATTGGCAGCACGTCTGGCGGGGCTGGATGCAGAAGCGGGGGTCGCCTTGCTCACCCAGGAGCATTGTCTGGAGCCCAGCGCCGCTGCGAATCTGGTGCGCTACATTCACGATCAAAGCGCGGTGACGGAGGAGGTGCCGAGTGATCGGTCCATTGTGGTCGAGTGCTTTGTCGACGAGGTGGGAGATTGGCGTGTCTGCGTCTTGACCCCGTTTGGGGCCCGCGTGCATGCGCCGTGGGCGCACGTGGTCGCCGACCGCTTGCGTGAGGGCGGAGGCGGTGAGGTCGATGTGATGTGGAGCGATGACGGGATGGTGTTTCGACTACTGGAGTCGGAGCGGCCGCCGGAACTCGACCTGTTCTTTCCTGCGGCGGACGAAATCGAAGAGCTCGTGATCAAGCAGCTCAGTGGGACCGCGTTGTTCGCGGCGCGGTTTCGTGAGAACGCCGCGCGNGCCTTGTTGTTGCCCAAACGTCAGCCCGGACGCCGCACACCGCTCTGGTTGCAACGTCGCAAGTCAGCTGACCTGCTGCAGGTAGCGGCCCGCTACGAGCGATTTCCGATGCTGTTGGAGACGTACCGTGAATGTCTGCGTGACGTGTTTGATCTTCCCGGGTTGAAGCAGGTTTTGCGCGACGTGGCCGGGCGGGGGATTCGCGTCCGTCAGCAGGTTTCGGAGCGTCCTTCGCCGTTCGCCGCCGCGTTGCTGTTTCATTTTGCCGGTAATTATCTTTATCAAGGCGATGCGCCCCTCGCCGAAAGAAGAGCGGCTGCCTTGGCGTTGGACCATACCCAGTTGCGCGAATTGCTGGGGGATGCCGAGTTGCGCGAGTTACTCGATGCCGAAGTGATTGACACGATGGCGTTCGAGTTGCAGCGGCTGGGAACACCGTATCCGCTGCAGGGGCGGGATGCAGTTCACGATCTGTTGCTGCAATTGGGAGACCTCAGTCGGCAGGAAATTATCGCTCGGGCAGCAGNTGCCGAACCCTGGATTGACGAGTTAGTGGCCGCGCGGCGGATCGTGGAAATCCGGATCGCGGGGGAGTGTCGGCTGATCGCGGCGGAAGATGTGGGACGCTATCGNGATGCGCTCGGAGTCGTTCCTCCGATCGGTTTACCGGCAGCTTTTCTCGACGAGTCCGTCGAGCCATTGGCCGATTTGGTGTCACGCTTTGCACGCACGCATGTTCCGTTCACCACGGAACACATTGCAGCCCGCTGGGCCATGGGGACCGCGCCGATTCGCTCGGTGCTGTCCCGGTTGGCAGAGCAACATCGTGTGGTTAGCGGAGAATTCACACCGGGAGGGCAGGGCGGAGAATGGTGTGATGCCAATGTCCTGAAGCGAATCAAGCGCCGGTCGTTGGCCCGTCTGCGAGCCGAGATTGAACCGGTGGATGTCAGTGACCTGGGGAACTTTTTGCTGCATTGGCAGGGAGTCACACGCAAGCGTCAAGGGCTGGATGGTTTGTTGGATGTGTTAGAACAGTTGCAAGGCTGCGTCCTGTCGGCGCACACCTTGATCCGTGACATCCTGCCGGCGCGGGTTAAGACGTTCCAGGCGAAGGACCTGGATGAGCTGTGTCTGGCGGGCGAAGTGGTGTGGCGTGGCTTCGCTCCGTTGACCAGTAGCGACGGCAGAATTGCCCTGTACCTGACCGATCATGCGAGTCGGTTGGCACCGCCGGCCGTAGCCCTTGAGGACGGCATCGATGCGGAGGTGCACGGTGTGCTATCCGACCGGGGCGCAATCTACTTTGACGAGTTGGTGGCGACCTTAGGCGTGTTTCGAAACGATGTCCTGGACGCCCTGTGGCGGCTGGTTTGGGGCGGCCATGTGACGAACGATACGCTTACACCCCTGCGGTCGCTGGGACGCGAACGTCGGGGGTTGACGAAACGCCGCGGGACACGAGGGGGACGATTTCGCTCGCGCAGGTCGGTGACATTGGCCGGATCCGAAGGGCGTTGGAGCTTGTTTCGCTACCCGGAGTCCGCAGGTTCCGTAACAGCAAGACAAGCGGCGTTGGCAGCGCAGTTGATTGAGCGTTACGGGGTGGTGACGCGCGAATTGGTGCGGAGCGAAGGTTG
>NZVR01000042.1 GCA_002701545.1 Blastopirellula sp. | reverse complement strand
AACGATCCCTGTATGTCGTGATCATTTCGATTCCGTCTTCCACGGCACTTTCGACAATCACACTCCCGTTGGAAATGACCTTGTAGTTCAATTCCAACTTGACCACTTCTCCCGTTGACCGACGTAGTTCTCCCTTCCAGTCGCCAACTAAGTTCTTCAACTTATTGAAGGCGGGACTTGTTTTGATCACTGGTAGATCATCGGCGTCAACAACTGTATGGCTAAGGAACATAAAAACTAGTGCGGTCGCTAAAAGGTTCTTCATCATTTTTCTTTGTCCTTGTGAGAATCGTTTCGTTCGATTAGAGAAAGAGTAAAATCCATCATGCAAAAACTTCGTTTATGTCGATTCAGGGCCGTCCTTATTGCATGCCACGGATTATTGATTCGGCCAGTTCTTCTGCGTTCCACTTGTTTCCACTAAACACCTCCAAGAGCCGACCTTCGACATCAAAAACAGCTGTCCGTAGATTGTGCTCGATGGGAGATTTCCCCGTTTCAAATGTCAGACCCAAGGGGTCCCCAATTTGCTTCACTTGATCCAGATCGGCCCGACAAAAGACCCACTCATCTGAGCTGACTTCCCACATCTGCCGATAGCTCTTGAGTACGTCCTGATCATCGTATTGTGGGTCGATGCTAAGTGAAATCAGCTTCCAATTATCGACCTGTTTCTTTGCGAGAATCTCCATCGTTTCTTTAAATCGCAGAGTCATCCTGGGGCAATAATCCGGCAGCGGGCAGCGCGTAAAAATAAACGTAATGGCCCACACTTTGCCGCGCAAGGACTCTGCTGTAATCGTTGCACCTGTCGACGACGTCAGGGTGAAATCCGGGACTTTATCCCCAAGTTCCATAGTCGATGGCTCTAGCCAACGCTCACTGGGAGCTGCCGCTGGGCTCTTTTGTGGCGACACCTTCCCAGTTGCGACTAGTTTCTGAATCTGAGTCTCCTCTTCCTCCGCAACCAGCATCTCGAAGGTGTACTGATGCCCGACTTTTAAATCTCGAAAATTCTCTTTGTCTGCAACCTTCAAATACATGGTCATCTCGTCCATAAATCCCGGTATCGCTTCATGGTGAATGAAGGCTCCGCGATCCTCGGGTACCAGTTCCAGAACAACCCCTCGTCCAACGTAAGTCTGTTTGGGCTGATCGTTCTGCGGCTGCGTTGTGTCAGCGGTTGCAGCCTGCTGTGTCGTGACTTCACTTTGGCAACCTGCGACACAGGCGAGAGAGACGCAGAGGAGTGTAGGCAGCAGTCTATTCATCTTGGCACCACCACAGAATTCTTAATTCTTGTTGGTAAAGCTGTATTCGTCGGTCGTGTTCCGAACGAGGCCTGGCTGGTCTTGCGAGATCTAGTCAGTTCACACCTTCCGCCTTACCGTCAACAAGCCGGATTTTTTTCGAGGTAGAATCGTTTTCCGAATACTGGCTCGCTTCAGAGGACGCTGGCTCGCTTCAGAGGACGCTGCTCCGTTCTTGTACGGCTGACTCGGCTACCAAGACACTGAGCTCGTTTGCACACGCGTCCCTACTGCTGTATGCGACAACAGCGGCATTTTTACCCATCAAAAATTCTGTTTTTCGGCAAAAATATCGCGGATTGCAAATCGGAGTACCCGCTTGGAAAGCAGCACTGTTCTGGGCAACTTCGCCATCCAACGTGCCCGAGAATTTCCACCTGATGAACACCAAGCGCGTGGAATAGGGCTCCCATTACAAATCAGGGTGATAGGCCGCCCCACTCCACGTCGCATTCTGCCTTTGAGGCGCTCCCCATATTCTGAAAAAATGTCGCGGCCTAGTCGCCTAGTGTATGCGCCTCTCCGACCGGACCCTGGGCTTTGTCGTGGGTCGCTTTAATGCCTTGGTCACTCCTGGTCGAACTTGCAGACATGATGGCGCACATAACGCGGGTACGGTGTGCAGGATGCGCGGATCGTTGACTCCACAGGCAAACTACCAATGGTACCTTGCATGGGGGGTCCGACTGTTGCGCGATTTGCGTCGTTCGGCGAGTTCATCTTTTGGAATCGCTGGGCGGAGGGTTTCGAGCAAGCGATGTTGGTTCATCTCTGCGCGACAAGTCGATTACAATTAGGGTGCTGGCCAAACCACGTAATCACCCGATTCGAAGAGTAAACGATGGCGGAAGACCTGCAATTCTTAAAACACGTTATGACTCGGCGTGGACTGTTACGAAGCGGCGCGGCGGGAATTGGCTCGCTGGCGCTGCATTCCATGTTGGCACCAGACGCGTTTGCTGAGCAGGTAAAGAAGGATGGCTTGCACTTCGCGCCTCAAGCTAAACGCATCATCTTTCTGTTTATGAACGGGGCTCCATCTCAACAGGACTTGTTTGATTACAAACCCGTGGTCGACGCCCACCACGGTAAAGAACTCTTCAAAACGTTCGATACAAAATCGGAACAATGGAGTGACGAGGGGTTTGTTGAAAAAACTCAGCGACTCACTGGCATGACGGCCGGGCAAAAGTCGTTTCCAGTCGCTCGATCTAATTGGAAATTCGAGCAGCACGGCCAAAGCCGCGCCTGGATCAGCGAATTATTACCCCATACCGCAACGATTGCCGATGATTTGTGTTTCGTGAAATCGATGCACACCGAGGCCATTAACCACGATCCTGGCGTCACCTTTTTCCAAACCGGACATCAGCAGCCCGGTCGGCCGAGCATGGGAGCTTGGATGAGTTATGGTCTGGGAACAGCCAATGAAAACTTGCCGACATTCTGTGTCTTAATTTCCAACGGTACAGGAAGACCGGGCAGCCAGCCGGTCTATACCAAGCTGTGGAGCAGTGGATTTCTACCTGGTGTGCATCAAGGCGTTCAGTTCCGAGGTGGAAAGACGCCTGTGCTGTATTTGAACAGTCAACCTGGCGAGACGGTCGAAGGTCGCCGCCGGATGATTGATCGAATCGAGGCACTCAACCAGCTGCAATTGGAAACGTTCGGGGATCCAGAGATTGCCACACGTATTGCGCAGTACGAAATGGCGTTCCGCATGCAACTGTCCGTGCCCGAGGCGACGGACATCAGCAAAGAACCTCAACATGTGCTCGACGCATACGGCCCGGAGTGCCAAACGCCGGGTAAGTTCGCGGCTAACTGTTTGCTTGCGCGGCGGTTGGCGGAACGCGGCGTTCGCTTCATCCAGTTGTATCACCGCGGCTGGGATCAGCACGGCGGGCTGATCGGTGCTTTGCCTAAACAGTGCAAGGATGTTGATCAACCACAGGCGGCTTTGATCAGCGATTTGAAACAGCGAGGACTGCTGAAGGACACCTTAGTGATCTGGGGTGGTGAATTCGGAAGAACGACCTACAGCCAGGGCAATGCCGGCAAGGCCGCTAACGGTCGTGACCATCACCCCCGTTGTTTCACATACTGGATGGCGGGAGGGGGCGTGAAACCAGGGATGACGTACGGCGAGACCGACGANGTTGGATACAACGTCGCCAAAGACCCGGTACACGTTCACGACTTTCAGGCGACCGTGATGCACCTGATGGGAATTGATCACGAGCAACTGACGTTCAAGTATCAAGGGCGACGATTCCGTTTGACCGACGTGCATGGGAAGGTCGTGGACAAGATTTTGTCATAGTCTCGACGCTCGTCAGAGCGTGTTTTTTGCTGTTGGAAACCGACAGCTACATCACTTAAACCCAAGATGATCCGCAATGCGATTGATGTTTTTGACAGCCGCGATCCTTCACCTTGCCACCTGCGCAACGGCCGCGGAAACCATTTCATTCAACAAACATATTCGTCCCATTCTCTCGGATCGCTGCTACCAATGTCACGGACCTGATTCCGCGACTCGTAAAGCGGGTTTACGATTCGATCGGGAACACAGCGCGACGAATGCCGTGGCGAGTGGCGAGACTGCGATCATTGCTGGAAAACCCAACATGAGCCAGATCATGGCCAGGCTTACCGAGTCCGATCCGGATCTTCGCATGCCGCCACCTGATTCAAAACTTTCAGTAACGCCGGAAGAAATCGACCTGATTCGCCGCTGGATCGCTGAGGGCGCACAGTGGGAACGTCATTGGTCTTTCATTGCTCCGGTCAAGCGCGATCCTCCTGCGGTGAACGATACATCTTGGCCACNCAACGCTGTTGATCATTTCGTCTTGCGGCGGTTGGAAGAAGCAGGCCTCAAGCCCACGCGGACGGCTGACAAACAGCGCTGGCTACGCCGCGTGTCATTTGATCTGACCGGCTTGCCGCCGACGATATCAGAGCTCGATGCTTTCCTTGCTGACGACTCGCCGAGTGCGTATGAAACCGTTGTGGACCGGTTGCTGAAGTCTCGCACTTTTGGACAACGCATGGCACAAGAGTGGCTTGATGTTGCGCGATACGGTGATACCGACGGCCTGTTCGAAGATCACCCTCGATCGATTTATCCGTGGCGGGATTGGGTCGTTGACGCGTTCAACGACGATCTTCCCTATAGCGATTTCATTACGTGGCAAGTCGCGGGCGACTTACTGCCGAACTCGACTCTCGAGCAGCGAGTCGCGACTGGGTTTCTCCGAAATAATCCCACTTCCAACGAAGGGGGAATTATCGACGAAGATTACCGCGTCAAGTATCTCGTCGACCGTGTAAGTACTACGGCCACTGCCATGATGGGGCTGACGCTGAAATGTGCCCAATGCCATGACCACAAGTACGACCCCATGACGCAGCGCGAGTACTATCAGTTCGCCGGATTTTTCAACAGCCTGACTGGCAGCGGCAATACCAAAGGAGCGGCAGCGCCGACGTTGCGGCGGTTCACTTCCGAACAGGCTGCTCGGATTCCTGTCATCGACGGTGACCTGGCCAAGATTGCAGCGGTGTTGAAATCCACGCCTGCTGACTTAACCGCTGATTTCCAGCGGTGGTCAAAAGAGCTTGACGAACCTGTTGAGTGGAACAGACACTCCCTTGTCGCTGGTTCACAACTGCGCGATTCTGACGGCTGGTGGGTGCCTATCGTTGCACCCAAAAAGGAGCCCGTCGAGCCTGCGCGGCCAACCATGAGGGGACGTTATGTTCGGCTCGAAATGCCCAAAAATCACGACGGTTTTCTGACACTCTCCGAAGTCCAAGTATTCTCGGGGGGCAAAAATATCGCCCGCTCTGGCAAGGCGACACAATCAAGTGTCGCTTACTCCTCTCCTGCCACCAAGGCGATTGACGGGAATCACAATGGTACCTTCGCTTCGTGCTCGTGCACCAACTCCGAACGCAACGCATGGTGGGAAGTCGACCTGGGTGCTGAATTTGCTATCGACAGTGTTGCTGTCTGGAACCGCACCGACTGCTGTCCCGAACGACTCGACAGTCTCTCCATTCAGATCCTCGACAACAACCGCAAAGAAACCGCCCTGCGGATTCTGAAGAAAGCGGAAGCACGAAACGCGTTGCCGGCAGACGCCATCGATATGGAAGCTGCTGCCAAAGCGTTTTCAATTGATTTGCAGCTCAACACCGTCGATGCAATGGACAAGATAGCGGCATTGCAGTTCGAGAGTCGAACTCCCGTAGTTGTTGAACTTGCGGGTTTGGAACTGCATGCTGAAAGCAATGACCCAAAGCCTGTCAACGTGAAATTTTCTGGTGACAAGACTTTGAAGTTAGCTAAAACGGCGATCATCGTTGGCTTGGAGGCTCCACTGAAAGTGTCCACTGGTCAGACACTACGCGTAAAACTTCGCGCTGTCGAATTTGATGGACTGCGGATCAGCACGACCACGAACGCCACCGCTGCTATTCGTGCATCGTTACCAAAGGATCCAGCCAAACGGCTGGAACATTTCCGCGGCGAGTGGCCTGGTTTCAGCGACGCGCGCGGGCGGCAGAAACAACTGACGGACGAAAAGAAGAAGATCGAGACGTCCGCGGCACTCACTATGATTGCCGCAGATACGCCAAACGCGCGCACCAATTACTTGCTGATGCGCGGCGAATATGACCAGCGCGGCGAAGTGGTTGAAACCGCCGCACCCAACAGTATCTTGACGTTTGACAAGGACTTGCCGAGAAATCGTCTCGGACTTGCCCGCTGGTTAACCGATCCCGACCATCCGCTCACCGCCCGCGTCGCGGTCAACCGTTACTGGCAGATGCTGTTTGGTCGCGGAATCGTCAAGACATCGGAAGATTTTGGTACCCAAGGCGAACCTCCGAGCCATCAAGCGTTGCTCGATTACCTGGCTGTTGATTTCGTCGCATCCGGCTGGTCTGTCAAGCAACTGTTGCGTCAAATGGTTCTATCGGCTACGTACCGTCAGGCGAGTATCCGTTCCGCAGAGTCGCAGCAAGTGGACCCGGAGAATCGTTTGCTATGGCGCGGTCCGCGTCGGCGGTTACCTGCCGAATTCGTACGTGATCATGCTTTGTCGATCAGCGGGCTACTAAAGGAAAAGCTGGGCGGCCCGGGAGTCCACCCTTACCAGCCAGCCGAGTTATTTGGAGTAAACGCCATTGGTTCATCCCAGGCCAAGTTTTCGCAAAGTACCGGTGACGACTTGTATCGACGCAGTCTTTACACCTATTGGAAACGCCAGATTCCGGCTGCAAATATGCGAATTCTCGGCGCTGATGGTCGCACCACCTGCCGCACTCGGCGCGAACGTACCAATACGCCTTTGCAGGCGCTGGTGTTACTCAACGATCCACAGTTCGTTGAAGCTGCCCGAGTGCTGGCGGAACGAATCGTACGCGACGGCGGCAACACTCCTTCCGAACGTCTGAGTTTCGCCTTTCGATTGACAACTTCCCGTCACATTCGCCCAGCAGAATTGCAAATTCTCCTGCTGGAATTCCAGGACCGATTCAACGCGTTTCAAGCGAACCCGGACCTGGCCAAAAACTATCTCGCCGGTGGTGGACAACACAAGCCGGCTGACGGTATGAACCACGCCAGCCTGGCTGCATATNCCGCCGTCTGCAGCTTGATCTTCAACTTGGACGAAAGCTTATCTTCCAGCTGAGAGTGAAACGACTTGCTCGCCCGGCCCACTCACTCGGGAGTTTGGATCGCGCGTTACATAGAAAATAATATCGAGTCTGCCGAGCCCATACTGCTCGCCCGGCGACTGGAACCGCAGCACAACGTATACAGCACAATGCAAAAACCCGTTTAACTTGAAATCGCGTCTCCTTACGTGGGATCTGATCAATGGACATCCACTGGATGAAAACGACTCGGCCGCTCCTTCTCTCCATCCAAGCGCCGTTACTCGCCTGCTGGCGAATCACATCCTCATGGCGAACGAGCATGTTCTTGCTTGCTGCGACAATGGCTACGACAACGCTACTCAGCGCTGATCAGAAACCACGCGTCGTGTTCAATGATGACGCCCAGATGCTGATGGAGGCCCCAGCAAAAGAAACTTCACAATTTGTCCGAGCATGGCTCGACCGCGAAGCTGCTGCGGTACCCTTTTCTACTTACGTTTTCCTAGCGGCAACACCAGATATCTGTACGTACGATACGAAAGCGGGAGAGACTTACGGTGATCGGTTTGACGCAAAGTTCAATAGAAGCTGGACGCCTGGCATTCGCGGTCTGCGCGCCGAAGGAACAGACGCGCTGCGCATTGTCACCGAACACATGCATACCAAGGGTAAAGAGGTGTTGGCTGCGATTCGGATGAGCGACACGCACCATATCCATATCGGCCCTACGCATCCACTTTGTCCGCTGTTTACCATCGACCATCCTCAGTTCGTGATCCAGCAGCCGGACGGACGTACCAATGAAACCGCTCTCGACTATTCCTTTCCGGAGGTTCGCCAACACCGGATGAACATCATGCGCGAGATTGCGCTGAACTACGACGTCGATGGTCTGGAGCTGAACTTTGTCCGTTGGGCAAAACATTTCCCTCGGGATCAAGGTCGCGCCAAAGCGGCCATCATGACCGCCTACGTCGCTGAAATTCATGCCATGCTGGCGGCTGCGGCGAAAACGCGTGGTCGCGATCGCCTGACGCTTGGTATCCGTGTGCCTGAGTCCATTGCCGCCTGTTGGCTGGCCGGTTGTGATGTCGAAACCTGGGTCAAGCGCGGTTGGATCGACTATGTCGTGATCTCGACCTGGAATAATACTGACCCACAGGTACGCGTGGACGAGTTCACTCGGTTCACTAAACCCGCCAACGTGGACACGATCGTGGTGATGGGCAATATGATCGGTTCGCTCTCGAATTCACCACCGACCATNCTCGATCGTCCGATTGCAATGTCTGCCAAGCATCGATCGGAAAGTTATTTGGCCATGCTCTTGACCGAATCCGAGGCCCGAGGTGCGGCAGCCAATTATTACACTTGGGGAGCTGACAGTATTTCGTTCTGGAATGTCGGTATTCATTTTGGCGGCGAGGTCACGGCTGCACCGGAACAACAACAACGCATGCGACGGTGGACTCGTGCCGTGCGGTCCCCGGCAAACGTCTTTTCCGGACCCCGCACTTACCGATATTTGCCGATGGGTAAAGGCATTTCCAGTCGCAAACCTCCCATTCGCAACTATCCATGGTACGACGAAGGTCGCAGTCCGCTTGGCCACCTGACCAGCCCCACGCTGTCGTTCGGTTCGGATGCTGTGGATAAACGAAAAGTGTTTCCGTTCCGCATGGCGGACGGCCGAAAAGGTGAGCGACTGTCCGGTCGGCTTACGTTCTGGTGTTATCTGCTTCATGACAGCGACGAGCTGGTGATCGACATTAACGGAAAACAAATCGAGCCTGGGAAAATTAAGCGTTTCGCGTCGGGGAAACGACGTGGTGGCGTGTCTGGACAACGATTCGAGATTGCCTTGGCTGATTGTCCCCCATTTCGCGGCGATAACGAACTCGGTTTGACATTGAAGTCGCGACTGGACCAACGACAGACACCCTGGATGGAGGAATTAGAGATTGTCGTTGATGCCGTACAGCCGTAGTCTCTGGTCCTGTCTCGAGTACTTTTTTGGCTCGTCTGCACGCTTCTGGTAAGATTGACGCCAACAGTATCGGGCGCTCGAAACCCCATCTTTCTTCGGAGTCCTGACGATGCTACGAGTTCAAGGTCACACCCAGCGAGTATGTTCTGGTTTAACGCGCCGTGATGCGTTGCGCATTGGTAGCGCTGGCTTGTTCGGCGTCAACTTGCTGCAGGTGCTTGCTGCAGAAGAACAGCAACGGCCGTCGGCCTTTCAACGCGGTCGAGCGAAATCGGTGATGTTCTTGTTTCTGTTTGGCGGCCCAAGTCAACTTGAATCTTTTGACATGAAGCCGGATGCGTCAAGCAGTATTCGCGGTCCCTTTCACCCGATACCGTCGCGCACCTCGGGGTTACGGATTTGCGAACACCTGGGGCAAACGGCAAACATCTCTGACAAACTGTGCGTCATCCGCTCGATGACTCACCCTCACAATGACCACAACGCTTGTCATTACATCCAGACCGGCCATAAATGGACTCGTACGGCAGCTAACGGATCCGATGTGAATGCGCNACCAACCGACTGGCCATCGATGGGGAGCGTTGTGGAATACTTGTCGCGGCAACAGCCGGATAGCCATCTACGGGAACTCCCAGATTACATCTATCTTCCCAATCGGCTCGGTGCCCTTCAGGGTTACGACCGAACGGGACAATACGCTGGTTGGCTCGGTTCGGCGTACAACGCACTGGCGACGAATATTCGCAAGCGCGATACGAGTGACAATCCCTACTTCCGACCGTGCGATGACAAAGAATTGGACTTCCGCGTACAAAGCCTGTCACCGACCGAAGACCTATCGCTTGATCGGCTTGATCAGCGGCGCAACCTTCTCTCGCAATTCGACACCGTCCGTCGCCAGTTAGATCAATCTGACGCCTACGCAAATTACGATCGCATTCAACAACGCGCTCTCAGTCTGGTGACTTCGGAGAAGATGCGCGAGGCTTTTGATATCCAACGGGAAAAGGATTCAACTCGAGATCGATACGGCCGACATCTGTTCGGACAATCTACTTTAATGGGCCGCCGGATGGTGGAGGCGGGCGCCCGATTTGTGACGGTCGCTTGGGACGCTCCTGACGGATACAGTTGGGACTCGCATCGTAGTGCGCATCATCTTGAACAACACTTGTTACCGGGTTTCGACCAGGCATTCTCGGCGCTGATCGAGGATCTTGAGCAAACTGGTCTCTTGGACGAAACGCTGGTTGTCGCTGTTGGAGAGATGGGCCGCACACCCAAGGGTACCGACGCTTGGGGCCGTGGCCATTGGAGTCACTGTTTCCCTTGCGTGCTTGCCGGTGCCGGCGTCAAAACGGGCATGGTTTATGGTACTTCTGATCGTGAGGCCGGTTATCCGATCGAAAACGCGGTTAGCCCGGAAGACTTGGCCAAGACAATCTACTGGGCACTCGGTATCGATCCGGATTTGATGCTCCAAGATCGGCTCGGCCGCCCTGTACCGATGATCGAAAGCGGCCGCCCGTTGACAAATCTATTCGGTTAATGACTTGGGTTCCAATCCCTGCCGTACTATTTCTATCTAGGCGATGACCCTGAGTTACCGCATGTTCGACCATAGTTCACTTCTCGGCACGCCCAACCGTCGTGAGGTGTTGCGCGCTGGTTCGATCGGTCTCTTTGGTATGTCCATGCCTCAACTGTTTGCTGCTCAGGCCGCAGCGGCTGAAGCTGCGGCTGCTCCGCGTGCGAAAGCCCGATCATGCATCCTGCTCTTCATGTGGGGTGGACCGGGGCATCAAGACACCTGGGACTTAAAGCCCGACGCGCCTGCCGAGATCCGTGGCGAATTCAAACCGATTTCTACCAATGTCCCGGGTATCCAGATCTGTGAGCATTTTCCGCAACTGGCCAGTCGGACGGATAAGCTGGCGATCGTTCGCTCGATGACCCATAGCGACGTTAACCACCTGACCGCCACCCATTATTTACTTACCGGTCAAGCGCCCCCACCTGTCGATAATCTTCGCATGGACTGGCCGCATATTGGTGCTGTTCTGTCGCGGCTTGGTCGCGGCCGTGGACCGTTACCACCGTTCATTTCCATGCGGCCGAAAATTGAAAACACCGTTCCTCGTTTTGTCGAGCAAAGTCACGGACAGTCGGCCGGCTGGCTAGGTCCTACTTGGGATCCTTTGACCATCGACGCTGATCCTTCGAAAGCGAACTACCGAGTCGGTGAATTTGCTTTGCGGGAAGGTGTTTCCAACCACCGTTTGTCCGAGCGCCGCACTTTACTGCAATCGCTAGAAAATCGCTTGCAACATGTCCACGCTTCTGAATCACTACAGGTGATGAGCCAACATTATGACCGAGCGTACGATTTGTTGACTTCGGCGGTTGGCGGTTCGGCGTTTGATCTTAGCCAAGAGCCAACTGCCATCCGTGATCGTTACGGTCGACATCCTCACGGGCAATCGGTGCTCCAAGCTCGGCGTTTGATTGAACAGGGCGTCCCGCTGGTGACTGTATTTTGGCCTAACGATGGCGTTAAAAATGTCAGTGTCTATTGGGACACCCACAGCAAAGAGTTCATCGATCACAAGACACGGCTGATGCCTCCCGCTGACCAAGCATTTTCTGCGCTTCTGGACGATCTTTCCGATCGCGGCATGCTCGAAGACACGCTGCTTGTTTGGACTGGTGAGTTTGGTCGCACCCCAAAGATTGGCCAGCGGAACAGCGACGCTGGCGCCGGTGCCGATGGCCGAGATCATTGGCCTAATTGCTTTACTTCCGTGCTCGCGGGTGGTGGGATTCGTGGTGGGATGGTTTACGGCGCTTCCGATCGTCAGGCTGCTTATCCTGCGTCGGATCCGGTGCATCCTGTCGATCTGGTAGCCACCATCTACCAGCAATTGGGCGTACCTCGAGGGCTCGAGATGCGCGACCGTCTGAATCGACCCTTTGTAATCTGCCCTGGCCGACCTATTCGCGATCTTGTCGCCTGACGTTACTTGCTCGTCCTCGTTCTTTCGGCTTTGCCTTGAGCCTTAGACATCCGCCTTAGACATCCAAGTTGCGAACTTCCAATGCGTGCTTTTCGATGAATTCCCTGCGCGGTTCTACTTTATCACCCATCAGCACGCGGAACATTTCATCGGCAGCTGCCACGTCAGCCATGCTCACTTGGATCAAGGTGCGATTTGCTGGATCGAGTGTGGTTTCCCGCAACTCTTCCGCATTCATTTCTCCCAATCCTTTGAAGCGTGTTACTTGCAAACCTTTTTCGCCAGCCGCTCGAATCGCTGGTAACAGACCTCTCAGATCTTCGAGTGGTGTTTCCAATTCACCTCGTCGCAGGATGTAGCGAGGTTCTTCGATACCGGTTCGTTCCTGGGGGATAAATGACTGGATGTCGAATCCTATGTCGCCTAGTTCTTTGAGGCCCTTATTAATCGTGCGGACTTCATACAACTCGGTCATATGGAATGGTGGCGTTTCTTGTCCATCTCCGTTTTGACTTCCGTTGTTCTCTTGTTCTTCGCCCTCGGTTTCTTCGGCCGACGTCTCTTTATCTTCGATCAACTGGTGACCCGTTTCGGCTTCATAGTCACTGATGAATTGTTCGACCTCCGAACGCGACGTAAACCAGCGTTCTTCTCGTCCTAAGAAGACGTGAAACACTGGTAATTTACCGGTTTGTAGATCCTGCCGCTCCGCGTGGACTTTGATGTTAATCCCTCGTCGCTCGAGCGCCAGGAGGGCTTCTTCCATGTTCGTGAGTGTCTGACAGAAGTTTTCTAGTTTTTCTTCTTCGACTACCAATCCGTCTCCGGCATCGAATGCTGCACCTGAGAGGCCTTTCGCTAGTAGTCGACTTTTCATTTCCTCTTCTGTTTGAACGTAATACGTATCTGTTTTTGCTCGCACACGAAACAACGGCGGTTGTGCTACGTAGACATGCCCTTGCGCGACAAGTTGATACATCTGTCGATAGAAGAAACAGAGCAGCAACGTTCTGATATGCGACCCGTCGACGTCAGCATCCGTCATGATGATGACCTTGTTATATCGTCGTTTGCTGAGGTCCTGCTCCGCTCCGATACCGCTTCCGATCGCATGAATCATGCTCTGCACTTCTTCGTTGGCCAGCACTTTATCTTCGCGCGATTTGTACGCGTTAATAATCTTACCTCGCAGAGGTAAAATCGCTTGGTAATCCCGCAGTCGTCCTCCTTCTGCGCTGCCACCGGCCGAATCACCCTCGACGAGATACACTTCGCACTTTTCCACATCTTTACTGATGCAATCCCTCAGCTTACCTGGGAGGCCACCGCCACCTAATGCGGTTTTACGTTTTCGTAACAGGTCTTTCGCTTTCCGGGCAGCCTCGCGCGCTTCCGCTGCCAGGATTCCTTTGCGGACGATGGTTTTCGCTATCCTCGGATTTTCTTCCAGGTACTTACCGAGATACTCGCCGACCGCTGAGTTGACGATGCCTTCGAGCTCTGGGTTATTCAGTTTAACTTTCGTTTGCGATTCGAATTGTGGATTCGCTAATCGTACCGAGATGATGGATGTGATTCCTTCTCGAAAATCATCACCGGACGGTATGATGTCTTTGAAGAGATTCGCTTTCTTTCCGTACGCATTTAAAGAACGCGTCAGTGCTGTTCTAAATCCCGTCAGATGGGTTCCGCCATCGGTCGTATTAATATTGTTGACAAAGCATTTGATATTCTCGCTGTATTCACCGGCGTATTGAAAAGCGATTTCCAATTCTGCATCACCTTGTTCTCCAGCGATATAGATCACTTCCGGATGCAACGCGTCGCTCGCTCGGTTGAGATATTTAACGAACTCGATAATCCCTTCTTCATATTGGTAGTCCTCTTTTTCATCATTACGTTCATCGTGCAGATGAATCCGAACTCCCTTGTTGAGAAAAGCTAACTCCTGCAGTCGCTTTTGCAGTATCGAGTATTCAAACTTCAGATTACCGAACAGCTCTGGGTCTGGTTTAAAGCTTATTCTGGTGCCTTTGTTCTTGGTTTTCCCTAGTTGCTGCACTTCACCGGTGGGTTTCCCTTGTTCGTATTCCTGTTGATAGATGTGCCCATCTCTCCTGACTTCCACCTCACACCACTGCGACAGGAAGTTGACCGCTTTGACCCCGATCCCGTGCAGTCCACCCGATGTTTTATAGGCCTGCTTGTCAAACTTGCCGCCCATCTTCAGCTTGGTCATCACCCCTTCCAGCGTTGATATCCCCAATTCGGGATGGACTTCTACGGGAATACCTCGACCGTCATCGTTAATACTGATCGACCCGTCCGCATGTACGGCCACTTCGATTTTTGTCGCATGCCCCGCCATGACTTCATCGATTGAGTTGTCCACCGCTTCGTACACCAGGTGGTGTAACCCGCGAATCCCTGTATCGCCAATGTACATACCTGGTCGACTACGAACATGATCCAAGTCACTCTTGTACTCAATCTGCCCGGCGCCATATTCGCCTTCGACTTTATTTGACTTTTGTTGTTCTTCGCTCATGTGTTTCTTTCGATTTGCTTCCCTGCTGCGTTGCTAACTGATGCAACCCACGCGGAACCTGAGTTCTCGAATTGGCTGATCGGGTAATTGTTTTTGTATTTGCTTGAGCAAAGTATTCTGCTGGAACGCGAGTTCTTGCATCACACTTGAGTTAGCTACGGTGACTTCTAGTTTTCCACCGTTGATCTTGTTGGCCCTTGTGTATTTGGCCATTTCTTCCCCGACCACGGCTACCCACGCGTTCGTTAATTCTTTCGCTGCTTGGACATGCCCATATCCCTTCCTCGCCAGCAACGTACTCATAATTCCGTTTGCTTTTTGTAACCCCGCTTCCCGCTGGCTTCGTTCATTCCTTCGCTTCACGCTACTATCACTCCAGTGCTCTTCCTATCGATCGCGAGCCAAGGGCATGACGACATATCCGTATCCGTCGTCTGTGCTCAACAAGGTCGCTGATTCTGAATTTTCTATTTCCACTTCGATGTTCTTATCCGTATCCAACACCTTCAGAAAATCTGCCACGAATCGATGATCCAAGGTCACCGTTATCGCTTCGCCGGAAAATTGAATCGGTAATTCCACTCGCGTTTGCCCTACGTCGGCTGTTGATCCTGACAGCACCAGGTTGCCTTCAGCAAACGTGAAATCAATCCCGCGACTTTCATCACTACTGACGATTGCTGCCTGCCTCAAGGTTTGAAAAAACGGTCCCACCGTCATTTCGATCGTTTTCGCCTCTTGTCTGACTGGGAACACGTCTCGCCACTTTGGAAAACGACCTTCCACCAATCGAGACGAAATCGTCGCTCGCGGCGTTTTTACTAACACATCGTTTGCTCTGGCCGCTATCTGCACTTCACCATCCGCGTCAGCGATAGCTCGCTCTAGCAATTGCATCGATCGCGTCGGCACGATCGTCATCGCCTCGCCGGATTCATGACCGCCGATCGAGTTCGCTGGCCCTTCCATCTTGGCCAGTCTTCTTCCATCCGTCCCGATAGCGATGATCTTGTCAGATTCGAACTCTAACAACACACCGCCAAGGGCATATCGACTACTTTCGGTATCCGTAGCGAATAGCGTCCGTCTGACTAACTCTTTGAAGAGCCTGGCTGGCACATCGTGAAAGGCTTTTTCTTCAAAGATAGCTATTTCCGGGAATTCTTCCGGATTGCCGCTAGGTAATTTGAATTCTGATCGATCACCTTTGATGATCGCTCCCTGGGCATTCGTTTCGATCGCCAGTTTCTCGTCAGTGTTCTCTCTTAACAACGAACCAAAGCGGCTGACCGGGAATAACGCTGTGCCGCCAGATTCGACATCGATCCCCTCAACTTCAATTCGTATCCCGACCTCCAGGTCCGTAGCCATCAAAGTCGCGGTGGTTTCATCTACCGACAGCTTGACGTTCTGCAATACCGGCTTCGGACTGCGACTTGGTGCAATGCTGGCAGCTGTCTGGAAAGCGAGTAATAGTTTTTCGCGATCACATACGATTTTCATGAGACTGTGTTTCCGAGAATGTGAGTCGATAGGTGATAAACACCGTGGCTTGATGTACTAATTAATTCTTCTTTAAGAACTCAGCAGTAATAAGAATGATTCCTAGAAAGTGTTGATAACCGGTCCGGGAAGCTGAGAACTCAAGAGACAGCAAGAGGTTGCAGTCTCGTTATCTGCTTTGAAAACTTGTTGAAGAAAGGTTGATACCGGTGTTGATGCTGGGTGAATCATGGTGAGCAATTGAGGGTCATCAATTGAGTCGGTTGACAAGTGGAAGTTGGCAATCAGTGGAAGACAACGAATCAACAAGTTTTTAAGAAGGAAAGTGTTTTTGAGAGATTGAACAACGAAGTTCGCGCCATAGCGAATGAAGATCTTGATCTTCGGCAAGTAGATTTTCGGTACGGCGACAAGCGTGAAGGACGGTGGAGTGATCTCGGTTACCGAAAAAGCGGCCAAGATCTTCGAGGCTGCGATCGGTTAAAGAACGAGCCAAAAGCATGGCAATGCCGCGAGCACGCACAATGGGCTGCTTGCGAGAACTACCTCGAATGTCTTTCGAGGTGAGGTGAAAACATCGAGCAACGCAGCTAACGATGGTGGGCAGGCTCGGCGCGGTAAGGAGCGAATTATCCGTAAACAGTTGGCGAGCCAAAGGGAGAGTGACAGGATGTCCAGTAGCTTCCGCTTCGGCAATCAGCCGAGTAAGACAACGGTTCAGCAGGACAGCTGGGGAATTCTTGCCTTGTTGAGTGGCGTGTAGAGCAAGGAAATCAGCTAAGTCATCGTCAAGGGCGAGTGAATAACGTCGCGACAAAGATTGCAGAATACTTAAGCAATCCGAGTAATCTATGGTATGGATCGGTACCATCAGGCCTTGCGTCAGCCGGCTAACCAACGAGGGGCAGAGTTTACCACCATCCACGGGTAGGTCGGTGGATGTTGCGACAAAGTGGCGATGATTACTGACAAAGTCGTCAATCAGCAGACATAACTCATTCTGAGCAGCAAGCTTACCGGCGAGATGTTGGATATCGTCCAAGCACAAAGTCGAGAGACAATTGAAGGTGTGACGAAACTCGTCAACCGAATCGACTTCGACAGCTTCAGCAAAATCACGAGCAAAATCGGCCGCCGTGGTGACTCGAACCGAGTTGGCGGCGAGTGTTTCAATGGTCTGGAGTAGCAGGGTTTTTCCAGAGCCCGTTGGCCCGCAAAAGACCACCGGGTTGAAACGGGTATCAGCCGCGTGAATGTGGTCGAGAGCGAGCTGTACCAGTGCATTTGGCTTACCAGCGACGAAGCCATTGTCCACCATGACCGGGTGCGGTGAGGGTGGCTGAGTAGACACAGAATGCAGACTGTTGATCACAAGCAACGGCACATAAAAAGCGGTTTACAGTAGCGGCGCAAGGCACGACGTTCACAAGGGCCGCATTGTACCGTTTTTCACCGCAAAATACGAGGTCTGATGGCTGCTTATGGCGTAGAAAAACGATCCGCTAAGTTGTTTATTGACTTGAGGATGTGATCAGTAGCCAGCTGACAATCAGCGAGTGTGGTGTCGATGGAAAAGCTGAAGCGTAATGCCCCGTGAAGCACGTCATCCGGGGCATGCATCGCACGCAAAACAGGAGAAAGTTCGCTGGAGCCGCTGGCACACGCGGAGCCTGTCGAGCAAGCGACGCCGAGCAGGTCCAGATTCATCAATAAAGCTTCCCGGGAGAGGCCTCGAAAACCAATATTCGAAATATGTGGCAGACGCTCGGTTGTTAAACCGTGAACGACACAATCGACCGCTTGCGTCGGTAACGATTTCTCAAATTGATCACGGATCGTTGACAGGTGTTTGATTCGGTCTTGCAGCCCATGGATGGCTTGGCGTAAGGCGGTGGAAAAACCGACAGCCAAGGCGACGTCTTCCGTCCCGGCGCGAAGACCAAATTGCTGACTTCCACCGAATAGCCGTGGTGTAATCTGACATTCTGGTCGCAAGACCAAAGCACCAATGCCGCGAGGCCCATGAAACTTGTGGGGTGCAACAGTCATGGCCGAGACGCCAGACTCGGCAAAATGAATCGAGTGCTTGCCAACACATTGCACCGCATCGACATGGAGAGGTACGCGGAGCAACTGGCAGTGCGCGGCAACCGAAGCGATCGGCTGCAGGACTCCAGTTTCGTGATTTCCGGACGAGACCGAAACCAAAGCAGTTTCCGAGGTTATCAAGTTGTAAGCAGCATCCAGATCAATGACACCAGAAGCCAACGTGGGAATCCAGTGGACGTCGTATCCGTTGGACTGGAGCCAAGCGCCGGCAGCGAGCACGCTAGGATGTTCTATATCGGAGAGAACAACTCGAGCCGGTGCGGCATGAACCAAGCCAAGAATGGCCAGGTTATTGGCCTCCGTACCACCGCTCGTCAGGACCAATTGCGTATCACGTTCCCCACCGAGAAGATCAACAATCTCTTCTCGGGCATCATCGAGTTTAGCGCGAGCTTGGCGACCGGCAGCATGCTGGCTGGCGGGATTCACATAACCGGCCGTAAAGCAGTCCATCATGGCCTTGCTAACCGCGGGGTGAATGCGCGTCGTGGCGGCATTGTCCAGATAGATCGACGACATGGTTATAACCGGCAGCCAGGGTGGCTATTTGGCCGGCTCCTCCGCCGTTAGCTCTTGGGACGTTCCATTTTCTTTCAATATTTGATTCGTTGCCTCCTGTTCCTCTCGCATGGTGTCCAGACGACTTTTCTCGTCCTCAGTCAATTTAGCGATTGAAGCAGTACGCAACGCTTTGATCTTTTCGTTGTCAGGCTCGAAGAAGAGTGCCTGGTCGAAAAGATTTGCAGCCAGCAAATGTTTATTGAGTTTGACTTGAGCTTGCGCCAAAGCGCGATATTGCGAGGAGATCTGCTGATTTAACAGCTGCTCGAAGTCCGTTGCATCCGTCGCCGATCGAGCCGATTCCAGCAGTTGAGGAATGAAGAGATACATACGGTTGCGGGCAAGATTGACAACGGCTGGCCAGAGGACTTTCGCCAACGAAGGGTGCTTTTTGGACCAACGTAGCCAATCGTATTGTCCATCTACTTTGACGTCCAACGAGGCGCACAGCAGCGCCGCATCGCCATCGACAAATTTTTGTGGAAATCGGTGCAAGCTGACCAAGTGCCAATCTTGACGCGTCACCTGCTTCAGCTTGAGCGAATTTTGAATGTATTGTTCGACAGAGGACGTCGAGCTGTCGCGCGACACAGGGATAATTTGGACACCGACGATTGGGATTTCGTAGTAATAAAAAGTACGCCGCTCGAAAGTGAAAGGATCAAACTCTTCACCATCGACCGAGCCAAAAAAAAGAACGCAAAACAAGAGAACCAGAGCCATAGCGCCACAAATGATGGAACTAACGAGCAGACGTGACAAGAGTCGGCCGCCACGAGTACCGGTGTGAGTCACGGAAGTCGTCATCTGTTTCTGGCCCGGAGGTGAACTTGGTTAACCCACATGCATTGTCGTACCATGCAGCATGTGCGGCAAGTCGATAAATCATAAGTCGAAATCCACCTATGCCTTGGGGCACAGGGAAACTATGATTCGGAGACACGAGCCGTGCTATCACAAGGGATGTTTATCAGCATGCGGTTAGCGTTTCGCCCACAACGTTCGGTGGCAGAACAGTTGCATACGGTGACATTGTCGCGGATCGGGACATCGACCGTAGCGAAGTCGAGCCGAGAGAAAAGCTGGTTCGCCAAGCGCGAGGATCGCGAAACGGACCCACATAGGGCTCGTCAGGAGCTGCTGACGGAAGAGCGGAATGAACGGGTGAAGCGGCTAGAAGCCGTCTTATTTCTGAGCCGGGAACCGTTAAACTCGCGGAAACTCGCTCAACACGCGGATTTGAGTGACGGCACGCAGGCTCGGACCCTGATGAAGCATCTCAATCAACTGTATGACCGCGATCAGCAAGCATTTCGGATCGAGCACGTAGCAGGCGGGTATCAGTTGATGACGCGGCCGCGATTCGCCAAGTGGTTGCAACGACTGAGCCACGTACCGCAAGAGTGGAGGCTGTCGGAGCCGGCCATCGAGACGTTAGCGGTCGTAGCATATCGCCAACCGGTACTGCGAGCGGATATTGAATCCATAAGGGGGGTAGCTTGTGGAGAAATCCTGCGACAGCTTATGGAGCGAGATTTGGTGCGAATTGGTGGAAGAAGTGAAGATTTAGGCCGACCCTACCTTTACACGACGACTAGACGTTTCTTACAAATATTTGGACTTGCTACGCTAGATAAGTTACCGCGCGCTGAAGAAATGCGCAGTGCCGAGAGTGCTGTCGACGAAGTTCGCCACCAGGAGGAATCGAACGTGACCGTGACGTTTGCTGAAAAGCCCACCAGCGGAAAAGATCAGGACGAGATCGAATTGAAGCCGTCGACAGTGATGGCGATCGATGAAGAAGAAGATGAAGACTACGAGTATGAAGACGACGACGAAGTCGATGACGAGGAGGACGAAGACGAAGAAGAATCCGAGGAGTACGACGACGACGACGATGATGATGACTTCGACGACTTCGACGACGACGATGACGATGACGATGACGAAGAAGAAGAGGACGATGACTTCGACGCCGAAGGCGAGTGGGAAGAGGTCGAGGACGAGGACGATGAATGGGAAGACGAGGACGATGAATGGGAAGTCGATGAAGAAGACGAAGAAGACGACGAGGAATGGGACTGATTAAGTATCTTGTTCGACAACCAAGAGTTAGGAGAGCGCCCACTATGGAGCGCTCTTTTTTGTGCGCCGTGAAAGGCGGCGTGGTAAACTCGGTTAAGGGTTAACTGGTAAACAGAGAGAATGCTCGTGAAACAATTTCGAATGTGGTTCTTGGTCGCGTTGCTCGTTAGTGGCTGTGAACAATCTAAGCCAGTCAGCTCAGAGGCCGAGGCGAAGCGCGAGGAAATCCCAACTTCTGAGCCGGCACCACAAGAAGTACCTGTGGCACCGCAACCCCGGCGCGCAGTCGATTCCGTCGTCGACGACTATGAGCAGCGACGAGAGGAATACAGTCAGCGGGCAAAAGAGGAAGCACGAGCGCGGGCCGGTACCACCGAGGACGTGCTGATTGGGCAAGTGGGAGATCTGTTGCGCGACTCCATGCAGCACGGCAAAGTGTTGGTCGTGTGGATCGTGGATTGTACGGCGAATAACGACCAACAGAGATCGAACGCGACGCGAGCCATCAACAACCTTTATGCCGATCTGACCGTGACCGCTGTCAAGAATCCAGAAGCCGGCTCAGTCGCGACCGGTCTTGTCGCCTTGGGCCGGAAGGAACCCGTAGTGATTGACGAGCCAACAATCGACTACGATCAGGTCACCGCAAAACTAGCCAGACTCTCGAAGACAAACTCGGAAGAGGAACCCATTTTTGCAGCGATCGGGGACGCCATTGATCGCTACGCATCGTTTCGAAAAAACGGCGGTGAAGTGTATGTGGTCGTCGTAACGAATGAAGCAGGAGATGATCAGGAGTTAAACGACACCGTGATCGCCAAAGCGAAACGACTGGCAATACCGATCTATGTCCTTGGTGCCCCGGCGATGTTTGGTCGACGTCACAGCCAAATGGAGACCAGTGATCGCGTAGTGCAGGGACCGGAATCAAAAGAAGTGGAAAGAATCCAACTGGAATTTTTCGATGGAGATCAGACCAACGACGTCATCGATTCCGGATTCGGCCCCTACGAGCTAGAGCGACTATGCCGCGCCACCGGTGGTACGTATTTGGCATTGCGACCAGGAGGTCCAAGGCAGGAGTTGTCATTGCGGATGCGGAGTAGTGACTGGCCGGACCCTTTGGCACCACGATTTGAGAGCAAGGTCATGCGGACGTATCGGCCACANTATGGGACGCAGTNGGCGTATCAGGAGATGCTGAATACCAATGCATCCTGCCAGGCGCTGCACGATGCTGGCAAATTGCCGCCACTGCGTTTTACAAAACCGCTGATTGTCGATTTTAAGCCCAAAGATCAAGCGGATCTGGTTCGTAAAGTCAACGAAGCGCAAAAAGAGGCCGCCCGCCTGACGCGACCTTTGACGACATTGCACGAAACGCTGCGAAGTGGATTGCCGGGACGCAAAGAGTTGACGGTCCCCAGATGGCAAGCAGGTTATGACTTGGCATTGGGCCGCGCGACGGCAGCGAAAACGCGCATTCAGGGTTACAACGAGATGCTGGCAGCCTTAAAACGCGATGGCACGTTTCAGCAACCCGGCAGTACGAGTTGGCACCTTGAGCCAGCCGAGACGACAGAAATGAGCAGTAGCGTGGACAAACTTGCCAAAACANCCAAACAGTATCTGGAGGCTGTCATCACCGACCACGCCGGTACACCCTGGGCATTCATAGCAAAACAAGAGTTGCAGACGCCACTCGGCTGGAAGTGGGTGGAACGGTAAGCCAACCCAGGCTGCCGCGCCGGCACGCAATGGCGATTAGTTTTTCTCTTCTGCCGCCGAACTGTCCAGTTTCTCGATGGTCCCGAAAAGATGGCCTCCCACCTTGCCGTGGGTCCAGGTGCCGGCGTATTTGTTTTTGTAAATGACAACCCGTGAACTGAACGTTCCCATTCCAGGGATCGTGAAATCAGTCAAGGTGATCACAGGAGTTTTGCCAGCCCATTCGACATCGATGGGTAACGGAACGGTTACGTCCTTGTCACCGTATTTGATGTTTGCTTCAAACAACCATTGCTCACCTAGAGGTGCTTTTTTCACACTCCGGATGGTGTATTCTTCCTTTGGAAGCTGGTTCTGTTCCTTGCCCAGAATCGTGAATTGCCCGATTAATTTCACACCGGACATTTTTTGCTCGAACAACTCGTAGAGTTTTTGTTTTTCCGCTGAAACTTCTTTCGACGTCTCCTGAGCGAAGGCGGTGGTCGAGAGCAGCAGAGTGGTAAGCAACGAGACGATGGTAACCGCATATTTCATGTGAGTGGCTCCAAGGTTTGACAGAAAGTGGGAGTACCGAGCATCGACACCCAGGTCAGCGGATGATTATCGTCGACTGGCGACGCTTGAGCAACAACTAGATGTTCCTGAGGTATTGGACGGCGTGAGCCACCTCAGTGATGGGGTCTTGCGGAGATTCACGCTCGACAGTGAACCAGCCTCGGTAACGATGCTCTTCGAGCACACCTAACAACTCGGGAAAGTCGGCGGAACCGCGGCCGAGCGGGACTTCAAGGCCACGGCGTTGAGCGAGGTCACGGACACCATCACGGGCATGGACATGCAGGATATGCGGGCCGAGAATTTCTACTGCTTCCCGCGCCGAAAAACCGTTGATCAACAGTAAGCCAGGATCGTAATCGACGCCGATCGAACCATCAGGTAACGCGTCAATGAGACGCAGTAAGTCGGCGGGATCCTCGGCACCGGTACGGGCAGCCAGAAACGCCCCTTCTCGCTGGCTATACTTACCAATTTGCGACAGACTCTCCAGCAGGAGATCCCAGCCGGGTGAAGGGAGCTCGTTCGGAATCAGACCCACTTGATTGACGACCACGTTGCACCCCAGCCGATAAGCGAGTTTCATGGCCTGCAAGGTGGCTTCGATTCGGCGATCCAGCTCTTCCTCAATGTTGTAGCCGCGGCGAGTGCGGAACGTGACCGCCGATACCCGCAGGTTGAGGTCTTCCAACATTTTCCGCAATTGCCTTAACCCAGTGTCAGACAATTCGTTGGGCTTTAACTCTCGGCGAGCATCAATTTCGACAGCCGTGGCTCCCAGACGCGCTGCCGTCTGAATTGCTTTGCGAAATGGCAAGCGCAAACTTGCGAGCTGGATGCCAATTTGGATTTGCGGCACAATGAAGCCTCAATGGGGATATGCTTAGAGCGTGATCAACAACGAGCGGATCATTTATTCTAACGTTGAAGAGACCATGATAAATCGTCGATCGGAAAATGGTATGCGGCATTCCAGCGTTCGCGTTGCGCTCGTCTTGGGATGGATCCTCGTGGGTTGCGGGCCGACAGCCGCGATTCAAGCAGCGGCACCGAATATGGTGGTGGTGCTAGCGGATGATTTGGGTTACGGCGACCTCGGATGTTACGGCCACAAACAGATCAAAACGCCGAACATTGATCAGTTTGCAGCACAGGGTTTACGGCTCACCCATTGTTATTCGGCATCCGCTAATTGCTCACCGGCACGTGCTGGTTTAATGACAGGACGAACTCCCTATCGTATGGGGATTCACAGCTGGATACCGTTTGGATCACCGATGCACGTTGGTCGCAACGAGATCATGGTCCCCAAGCTACTCCGTCAGGCTGGCTATCAAACATGTCATGTTGGCAAGTGGCATTTGAGTGGTAATCTCCAGGATGCGACGCAGCCGCAACCGGGTGACCACGGTTTCGATCATTGGTTTGCCACCCAGAACAATGCACTGCCGAGCCATGAAAACCCAGATAACTTTGTGAGAAACGGGGATCCGGTCGGGCCATTAAAGGGTTATGCCGCGCCGCTGGTGGCGCGAGAGGCCATCAATTGGTTGAAACATCAACGAGATGACAGCAAGCCATTTTTCTTGTTTGTTTGCTTTCACGAACCGCACGAGCCGATCGCAACGGATAAACGATTTACGGATTGGTATCGCATCCCGGGGAAACCCAGTCCGTTTGACCCACGGGTATCGCAACAAGCGGCGCACCACGGGAATGTGAGCCAGTTGGATTTCGGTTTTGGCAAACTGATGGCAGCGCTTGACGAGCTAGAGCTTAGCAAAGANACCTTGGTCTACTTCACCAGTGACAACGGACCGGCAATCACCAGTTTGCATCCACACGGCTCAACAGGTGGGTTGCGAGATAAAAAAGGGTATCTGTATGAGGGTGGCATTCGCGTGCCGGGCATCGTGCGCTGGCCGGGTCACATTCAACCGGGCGCGCAGAGTGACGAGGCCGTGAGTGGCGTTGATGTGTTACCGACNNTGTGCGAAATCGCCGGTGTGCAACCGCCGTCCAAGCTGAAGCTCGATGGCGTCAGCATCGTTCCCTTACTGTCCGGAACGGGGAAAGTGGTTCGCGATAAGCCACTTTATTGGCAATTCAATTTCGCTCGCGGTGCACCGAAAGTCGCGATTCGCTCAGGCGATTGGAAATTACTCGCAGAAATTTCACACCCGTTGTCGGTAGGCGGTGACATCAGGCCAGAAGACCAGGCAGCGATCAAACGAGCGGAGCTCACTCGTTTTGAACTGTATCATTTAGGTCGCAACCAAGACGAGTCGCAAGAAGTGTCAGCAAAGTATCCGCAAGAGTTGGCAGACATGAAGGTTCGCATGCGACAACTCTATCAAGAGGTTCGCGAGGATTCGCCGACCTGGCCAGCCTGGAAATGGCCCCGTGTCGAAGGTGCTCGAATTAAGGCGCTGCGAGAGCAAAAAGCACGAGAATTTCCAGAAGCTTTTCAGTAACGTGACGTCAGATCGCAATGGACTCATCAAGGGCAGAGGCAACATGTATGAAATCTGAAACCATGGTGCCACCGTATCTGGATCAACTGGCAGCGATCTTAGAGGAACGGGAGTCGGCCTTGTGGAGCTGGTGTCGTCAGGAGCTGCAGAGGCCGGACGCCGGGGATGCTGCCCGTTTGGAACTCCGCAAGACGACCTATCCCTTGGATCAGAAGTCGCACGCAGAGATCTACGAGGTGGCCTGTCAGGTAGCGACCGAACTAGGGATCGACACGGTACCCACTCTCTATCAGGCTCAGGAAGAGACGAGGCTGAACGCCACGCTGGCGCCACTCACCGCTGCCCCACATATCACGCTTTACGGGCCAGTCAAAGATCAGCTTGACGCAGGCGAAATCCAGGTCTTGCTGGCACATGAATTATCCCATTGGCTGCTTTGGCAGATGAAACAGGGAGTGTATCAGGTCGCCGAAGAGGTACTGCGGACGCTGTGCCAACAACCACAACCTCACGACGCCTACATCAACAGTTTCCGAATCTATCGGGTGTATACGGAAATATTTTGTGATCGCAATGCTTGTAGCCTGGCCGAAGACGCCGGCAAAGTGGTATCCGTGCTACTGAAAACAACGCTGGACACAGAGAAGGGACAGGTAGCGAGCGCGTTGTATCAAGAGGAAAAGTGGTGGGAAAAAGAGTGGGTGGCAAGCGCAAACGCCGAGCAAACAGAGGTCGACGTAAGAGCGCGAGCAGTGCATATGTGGTGGTCGCAAGCAGAAGCAGCTGACTCTCAAATCACCGCGATGATTGAAGGCTGTCCACCATTAAACTCGTTGGATGTTCTGGCACAACAGCGGCTACAAGCAACAACGCGCCGACTGATCGATCAGTTCATGAAGTATCCGCGAATACGCACAAAACCACTTCTTACGCTCTGCCGCGAATACTTTCCGGACTACGAAGTGAACACAGATGAAGAGGGCGAAACGGTTGCATCGATCGGCGAAGAGGACGAAAGCGTGCAACAATATTTTGTTTATGTCCTGCTGGATTTGGCCACGGCGGATCCAGAATCGGATGCCTTGCCATTGGCCGCGGCCCTCCGGTTGTCCAAGCAGCTCGAGATCCAGGAAAAGTTCTCGGCCGCAGCTTTGCAGGAGATGCGCCTTCGCAAGCGTCAGCTGCAGCAAATTCATGAACAAATCGACACGTTACTTGGATAACGCGTTAGCTGCCGCTGCCGGGCGAGTTTTTGCGAGCTTGCAGTACAGACCATAGCCAACAGCGCCACGTGCAGTCTACGGTGGCAAAATCGGCATCTCGCAGCCAATCCAACTGGCTGACAAGCGAATCATGATGATCATGCTCGGTTTGGTGGGCCATCCACATCTGCCATTCTTCCGCGGTCGCACCAGCGGCGGCCGAATGCTGCTGCCATAGTCGAAGGTGACGCTCGTCAAGATCGGGGGTGGCACCAGCGCATTGATCGGCGAAGGTGAATACCCCGTCGGGGGATAACCAATGGTAGATGGATTGAAATAAGGTCTGCTTTGCAGGGCTCGGCAAATGGTGAATGGCAATGCTGGAGATGACCAAGTCGAACGAGTTTGGTGAATAATCGAGCTGGCGAAAGTCGGCGGTGGTATAGGTCACATCCGCGCGCGAGGTGAGGCGTTCACGACAGAGCTGCAAGGATTCCGACGATACATCAACGACCTGCAACGCAGCGTCAGGGTAAGTCTCGCGCAGCAGGATGGTCAAATTCCCTGTGCCACAACCCAGTTCCAGAATGTTGGAAAACTGACGGTCAGCCGGCAGGTAGTCGAGTAAGGCGATCAGCATTTCACGATACTTGGGAAAGCATCTTTCGATCGCTGCGGTGTAGTCATTCGACAGATCGTCAAAGAAACGACCAACGTCGGTTCGGTAGTGATCAAACGGTGACGCTGCCATCTTTTGTATTCCAGGACTCGGTGTCGTTGGTTGTTGGAAGTAGAGCACAGTGGTCACCCAAGTGCTACGATGATGTGATTGCCGTGTGGATAGTCTACGCAGCAACCTTTACCGCTGCCGTGAGTAGGAAACGATGATTCGATTAACAGTCCTATATGGTCACCCGGACAATCCCAAGGAATTTGATCGATATTACCACGAGGTGCATATACCGCTGGCCCGCCAGATGCGAGGCTTGAAAGGATGGACTATCGGCAAATGCGAATCCGCCGTGCCGGGTGAGTTGCCCCCGTATTACATGATTGTCGGTTTGTATGCCGATTCACGAGAACAGATGGAGTCCATTTTGGCATCTCCCGAGGGTCAAGCGACCGTCGCAGATGTTGCTAACTTTGCCACGGGAGGCGCGGCATTCTTGTATGACGAAGAAGAAGTCTTAATCCCATACGCATTGACGGAATGANCAGGTACCCGATCGGGCAACTACGACATCAGGGTGGCAGCAGGACAAAACGAGTTAGCTACCGGTCCGCCGAGTAAAGGCATCGAACCACAGCAGCGAAGGTGAATCTCATGAGTCTCACGTCGATTCGCATCGTTCTGATTTGCGTTGGGCTGGTGGCCACTCCGGCGACGATGATTCGGGCGCAGGAGGGTGGGCCACCGCGAACGATTAAAAACAAGCTGGAATTTCCACCGCGACTACCGGGCGGCAAGGCGTTTGTGACCGTTCGAGATCGATTGTTGTTACAGCGATCGCCGCAAATTGCCGACCAAGTCGCCGTCGCGACGGAGGTGCCGACGGTCGATTTTCTCTATGTGCCGGGGCAAGCCTACGAGGGAAGACCGTGGTCAAATTGGGGAGACAGTCTGGCGATCGGTGAGAAGTATTATACGTCGATTGGTGATCATCTCGCACCGCAGGGAAACGCGTACGTGTACGAGTATGATCCGGTGAAAAAGCAGTTTCGCTGCTTAGCCAATGTGTCGCGAACACTCGACCTGCCGGCGGGACATTACNTACCTGGCAAGATCCATACTCGGCTGGATCGCGGTGAGGATGGATGGATTTATTTTGGTACCCACCGTGGTTCGACGCGCGCCACCACCGATGCCAATCACTACCAAGGGGATTGGATCATGCGCTGCGATCCGAAGACGGCGGTCTGTGAAGTCGTGAGCCGTTGCCCGGTTTCCAAGCATTGCATTCCAACGGGCGTTGTCGATGGCGGGCGGATGATGTTTTTTGGAAGCACCGCGGCAGGAAGTGATGCGACCAGTTCGGACATCCACTTTTTCGCTTATGATCTGGCACGCCGCAAAACCGTTTATGTTGGCACCGATGGACCGGCACGGGCGATGGTGCTGTCCACAGCAACCGGACGTGTTTATTTCACACCCGGTAACACCGACGCGCCATTGATGCGATTCGACCCGAAGACAGACAGTCGTCCACAAGCGATTGCGGGAACGATTGGTATTCGCGCTGCGAGCAGGGAAACGCCGCAAGGGATGGTGTACACGGTTGCTTCCGGTCAAAAGAATTCAGAGCCGACGTTGTTTGCATTTAACGTCCGCACAGAAAAGATCGAAACGTTGGGTGCGGCAGCCGTGGGGACGCAAAGCTACATCACGTCGCTCGATATCGATTCCAGTGGCCGGTATTTGTACTACGTACCGGGCGCTCATGGTGGCAGTCACCGGGACGGCACGCCGATCGTACAATACGATGTGCAGTTGCGGCGCAAGAAAGTCTTAGCGTTTCTGGAACCGTACTTTGCCGAGAAAATAGGCTGTTCTTTACGAGGCACTTATAGTGTCGCGCTGGCGCCCACCGGTGATAAATTGTATATCACTTGGAATGTGTCACGGGGCTCGCGTCACTGGGACTGTTGCGCTGTGACGGTGTTGCACATACCCCGATCGGAACGATTGCCGTAGCCATCGGGTCAGCCGATTTGGGGTGAGTTACGGTTTTTGGAAGCCGATATATTTGATGCGGATCGAATCGACCGTGTTGCCCGTCGCAGGGGGATCAATCCGCAAGCCGGTCAGTGCACCCTGATAGGTTGGCTGTTGGGCGAGATGAATGGCGTAGACTCGCATTTTGCCGTCCGGCACAACTTGCCAAGAGACGACGCGATCGTTGGCGAACCTGCCGGTGTCGAGATCCGCCCACCAAACCTTGCCCGTATTCGCTTTCGAATCAACCGCTGCCTGGATGTACAGTACCGGAGCAGTTTCGGCGCGCCAGATCCAAAACGGACTAAACAGCTGTCCGTGGCGCTGCTTGAGTTGAATGTGCCATTCACCTTGCAGAGGCCAGCCAGTATCGGTGCAGCGGAATAATTGCCAACCGAGTCGATTGTCTGTGAAACGGAAGTTGGGGCGCGTATCCCGTTGCGCATGCTGGTAAACATAGTTTCGGATTTCGGGCACCGTGCCGAGGATGAGAGCGTATTCAAATTCGTGAACAATGTTGTGGTCGAGCATTTCGCGGCGGGTTGGCGCAAGGTAGCCACATGCCTTGTCATGCGTGCCTCCCATCCGCGGACGGCCCGCGAATCCTCCCAGCATCCGGAAGCAGCCAGGGTTCCAAACGCCTAATCCCCATCCCTTGTCATTCACCAGTGCGGACCAGCCCTCGGTTGCACGCCAATAGCTCCANGGGCCGGGCGTGTCGGGTGATTTGTGAATCGGGANGACGGCATCATGGGTGAAAGGTTTTGCACCGCGGTAGGTNATNAGCCGATGAAAAGGTGCATTGGTGTANACCGCGGGNAGCTCTTGGTCACGNGCGGCATAAACGTTCTNGTCTTTGCGGTGGTTCGTTAGTCGGCAGCGGCCCCGCACGGCGTGACCGTCCAGCCGAATCCAGCTCTCATAAAAACACTCTCCAGGAACGTCGTTGAGTGGCCACTGCTGTGGCACACATTTGACGTAGATACGGTTCGGGCTGCGTTCATGTTTGAGCACGCGCGACGGATGGTCAAAGTGATCACCCGTTTGAATTGGGTTCCAGCCGAGTTGTTTCCAGTGGGGGTGAGGTTGCTTGCCATCGGGTGTGAATGGTACCGGCCCACCGAAATAAGACATTTGCACCTGACGGCCATAATCGAAGTTGTTAATCATGTTCTCGCCACCGCTTGGTGCGAGATAGGTGATCGCACCACCGACCGCAAGATCAAGCCCGATGCGCAGCTGGTCATTTTCCAAATAAACCATTTGCGGGGTGTGACGCGTCTCAGGCGATGGCTCCACGGCGAGTATGGGCGACGCGCAAAAAACGGTGACCAGCAGCGAAAGATAGATACGGAATATCATTAGAAAGCAAAACGTACTTCGACCTGTTGGTGTTGCAGCGGGGGGATGGCGAGTGGTTCGATGATTGAGCACTGGGTCGCTACGCATGTGTCCCACTGAGGAATCTCGCCTTCGACGTAGTAATGACGCACGTAGCGCCAATCGGTCTCAACGAAATCACTGTACCATTGATCAAGCGAGTCGATTCCCACCTCGTGCATTAATTGGATGCCATATTGTGCCGCCTCAAACTCGTAATCCCGCAGCGCTTGAAGGAATTGTTCGCGGTCGGTGGTGGACGTCAAGTTAGTCAGCTTGCCGGCCAACGAAGGCGCAACCCATTGTACGGAGTGACCAAACAGATGGAGCAGAATAAAACATTGCATTTCAAATCCGACATCGGGGTCGATGACGATCTTGAGTCCGTCGAACGTCCCGGTGCGGGGTGGTTCGAGATCGGCGTATTCAATCACAAAGCCATATTTGATGACTGCTGAAGTGATGTGCGACCACAGATGGACAAGCTCGGGGCCTGGGAGATTGCCGACCAAGCGCGAGCCGACGAGTTGATGACCGTCCATATTCACTTCCATAGAATACTCTTGATGGCTTGTCTTAGCTGTTCACGTGCTTTGTCGTCGTCTTCAAAAAACAGACCAATGAACGAGTACACGCGTTGCTGTTTACGGAAGGTAACCACTTCTTTCACCATGGTCTTGCCTTGCGTATCCGCTTGGTAGACCATTCGCTGGCCGGGTACCTGTTGTGTGTTGAGTTCTTCACGGTCTCCCACGGGAGTCCAAGAGACCACCCCGTGAGATGGTCCCGCATGATATTCTAATAGATCGCTGGGTTGGTCTTCATCAAAACAAAGGATCTCGACTGAGGCGGATTGCCCGGGCGTGCGCATCTTGTATTGAACCAGAATGATCTCGTCTTCCAAGCGCGCAGGGAGACTTGCGACCGCGGTCTGGATCCAGCCGTCGGGCACAGCAAAACGAAGGCCTTCGCGGTCGTCGCGAAATTCGGGGCTGCTGCGCAGCGCGGGCGCCCGTGGCCGGGAATCACACGCGGACAACAGGACGGCCAGCACGAGTGTGGTGATTGCCAGAGTTCGTCGACGGGTCATAGAGAATCTCGATTGCACATGCGGTCAGGTGGATCATTCACCGCTAAAGGCTTCCAGTTTTGCTTTCGTTGCCAACGCGTGCAAGACTTCCATGTCGGTGGTGTGAGGCAGGCCGTGGACGCTCCCGTCCGCGTAGAGGAAGAGCACGATTTGCCGATGTGGGGAAAAGAAATCGTACGGTTCGCTATAAGGACTATTGAGTTTCCTGCGGCCGATGCGGGCCAGGGCCATGGCAGGTGCCTTCTCCGTGACAGCACTGTAGACGCGCGCTCCAACGGTGGTGCGCACCGTACCTCCGGTCATCACACCTGCCCATGGTGCCTGAGCAAAACCACCGGGGCGTTCGCCGATTGCTAAGGTATGGGACAAGCCGTCTTTGATGTCCTTGGTCTGTGTGCGACTATTGCGTTGAAACACTCCGTTTCCGTTGCCAGGGTGTGTGTTAATGAGCCCCATGGAACCAAAACAAGCGGCATAGCTGTTCGTGGCAGCGCGACCCATCACGCTGTCGTTTTCATCGATGACGTCAAAGACAGCAACGCCCGTATCGGAAGGGCAGATATAAGTCTTGAGCTGTCTGCCGCGAGGGGTCGCATTGCCAGGATCTTCGACGGAGCGGTGGAAGTCGATCTCATTCGCTAAAGCGGATTGCTCAACATAGGGCAACAACAGAGCGGCCCAACCCCAGCCCGGGCGACTGGGATTGATTTGAACAGACGGCGGCGTGGCGTCAAATCGCCGTGTCGCTTTAGCGGGAATCTGCGGCACGACATTGGACGCGGGTGGCCCGTTAAAGATATACCCCGAGGGAAACGTCGACAAACTATTGTGATAGACCTGCATCGCCAGACCGATTTGGCGGAGGTTATTTGTACAACTCGTTTTTCGCACCATTTCTCGCGCAGCCTGCACCGCAGGCAGCAAGAGGCCGAGAAGGATTCCGATGATGACGATGACCACCAGCAATTCCACCAAGGTGAAGCCTTTTTTCGCCATCCTTTGAACTCGTGCAGGGTGGACGGTTGCTGAGGTGAAGTGCGGCAATTTAGACTGAAAGGTTGCCCGCAGGAATCCACCCGGAAGAACGCACCATGAGCGTTGCTCTTGCTAATCATTTTACACTGACGCTCGTCGGAGTGGTGCCTATCCTGCCAACACTGGGGCATCTTTTTTGGTTGATCCCGGCACTCACGGTTGCTGCCATCACGGCGTTGTGGGGACTGCGCAGTTGGCACAACGGGAGCATGCTGTTGGCGGTGCTGTGGCGCTTGAAATGGCAGATCTTGTGCAGTGTCGCTGGGGCCCTCTTGCTGTGGGGTTGTCTACAAGCGGGCTACCAGTCCTGGAAACCGGCTGCGCAGAGCCCGGCTGTGGAAGAGACCGACTCGGACGGCATGCAATGGCCGTTGGCGCGAGGGGGGCTTCGTCGACAAGGGAGTTTACCCGGTCGCGAACCAGTGAACGCCGATGTGGTATGGAACTGTCGGCGGGGATCGGAGGCGTTTTATGCATCGCCGGCGATCGTTGACGACCGGTTGTACATCGTGGGGTCGCGGGGCGATACAGGAAGGGTTTATTGTCTGGACTGCCAGGGGGGCGACATTTTGTGGTCGTGTTCGCCAAGCGGATATGCAGCTACGTTGTCGTCGCCAGTGATTGCCAAAGGGCGACTTGTGGTCGGCGAGGGCCTACACCATACAAAGGCCGGACGGGTGATTTGTCTGGACCTGCGCGAGGGCCGAGAAGGTCGTGTGCGATGGATGTTCCGCACCGCCAGTCATGTCGAATGCACCCCAGTGATTCATGATGATCGCGTCTACGTGAACGCAGGTGACGATGGAGTGTATTGTCTCGCACTTGCTCCCACAGGACGGCAGGGGGAAGTGCTTTGGCATGTACCCGGCGAAATCGTACCCGATGCGGAAACAGCACTCGCTGTGGATGAAGGCATCGTCTATGTAGGGCTTGGGGTGGGAGGTCAGGCACTTTGTGCCATCGATGCCCTGACCGGCGAGATTCAAAGCCGACAGGAAATACCGTACCCAGCGTTCAGTGTGCCGGCGATTGTTTCCGGACGTTTGTACGTGGGAATGGGACTTGGTGACGTCGTTGCCCCGAACGACGCGCGCGCCGGCCAGTTGGGTTGTTTCACACTCCCGTCGCTCGAGCCCATTTGGAGTCGGCAGTTGCCAGGGACGGTCATGGGAGCGATTACGGTGACCGATGACGGAGTCATTTGTGGATGCAGTGACGGTCAAGTCTATCGGTTCAGTTTGCAAGGCAAGGCCGAGGCGCAGCATGCGACATCGGCACCGATTGTCGGGTCGGTCGCAGTTACCAAACGGTATAGTTATGCGGTGAATCAAGCGGGGGTGTTATGGTGTTTGAACTTGCCAGATCTCACCCCTTGTTGGTCTAAGACGATCGGCGCGCCAGGCTATTACACGAGTTCGCCAGTGAGCGCGTATGGGCATCTCTACGTGGGAACGGATCGCGATGGCGTTTTCTGTATCGGTAGTGCGAATCCGCAGAGTTGGTCGAGTCCACGCGGGGGTGCGGGTGCGGTGGGCTGTCCGGACGCCTCGCGCGTCGGTGCGCAAGGACACGTTCAGTCGGTATCCCAGTTTGACGCGGCTGTGACACCGCTGGCGGCGACAGATCAGGCACTCGTAGTGGCCAGTGGATCGGACGCCGCACGGGACTTGATTTGCTTGCAAATCAAAAGCGAAAAAGGCAAGCAGCGGCCCGTTCGCAAATGGAAGGTATCAGCCCGTGCGGGAGACGTTGCAGCATGTGCCATTGCCGAACGAAATCAGACCGCCGCGCGGTGCCTCGTGATGCGGCGAGGCACGGTGGCGGGTGCTGAGTTGCAATGTCTGGATCTGAATACCGGGCAACTCCGTTGGACTGAAGACCTGCATGGTACGGTTGGTGACTGGATTACGACGGATGGCGATTGGGTGTTCGTTCAACCGGTTGCCGGGGCCTTGCGCTGCATGTCGGTAGATGGACAGACGATATGGGAAAGAGAAGTCGGTGACGTAACACACGCGATTGCGTGCGATACTTCGCGCATCGCAGTCGCAACGACAAAGCCCCACGCGCTCGTGTTGCTGGACAAGCTCACCGGTCGTGAGTTGTGGCGCTGCAAGCTTGCGGCGCAACCGACCGCAGCACCAGTGATTCATAAAGATATCGTAGCAGTGGGAACGGCAGAGGGATTGAGGTTGAGATCATTGCTTGATGGCGATCGGCGATGGCAGTCCACCAATGGACAAGGTGGTGTGGCCAGTGAAATCGGTATTACAGGAAACCGCTTGTTTTGGCGGACGACGAAATCGCGTATCGTGGGTCTGCAGGTGCCGGAACACCGCCAGTGGATGGCTGTCGACGTGGATGCGGCTGCTGCCGAAATGATTCGCGCGGACGACGGTGTACTGCTGTTGGGTCGGCAGCANATAAAAAAAATCTCCCGCCAGGGTGACGGTGTCACCGTGTGGAGTGAACTGCCGGCGGAGGACAAGGCATGTGGCGGGTTGTTGCGAGATGGTCGATTGTGGATCGGTACCTCAGAGGGCAAATTACTCGGCCTTGGNAGTGAAGCGACACCATGACTCGACCGCGAAGCATCTACGGTTGCGATGAGGCTCTGCCGGAGCACCTGGATGGTCGAAGGCACCTGGGCCAGAAAGCGATGGGCTTGCGCTGGTTATGGGAACAGGGTTATTCTGTACCTGCCTTCTTCACGATTTCGACCGAAGTGTGTGCGGCGTACCACGCCTCCAGTCGACGCCTTCCCCCAGGTGTGTTGGATGAAGTGATGGAGCAGGCAAGCCGCTTGATCAGAGGTGAGAGCACCGGTCCGCCACGCGTAGCGGTACGGTCTGGCGCCCCGGAATCCATGCCGGGTGCCCTGGAGACCGTGCTCGGCGTACCAATGACAGAACCTGCTCTGGAATCAGCAATCGGCGCGGTGCTCGACTCCTGGTCAGGACCACCAGCGGTGGCCTATCGTCGAGCCTTTCAGTTGGATCAAGTCGTTGGTACCGGCGTGACGGTGCAGACGCTGGTTGAAACGGAGTGCGCCGGCGTGCTGTTTTCAGCAGTGGATACGGAGGATGGCCCAGCGGAGTTAAGGATCGAATATGTGCCGGGGTCCGGTAAACAGGTGGTGGATGGATCGCGGAATCCGATTGAAATCCGCGTGCCCCGTAGTGAGCAGGAGCTGACGAACCGGCCGCCGGTTTCAGGCGCCATCGAACCAAGCCAAATCCGGCAATTGTGCACGGTGGCGCTGGAGATCGAAAGCAAGTTGGGATACCCGGTCGATCTCGAGTGGGGNTACAGCGACGGACTACTGTACTTGTTTCAAGTCAGGCGTATTTCCACGCAAGGTGGCTCTGACGGGGCAGCCACAACTCGAGAAGAAGAACTCCGGCGGATTCGCCGCTTGGAGCAGGAAGGGCCGTGGCTTCGACACGCTTTGCATGAATCGGTACCAACGCCGACACCGCTCACGTGGAGTGTGCTGGAACAACTCATGTCAGGTAGCGGTGGATTTGGCAACCTGTATCGCATGCTCGGATTTGAACCCTCGCAACGCGTCCGGCAGCAAGGCTTTCTGGCGCTCATGGGCGGCCGTATTTATGCCAATCCAGGTCGGCAGGCAGAGCTGTTTGCGCCTTGGCCATTGCAATACGACGTGACTGCAATGATTAGCGATGATGCGGGACTCGATGTCGGTCCATCGATGATCGACGTCGACAAAATTGACTCGCTGTTCCTTTTTCGTATTCCCTGGCTTGCTTGGAAAGCGATGAGTTCGCGCCGACGGATTGTTCGAATGACAAGGTCAGCTGCTAGTGACTTTGATCAGTTTGTGCAGGGAGAATATGCGAACCGTTTGCAACAATATCAAGCGGAATTTGAGCAAGGCGAGAACCAGGTACGGATGGAAACTCTGCATCGGTTGTGTGAATTCGTGTTGCATCAAGCTGCACCCCGTCTGCTGCTGCCAGGACTGCTGGGTGGCCATGCTTGGAATCGGTTGCGTACGAAGCTACAGCAGTGGCTCGGCGAGGATACCGGGGATCGAGTGTCCCGAGAACTGATCTGCGATATTCCATTGGATCATTCTCCGTTGGTTGCATTCGTGAGGGAACAGTCGGCAGGTGAAGATGACGCGGCGCTTTTGCAGGAATATGGACACCGCTGTTTTGAGGAAATGGAGCTGTCCGCACCTCGGTGGCGAGAAACGCCCGACCGGTTCCAGGAACTTGTCAACGATTGGCATTCGACGAACACGGCTCAACCAGCGGGCAACACCCGTGTGCCGCCGGCGCAAGAGCGATTGGAGCAAGCGTTAGCTGAGGCAGGCGTTCACAGTCTCGCAAGCCGGGTGACNAACACTTTGCGAGAAGCGAGGCAGTTGCTCGTCTACCGAGAGCATGGGCGGCATTTTCTGATGCAGGGTTTCGCTGCGATACGCCAGTGCGTCGAGGCCATTGCCAGACAAACGGAATTGGGCGCAGCGATCTACTTTCTGGAATTATCGGAGCTGGAAGTCGGGCTGGATGGCGATCGTGTTCGCAGTAAGATCGAGCAGCGCCGTAAGCGATGGCAAGCTTTGCAAGAGCTCAGGTTACCTGTAATTCTCGGTGCACCGATAGCGGATGGCGAAACGGGATCTCGTGAGAGAACGACGGGCCGAAGTCTGTCGCTTGGGATCGACCGCGGAACAGTGCACGATCTCGAATCAGCCGAGGATGGTCCCTCGGAAGGGTCCATCCTGCTGTGTTCGTCTTTGTCACCAAAGTTGTTGGCGCACCTCCCGGGTGCCAAAGCGATTATTGCCGAACAGGGTGGCTACCTGTCTCACGTGGCGCTGGTCGCTCGGGCGCTCGGCAAACCGGTGATCATTGTACGTGATGCCTGTGACCAATACCGTTGTGGAGAAGACGTAACGGTGAATGCGGATCTGGGGGAAGTGTATCGACACACGTCCGATAGCGAGGCCAGCGTCACCTGATGATCGACATATTGAAGATGTGGACGATTGGTGTGGGCGACCTGTGTTTCGGGTGGCTTTTGTGGATGCCCCGTGGAGTCGCGATTGCACTAATCGCGGTATTGACGGCCGCGTTGTCGCACGCGATTCGGACTCTGTGGGAGCAGCGAGGCTGGGCTGCGCGATGTCAACGAGACCTCATTCAGCTACGGAGATTGATACGGCAAGCTGATGCGGCAGGTGATCGCAATGCCTTGGCACGGCACCGCGACAATCGTGCTCGCGTCCTGAGTGCCCGCGGTTGGCACGAGTCCCGAATCTTATTGACCACGTTGGTGCCGTTGCTGACGATGGTGATCTGGGCTGAGGAGCGCCTTAGCCGCCTGCCGATCTTGCCTCACCAAACAGTGACGTTCCGAGTCACCACCCCGTTGTCGGAAGTGGGTCGACTCACACATCTAGTGCCGACGGAGCGTCTCGCGGTTCACGCTGGTTATGTGCGGCGAATCGAAGCCATGACGGCCGGTGAAGTTCACGTTGGAGTTGCTGATTGGGGAGTTTCCGTCGAATCGAGTGAGCCGATAGAAGTACTCGTCCGCAGCGGCGCGAAAACCCTTAGTCACCCGCTAACGGCGTCACCAAGTCAGAGTACCTCGGTGTCAGATCATGGAGGAGGATACACGACGAGTGTGGTAGGCAAACCGTATTCCCCTTGGAATCTGCCCTGGCTCGGCGGCGGATGGCTGACGCTCTACCTGCCGTACACAGCGTTCGCTTATGTGTTGATTTGGTTTTTCTTCCGCCGCTCTGGTGGTAGGCGAACAAGCGAATAATCGTGCTAAGTGGGTTTCCGGCACGATCGGTTTATTCGCTATCTCTTCTCATCTTCCCGCCCCGAGTCAGTAAAACGGTTTGAGCAGGAGTGGTGCACCCGACGATGAGAAGCTGTATTGATCGGATCAACTTTGAGGCGAGTCGCACGGATGCTTGTGAATGAGATATGAAGCAGGTTTCTCCGTGAAAAAACGTATTCCCCGCTACCTTCGTTTGCACATCGACGGGAGCGAAGCCGCTCGTAACGAGTTGCAGGACCTACATGAATTGGACAACTGTCGAGATCGATTTCAGGAAGCAACCGGTTGGTTGCTCGAAGAAGATCGAGATGCATCGCCGGCAGTGAAAGTGAAACCCGATCCCCAAGTACAACGCAGTGGGGCGACGATCCCGGAGGCGTCTGCCACGGCTCTGGGTGCTGCAATCTTGGCTTTATCAGACGAGTTGAACGACACCCGTCATGCACTCTGGCAGCGAGAAGCGGAATTAGCGGCGGGGGTCCCGATCTCTGCCCGTGAGGACGAGGACTCGCATCTCGCAGAACGACTCGAGGCGATTGTTCAAGGAGCAGCGGAGGCAGTCGGTTGCGACGCTGCTGCTGCCTATTTACTGGATGACGCGACGAGCGAATTGAAACTCCGTTCTGCTTGGAATCTGCCCAAGAAGAGGTTTTCGGAAGACGCCCGACCGTTGCGTGGTGCGGTGGCGGATCTAGAGGCCCTATTAGGACATGCGGTCGTCTTGGATGATGTCGGGATGTTGCCAAGTTGGAATGCACCGGAAGATTACGCTGCGGCAGTCTGTGTGCCGATTTCAACACCTCATACGCCACTGGGAACACTGTGGGTGTTCAGTGAGACGCCGCGAGATTTTTCTGCGGCGGAAACCAATGTCATTGAAATTGTCGCCGGAAGAATTGCCAGCGAACTGGAACGCGAGATGCTGCTGGAACAGGGAGTGGCGGCAAATCGGCTAGAGCAAGACTATGCGACGGCCAGATATTGGCAACAAAATCGATTGCCGACAATGGAACCTGTTCTCGACGAGTGGGAAGTTGCCGGGTGGACGGAATCCGCTGGCGAATTAAGTGGCCAGTTTCATGACTGGTGCATCCTGCCGGACGGGCAGCTCGCGCTCGCCGTCGGCAAAGGGCAAGGGGCCCCCGTCGAAGCTGCCTTGAACGCAACGACGTTGCAAACCGCGCTCAAAGCACATGCAAACTATCGTCATGATGCACACGACATGCTCTCGCGCGTTAACCAAACGATATGGACCTCGTCAGTGGGTGACCAACAAGGTTCGCTTGCCTATGCTCTGGTTGATCCGGAGAGCAATCGGATGGAAATCGCCCGGGCGGGTTCTGACTCCAGCTTTTTGATTCGAGAGCAAGCGGTTGAAGTGCTGCCAATGGCGGGAGGGTTGTTAGGTAGTGTGCCAGAGTTACCATCGCGACCCCTGACAGCAACACTGAATCCTGGCGAGACGCTGGTGATGGCCGCGATTCATGGCAGTGATGACATCGACGAGGCGACGAACCAGATGTTGTCGGTTGCGATTCACAAGGCGTTTGCGAATGCCTCCAACTGGAAAGCGAACGAGGCAGTTCGGATCCTGTCGGATGTTTTCGGAGAATGGCAGACCGGTGTCGGATATTCGGTGATTGTGCTTCGTCGGGCAACGTCGGCAGCAGACGAGAGCTAATTGGGAAGAATCCCCTCGGCGATCTCCCGTTCCCATTCGTCCATCAACGGCCAGTCAGCGGCGCACGTTCCGAAGTCGGCCATATGCAGGTAGCGATCGAGGCGCGCAATGGTTTCGTCAAGCAGCGCGTTGTCCTTGCGAAAGATCGGCCCGTGGCTGGGTAGTAACCATTTCACATCGCTGTCGCGGATGCGGGTAAGCGATTGGATAAACGATCGCAAATCGCTGCCGTGATGCGCGTCAATGGCGCCGACGCAACCATCTCGGTAAATGTTGTCACCTGAGAAGAGTAGGTCACCCATCCGAAAACTCAGCTGACTATCGGTGTGACCCGGGGTGTGCCACACCTCCAATTGCAGATTGCCGATTTCAATCGTGTCGCCGTCGTCGACGATTTGTTCCACCTCTACCGGTGGCATTTCCATGTGAATCCCTTGGGCGGAGATTTCCGCGAAGGTCAGCAATTTGTCACCGCGGGCTAACGGACCGGCAGCCAGTTTGTGGCTGGTCGCCGTGGTCTTCAGCATCTGTTTGGCTTTTGCCAAACCTTGGATGTGGTCCACATCGGCGTGCGTAGCGATCAGGGTTTTACAGCGCGAAAGCGGAAAATCAAGCAAGCGGATCAACTCGATGATCTCATCGACCGTTTCCTCATAGCCGATGTCAATTAACGTCCACTCATTGTCATCAAAGACCAGGTAGACGTTGCATCCGATCACGTGACCGGCTTGAAAGTTGAACTCAATAACGTTTGGGAAGATCGGCTTCCGCTGCAGCATAAGTCATGTCCTTGATAGACGTTCTCTGGCCACAGGAGGCCACGTTGAGCTAGGAGTGTGGGGGAGATATCGGATTTTAGAGGTGATCAGCAAACCCTTCAACCGGCGCCGCCTTGCCGCATGCAGGGTAAGTTTGTGCTCGTCTCGTATCTCGGCCGCTACTTTTCCTTTCAGAGCATTATATCGTGCTTTCCAGCTGGGAAAGTGTGGACTATGCTGACCCGAGAACCAGTCCCAGATGGGCTAGTGAAACCAGAAAACCCGGGTTAGCAACATGTCGGACCAACTGCCGCGCAGTGTATCACGAACGCTTGAATTTGAGCATGGAACGGCCATTGGGATCAGTAACCGCTGGGAAAACGGGCAGTATTGCTCCATCATTACCCGGCGCGGGATCGTCGGTTGCGGCATCTACGATATGGTGACTCCTGCAGAATTCAACCAGGCGATCGCGATTGCCAAGGGGACGCCCAGCAACCCGCTGGTAGAACCGGAAGATCTTTACGATGCCCAGATTGTCGATGCAACTCCACAGGCCAAGGCGCTGGGAATTGCGGTAGGCATGACCGGCCGGGAAGCGGTAGAGAAAATGCTTGCTGCCAGTGATCTCGCCTGATGTGGGCGGTGAAACTACCCAAGATGATCGAGTGATTCACTTTGCCTCCTCATGCACGGTGCATCCCGCACTGCATGGTACTTGGGTTGCCTACCGAAGACATGACGTAAACGTTCGGTCGTGTCATCAGTCCACCGACAGACACATTTCTGTTTGTCAGAACGGCCAACATTCGCCAGCAGGAGCGGTGCCAGAGAAGCATTGCTATCAAGTCAGTCCGCGCCATCTTCGCAGGTGAAAAACTCGCGCTGGATCACGTAAACCGCAATCTTGGAAAGGTTTTACCTGTGCAATCCACACCNGGTGGGCCGATACGACACAAGACGACCAATCAAATGTCGTGAATGGTTTGTGAACGAGTCGAGTCGGGCGAGAAATACCGGCAATATCTTCGTGGGGGGGGGGCACCTTGAGAGTACTTGAGAACATACTTCTGCGCACTTCGCAGATCCGAGCTATCGAAGGGCAAATGTGTTTTGATTCGGAGGTGTTGGAAAATTTTCTGGACGCACCCTACGATCCGCTACCAGAATTTGAAGGACCGCCCAACTATCAGCTTCATCGACGTGGACGCGGCAAGGATCATCCTCGTTACGGGAGGTTCGTCTATGCTTTAGCTCGCCACTATCAACCAGAGAGGATCGTCGAGATTGGTACGTTTGCGGGCGGTACCGCAGTCGGTTTTGGACGCGCGCTGACCGAAAACGGAGCGGGCCAACTGATTTGTGTCGATCAGGATTCGTACAGTCGCGGGACTTTTCCCGAGGTGGCGCAGCGCAATCTAGAACGAGTTGGCGTACCGGAATCTCAGTTTCGTCTTTGTTGTGGAGACTCAAAGCAGTGGCTGCCAAAGCTGGGACGTGAATTTCCCGGACAAATTGATTTGTTGCTTGTCGATGGTGACCATACCTACGAAGGTGCACTAGCCGACCTGAGAAATTCGCTGCCGCTGATGCGACCAGGCGGATTGGTGTTGGTACATGACGTTGACCGTCGTCGGCGGATGGACGAAGCGACTGATGAACATCCACACCCAGTGTATGAAGCTTTTCACGCGGTCGCTGCAGAGCATCAGCTTGACTGGTGCATCTTGAAGTTCATTCGCAAACACCTCGGTGTCCTGCGGACACCAGAACAGGCTTGCAAGTCAATTCGACTTGCTGCGTGAATCGACAGTAGCAGAGTTAACTTGTTTGGAGCGCAGGAGACACATGCAAGCCAAAGCACGTGATGAAGACATGGATGGGCGTATCCGCGAGATATGCTCGGATCCAACCAACCAGCGAATTGAACGCGTCAGCGATGCGGGACAAATTATCGATGGCCACCTGGTGACGCATAACGGTCTGTTGGTCAAGCCAACAGATCCTGGTTATGTGCAGCTCTTGCAAGGCAATCGCGGCTGTCATGAGCCGCAAGAGGAATATGTTTTTCAAGAGGTGTTGCCGCACATACCAAGGGGCGGCGTGATTCTGGAACTCGGTGCCTACTGGGCGTTTTACTCGATGTGGTTCGCCAAGTCGGTTGCGGATGCGCAATGTTATCTGGTCGAGCCACGTAAGAAAAACCTCAAATTAGGAAAGTACAACTTCGCAAAGAACGGCATGGAAGGACGATTCTTTCAGGGCCGCGTTGGCGATGGTTACTTCAACGTCGACAGCTTCATGAAGTCACAGCAGTTGGAATATGTCGACGTCCTGCATGCCGATATTCAAGGTACAGAATATGCCATGCTGCACGGTGCCGAACACGCGCTGCGTGACGGAAAGATCGGCTACATCTTCGTCGGGACGCATTCACAGAAGTTGCATTACCAGTGCAAAGCGTATTTGGAGAGCCATGGGTATCTAACGATTGCCCACGCGGATTACGAGTTCGGAACCTACTGCTGTGACGGTGTCCTGGTGGCGCGGCACGCAGATTTGGCCGGCTTGTCGCCGTTGGACATCCCACTCCGAGATGCGGAACGACAGTATGCAGCGGAGCGGACCATGGCGGATATCCAAACCGGACCACCAGTGTTGCCACAGCAACGGCCGTTGCGCAGACTGTGGCAGTCGATGGCAAGTCAGGTGATCAAGCTGAGGGGTGGAGATCGCGTACCGCAGATGCAATGAATGAACGTCACATGAAGTAGGACGCGGGCCTTACCGATCGTACTCTACAAGTTCCCCGTCGTCGTACAGAACACGCGTGTTGTCGCGCTCGTAACGTAGCGGCTGATCCCACCATAGTTCAAATGGGTTGCCGTCGGTCGGCTCCGCAGGCGGATCGCTTTCGTCCTGTGCTTCAGCATCGAGGGCAACGGCAGGGACTTCGTCGACTGCGTCTTCCGGTTCCTCTTGCTCTTCCTCCTCATGCGCTTCCGCTTCGTATTCGTCCTCGGACACTTCCTGCTCGTCTTCTTCGTCTTCAAGACAGGAATGCTGGAGATCTTCGTCTGCAGAGGGTTCCGCGTCCTCAGGCTCGATGTCAGCCAGGGTTGGTACGACGGTTGGTGGCGATGTCGCTGCAGGTTCCTCAAGGACCAAGGTATGATCTTCGCCGGAACGGCTTGGTAAGACGCGAATATCCACTCCCAGTTCGTGGAACATTTGCATCATGTGATGATGACAGGTGAACATCAACATTTGGTGTCCCTCTTCGGCGAAATCGCGGAAGACTTCAGACGCCGCTTGGGCACGTTGCAAATCAAAATTAACGAGGACGTCGTCCAGCACGAGGGGCAGGACGATTCCACGTCGCGCGTAGGCTGCTACCAAGGCCAGTCGGAGGCAGATAAACACCGCTTCGACCGTACCGCGACTCAAGACTTCCAAGCGCAGTGATTCCCCTTCTGCGGTGTCGACATACAGATTGTTTTCGTGCATCGGGGTCCAGATGCGCTGGTATTTTCCCTCGGTCATTTGTTCCAGATAGCTGGAGGCCGCGTTAAGTGTCTCTGGTTGTCGTTCGGATTCATAACGTTGACAGACTTCTTCCAGCGTTTTGCCCATCACCGCGTAGGTTCGCCATTGTTTGGCAAGCGTTTGGATGCGTTGGTTGAGGCAATTGAGTTCCAGTCGGGCAGCGGCCAAGCTCCGATCTTTGGCCAAGCTTTTGATTTCTGAGTTGAGTTCGCCGAGTCGTTGGTGCAGGTGGGCTTGCCGCGCTTGGGCATCCTGCATGCGTGTCTGAATCCGTTCCAGTCGCTGCTCGAGGGACTCATCGCTGACGGTGTGGAGTTCGTGGGCAATGATGTCTTCGTGGAACTGGTCACCCAGAGCGGCTTCGATCTGGGTGTCCAGGTCGTCACGTTCCTCACAGAGAGTTACGTAACGAGCATAGCGAACAGCCAGCTCGCGGTATTCGGTCTCGTCTTCGGCGCCAGCCGTGGCAAACATGGCAGAACGTCGACCGTCGAGCTTGTCCAAGGTGCGGCGTACTTTCATCAAGTCGCGGCGGGCTTCTCGGAATTCTTTCTTGAGCTCTCGTCGGCGTTCAATCATATGTTGTTGTCGAGCCAGCAAGTCTTTGAGTTGACCGATCTGTGCTCGAGGATCATCACTGACGGTGCGTACGCCAACGTCTTGCATGATGGTTTCGATGCGGTTTCGTAGAGCGTCCAGTTCCTCTTGTCGATTCGCCAACTCTTGTTGGCGCGCACTGAGCTGAGTGACGGTCGTCGACATTTGCCCGACGCCGTCAGCAATCTGGCGAATCTGTTCAGGATTCATTTTGTCCGGCAGGCCGGCTTCGCGGAGAGCGCGTTTCCAGCGATCGGTGGCTTGTCGCAGCTCATTCTCGGCTTCGTGGACGCGACGGTTTGCCGCGCTGCTTCGTTGGTTGGCCGCTTCGACCTCGGTGTTCAGAGGCAAGAGTTCTTCAAGTTTCTCGACATGCTCTTCAGCGGTCTTCAGGCGAACATCAAGTGACCCTTGGCCGGGCGGTAACTCTTCGTCAAGTTGCTCTCGTTCCTGTCGGGCCTCGCTTTGCTGTTGTTGAACCTGTTCGATCTGTTGTTCGGTATCTTCAAGTTCGGTCTCGGCGTTCCGCTCAAGCATGAATTTGACGACGCCGGCAAACACCGACAGCGCCAACCCGAAGAAGATCAACAGGACACCTTGCTCGGTGCCCCAAAGATAATTCCAACCGGACAAGATGCAGGCGACACCGATGGCGAATGCCATACCGATTCCCAAGGTGTTTTGCCACGACAGAATCTGCTCTTCTTTTAGCTCTTGCAGATCTTCGTTCAACTCGACTTGTGCCCGCCCCATTTTGTCAATGCGGTGTTCGATTTGGATGCGGCGTCGTAGTTGGGTAACTTGTTCGCCGGCTCGCTCCAGGGCACCGGCCAGATCCATTTGGCCGTTGTCGGCCAAAACGCCGTCCATGTGCTTCGATAATTCCTTGGCTTCTTCTTTTGCCTGGTCTGCTTCGTGACGCGTTTCGCGCAGGAAAGTCTCCGATTCGTGCAGTTCGGTTGCTGGGCCTTCCAGCATCGCTTTGGCAGACGTGGTGATCTCGGGTAAGCGGTCGTAGATGGCATCGACATCCAGTTCCAGTTCGGTGCCCCGCACCCTCAGATCTTTTTGGGATTTCGACACGTCTTGATGGATCCAGTTGATCTGGTTTTCCAGCGACTCAAGCCAGGGAAGTTGTTCGTCCATCGCTTCGATCCGCGATGAATAGGACCATAACTTGCGGTCGATTGGCAGCGTGCGATACTCGTCGCGCAGGCGAGTGCACTGGTGGCGCAGCTGTTCGGCCAACCCTTGTTTTTCGGAAATCATGCGATTCAACTTGTCGATGTCAGCAATCGCACTTTCCGGAACGGACGTGACAGGTTCGAGGGATTCGATTTGCTCGTCAGTGGCATCGCGGGACATCCAGTTATCGTGAACCTGAATGGCCATAGCTAATTTGCGAGACTCGTAATCCAGCTCAGAGATCAACTTGTCCAGATTTGCCACCTCGCCGGTAACCGACATGCGTTCGGTTGCCAGTCCGCTCCAGTGGCGACCTTGCTCCGTGAGGGATTCGATCTCTTGTGTAATTCCCTGGCGTCGCTCAAGCAAATCGGCCAATTCGCACGTTTCTCCGTCGAGGGAAACGAGCTGAAGTCGGGCCTCTTGCAGAGAGCGCATGACGTCCACGATGGAGACGCGATCGAGTCCGCTGGTGAGTTTATAGAGCAATTCGGAGGCGGCGGTATTCGAGAGCGTACCGAGCTCTTGTAATTCGCGGAGTCCGAAGGCAAAGACATTGTTGAAGATCGGTTCGTCAATGTCGCTTAACAAAGTCGTGATCTGATGTCCGCCGACGACCGAACCGTCAGCGCGGGTGATGGACAAGTTCCCAGGGGAAGCTGGGTCGGCTGAGGCGCCCACTTCTCGGAGACACTGGAACGTCCCATACGGTCCGGACAGACACAGAGAGCCCCCTGGTTTACCGCCATGAACCGGCGGCATGTATTTGCTGCGACGCTCGGGGGTGAGGCCGTAAAGGACCGCCCGCATGAATTGCATCAAGGTGGTTTTGCCCGCTTCGTTGGGGCCGTAGAACACGGTCATCTTGCCGTTCAGGTCGGAAACGGCAAGGTCTGTCCAAACTCCGAAACCGTTGATGTTGACATCCGTGATCTTCACGTTGGTTCCTTCCGTAAACCAGTTTTCTATAGTGCGAACGTTTTTATGCGGGAGCAAACGGTCGCAGTTGTGCAGGAGTCTTTCACGTCAGCGCTGATTCCATTGACCAGCCGTCTACGTGGTCTCCCCTCCACTCAACATTTCGAATCCAAGCGAGGTAGCGTCACGTAGGGCTGCCTCGCGTTCCGGTGCATCCGTGATGTCTACCGCCTCGGCTAAAGATCCCACCAAGCCGCGGTCAGGCAGGTATTCGGAAATATCCAGATCAAGCTCTGCGTCCGCTTGGTACGCTTGCACCGTGCGTAGAAAGTCACCCAGGATCGTGTCTTCCTCGAACGCGTCGGTGTCCAGCGATCGCTCGGCGGCAAACTCGATAGAAACAGTCCAGGCGGCTGGACGACGACCGCCGTATTGGTTGCGCAGCCGTGTGACCAACTCGTTGATGATTTGTGTGCGCGGCACGGTACCCGCGACCAGTCCATCGCCTTCGACTGTAAATCGGATCAATAACGGCTGGTCTCCCGCGTTGGAGAGTACGGCAGTTAAGCGATCGTCGAACAGACGTTCGAATTCTGCTCGAGCCATGGTGCGCGTCAGTGGAATCGTTTCGTTGTGAAANCGGAGCGAGTCCGTGTTGATTTCGCGGGTTCGAATCGTGCGATCTTCACCGACTTGCACTAACGTGCAACCATGTGCACCTTCCTCGGTTGGATTTCGACCTTGGACTGATCCACAGTAGTGAGCAACCCGGGGTGACGTGAACAAACTACTTCGCTGATGTTGGCCACCCAGCGCCCAGTAATTGATGTTCTGCTGGGAAAGCAGCTCTTTGTCAGCGGCGCCGTAACCGACACCAATGTTGAACGGCGCCGTTTGATCGGGCTGGTAATCGGCAGGCCGAAACCGTGCACGCCCATCACAACTCTTGCCAGTGATGGTGCATACATGCTCGTCGCCTCGCAGATGAGTAATCGACTCGCACTCGGTTCCGCTGAACATATGCACGCCCTGTGGAAGCTGGAACGAATCTGGCCAACGCGAAGGTGCGTCGGCATCGCCACCGAGCCAGTACACCGCGATGTCGTGTTCGTTCAACGACTGCAGTTGTTCCAGGAAGAACGCAATCGCGCGGGGCTCGAACGCTTGCGGGTCAAGCACGTCGCCGGCTAAAAGAATAAAGTCGACCTCTTCCAGGATCGCGGTCTCGAACATCCGCTCCGTCGCGCTGTACGGCGCATCAATGATGCGATCACGGAATTTATCGGGAACTGCATCCAGACCTGAAATCAGTGTGTCCAGGTGCAAATCACTGGCGTGAATAAAGCTCAGCGGCGAGAATTGAGTCATGCGTACCTCCCTGTACTGGTAACCATTTGCCGATCGGTTGCGGGCCGATGGGCGACGAGTCACAGGAGCTTGCCGCAACATATCCCTAGTTGTGGCAGAGGTAGCTTACCGCTGCGAACCGGTTTCTCCTATGCCGATTCCTGCGAGCGAGTACGCGTGCTAGCGGATACCGTGGTGGCAATTTGGACCCAGCGCTCGTGGGTCGAGTGCCAGCATGGGCTGCGTGGTGAGGTAGCGTGCCAGCATCCGGGACGCCGTCCACGTTAGACGCCGTAATACTCGCGATACCAAGCGACAAAATGGGCAATCCCCTGCTCGATCGATGTCCGCGGTGCGAAACCGACATCTGCCATCAGCGCATCGACGTCCGCGCAAGTTGCTGGGACGTCGCCCGGTTGGATAGGCATCATGCGTTTTTCCGCCTTGATTCCAAGACAATCCTCCAGGAGCTCGATAAATCTCAGCAATTCGACCGGTTCATGGTTGCCAATGTTGTAGATCCGATACGGTGCACTGCTGGTGCCCGGATCCGGTTGATCTGCTCGCCAGTCTGCATTCGCGCTCGGAATGTTGTCACTGACGCGCAAGATCCCTTCGACAATGTCATCAATGTAAGTGAAGTCGCGCCGCATCTTGCCGTGGTTAAACACGTCGATTGGCTGGCCTTCGAGAATGGCGCGCGTAAAGAGAAACAACGCCATGTCAGGTCGACCCCACGGTCCGTATACCGTAAAGAAACGTAAACCGGTGGTGGGCAACTCGAAGAGATGACTGTACGTGTGTGCCATCAACTCGTTGGCCTTCTTGGTCGCAGCGTACAAACTGACCGGGTGGTCGACGCTGTGATGGACGGAAAACGGCATGTTGGTATTNGCGCCGTAGACGGAACTGGAGGAGGCATAGACGAGGTGTTTTACTTGGTGTTGTCGACAACCTTCGAGGATATTGGCGAAGCCGACCAGGTTGCTGTCGATGTAGGCACCCGGGTTTTCGAGCGAATAGCGTACTCCGGCTTGCGCAGCTAAGTGGATGACAAAATCCAGTTGCTCGCCGGCAAACAGTTCTGTGATTGCGGTTCGATCAGCCACGTCCGCGCGAACAAAAGAGAAGTTCGGGTGTTCGGTGAGTTGGCTTAAGCGAGCTTCCTTGAGCTGGACGTCGTAGTAAGTATTGAGGTTGTCGAGTCCGAGAACCCGCGCGCCTTGTTGCAGTAATCGTTGGCTGGTATGGAAGCCAATGAATCCGGCAGCGCCAGTGACGAGATAAGTTGACATGCAGCAAAGCGACCAAGCAAGGGATAGGAGATGAAAGAAGGTAACGGCGTGGACAATTAGCGGAAATGGGATTTCACGTGGGCATCGAACAGCACGATGGCGGCCCAAAGCGAGAATGGCAAAAGCGGTAGCATGGCACACAGCAAGCTCGCGAGCAGGTTGACAATCACCGTACTGATCGCGAGCAAATAGAAACGTCTGTTAAGCATCGCGACACAACCCGCGATCGAGACGAGTGAAAACAACCCGACAAAAATCAAGAAGCCTAAGGTCATCAGGTCTCCGTCCTCCACTCCTCTTTTGTTGATCGTGAAGATGCCGGCTAAGATCGCAAATGTGACCACCGCTAAACCGAGTAAGTGCAAGACGATCAAGATGATGGCNGGGGCCATGAGGCGTGATTTAGCGGCTCCCGCATTGATTTGAGAGGTNGCGTCCGTCGGTTCCAACATGGGTGGATGCGAGAACGGGTTCGAGCCGGGAATGGTCGGAGACGCAGGACTCGAAGACGATGTGTGGTTGGGTGAGGAATGCGTCCACGCATGAGGCGCAGGTTCGCCAGGCAGAGGGGCCACCTCGGAAGCGAACTGGGCGGATGGTGGATGGGTTGCAGGAATGTCTTGAATGCCCCCACATCCTGGGCATCGCGCTTTCTGGCCCGCGGAGTCGTCGGGAGTGCTAAGTAAGTAGCTGCAACTTACGCAGCGAAACTCAATTGGCATGATCACCATCCAGGGGCATCTTGAGGTGGTTGCAGGAGTCTGCATCGTACCCCAGAAATTGCGAAGATGGAAAGCGACCGTCCGAACTTACTCGACCGTGACGCTTTTCGCCAAATTACGAGGTTTGTCGACATCGCAGCCACGCAGATTCGCGATGTGGTAGGAGAGTAGTTGCAGTGGGATGATATTGACAATCGGCTGTAGCCAGGGCTCGACGGAAGGAACGATGATGACGTCGTCAGCCAATGCGGCAACACGTTCATCACCTTCGTGCATGATGGCAATGACAGGACCACCGCGGGCTTTCACTTCTTCTACGTTGGACACGACTTTGTCGTAGACGCCACCCTGGGGGATGATAAACACGCTCGGTGTGTCTTGATCGACCAGCGCGATCGGNCCATGTTTCATTTCCGCGGCCGGATATCCCTCGGCATGGATGTAGCTGATTTCTTTGAGTTTGAGTGCACCTTCGAGTGCCGTCGGAAAATTGTAATGGCGGCCGAGGTACAGGAAGTTGGCCACATGCTGGTATTTTTGGGCGATCCGGCGAACGGTGGCATCCGTCTCCAAGGCTTGAGTGACTTGGTCTGGAAGCGCGCGCATGGCGTTCAGCATCCGCAAGCCAGCTTCGTGGCTCGTATGTCTCAGGCGACCAAAGTAGAGTGCGAGTAAGGCGAAAACGATGCACTGCGATGTGAAGGCTTTGGTGGAAGCGACACCGATTTCTGGGCCGGCGTGCAAGAAAATCCCGCCGGCGGATTCGTGAGCGATGCTACTGCCGACCACGTTGCAGATTGCCAGAGTATGGTGGCCTTTGCGAGACATTTCCCGTAATGCTCCCAGCGTATCGGCCGTTTCGCCGCTCTGGGTGATGGCAAACACCAGGGTGTCGTGATCGACCGGTGGGTTGCGGTAACGCAGTTCACTGGCATATTCCACTTCCACCGGTATTTGTGCCAGTGATTCGATGACATATTCGCCATAGAGAGCCGAGTGCCAGCTCGTACCGCACCCCGTCAAAATGATGCGTTTGACACCGCGCAGTTCCTGAGGCGTCAGATTCAATCCGCCGAACACCGCCGTCGCATCTTCAAAGTTCATGCGGCCCCGCATGGCGTTACGCAGCGATTCAGGTTGCTCGTGAATTTCCTTGAGCATGTAGTGGTCAAAGCCATCCAGCGAGATGTCGGTGGCCGAAATCTGCAGATCCTCAACATCAGGATCGACGTGACCATGGTCCCGATGTGTCACGCTGACATGATCAGCAGTGATCATGACAATCTGGTGGTCGGCAAGATAGATGATTTTGTCGGTATAGCCAGCCAGGGGTGACGGGTCGCTGGCCACAAACTGTTCGCCCTGACCTACGCCAACGACCAGTGGACTTCCCAGGCGAGCGGCAATGAGGACGTCGGGAAAGTCACGAAATAAGAACACGACCCCATAGGTCCCTCGTAATTGCTCCAGCGTCGCCGCAACGGCACGTGTCAGATGGGTCGTGGTCAGGGTCTCTGTGCGTCGTGCTTCTTCTTGTAGATGAAAGTGCACCAGATGAGCGATGACTTCGCTATCCGTCTCCGATTGGAATTCGTATCCTTGCGACGTTAATACCTGCTTGAGCGCTTGAAAGTTATCAAGCACTCCATTGTGGACAATCGTTACCGCTTGGTCACGGTCATGATGCGGGTGCGCGTTGGCGATGGTTGCCGCACCGTGGGTTGCCCAGCGAGTGTGGCCAATGCCGACGAAGCCCTGATGCGGATCTTGTCCCAGTAATGCTGACAAGGTCTCGATGCGGCCCACCGTTTTCGTGGTCTTGACCTTGGTGTCGGTTAGCGTGGCAATCCCCGCGCTGTCGTAGCCGCGGTACTCCAACCGTCGTAAACCTTCCAGAAGAAATGGTGCCGCTTCCTTCGTACCGATGTAACCGACAATACCGCACATCATCTACCTCCCGCTGGTTCCGGATGCCAGAGAAGTATATGTCGTGGCGCGAAAGGCGAGAAGCGGAAGTTGTCGAAGACTCAGACAGCGGTCACGAAAATGCCAGACCTTAGGCGGCAGCTGCTGCGAACTGGCGCGAATGCGATCCAGCTAGCTCGCCAACTTGCTGCGCTGATAGCACTCGGTACGCGGTCTGGCCTTCGGCCAAGGTTTCCTGCTGACAGACAATACCCGTGGGTGAAAGCATTCGTGGCATGTAAAACCATGCTTGCTCCAGCGCAAGTGGGTTTTGGTCAGCGGCAATGATCACCAGGTCGGTGTCCTGAAGCTCATTCGCAGCACGGGACAACGCCGTCAGCGGATCGCCGGGTACCAGGCGCGCCTTGGCACCGGTGCGCTTCAGCAATTGGTGGGCTTGCTTGTACCGTAAACCGGTTGCCGGATCTGGGCGAGACTCGAAAAGATCGATGCCGGAGTAGCGGATGGGCTGGCCAGCGAAACGACTGGCGAGGTCGATCAGGCGACATGCTCGCGAACCGTCGCCGATTCCAAGTTCAACGATGGAACGGACTTGTCGCTGACGGATCAGACGGAACAAGGGGCGCTCTTCCGCCGGTTTGGCGATGTATGCGAGATATGCATAACGTAAGATCGTGGCTGCACTCACTTCGCATTCCCTTGCGAGGTTTGGGGACACAATACAGGTGTTTTCGGACGTGGGATCGGCAAAATCGAGAGATTACCGAACGCTTGGTTTCATTGCCCCTTAATTCCCTAACTGTCCAGCGCTGCCTGAACTGTTGGTGATGTTGCTTTTTTGCAACATCCGTACGCGCGTGTCCCTTCCGGGAAACGGTGGTTCTCTGTGATAGCTTGTCTCTGCTACTAGGCGACCTATACTTTTCAGGTCTGACAGGATGGTCATGACTTCCCCTTCTCCCTGCTACCTGTGAACCAGGTGGTATTTGCTATCGCTCCCCACAGACGCTTTTTAGTAGTCTGCTCTGCCGCTGAGCATGGGGACAGGATGTTCTCGCTCGCGCATGAGATGCAAAACGCGACCCCGAGAAGGTTGGAATCATGCGCTCCCGTAATCGATATATGCTCTCCCGCCAGTCTCAACTCGAGATGGTGGAAGCTCGTTTGGTCTTCGCCAACCAGTTGCTTGGTGACCTGTGTCTTGGCGATCTGCACGACGAGGTGCCCCAGGATGTGTCGCAACAAACACAGACCTTAGCCGCGGCACATGACCAAACGGGTGCCAGTTTCGTACAGAACCAATTTGGTTTTACGGGACACGGTCAGACGGTCGCCGTGATTGACAGCGGCATTGCCTACGATCACGTCGCGCTCGGCGGCGGGTTAGGTGCGGATTACCGTGTTGTGGGTGGATGGGATTTTACCGAAGAAAACGACGCTGACCCGTATGATGATGGACCAGCCGGATATCACGGTACGCACGTGGCCGGCATCATTGGTAGCGACGACCCGGACCATCGTGGTGTTGCCTCGCAAGTGGATCTGGTGGCCCTGCGCGTATTCAATGATCAGGGAACGGGCCAATTCGGATGGATCGAAGATGCGCTGCAATGGGTGCACGATAACCAAAATACCTTTGAGTATCCGATCACGACGGTCAATCTGTCGATTGGTACGAACTGGAACGATGACGAACTCCCGATGTGGGCGATGTTGGAGGACGAATTCCAGCAACTGCACGAGGACGGAATTTTTGTCGCCGTGTCCGCTGGGAATTCGTTTGGCAAGTTCCGCGATACGGGATTGAGCTATCCGGCAGTGAGCCCCTACGTGGTTCCTGTTTCCAGCGTTGGAGCGGATGGCAGTTTGAGCAGCTTCAGTCAACGTCATAGCCGATCGATCGGTGCACCGGGTGAGCGTATTTACAGCACCGTTCCCGACCATGTTGCTGGAGGCGATGGGGTGGCTGACGACTGGCAGCCGGCATCGGGAACGAGCATGGCGTCGCCTTATGTCGCTGGGGCCAGTGTGTTGCTGCGACAGGCCATGGAATTTGTCGGCTATACGGACATTACTCAAGACACGATCAATAGCCATTTACGCTCCACGGCAGATGCCTTTTTTGATTCGGCAACGAACGCCAATTATCTGCGCATCAATCTCGAGAGTGCCTTGAACGCGTTGATGCCGGCGGATGACTTCGGGTCATCGATCATATCCGCCCACAACATGGGAAGCTTGGGTGAGACCACGCAGGTATCAGGTTTGGTAGGTACCCTGCAAGACCGCGACTATTTCACGTTTGTTGCAGACGCCCATGGCACGGTAGCGTTATCTGCAGAGACGTCACATCAACTGACGGTCGATTGGCAACTCGAAGGCGCGGTTGGCGAGCTGCAAGACGGCGTCTTCTCGTTTGACGTGATGGCCGGCCAGCAATACACGGTGTCTGTTGGCACGTCCGACGGCATTGGATTCTATGAACTCGCCGTCGAGGCACAAGTTGACAATCGGGTCGACATCCCTGTGGTGGACGATCCACCGGTAGCGCCGTCGCCCCTGCCCCCGACGACCGAACTGGGTGTGATTGACTTTTTGGAACTGCTGGGCGGAGATACAGCACAAGATCGGCAGTATCAATTGATTGCGGGGCGTACTGGTACGCTGACGGTCGAAGCGCTGTTCCAACACGCGGGCGGCGATGTGGACTTGGAAGTCTATGATGCACAAGGTCAGGTCATTGCCACTTCGGAATCGGTAACCGATAACGAGCGCATCGACATCGAGGTGTTAGCCGGACAACGCTATACGCTGCGAGTGACCGGGGAGCGCGAAGGCGTTGCGTTGCGACTCGCAAATCTGGTCACTCACGAAAATGGCGTGGTGTATGTCAACGGGACAACGGGTGACGATCAGCTGACCGTCGCTGTGGGCGAGTCGACGCGCGTGGTGATTAACGACGTGACATACGAATTTGAGAATGTTGGCGAAATCCACGTGGATGGTCGAGGTGGCCGAGACGCAGCTCACGTGGTTGGCAGCGAACAGCGCGATACCGTGACGTTGGGGGCCGGGACAGCCGAGTTGAAGAGTCGAGGGTACCGGGTCGTCGTTGAGGACGTGGCGGATATCACCGTAGATGGTCGAGGAGGAAGAGATAACGTGACGCTCTTCGATTCGATCCACGACGACACGATCACGACAAGCTTTAGTGAAACTAAGATGACCGGCGGCGAATATGCCTCGACGGCGATCAACTTTGAAATCGTCTATGGCCACGCGAACGCCGGGGGATACGACACGGTCACCATGTATGACACCGAGGGTCGTGATCGGTTCTACGCGTCACCTTCGTTTGCACGCATGATCGGGTCTGGTTTCTATCATGACTTGCGGGGCTTTGAAAAAGTCACCGCGCGTGCTTCTTCGACAAAAGATATTGCACGGTTATACGACTCTTCGGGAGTGGATCAGTTGCTGGCGACGCCCGACTATACGCTTCTCCGCGGTGATGGATTCAGCAACGAAGCACGGGGGTTTGGACGGGTCTTTGCCTATTCGAATGCCGGAGGACATGACACCGCTCGGCTATACGATTCGCAGGGTGACGATCGCTTTTATGCAACATCGCAATACGGAGTGTTGACGGGCGATGGCTTCTACAACAACGCCCGTGGTTTCAGTCGCGTGACGGCCTATGCGACCGGCGGCAGCGACGAGGCCTATCTTTTCCAACGCAGAGCCACGGAAGCTCACTACGAACGCACGGGTTACAGTGCGATCTATGGAAGCGGCTTCAGTGCCAGCGTTCGTGGATTCGATACAGCACGGACGCGGCTTTACAACGGTGAATACATTACCAATACCAATGTGGTCGCAGCCCGAGGGTCGGCTGAGACCGCCGGGGAGCGCCAGCAGACGGAAACGCTCTCACCACTGGTCTGGAGCGTCGAGGACCGCGCCACGAATCAACTGGTGACCACGTCCCGAACAGAGAACGCCCATCGCGACAGTGAGACCAAAGCGGATACCGAGGCGAGTGGCAGGTTGCAGCGTCAGCTCGTAGCGCAATATCGTCGGTCGGTCGCTACCATCGCGGATGACCTGACTCCATCCGCCGCTGCGGATCCGAACGTGTTCGATGCACTGTTCGCGGAACTGGGTGAACTGGAAACCGATGCTGTCTCCTAGGGCAGACGGCGTGCGTTCTCTGGGTTACGTGTGCGATGTCAGCCGAGGTGGAACTCGGTCTAATTCTCGGAAAATCCAAGGACGCGACGAATTTCTGTCGGGCTTGTGATTCCCTGCTCAAGCGCGGTGATGGCACGCTGCCACCGCGTGATCATCCCGGAATCTTTGGCGAGCAGTTCCAGTTGACGCGCATCGCGTCGAGTTAAGATGGCTTGCGCGATGCCGTCATGATCGAGTAACAACAGCTCGCTGAGCATATGACGTCCGCGATACCCCGTGTGAGCACAATCGGGACAGGTTCCTGGTACGAGTGCACTTGCCGCCGCCAGACCCAACAATCCATCAGGTACTTGGACGGGCTGGGCACAGTGACAGAGACGCCGCACCAAGCGTTGGTTGACGATGCCCAGGAGGCACGATCTCAACACGTAGGGTTCGATATCCATATCCGAGAGTCGACTGATGGCCTCCGCCGTGCTGCCAGCATGAAACGTGGTAATCACGAGATGTCCGGTCAGCGCGGCCTGCAGCGCACACTCAGCGGTCTCGCGGTCGCGGATCTCGCCGACAAAGATAACTTCGGGATCCTGCCGCAACATCGAGCGGATTCCCGTCGCCATGTCAAACCCTGCCGCGCTATTCACCTCGGACTGCGCCATGCCTGGGACATCGACTTCAATGGGATCTTCTAGTGACACGAGGCATTTGCTGCCCGGCGACTGTTGAGCAATCTCGCGCAATAAGGCGTAGGCGGTTGTGGTTTTACCGCTACCCGCCGGGCCCGTAATCAAAATGACACCAGCAGTCTCGAGCAACAATCCAGCAAGCGCCTTCTGGTGGTCGTCCTCCATACCGAGGTCCGGCAGCCTGAGGTGCTGCCCGCGCGGGGCGAATAGCCGGACCACTGCCCGCTCGCCATGCAATGTCGGCATCGTGCTGACGCGCATCTCGACGTTGCTCGCAGCACGAATCCGCCCCTCTTGGGGCAAGTCCGAGCGATAGGTGAGAAGCTCCGCCAGTACCTTCAGGCGAGTGATCACGTGGGATGACTGACCTGGGGAGTAGCTACCCAGCGGTTGCAACACGCCGTCTAAGCGCCAAGCGATATCCAGTGCTTCGCCTTGAGGTTGTAAATGCACGTCACTGGCCCCGAGTCGCGTGGCTTCTACGAGAAGCAATTCCACGAACCGCGTGGCATATTCGACACTGCTGACATCCAGTGCCTGTAGTTGCTTGTTGACCGGGATGGGATCGGACACAGCTGCCTTAGCCTGATGAATCGTTCGTAGGGTGAAAACGGTGAATCGATGGATCGCCACGCACCCGATGCGATCACCAGTGTGCCGTAATCGTGGATTGCTTTCCAAGTGCTGACGAACAAACTATAGTCGAACACAGCGTACGATCGACCTGAATAAGGTGAAAAGATGGCAAAGATCAAATATGCCCAGATTGGCGTTGGCCACGCTCACGCCAGCAAGATGAGCGTTTACCGCGACTCGGATGATTACGAAGTGGTGGGGGTGTACGAGCCGGATGCGATTTTGCGTCGTCAGGCCGAAGCGCGTGATCCCTACCGAGATCTCAAATGGCTGACGCTGGAGCAGCTGTTGAATACGCCCGATCTGAAAGTTGTGGGAATCGAAACGCGCGTCCGAGATCTCTTGAAATACGCCAAGAAGTGTGTGGACGCGGGTTTGCATATCCATTTGGATAAACCAGCCGGTGAGTCATTTCCGGAATACGAGAATATCATTGCGGTTGCCACGGCCAAGCATCTGGCGGTGCAGATGGGCTATATGTATCGGTACAACCCGGCCGTGGTCATGCTGCGCGATTGGCAGCAAAAAGGTTGGTTAGGTGAACCTTTCGAAGCGCATACGGTGATGAGCAAATTGGTGGGTACGGCGACTCGCAAATCGCTGGCGGCATACCAGGGTGGATCCATGTTCGAGTTGGGTTGCCACATCATCGACTTAACGGTTGGCGTGCTGGGGCCACCGACGGCGGTCCACGCCTTCCCGCGACACTCATCAGCAGAACAGGACCCGTTGTTGGACAACATGCTGTCGGTGTTCGAATATCCGCGAGCGACGGCAACGGTTCGCTCTAGCGTCAACGAAGTAGAAGGCTTTGCGCGGCGACACTTTGTCGTCTGTGGCAGCGAAGCAACCTTTCACATCCAACCATTGGATGCTCCCAAGGCGCGGGTTGCGTTGCGCAATGCGCGCGGTGACTATCGCAAAGGGTATCAAGAGATCACGTTTCCTCGCTTTGTCCGCTACGTCGATGATGCCGCCGATCTGGCCAAAGTCGTTCGTGGTGAAAAAGATGCGGCTTTCAGTTATCAGCATGATCTGGCGGTGCAACGCGCAGTGTTGGAATCCAGTCAGATGAAGACCAACTGAGCCAAGCTGGGCGAAGCGCGCGCCCTGCCGTTCGAGGGCGATGGCCGGGTAAGGCGTGAATGCTCAGGCGAGCAAATCGTGGATGACGTGACCATGCACATCGGTCAGTCGTCGATCGATGCCGTTGTTGCGTACGACAAGCTGAGTGTGATCGATGCCCAGCAGGTGCAGGATGGTCGCGTGGATGTCGTAGACTTGCGTCGGATTGTCGCGATCCAGTGGTTTGTAGCCCCACTGATCACTCGGGCCATAGGTGGTTCCGCCGCGAATCCCTCCGCCACATAGCCAGTTGGTGAAGACATAGGGGTTGTGGTCACGACCCTTACTGCCTTGCGTGGACGGCATCCGTCCGAATTCCGTGGTCCAGAGAATGATCGTGTCGTTCAGCATGTCGCGTTGCTTTAAATCTTGAATCAGTCCGGCCGCTCCGCGTGCCATTCCGCGAGCGAGAGGAAAGTGATCACGACTGATATCTTCATGGCTATCCCAATTGCGACGTGGGAACGAATTATCGTTACCCGACCAGATTTGAACGAAGCGTACTCCCCGCTCGAGGAGGCGTCGGGCGATCAAGCATTTACGGCCAAAGTATTCTGTCTCTTCGACTTCGTTGATCTCTTTGGAGAAGGAAGAGGCACCATGATCTAAACCATAGAGTTTGAAAATGTGCTGCGGTTCCTTGGACAAATCGAGAGCTTCCGGCGCGCTGAGTTGCATTTCAGCGGCCAGCTCGTAACTGCGGATCCTTGCTTCCAGCCGCGAATCTTCTTGGCGGCGTTGTTGGTGCGCTCGATTCAGTTTTCCCAGTAAATCGATCGCGGCTTGGTCACTGGCCCTCGAGACGTAGCTCTTCTTGGGTGGGAACAGGTCGGAAATGGGCCGCTGCGTTCCCGGTCGAATGATCGTCCCCTGGTGCGCGGCGGGAAGAAACGCAGAGTACCAGTTCTTGGGGCCATTGGAGGCGAAGCCCCGGCGATCAGGCATGACCACGAAGGTGGGGAGATTCTCATTCATGCTACCCAGCGCGTAGCTGATCCAGCATCCCATGCCGGGAAAACCGGGGGATTGAAAACCTGTTGCTTGCAAATAGGTCGCTTGGCTGTGCACACCGGTTTTGCCGACCAGATTGTGTACGAAGGCCATGTCGTCGACGCAGTCGCCGAGAGGTGATACCGCATCGCTGATGGCTTTACCGCTTTTCCCATACGGTTGAAACTTGAAAGGAGACTTCATCCACGGCCCAAGACCATTTTGAAACGCTTCGACGTGTTCGCCGAAGTCGGATTTCTCACCGTGGTGTTTTTCTAGAGCCGGCTTGTGGTCCCACAAGTCGAGGTGACTCGCGGCCCCTGACATAAACAGTTGAACGACACGTTTCGCACGCGGTGGATGATGGATGATGTGTGACTCACCAGAGAATCCTTCCTGGTTCAGCAGTGATGCCAAGGCCAGTGTTCCAAATCCGGAGCCGAGATTTTTGAGCATGTCGCGGCGAGACACACCGGGTCGATCAGACGCGTTGCCGGTGGCCGGTGAGACATGGGTATATTTCGAAGTCATGACTTAATCCACGAAGGAAAATTCGTTCATGTTAAACAGGATGCGACATGTGTTCGCCAGTCCAAATTCGGTGGCATAGGCTGTGATCGCGGCGCGCTCTTCGGACGTGGGGCTACGATTCAAGGTGAGTTGAAAGGCCATCTCGAGTTGGGACGTGAGCGTAGGGTGTAAAGCGGTGAGGCGGTTCGCGAATTGCTCACTCATCGCAACCATAAACGCGTTGTTCAGCATCGCCAGGGACTGTAACGCAGTCACCGTTTCATTGCGCTTGTCGACCATCTGGGAAGGATCTGCGCAATCCAGAGCCTCCATAAATGGTTGAGGTTGTGACCTGACCAGAAAGCGGTAGATCGAGCGGCGATGCGTGGCTGGATCCAACGGGTCATGTTTGTGATATTCGTAGTGGGGCGAATGTTCGGGTCGTTCGAGCACAAAGTCGCGGAAGCCCGGGCCGCCGAGTCGCGTATTCCAGCGGTCCGCCAGCATGAGTACCGTGTCGCGCAAGGCTTCCGCCTCCAGCTTGCGACGATTCATCCTCCACAGGAAACGGTTCTCAGCATCCTGCTGGAGGCCTGCGGGGGTGGAATAGGAACTTTGGCGATAAACGCGGCTGGTCACCAACAGACGATGCATCCGTTTGGTCGATTGCCCTTCGTCACGAAATCGCAGAGCCAGCCAGTCAAGTAACAACGGATGCGTGGGTTGTTGTCCCATGCGACCAAAGTCATTGGGTGAATCGACCAGGGCGCGTCCAAAATGATATTGCCAAAAACGGTTGACGATCGAGCGCCAGGTAAGCGGATGGTCATGGCGGATAATCCAATCGGCCAGTGCGATGCGGCGNGCGGATTCGGGATGTTTTTCTGGCAATTCAAAAATGGCAGCCGTGTCGGGGATGATGTCGATCGTACCGGGCACAGCCAGCTGGCGCGGTTGGGTGACTTGTCCACGGTGCAGTACCCGGATTTCCCGAGGTCCTTTACCTGCACGTCCCGCGAAATTGCCGTTGCCGGCATGCACGCAGCCAACAAATACACGACTCTTGGCCGGTAACGACTTCAACTGTGCCTCGAGTCGCGCCAATGCCGCTTGTTGCTCGGCAAGTTGTTTCCGCAAAGCGGCCGGGACAGCGGCGGCAATCATCTGGTCACGCTGCTTGCTTAAAGCGGCGAGTTGACCTAAATCGATGTTGTTCCAAATGCCGTAGTAATAGCCGTCGGTGAGGTTGCTTCGCCGCCAGCGAACGGGTGCTTCGATGGAATCGAGTGAACTGACCGGTCGGCCAGCAGCCATGTTCGTTCCCGCAGGGTTGATCGCCATCAATTCGCCTAACGCCATGATGTAGTCAGTCGGTTGGCGGTTGACGAGTTGAGTGGCGGTCACACGAATGTACCGGCCGGAGATCCCATTGGCGGAGAAGATTTGCGGAGTCACGCCGGGGTTTTTGTAAGCTGCAGAGGTGTGGTCCGCGATCGTCTGTACTTCGCGTTCGAACTTCGGATCGTCGCTGGACTCGATGCGGAAGCGTTTCGGAAAACCAAACCCAGCACCAATGTTGCCGAATGAATCGTGACAACCGACGAGGATGACTTGGTTCAGAGGCTGGGAAGCGCCGAGATCCACTTGGACCCACTTGACCACATTTTGTTTGCTTTCGATGCGGCTGTGATAACCGAATTCTGGTTTTGGTTTGGCGGCTTCGGATCGCTCCTTTGTCAGCTGGGCGATGCGTTTGTCGAGTGCGGCTAAGGCGGGACCGGAGAGTTTGTTGACGCGATCCGTCAAGCGCTGGTGTTGGTCCCGGGTTGCTTGCAGCTGCTTCGCCAAATGGGCGCGACGTTCGGCGGATTCAGGATCTCGATCGTAAGTGCGTTCAGCGCGGTCGATTGCGGCAAAAATGGATTGCAGGTTGTAGTAATCCTGCATGGAGATGGGATCGAATTTGTGATGGTGGCATTGAGCGCAACCCACCGTGGTACTGCACAGGCTCTCAAAAACGGTACGGATCATGTCGTCACGATCGAGGTGTCTGGCGACCTTGCCGTCGATTTTGGACTCGGGGACTTCCGCATGACCAATGAAGTCCCACGGCCCGGCGGAGATGAAGCCAGTGGCTTCGATACCATCGATCGTGCCAGGCCAAAGGACATCACCGGCGAGTTGTTCACGGACGAATCGAGCATACGGTTTGTCCGCGTTCAAACTGCGGATGACATAATCGCGATATGGCCAAGCGTTGGGGCGCAGCTTGTCTTTGTCGTAACCGTGGGTGTCACCGTAGTGAACAATGTCGAGCCAATGGCGTGCCCAACGTTCTCCGTAGTGAGGTGACGCCAAGAGGCGATCGACCTGACGCTCGTAAGCGTCCGGGCGGGTGTCTGTCAGGAATTGCTGCATGTTCGCCGGAGTTGGTGGCAATCCGATCAGATCGAAGCTGAGGCGTCGCAAGAGAGTGCGTCGATCGGCTGGGGGAGCGAACGACAATTTTTGCAGCTGGTGCTGGCGGCTGATAAACGCATCGACCGGCGAATCGAGATCGGTGGTCGGCAGGTCGGGAAAAGTCGACCGCCAGACGGCTGGGGAATTCGCTGCGAGTGGCTTGAGCGACCACCAGTCGTTGTCCGCGAGCGACCGATCTTTGAGTCTGAGTGCAGCAGGCCACTTGGCCCCCTCGGCAAGCCATTGTCGCAAGAGTGCGATTTCGGCTTTCGCCAACGGAGGTCCTTGTTTCGGCATCTCCGGATCGTCACCCGAAACATATTCCAACAGCAACGTCTCTTCGTTGTTTTCCGCAGTTAGCAACGGACCACTTTCGCCACCTTGGCTTGCGGCAGCACGATTGACCAGGGACAGACCGCCTTCGCGTTGGTCGTCATTGTGACAACTGACGCAGCGTTTCTCAAAGATCGGAGCAATCTGATCCTCGAAACGGATGGTGTCGGCAGCTGCCAGGGAGCAGAGCGTCATTAACAGGCCGACAAGAGGAGCACGGCTGATCATGTTTATTTTTTCCCCAGGGCTCTTTGCTTTCGAAAGAACTGTGTCAGTATCTGGCCGCAAGGTTCTGCCATGACATGCGGTGTTACATGCGCTTGGTGGTTGAGTCGCGCGTCGCCTAATAATTGGAACAGTGAATTGACGGCGCCAGCTTTCGGATCCGATGCACCATAGACAACATGGGGAATGCGGGCTTGCAAAATAGCACCGGCACACATCGGGCATGGTTCCAGTGTGACGTAGAGTGTCGTGTGTTCCAGTCTCCAATCATTCAACGATTCCGCGGCTTGGGTGATGGCCACCATCTCGGCATGTGCTGTGGGGTCGTGCAGCTGCTCGCGCTGGTTATGGGCGGAGGCAATCACTCGTTCGCCTTGCACGATGACTGCACCGACGGGAACTTCGTTTTCTGACATCGCCAGCTCTGCCTCTTGCAGGGCCAGTCGCATGAAGTGGTCGTGGAGCATGACAACCGTGGTGGCAAAAAGTGGATGAGCGGTGAAACGATTGCTTACTTGGGGATGGCCGGTCCGGATACGAGACGATACTGGATGTTCCGCAAGGCGGCTTGTGTTTCGAACGCCGAGATTCCCAGCGGTTTGCTCAGATCGACTTCGCTGCGGGTTGAGATCTTCTTACCAACGATCTCCTGATCGACCAGGTTTTTGTCATCAATCCAGGCTTCAATCTTATCATCCGTGACACGAACTCGAATTTTGTACCATTTGCCTTGGTCAAATTTCGCAAAACTTGTGGTGTCATTTGCGGAAGCATCTGCGTCGTCAATCGAGGAGATTCCCACGACGCCGCCGCCCCATCCACCCACAATGAAGCTGGCATGAGAATCTTTGACGGGAAACGTGAGTCCACAGAAGAAATCGATGCCATCGACTTTCATTGCCTCAAGCTGGATTTCGTAGTTTGACTTGGGGAATTTTTTTTGCCAGGTGATTCCTGTTAAGGGTCCACCCATGTCCATGTTAATGGTGCCATCTTTAACGGAAACTTCACCTTCGCCGCCAAAGTTGGCTGACTTCCAACCCGCTAACGACTTGCCGTCAAATAACGGCATCCAGCGAGGCTGGGCCTTGAGTTTTTTGATTTGAATTTGGCGGAACATCACGGGGTCGTTGTGTCCGGCGAACCCGAAATAGCCCTGCGTGAGGTCTTTTCCTGGATGCTTTGTTCCGTCCTTGAACTCGGTCACTTTGCTGAGATCGGCATCGAGAATCGGGTATCCGTTGAGCTCTACCTTGATGGTCGAACCGACGACGGTGACCTCTTGGAAATTCCACTCTCCGGTCGGACGCAAGTAGCCACGATGAGCCGCGACCATGCCGTACGCGGAACCGTGATATTGGCGGGGATCCAGTTTGGCGTATTTCGGGTGTTCCGAGTCGATGACCTGTAATTCCGTCATGGCATCGACGCTTGGACGTCCTTTGCCCGGGTAGCGGATCGCTAAACCGTTGTTGCCACCTGGCGGTAATTTGAATTCGAGTCGCGCCACAAAGTCACCGTACTGGTCGTCAGTGAACAACGTACCGCCTTTGCCCTGCTTACATACCAACGCGCCGTCGACCACCTCGTAGTTGTCCGTCGCGCCTTGCCAGCCCGTGAGATCCTGGCCGTTGAAGACCGACGCAAATCCGGAAGCCTCGCGGGCACTCAGCAGAGCATTGGCTTCTTTCGTATCGATCTTGCGGATGAAGATATTGCGCCACCGAATTTCTCCGCCGTGGGTTTGCAACTGGATATGGCCGTCGCGGAACAAGGGATGCTCGCGATCCCAATAGTTCTGCATGATCGCGTGATCCACAACGAGTTTGCCGTTGAGCCAGACAGAGGTTCGGGCACCGGTTTGCAGAATACGAAACTGATTCCACTCGCCAAACGGTTTGTCGGCTAGCACGAGTGGATTACGTCCGGCACTATCAGCTGGTGCGTTATTGAATAATCCACCCGACCCTTTGTCGGCACCTCGGTTCCACTTGCCGCCTGCTTCGGTGGTATCCCAAATTTGCACTTGCGGGGTCCCGCGTAGGTAAATACCGCTGTCGGCTTTGGCGACCGTTTTGTACTCGATCAGCAGTTCCACATCGCCAAAAGATTCGTCGGTGGTCAGGTAAGCACCTTTGCCGTCATTGACGAGCTCGCCATTGTCGACGGTCCAATGAGCGTGGGCGTCGTCGTTCCATTTCTGGAGTTGGTTGTTTCGCTCGTCTTCGGGCATCTCTGCCAACTTGCGAGGATCAAAGTGAGGTTGTCCGTGCCAGCCGGTCAGGTCCTTGCCGTTGAACAAGGGTGTGAACCCGGCAGGTGGTTGATTTTCCGCCTGGAGGCTCACGGTGGCGAGCAATGCGGCAAGTCCAACGGAGAGGAGGAGGAAAGATCGAAGCATGGCGGCGGGCTTTCAAGAAGTAGGGCGGTGTCTGGCGGCGGGGTCGCTACGAGATGATTATAATCGATCTTCAGGTCGTATGTTTCAACCACTGCGTTATCTCGTTTTTCCAGGTGTGCAGCAATGAGTCAGTTGAATCCGAGTCGTCGGCGCTTCCTAACCAACACCGCATCCCTGGCCTGCGCCGGACTCGCGGGCCGAGTCGGTGTTGCGCAAGACAATCTGAAGCCTCAAGTTGAAGGCAATCTGGCTTGGTACAACGTCGAGGATTGGGGGGTCGAAGGGAAAGGATTTGATGACACAGCGCGGTACTTTGATCGCTTGCCGCAACGGGCAGAACAGCGCGTGCGTGCTGCCGTCTGGGGGTTGAGTCGCCATTCGGCCGGGATGTTGGTGAGGTTTAAAACCAATGCCACCAGCATTGATGTCCGCTATCGGCTGCTGTCGAACCGACTCGACCTACCCCATATGCCGGCTACCGGGGTCAGTGGACTCGACTTGTATGCGCGCGATAC
>NZVR01000041.1 GCA_002701545.1 Blastopirellula sp. | reverse complement strand
CGAAAGGACAAATGACCAATGGCAAGGAATCGAAAACAACGTCGCCAGCAGCATGGATCTGCCTGGCATTGGAAGCAGACGGACTGCTGGTATTCCACCAAACCGGGAACAAGGAAACGTGTGCCCCTCTTTGATGAGCAAGGCGAACGTGTTCGTGGCACAGAGAACAAGGAAGCCGCGAGACTGGCCCTTGCTCGCGTGAACCTCGTCGACGAATTGAAACGTAAACTGAAACTGCCCCATGACCGCTGCATGTACACGTGTCGTCACACCTTCGCGAAGCGCACGCTGAGCGGGTACTACACCGGTGTGCCGGTCACGATCGAGGTGCTCGCGGGGCTGATGGGGAACACGCCCAAAGTCTGTTGGGATCACTACACGGTGTGGGCCGATCAGTACAACGACCCACTCTGGGCAGCCTGGGGCAAGAAACCTGCCAGCGAAAGGCAGGTTAATCCCTCGGTGCTAAACTGACAGCGATTTTGCGTCAAGTAAGGTGAAGGCTCTCGGCTTAGCAATTACGTGAGCAAATCTGCACCAGGTTTGACTTTGATGCGGGTGTCGTTCTTCGCATTGCAGCGCAGTAAAACCTGCCGCTTTCTTTTATCTATCAGGAGGCGTTCGGGCATTTCGGACGCCCCATACACCGGCGTAGTTGCCAAAACGCGTCCGCGACGCTCCGCCGTTTGGCGTAATCACCCACCGGGCGACACGACCTTACATCAAGATTGCGGCAAAATTGAAATACACTTAGTTGAGTCCACAACTCTGCTCAATTCAATCAAACCAGTGAAGTTCGTTACGAAGGCGGAATGAAATGGACGCCACTTGGCTCGTTTACTGACACGATGCAAATGATTCTACAGTGGTTTACGAAAGCAAAATCCATATAGGCGTTTAAGCCCGCGGACAGCGTGTTTACGATACGGCGGACCGCAGAAATGACTCAACGCGGGCTAGTTTGGCGAGAAAAGAACGGCTGGGCTGGGCTGTTCATAACGGCTAGTTGTACGCGGGCACGCTGCCTTTGGCCGAGTCAATCGGTCCCCAGGCAATCATCTCGCCACGATTTACGAAACGCTGGCGTCGATTCCAAAAGCGTCCTCTTCGATCTGGAAAACCGGCCGCATCCGATCGCCCAACGCAACAAACCGATAGGGGACATTCTGGCGTGACGAGAAAATAAACTCTCTACCATGGCGAAGACCGAAGACTTCTACATTTTTTAACGCGTGGGCGACGTCTTTCACGCCAGCAGTTCGCGCGTCACACGCGCTTTGGGGACGATAGTATGAGGTCGTTCTAGCGAATCGTACAACACATGGCGATGATCAACGCCCAGCAGCCGATAAATCGTCGCCACAATATCTCCTGGGGAAATGGGGCTCTCGATAGGCAGGGAGCCAGTCCGGTCGCTGGCTCCGTAAACAAAACCTTGCTTGACGCCGCCGCCGATCAGCAGGATGGAATAGCAAGCGTTCCAATGATCGCGACCAGCGTTTTTGTTGATCTTCGGCGTCCGTCCGAAATCGCCCAGTACGGCAATCAACGTTCGATCGAGACGTCCGCGTTGATGCAGATCCTCAATCAGACTCCCGCACGCGGCGTCGAACTGGGGCAACAGCGTCTTTTTGAGCTTTTGAAAATTCTGACCGTGTGTGTCCCAAGTCGCGTTGGCGTCAGGAGCCCACGAGACGGTGACCATTCGCGTGCCCGCTTCGATTAGCCGCCGCGCCAATAAGGCGCTTTGTCCGTAAATATTGCGGCCGTAGCGGTCGCGCACCGCGGCGGGTTCGCGTTCTAGCCGGAACGCCTGCTGAGCGTCATTCGAAGTCAGCAAGTCAAACGCCTGGCGCTGAAAACCGTTCATCGCCGCCAGCGTTCGGTCGGCCTTTCGTTCCAATCCCCGGTCGAGCGACGAAAGCAACTGCCCGCGTTCGTGCATCCGCTGCTCCGCCATTCCCGCGGGCAACGAAAGATTGCGGACGTGAAACTTCGGCGAATTGGGATCATCCAGCACCCAGAACGGATCGTAAGTCGCACCGATAAACCCCGCCAAAAATCCTGGCTGCAACGGGCCGCCGGCGCCTTCCTTAGTTTTGTAAGGCAGCGTCACGTAAGGCAACGATCCTGCTCGCGGCGGACGCAATTTGGAAAGCACCGCACCGGGGGGCGGGTGGTCGTTCGGTTTGGCTCCGCCTCCCTGCTCGCCGCGGTCGTGCCCTGTGAGCGCCGCATATACGGCAGCCGCATGCGAATTGTTGACGCTGTGGTTCATCGACCGCACGAGCGTTACGCGATGCATCTGCCTGGAAAGCCGGGGTAAATGTTCGGAGACACTCACGCCGCCAAGCGACGACGAAATTGGATTGAACTCGCCACGAATTTCCACCGGTCCCGACGGCTTCATGTCCCACATGTCCAGGTGACTCGGACCGCCGTTGAGAAACAGGACAATACAAGCATCCGCTTTTGCCGCCAGACCGCTGCTGGAAAGGTTCCCGGCGCTTGCTTCGGCGGCCAACAGTTGAGGAAGCGACAGCCCAACGGCACCCAGGCCGCCGACTCGTAACGCCTCGCGTCGCGTTAAACTATTCATAACGAGTTCCTTTCTTCGTAGCTTGACTCAGAGAGTCGAGCTACGGTTGCGGCTTCTCCACGTTAACCAAAGATTCCATCCACGGNCGAGCCGCCTTNCACGACATGGACGGGCCGGCCTTGAGCGTCGGGCAGGCGGATTTCAGGATCAATGCCCAGAGTTTGGTAAACCGTCGCGGCCAGGTCTTCCGGCGAGGTGGGCTTATCGATGGGATACTCCGCGTGCTTGTCGCTTTCGCCGTAGACGATGCCGCCCCGCACGCCCGCTCCGGCCAAGACGGCGGGAAACAAGGTGCTCCAATGCCCGCGGCCCCATTTGTCGTTGGCTTTCGGCGTGCGTCCCATTTCTCCAATCGCGACGACCAACGTTTCCTCCAGCAAACCTCGCTGGTCCAGGTCGGTAATCAAAGCGGAATACGCCTGATCGAACGTCGGAATGAGATGGTTTTGCAAGTGCTGGCTGCTGCGATGCGAATCCCAACTATAGCCGTCCACGCAGTCGTAATGCACGGTGACAAAACGCACCCCCGCCTCGACCAAACGCCGCGCCATCAAACACGATTGGCCGTAAAGATGGCGTCCGTAAGCGTCGCGCTGTTTGTCCGATTCGCGAGTGATCTCCAAAGCTTGCCGCGTCTTTTGCGAAGTGACCAAATCCAGGGCGCGTTGTTTGAACTGATTGAAAGTCGACGCTCGCTGATTGTCGATGCGGCGGTGTTCGGTTTCGAACTGCTCCAGTAGCGACTTGCGTTGCCCCAGCCGCTGGAGCGAAAGCCCCTTCCGCCTGGCAAGCCCTTGGATTTCAAACTTCAGTTCGTCGTCTGTACAGTCACGCCAGTAGGGATTGTCTTTCAAATCCTTCTTTTGAATGTCCGTATTCAAGGGATCATAAGCGCGGCCCAACCAACCGCCATATTGTCCCGGCCGGCGATATTGACCTTTTTCCTGAAGCGCCCCCAGCCAGTTGGGCAGCGCCATATAGCTGGGCAAGTCCCGCACGGCTTGTGTTGGCTCGCGCGACGACAAGTACTCGACCACCGACCCCATCGACGGCCAGTCTTTCGGAGTGGCGAGAAATCCGCCGCCGATCGGCACGTGCCAACGACGACCGGTTTGCAAGTAATGTCCGGCTCCGCTGTGATCGTTGAAGCTGTGCGTCATGGTTCTGACGACGCAAAACTTGTCGGAGATTTTCGCCGTTTGCGGCAAGTGTTCGCCGATCAACAAACCCGGCGTCCGCGAAGCGATCGGTTTAAACGGCCCGCGGATTTTGCTGGGCGCGTCGGGCTTCAGATCAAAGGTTTCCAATTGGCTCGGCCCGCCAAACAAAAACAGAAAGATCACCGATTTCGCTCGGCCGTTCACAAAAGGCTGTTGTTGCTCGGCCTCAAGAAGACGAGGCAAGCTCAGGCCGAACAATCCGGCTCCGCCCGCCTGAAGCAATTGGCGTCGTGAAATTCCAGCACACGTCGATTGAGTTCGGCCAAGGATTTCAAGCATGACAGATTTCCGTTATTTAGGAGGCGTTGAATTCATGTCTGGCCAACGAACTTAATCGTCAACCCGCACAAGGTACAAATCGTGGCTGCCATCGCGTTCTGAGATGACCACCAAGCGTTTGCCGTCGGGATGCCAAGCAGCGTAGTCGTCTCGCTCCTCATGGTGCGTGATTCGCTTGACATGCCGCCCATCGGCGTTCATGACATACACTTCAAAATTCCCGTCGCGACTGCTGGTGAAGGCGATTCGTTTGCCATCGGGCGAAAACTGCGGACGCAAATCCTGGAAGCGGCAATCGGTCAAACGCCGCACCTCTTTGCCATCCAGGTTCATCGAGTAAATCTCGTAATTTCCATCGCGAGTCGATCCAAACAGGATCCGCTTACCATCCGGCGAAAAACTCGGCCAGTAATTGTTGCCGCTATGGCTTGTGATCTGCTTGCGATCTTTGGCGTCCAGATTGACCGAATAGAGATCCTGCTGTCCGCCTTGAGCAAAAGAAAAGATAACCCGATTCCCGTCAGGAAAGAAAGCTGGACTTTTATACCCGCAAAAGCCTGCTTCCGCCGGCAACAAAGCTTCTTTGTTTTTTTGTTCGTCGCGAATCACAATTCCAACATTCAATCCGCCCGTTGTTTTCAAGTAAGTGCTACGCTCGCCGCCTTTGAAAAAAGCGGGTTCGAGTTCTTGCGTGTTCGCCTCGGGGTGAAGTCGTTTGGTGCTGAGGTCGGTTAGATTGAGCCGTTTGATCACCGTAAGCTCCGGCTTTTCCAAATCGACATAGACTAACTCTTTGTTGTTTAAGAAAACCGGCGTCCATTTAATCCGACCATCGTCAGTCAAACGTTGCGGTTCGGCAGCGAATGTGGTGGAGGCGATCAGTAATAAAACACAACTTCGCATCAGATCAGTCCTTTAATCAAATGTCCACCGTCTAACACGCTCATTTTGGCTCGTGTCCGAGCGTCGACTCCCGCAAGTTCCGCGATGGTTGTGCCAACCATTTTAGGCGTGACAGGATCGGTCAGCGGATGTTCGCCCCGACGGTTGCTTTCGCCGATACATCGCCCCGGCTCGATTCCCGCGCCGGCCCACATCGAGAAATAACATTGAGGCCAATGATCGCGAGCGGCTCGGTTGGTGATTTTCGGGGTGCGGCCGAACTCGCCCATGCAAACGATCAGCGTGTTTTTCAGCAAACCTCGCTGGTTCATGTCGTCCAACAGCGTGGAAAACACGCGATCGAAAATCGGACAGTGCAAATCTTGCAGTAACTCGAAATTGTAAATGTGCGTATCCCAGCCGAATTCGAATCCGGGCGTGATCGCTTCGACGTGGCGACTGTAGTTCAGTTGGATGTAGGGCACTTCCGCTTCGACCAAACGGCGAGCCAACAACGCACTTTGACCAAACACCGATTGCCCGTATTGTGCTCTGGTCTTGTGGGATTCTTTGGTCAAGTCGAAGGCTTCACGGGCTTTGGGATCCATCAGTAAATCATAGGCGGCTTGGTAAGTTCGATTCCAACCTTCAAACCCGTTTTGCTCCAAAGTCCGCGGCACGCCGTCGATTTGCTGGATTAATTTTTTCCGATCCGCGATCCGATTCGGAACCAGACCGTCCAATAATTTCAGCGCCGGCAATTCTACTTTGCCCAGTTCAGAACAACCCATCATAAACGGATCATAAGCCGACCCCAATGTTCCGCCTCCGTAGCCTTCGATCCGCCGATTACCATCCATCACGGTTCCGCGAGCAATCGAAACGAAGGGCGGCAGCGCCCCCTGACGGCCGCGATGTTTTGCGACGATCGAACCAAAATTCGGTTGCACTGGTTTCGGGTTTTCTTCAAAGCCTGTCAACGCCACGGTTCCCGCATCGGGGTGTCCAGGCGCGGACGTCACGTGGCTGCGGACGACGGTGTAGAGGTTGCTTCGTTGAGCCAATTTGGGCAGCAACTCGGTGAAGTGCATCCCCGGCGTTTTGGTCGGAATCGTGGCGAACGGCCCGCGGTAGTCAGACGGAGCATTCGGTTTCGGATCGCAGGTATCAAGATGACTGGGCGCTCCCCAGAGAAAAACGAACAGCACCGATTTCGCTCGTTGTTTCGGAGCCGCCGCAAACGACTGATCGCCCAATCCCATTGCGATGGGTACAGAACCCGCCAGTTGCAAAAACGAACGTCGCGATGTTCCGCCGCATGTGCTAGTCGTGAAGCTACCGATATCAAACACTGTTTTCTCCACAGTAAGGAAGCGTTCCGCTAAACATTGTACGCATTATGGTCTACTTTTTCGAAGCTTGGGGCTGTCGGTCGATTTGCCGAACTTCATGGAAAACAGATCCGCGTCACGCAGCACGAACCGTATCCGAATCGGCTTACCTGCAATAACCCCCACGTCACCGCCTTTGTTCCAGCGGACAACTCGATCGATTTCGTCGCCAGTGATCCCCTCGCATTCGGCCAGCGTGAAGCCGGGAATCGGTTTGCCTGCGCCATCCTGAAATTCGACACGTATGTTGCCCTTTGCTGTGGTGGCAACGTTGAGGGTGAGCGTATCGCCGCGAAACCGCAAAACCTTGGTCGTCACCGAAACGCTTCTCGCGTCGGCATGCAACGAATGGAAACCGTCACGGCGAATCGTTGCCAGACCGATGCCGCCTTTGGGGCCAGTGATATTGGGGCTCCATTGACCGTTATGCGATCGCGCCAGGCCGACGTAGTAGAGCCAGTGTTTATCCTTCCAGGTAACGATGCTCGGAGCCGCTTGAATCCAGCGGCAATCAAATTGGCCGGGCTCGCCGCGCGGGATCAGAGGACGGTTACCGTAAATCCAGTCCAAGTTCCACGGTTGGTCATGCCTGGTGGTGGCGAGATAGGCGTTCATCGTCTCATGATCGCCAAGCTCCAACGCCCAGATCAAGGCGAACTGAACGCCTTCGTGAATCCAACCGTTGACGCTGTAGAGTTGTCGCATTTTGTGGTAGTCGCGGTCTCCTCTTTCCCATCCGAGACACCACTCGCGGACTTTGCGCCAACTCTTTGGATCCGACAGGTCGGCATTGGCGGCGGCGATCATATCGCGTGTGCCGCGAACTTCGCCTGTCTGTCTGGTTCCGTAATCGGTGCGCGTGTAAAGCCGATAAACGCGGGCAAAGGAATCCCACAGCACTTGGCTAATCGTGTCGGAAGCTCGTCCGGTAATTGCCGCTCCGTCGCGAAATTGCGTCCACACCAAACCGTTCGGAGAATGGGCGAGCGCTGTGTCGATGCGCAGGGAGCTAACGGCCGACTTGTATCGTCGCGCCGGGTTGGTTTCGTTCGGATCGACAAACGGAGTATATGCCTGCGGTTGACCAACCACGTAAATATTGTTCCGCCGACTACCTTGCCGTTCGATCAATCCGAGCGAGGGCTTGTTCCATGTCAGACCATCGCCGGATTCAGCAAAACACCAGATTCCCCCGCGCGGTCCGCCGCCGCCGCCTCGATACCACATTCGAAACTTGCCTCGGTCCCGCAGTACCGCGCCAAGGATCGGAGTCCCCAATTCCTCCCATGGTTGATCCAGCCGAAGCACTGGCCGCCCGTCGTTGACCTTTTGAGGCTGATGCAGTTTTATTTGAGCCCCGTCATTTGTTTCGATGAGGTAGTCATCACACCAGAGTTGGCATTGGGAGCCGATGTCGATGACTTTGTCCGGCTCCTTTGCGCAAACACGCCTGCTGCGGCTGTCGACGGTCGCGCCGGAGACGCCTAGAACAGCAGCCGATTGGAGCCAGTCACGCCGCGTGAGAGAATTGTTCTTCATCTTGGTCGGTGCTCGAAGGGGTGGCAATCGCATCGCAACGATTCACGCAATAAGTATACTTGATTGGTCCTCTGAAATTCGAGTTTAGCAGGGTAGTCAAGATGCAATCCTCAAACAGAAAACGCCACACATTACTGATCGCCGCAATCCTGCTGGTTTCGCCCGTGGTTCGTGGATCCGAACCGCTTGCGCAACAGTACGTCGTCGTTCACAAGGTTCGTGATCTGAAAGATCCGGCGAAGGCGGTGTGCGTCGGCACGCCCGACATTCTGCAGTTGCCGTCAGGGCGGTTGATTGCGTCGATGGAGCTTTGGCTCAAGCGGCCGAATTCCGGCGATGAGGGCGGGATCGACTATCCCAACCACTGCAAGATCAAAGCCAGTGACGACGGCGGCCGGACGTGGCGGCAAATTTCGACCAACGGCATCACGTGGGGATCGCTGTTTTATGTGAAGGACGCGTTGCACATGATCGGCAACGATCCGCATAAGCGAGACATCCGCATCACCCGTTCGCCGGATGGCGGGAGAACATGGTGCAAGCCGGTGACACTGTTTGACGACTCGCGCTACCACGGTTCGGCTACGCCGGTCCATGTGAAAAATGGCTTTGTCTATCGGGCGTTTGAAGACATGGATCGAGGTTCGGCGTCACTGGTTGTGGCTGGCGATTTATCCAAAGACCTGCTTGATCCGAAGGCCTGGCGAATGTCGAACAAGGTCGAGCCGCCTCGCCAAACGCCGTCGTTATCGCGCGGCGCGGCGTCCAAAAAAAACGGACGCGATGCGGGCGGCAGCTGGTTTTTGGAAGGCAACGTCGTCGAGATTCGTGGCGAGTTATACGTCTTGCTGAGAACGCGCATCGACGTGCAACTGACGGCCGGCCTAACGTCGGTTTGCAAGCTGGAAGACGACGGCCAGACCATGAAATACCGCTTCGTTCAGTTCTATCCCATGCCGGGCGGGCAGAATAAATTCAAGATTCTTTACGACAAGAAGTCCGGCTTGTTCTGGACATGCGGCTCGATGGTTCCCGATCCGTATCAGCCGCCCAAGCCGCTCGGCGACCGAGGGTTCGCGGGCAATCCGGGAAACACGCGCCGCATCCTGATGCTCAGCTACAGCATCGACGGGCTGAACTGGTTTCAGGCCGGTTGTGTGGCGATGAGCAAAAACCCGCTCGAATCGTTTCATTATGCGTCTCCGGTCATCGTCGGAGACGACTTGCTAGTGCTCTCCCGCAGCAGCCTCGGTGCGGCCCATCAGTATCGCCATTACACATGGAAGACCAACGTCAAGTCCGGCAAAGCCAAGCTGCCTTACAACAACCATGACTCCAACATGATCACCTTGCATCGCGTCAAGAATTTTCGGTCGTTGGCGCTGGATCTCAATCCGAACTATAATGCGACGGCTTTGCAAGACGAGTAGTGGTCGATGGCAAGTTAAAGTTGGGGATACGACGAGGAGCGGGATTTTGTTTTCCATCTCTGGCACCAAGAAGACGCTGTGTGACGGTCTGACTCGTCGTGATTTCATGCAAGTCGGGGGAATCGGAGCGTTTGGTCTCTCTCTGGCCGGAACCGCAAACTTGTCTGCCGCCACGCTGGGTTCCGCTTTCGGCAAAGCGAAATCGTGCATTTTATTGTTCCCCTACGGTTCGCCTTCCTCGCACGAAACGTTCGATCCCAAACCGGAGATGCCGGATGTGCAAGGCGAGATGAAAGCCATGGCGACCAACGTGCCCGGTCTGCACATTTGCGATCGCTTGCCGCAAATCGCCAAGGTGATGGATAAGGTCACGGTGGTGCGATCGATGACGCACCCGTATCCCGTTCACGGACTGGCTTATGCGGTGACGGGACTGCCGACTTATACGCCCGCATTGGAAACACGGGCGCGTGATAAACAACATTGGCCATTCATCGGTTCGGTCGTCGATTATCTGGAGCGTCGGCACGGCAACGCTCCGGCTGACAGCATTCCCAACAACATCGGCTTGCCGTGGTTGGTCAATTCGCAAACCGACAACCCGGCGGTGAACGCCGGGCCCTTCGCGGCTTTCCTGGGAGCCGAATACGATCCCCTGTGGACGGACTTTGACGGCAAAGGCTTGCACGTAGCGCCGAAAAACACCGTCGCGCAAACGAAGCGATTTCGTAATCCGTTTGGCGGCACGACGCCTAACGGCCGTTTTCGGCTTTCGCCCGCTGCGGAATTGCCGGGTGATATTTCACTGGAACGATTGCGATTGCGACAGTCGTTGTTAGCTCAGTTTGATCGTCAACGCGAGCAGCTTGATCGGAATCCTGACGTCCACAGTTGGAACCGCCAACAACAGTTGGCGATGTCGCTGCTGACCTCGAACAAACTGCGAGACGCTATGGACATCGGCCGCGAACCGCGGCGATTGCGCGAGCAGTACGGCATGAACCTGTTCGGCCAGGGTTGTTTGGCGGCGCGACGTTTGATCGAAGCTGGCGGGAAATTCGTCAGCGTGTTTTGGGATTGTTACGGTCAATTCGCAAATGGATCGTGGGATACACATCAATACCATTACCCGCGAATGAAAGAGTTGTTGCTGCCCGGTTTTGATCTGGCGTATCCGACATTGCTTAACGATTTGGAGCAACGCGGTTTGTTGGACGAAACGTTAGTGATTTGGATGAGCGAGCATGGCCGCACGCCCAAGATCAACAGCAAACCCGGAGCGGGCAGGGAACATTGGTCGCGAGCTTACTGCGTCGCGCTCGCGGGCGGCGGGATTGCTCGCGGCAAGGTCGTGGGGCAAACGACGCGAGACGGCGGCGAAGTGCTGGATAATCCGGTCTCGCCGAAAGACATCCTTGCGACGGCGTTTTATCTGCTCGGCATTGATCCCAGCACCACCGTCCCCGACCAAGAAGGCAGGCCTCATTCGATCGCTGGCAGTGGAGAACTTCGTCCCGAGTTGATTGGGTAACTGGGCCAAAGGGGAAACGCGTCTATCGCTTTCACTCTTTCCTCGTCGTGAATTGAAAGGAGTGCAGGTCGGCGTCCTTCATCCCGAATCGCAGACGCGCGGGTTGACCGGCCATGCGCCCGACATCGCCGCCTTTTTTTAGCGGACGGTGTGTTGAACACGATCCCCAATGGAACTGCCCGTGTTGCCGTCCGGTGTCCGCTTGCCGCGTCCGCTTGCCGCGTCCGATCGCTTTGTACATCGCTTCCGGCCGACATTCCGAGTTGCGATCGATGAACGGCGTAAAATTGTGCGAACCGAGTCCGTCCCAAACGATGTTGTTCTTCTACGATCCGTCAAACTCGGCAAGCTCCGATTCCGGCCGCCGCCACTTCACGCCGTCGCGGCTTTCAGCGTAACAGACGACTTCACGGTGCGCCAGTTTGCCATCGGTGACCTGCAGGCCGCGGTAATACATGCGATACAACTCGCCATCTTGAAAGACAGGAAGTAAAGACAACTGCTCCCTTCCCACGGTCTATCCGTCACCAGAACGACTTCCTGCGGAACGGGTTTTTGAACGACCAGTTTGGCGCTGCCGCTGAGACGTTCGACGAGATAGTCATCCACGAAGAGTTCACGCCGCGCACCAATATCGATTGGCTCGGCGGCTTGAATGCCGGACGTTATCAAAAGCACGAAGGCGGGAAAAGTTACAGTCTTCATGCGATCTTGTTTCGTCAATCCATCAGCCGCGGATTGTATTGGGTATTGGCGCGGGCCGTGATGATATTTCAGGTCGAGCGTTTCATTCAACGATTTCGGTGTGTAAATATAAATGTGCGTGGCGGAACGCGCCGTGATCACTGACGAGGATGACCGGTCCGTCGCGTGTTGTTTCAATCGCGTCCAGATGCAGTTTGTAACCGAGCGGGCTGTGGTTGTCGGGATCGAACTTGTAGCGATGAGACAGCGGAACCGATCCGCCGCGATTGCGGTCTACTTCTGTCATGCAGCGTCGAACGGTTGCCTCGTTCAGAACACCGCCCTTCTCCCATCGCGAAAGTGGTGAGCCGCCGACGACGCAAAATGTACTGCGGGCCATTACGGGCTCACCTGAGAAAACGAAACGGATGGAAGTCGATCCAGAAAACCTCCACGGCCATATCGGCGCACGTTAGAGATTCTAATCTCGCCGATCTGCCCAAAAAAATTGCCTTCGCCGAGGTAATTGAAACCGCCGCCGTAGCGGGAATAGCCGGTGAGGCTCGTGCTGACGCTGAACTGGCTGTCGTGCTGGCGGTTGTTTACGAGCTTGCGGTCGTCGGGACTTTGCATCTTCCAAATCAAACGCCCGTCGAGAAACAACTCGTGCAGATCCTCGGCGTAGTTGTATTGCCAGGCGACGTGATGCCACTCGGTGTCGCGAATGCCGGCGTTGGATCGGTTGCCAACGATGCCCTGAGGGCGATGCCACGGATCCAGGTTCTCCAAGGCTTGGTTCGCGTCGGCTCCAAAGAAGTGAATGCCGGGTGTCATGCTGCCATCTGCCGATTTCGCGTCGGACAGATACAGTTCCCACACGCCTTTCTTTGTTTTGTCGTAAGTGCCGCAGACGTGACCGTAATGGAATGGGTTGGTCTTTCCGCGAACCATGCCACCGAAAGCCTGTAATGGTCCGCCACGTCGGACCCAGACTTCCAGCGTCCACTCCTTATCACACGTTTTGAAGTCCAGCTTTGCTGGACCTTTGGCAGCGCTCGCGAAACCGTGTTCGCCGTGTCCGGTGAACTGCGGGAATTTTTCTTGGCGGCCGGGCCAGGTCACTCGACGGTCGCCGCCCATGTTGGTCCAGGTCAGTGTGTGGGACGCCTCGCCCATGCGGTCCGGGATGAGCTTTCCGTTGGAGCCCTGCCAGTCGAACAGCGCGACCGTGTGTTTGTCCGGTTTGATCTCGAGCAGTTCTTTGGGGAGCACTTTCAAAACGACGTCGCGTCGCCGAGTCTCGCCATTCGCGTCCCTGACTTGGATCGTCAGCGAAGTCCAACCTTCGGTACGCGGTGTGCCACGAAGATCGGCCTTGGTAGCGGAGCGGCGCGAGCCGCCCGGTGCTTGCGGGAGTGATTCACCGGACGGCTTGCGCCGTTCCGCTATCTCCAGGTCGGCGGGTAGTTTCCCTTTGACGATCTCCCACTTCAGCGAAGCCGCCAGATGTCGCGTGTTCAACCCCGCGCGATAAGGAACTCCGGCAAACGCCGGTGGTAAGGATTCTGTTAGCAGTTCTCCTGTGGCGACGGTCATCGTAAAACGGTGTGAATCGCTCGTCCCAGATTCATCACGGGCTTCGATGGTGAAGGCAGTTGTTGGACCGGACGCAGTTGGTGTGCCGTGAATCCGGCCGTCAGATGAGTTTAGCGCCAACCCGCGCGGCAATTGACCATCGGCGATCTCCCACGTGACGTCGCCGCGCGCCGCATCCGTTCCAAGCTTGACGGAGTACGGAATATTGACACCAGCTTCGGGCAGCTGCTGCCGAATGATCGCGAGGCGTTCGGCAACCGGATATCGCATAACGCTCGAAATCCGCAGTTCGTCGATCTGGCCCTCGAACGTTCCCCAGTTCAACATGAACGGTGGATCCTGTGAGTGCGGAAAGCCACCGACAACAAACGGCACGCCAACATCGACGGCGTCGTTCACGACGATGCGGTTCTCGTTGGGAATGGGAAGTTGCACTCGTCGAACCAGCCTACCGTCGACAAAGAAGAAGTGTGTCTGGTCTTGATAACGGAACTGCCAGGCCACGTGGTGCCAGTCGTTGTCGGCGATTACCGCCGACTTGGCGTCTGTGAATCCCGGCGCGAAATAGGGCAGGAGAATGCCGCTGGTATCGTGATTGGGGTCCTTTCCGCGAGGCGACCCCATGAATCGCGCCCACGGAATGACGCCGTCCTTAATCGTGCCCTTGCCACTCTTGCTGTGCAGACCAAAGCTCCAGCCGCCGCGCAGACCGGTCGGCAAGGAAAAACCCTCGTCATCCGTCCCGCAGAGATTGAGTGCGGTACGTCCTGTATCCAGCCCGCCCTTGCCCTCGTATTTCGCCCACAGTTCAATGGTCCACGCTTTCGTACAGCCCCGCAGATGCAGTTTATCATGGTTCTTTGGACCAACGAGCAAGTTGGGGTCATCGTCTTTGCGCTGGAAACGGGCCGTCGCACCGAATCCATCCCGCCGTCCCCATAGTCCTCGCTGGTTCGCTCTCAGTGTCAGCGATTTGTCGCCCAAAGCATCGTGGGTCTTGTTGCCAGCGCCTTCATCAAAATGGTACAGCACGACCGTGTGTTCATCCGGATCAAACGGTCGTCGCCACGAGTCATCAGCGCGCACCGGCCGCGAACAAACGAAGGCAGTCAGACACAAAACAATAAACGCGTAGTAGAAATAGCTAAGTTTCCTCATCTCTTCGACATTCCTTCCATTAAGCACGAGGCAATGATCGCTTGGATTTCATTCGACGTGGCCATGACTTCATCGGCTTTGTCCAACACTTCGACAATCACGCTCTCGCCAGGTGGATGATGAACAAGTTCCCACCTTTTGGGTTGGCTGCCATTGTATCAAAAACATTGTAAGATGCTTTTCAAGGTCTGCTGGCGTTAGAAGGTCATCATGCGGACTGCTAGAGTCGCACCCCAAACGGAGAACAACGCGATGACAGTTCCACTTCGATTGCTTCTCGCCGTAGCAGCACTGCTGCCGTTTTCGTCCGACGCACAAGCGCTTGATCAAACTGCTTGCGCAGTGCGGCGATATCCCGACCCAGGCTATCGCTTGATGGGCGTTTATGCGGGCGGTCCTCGCGCCTATTTCGATTACAGCCTGGCGAAGATGTCGCTGGGCGACACGTTTCCAAACAAACAACGGTGGTGGGCCGATTTAAAAAAAATGGGTCCCGCCAGTAAGCACACCGTTTACACCGTCTACGTCGGTGTCCGCGATGGAAAGGATTTTGAGACGTGCCGACAACGCCTCGACGCTTGGCTCAAGCCCGAAGCTGACGCGCCGACTTATCCCGACTTGCTCCCGGCAATTTGCCTGGAAGAAGAGAACATTGGCAGTCGCACGCCGTTACTCGACCGTTTGGCGCGGCACATTCGCGACAGCTATGGCGTGCCGGTCTTCCAATGGTATAGCGACCCGTTGGGGCCGAACCCGGCGCTGACGGCGGACGGTTGGATTTGGGATTCTTACGGCTGGAGCCCGCAGCATTTTCGTCGGCACGTGATGCGATTCGCGGCAACGGGCAAGCCGGTGATTTGCGTGCCGTGGGCCAGCGATCCGCATTGGCCGCAATGGACCCAATACCGGTCGACCGAGGAAATGATCAACCGCGAGTGGCATCAGTTCCGCACCTGTCTGGAGTTCAATGTTTCGACCGCGCAGTTTTGCGTCGCCGGCCCCGGAGCCATGAACCCGTGGCTCAGTAGCAACACGCCGGACATGCGGTTGTTGCGCGATGCGCTGCGAAGCAAACGCCGCGAGATGCGCGCGCTGCGGCCGGGCGACTTGCCGCTTGCCACCGCAAACTTCTCTGCCGCAGCGCGCGCGATTCCCGTTGGCGGCGATCCCGGGCGCCCTAGCCGTTACGTGGAACCGTTTTCCGGATTCGGCTGGATCGACGATGCGACGATCACCGGCTTTTTGGACCTGATGCTAACCAGCCGGCCCGCCCAACCAGGATTCCTTGTCGTTCGCCCACGACCTCGCGCAAAACAACCCGCAGGCCCCCGCAAGGTAGACGCGAGCTTGACTTACCATCTGCGTTCGTATTTCCCGCTGAAGCAAGTCCGCGTTCAGCTTCATGCCACCGCGCCGTCGGCGTTGGGCGCTCGTACGGAAATTGCGCTGACTCGCGATGAACTCGGACGCGCCTGGCCGATGGCCAAGGAACTTGTCGATACGGATGACGTCAAGTCGCTCGTCCTTGAAGCCGGTCCGGACAAGCTTCAAGGGACTCGCGACATCTACGTCCGCGTGCGGGCGCAACAGGCCATGGGTGACTCGCAGTCGCTTCGCCATTTTCTGGATAATTTGCGGATCGAATGTATCCATGAGCCGCCGCCCGCCGGAGCCGCAATCAGGTTGGCCGCGGATCAATACGGCAACCTGTCCTACGACGACGATTTTTCCACGTCGCATTGGAGCCATTTCGGCAAAGTCACGGCATCGGCTCCGACCCACGGCGGCTATCGCGGTACGGGATTCTGGGTCGGACTAAAGGGTGGATACGCAATTTCGACGAAAGTCTTACAGCGAGTTTCCGCTCCGCGGGCCATGAAAGAACTTACCGTCACTGCGAACGTGCTGGCGAACGCTACCGACCTCGGGGGCAGTGCAACGTTGAAGGTCGCGCGTCGCGGCGGCAAGCCCAAGTGGACTGCATCAACAAAGGGGCGTCATAACGGCCCGCTCAAGTTGATCGTGCCGCCTGACGAACTAAAAGAGTTGACCGAGCTGGAAGTCATTGTCGAACTACAGAGCGCCAGCGGCGTTGAGCAAGGCGCCAAGGCTTGCGCCACACTCAACGGCTTAAGCATTCGCGCGCGATGAATTCGTGCTGAACACGCCTGGGATCAGCTTCCAGCTTTGCGCCACACCGGTGAGGCGTTCCTGCCGGCCCTGGTGTTCGAAGAACAGGTCGTCGGGGGCGAGGCCCAGCGCCCTCAGGATCGTCGCGTGCAGGTTCTTGACCGGTTGAGGCTGTTCGACCGCCCGCAAGCCGATTTCGTCGGTTGCGCCGATTGACGATCCCGCATTGACTCCGCCCCCTGCCAGCCAGATGTTGAAGCCGTAGGGGTTGTGGTTGCGGCCGTCGCCGCCTTGCTTCATTGGAGTACGACCGAACTCGCCTGCCCAGACGACCAGCGTCGTGTCGAGCAAGCCGCGCTGTTTTAAATCCGTGAGCAACGCGGCAATCGGCTGGTCGGTTTGGGCGGCGTTGCGGCGATGATAGTCGATGTGTTTGTCGTGTCCGTCCCAACCCAACTTGTCCACGGCGTTATAGGTCTGCACGAAGCGGACCCCTTTCTCGATCAGCCGCCGGGCCAGCAGACACATGCGGCCGTACTTGGCTTTCGCCGTGTTGCTATCGTGGATACCGTAGGCGTNTTGAGTCGCCCGGGTTTCTTGTGACAATTCGCCGATGTCGAGCGCCTCGGACTGCATCCGATAAGCCAATTCGTACGAAGCGATACGGCCGTCTAGATCCGGCACTCCCGGTCGCTGCGCTGCGTGCCGGCGGTTCAGCGTCTGGGCGAAGTCGAGCGTCGAACGCTGCACGCCGGCCAGTCGCTCGGGCGGAGACAGGTTCAACACGGGCGAGCCTTCATGTCGGAACTGAGTCCCCTGAAACGCCGCCGGTAGGAAACCGTTGCTCCAGTTCGCCGAACCTCCCAGTCCGCCGACCTGGTACAGCAGCACATAACCGGGCAGGTTCTGATTGGCCGAACCCAGACCGTACGTCACCCACGAACCCAAGCTCGGCCGACCGCCAAGAATGGCTCCCGTATTCATCAGGTACGTCGCCGGCGCGTGATTGGAACTATCGCTGAACATCGAGCGGACGATACACAGTTCATCCGCATGACGAGCCGTATGTGGCAGTAGGTCCGAGAACCAACGGCCCGTCTCGCCGTGTCTGGCCCACTTCCACGGCCCGGCCATCAGTTCGTCCTTGCAGTGATTGAATACGCCGCCGACTTGGTCCTTGTGCTCCTTAAAAGATTTCGGCACGGGCTTGCCGGACAGCTTGACCAACTCCGGTTTGTAATCCAACAGATCGAACGTCGAGGGTCCGCCGTATTGAAAAAGGAAAATCACCTGCTTGGCCCGCGGCGCGATTTGCGGCAGGCGCTCGGCCAGCGGGTGAAGCGGATCGATCGCCGCCTCGGACGGCGTCTCCGCCCGGAGTTCGTCGGCGAGCAGCGCGCTCAAGGCGATGCTGGCGAATCCAGCGCCCGAACGAGTAAAGAAGTCGCGGCGTGTGGTTGAGTTAGTATGCATCAGTCGATGTAAAGGAATTCGTTCAGGTTGAACATCGCCCGGCAAAAGTCGATTAAGGCCAATCGTTCGGCCTCGCACGTAGGTGACGGCCTGCCGGATCCGGAGTGCGCAGACAACTCAGACGACTTGTCGGTTAACCGATGTTTTTTCGTGTGGCTCAGCAACAGATCTTGCGCGAGTTTCAATTCTTCGGAATCAGGGTTGCGGGCGAGAGCAAGTTGAAAAACGGTCTTAATTACGTGGGGCAGGTTTGTAACCTGCCGTGTTCTTGTTTTTGGCGGGTTACAAACCTGCCCCACGCGATCGGCGAACGCTTCGGCGTATCTCACCGCGGCCGGACTGTTGAGCAACATCAACGCTTGCGGAGCCACGACCGTGGCGTCACGACGCGCGCACGACACGGTTGCGTCCGGCAAATCGAACGCTTGCAAAAAGGGAATCGGCAGACAGCGTTTTCGCACGAGATACAGGCTGCGAACGTCAGTCGCTTCGACGGAGTCGGTGTACCAACCCTGCCAGCGTCCAGCGTCCTTGCCTTCGATCGCCTCCAAGATCGCTGGCTGAGCGTGCAANAGTTCTTTGGGAACTTCGGGCCACAACGGCTTGCCGCCATCGTAGGGCTTCAGCAGGCCGGACACCGCCAGCAGGCTGTCGCGTAAAGTTTCGGCATCCAGCCTCCGCACGTTCTGTCGCCACAGCAACCGGTTATCCGGATCGGTCTTTGCAGCCGAAGCCTCGTGTGACGACGCGCGCCGATAAGCTCTCGACATCACGATGGCCCGGTGCAATCGCTTGATTGACCATCCGTTTTCGACAAAAGCCGCAGCCAAATGGTCGAGTAATTCGGGATGTGTCGGACGGGAGCCAGTTACCCCGAAGTCATTGGGCGTCGCTACCAGCCCCACGTCGAAATGCTGTTGCCAAACTCGGTTCACGATGACGCGAGCCGTCCACGGGTTATTCCGGGAAGCAATCCAGTTGGCCAGAGCGAGTCTTCGTCCTGTCGTGCGGCCGGTCGGCGGTTTAATCTCCGCCGGTCCTGGATACAGCACCGACGGAAAGCCGGGCGCAACCTCGTCGCGAGGGTCGCGAAACACGCCCTGATACAACACATGCGTTGCGGGAGCCGCCGGGCCGGTGTCGGTCGCTCCCATCGCGCACACCGGCTGACGTTTTTGTGACTGGAGCGTTGCAATCCGTTTCGACAATTCCGCATGTCGAGTCTTTCCGGGCTCCTGTTCCTTGTTCAGCTTCGCTTGCTCGGCCTTGACTTGTTCGATCTGTTTCTCGATCGCGGCGTTGTGCCGCTCCATCTTCTGACGCTCGTCGGGCAGTTCAATCACGAGATCGTCGCGAGATTTCATCCCGGCAAAGAACGCCCGCAGCCGATAGTGGTCAGCCTGCGACAAAGGATCGTACTTGTGATCGTGACACTGGCAGCACGACATTGTCAGGCCGAGAAACGCGGACGCCGTCGTGTTGGTCAAGTCCGCCATCATCTCGGCGCGGAGACGATCTTCCTCTTGAAAGATCGCCGCCGTGCTGTCCCACTGTCCCAACCGCAGGTAACCGGTCGCAACGAGCGCATCGACGTCGGTGGAAGTCTCAGGCAGGCCATTCACGAGTTCATCGCCGGCAAGCTGTTCGCGGATGAATTGGTTGAACGGCTTGTCGGCGTTGAACGAACGAACGACGTAATCACGATACATCCAGATCATCAGTCGGAACTCGTCGCGTTCGTAACCGTTGGTATCGGCGTAGCGAACCACGTCGAGCCACAATCTTGCCTGACGCTGGCCGTAAGCCTCCGACGCCAGCAACCGATCCACGAGTTTTTCGTACGCATTGGGCGACTTGTCACTGACGAACGTTGCGACTTCTTTGGGCGTGGGTGGCAATCCGGTGAGATCGAACGTCAAGCGTCGAATCAGCGTGCGTCGATCGGCTTCGGCGGCCGGTTTAATGTTGGCTTTCGCGAGGCGTTGATCAATGATACGATCGATCGTGGCACTAGATAGTTTGTAGGATGGATCTTTGGAAAACGGCTTTAACGACCACAACTCCAGCCTCTCTCCGTGGAACAATTTGCGAATCGGATTGCCAGGATCTTCAAGCGCCGTTCCAAGCGGCTCGACCTTGGGAGCGGGTTTAAAAGCCANCTCGCCGCGCCCTGGCGACCACGCATCGAGATCGGCAAGCGAACCACCTAACAATAGGGCGTCAAACAGCGTTTCACCACGACCGCTTGCCATCAGCGACAGCCCGGTCACGTGGCAGTCGCCGAGGTCTTTCCACAGATCGATCGTCACCACCGTCCAGTTTGCCGGTGCGGCTTTTGCGACGACGATCGCATCCAGCCCCGTTTCGTTCGGCCCGGCAACATAGCGTCCGCCGGGCGCGGGTGTCGCCTTCGCGGGCGGCCATTTGCCTTCGCGAGCGACTTCCAGCATCGCTCCCCCGCCGCCAATTTTCTTCCAAGTAAAACGCAGATAGCGATACTCGCCCGGCCGCGGCTTTTCGCGAATGGGCAGATTCCAGTCGGCAATCTGTTCAGCAAATTTTTCACGCGGCGAAACGGCCACGGCCAACGAACCTCGATACGCATCGCGCCGCTCGAAGCGGATTTGCGCTTGGCCTTTGGCGAGTGCCGCCAGAAACGGCTCCTCATCGTCAAACAACACCAGTACCGGTCGAGACCACATGGCTCCGTCGTTAATCCATTGCGAAAACGCCTTGACCTGTTCCGCAGGCAAGCGGTCTTTGGGCGGCATTTGCAAAGCGGGATCGTCGAAGCGAACGGCCTTGACAAGCAGACTCTTCGCCGCGTCGCCAGGCACGATCGCCGGCCCCGAGTCGCCGCCTTGGAGCGCGGCTTCCAGGGAATCGAGCCGCAAGCCGCCTTCTTGTTTGTCCGGTCCGTGGCACGACGCGCATTTTGCCTTCAACAGCGGGGCAATGGTTTGCACAAAGCGACCGGCCCGTTGGGGCAACGAATTTTCCGTCGCGCCGGCCCGTTCGCAAAACGTAAATGTCCACGACAGTAACAGTAAGTTCAGTAACCAGGAATAGTGTTTCATGAATCTATACAAACGCGATCGGATCGCCGTGATAAATTTGATGCGGTCGTTCTAGATCGTCTTTCCAAACCGCCGTCGACGGAATGCCTAAAGCGTGATAAATCGTCGCGGCGAGATTCTCCGGGCGTTGCGCGTCGGCGGCGGGATAAGCCCCGTCTTTGTCCGACGCACCGATGACGATTCCGCCCGGCACTCCACCGCCTGCGATCCAAACGGTTTGCACCGCTCCCCAATGATCGCGGCCCGGCAGTTTTTTGTTGATCTTGGGCGTGCGGCCCATCTCGCCACATATCACCAGCAGCGTTTCGTCCAACATCCCTCGCTGATCCAAATCCTCAACCAGCGCGGAAACGCCGCGGTCGGTCGGCGGGAAGAGGCAATCTTTCAACAGCGGGAAACCATTGTCGTGCGTGTCCCAACTTTCGTTGTTGCCGAGGTTCACTTGCACCAAATTCACGCCCGCAGAGACCAATTGCCGAGCCATCAACAGCGACCAGCCGAACGCGTTGCGGCCGTATCGATCCTGCGTCTTCGCATCGACGCGGTGCACATCGAACGCTCGTTGCACCTCGGCGCTGGTCAGCAGCGACATCGCCGCTTGCCGCCGATGATCGAACGATTGCACCTCGGCGATCTGCGACAGTTCTCGCCGTTGACGATCCAGCAGCGTCTGCAAACCGGAACGGCTGGACAACCGCGCCCGATCCAGACCCTGCGGCAAGCTGAGATTGGGAGCCTGGAATTTCAAGTTCGGATTTTTCTCGCGACCGCGGACGAAGTGGAATTCGTAATCGGGATACGCTCCGTACGATTTCGCGTTGAAGGGCGACGCTTCGATGANCCACGGATCACGGCGGCCGCCCATCTGCCCGCCGAATTGGCCGGGGATGATGCGGCCGGTGCGATGGATCAGCCGTTCCGGCAAAGCGACCGCCGGCGGCAAGTTGTTGTTGCGAGCGGGCAATGCGTCGCCCACGACCGATGCGATTGAAGGCCAATCCGTGGCTTGCGGTTTGGTCCCGCTGAAGCCGGGCGGCAACGGCGTGCGTCCTGACTGGATCGCCATGTGCCCTTCCGAATGCCCGTTGTAAGGCGTCGTCAGCGATCGAATCAAACTCCACTTTTTGCTGCACGCGGCCAGCATCGGCAAGTGTTCGCAGATTTGCACGCCGGGTGTTTGCGTGGCAACCGGATTGAACTCGCCGCGAATGTCCGCCGGAGCGTTCGGCTTCAAATCGAAACTGTCGTGCTGCGTCAATCCGCCGGACAAGAAGATGAAAATTACGGACTTCGCCCGCCCGCCGCCTGGTCGAGGTGCGACGGCATCGGCGGCTCGCAATGCCGAAACGTGGTTCATGCCCAACCCCAGCAAACCNACCGAACCGGCTTGCAGTATTGTGCGTCGCGAAGTCACGTGGGACGGAAGCAGAGAAGGCATCTCGCTCTCCTTGATCGATGAATTGCATTGATAGGTTAATGTTCCAGCAAACGGCGCTGAATGCAAATATCGTTGCCTGCCGATCCCCCATCGAATGCCGCTGTCCGTAAGTTGAAGAACAAACGACGAGCAGAAGAAGGGAGTAACGTGCCTGGCGTTGGTTACTTGGGTGCTAACGCTTCGGGTTTGAATTTTGCCAAATCGGGCAACTTGCACTGGACGCCGCTTGCGGGTACTTCGCGCCCGGCTGTCCAGACAATTCCGTTCAAGATGAAGGTTCGTAAATCGTCGATCTTCCAACTGCGATAGAAATGAGGCATGACGATTCCGAAGCCACGCCCTTTGTCTTCTCGTTGAATGCACCAAGCCACGACTTCTCGTTTGGGGTTTTCGGGCGGCAGCATCGACGTTGCCAGCGCCGTTACGTTGGGAGCCAATTTATTCCTGTTCGTACCAAAATAGTTGTTGATGTATGGTTCGTCGTGCAATGTAAACTCTTTCCAGCCGCACGAGATAGGATGCTTCTTGCTGGCGGGCGTGATGGTTGCTTCCTTAAAGATCTTCGCAATCGTGTTGTGGTGAGGACAACGGAACGCGGAGTAACCACCCATCCAGCGCAGCAGTGGATGCGAGCCGTCTTGTGGAACGTCTTGGGCGTGTAAACCGGTCGCGTAGTGAATGCAAACGATCCCGCATCCACGATCCATCATCGAACCAAGTTTCGCCAGAATCGCGTCCTTGCCCTCGAAACGATTCGCGGGAAAGGCATCCCCGATAAACACCACCGTGTCCGCGATGTCCAGTTGAGATTTATTCCTGGGCCAACCATAAGAAACGGTCGCATGGATCTTGGCGACGTTGTCGGCGTGTGTCAGGCAATATTGCATCAGCCGGCCGCCAGCTTTTACCTCGTGACTGCCCGGCCGGTGATTGCTGGGACCGACAATAATCAGAACTTCCGAATGCTTGTCGTTAGCGTGTGTTATGGTGACGCCAGCGACGAGCATCAAGACGGCAACAATGGTAGGAACGACTGGTTTCATGTTTCCTCCTTTCAGTCATCTCTTCGTCGAAGAGATTTGATTATACTGCAAACGAAGAGGGGCGGTTGCCGCAGTTGAGAATGCAAAAGTTGTGATATGAAACATCGTGAACTCGGTTCCAGCGGACTGCTTGTATCGCCAATCTGCCTGGGCACCATGACATTTGGCAGGCCGGTGGAAGAACCCGACGCCATCCGCTTGATTCACAGCGCGATCGATCAGGGGATCAACTTCATCGATACGGCCAACGTCTACGAAGGCTATGACCGATACCTCGGGAGTCCCGGCGGGACGGCCGAGGTCATTGTGGGCAAGGCACTGGCGGATCGGCGCGACAAGGCTGTGTTGGCGACCAAAGTGTGCGCGCCGGTTGGCCCGGGACCTCAGGATCGAGGACTCTCGGCCAGTCACATTCTTCGCGAACTGGATCGCAGTCTGCAGCGACTGAAGACGGACTACATCGATCTCTACATCATCCACTGGCCCGACAAACATGTTCCTCTCGAAACCACGCTGCACGCACTCGACGTTGCAATGCGTTCGGGCAAGGTTCGTTGCGTCGGCGCGTCCAACCACAACGCGGCTCAATTATGCGAAATGTTGTGGATTGCGGAACGGTCCGGCGGACCGCGAATGACGTCGTCACAGATTCCATTCAGCCTGTTGCGACGGGAGTTTCACCATGACCTCGCGTTTTGCGAACGGCATTCGATTGGCGTGACTCCTTATCAACCGCTGCAAGGAGGNCTCCTTACCGGAAAATATCGACGAGGAGAATCGATGCCCGCCGGTACGCGGGGCGCCGATAAACCGGAATGGATGTGGGAACTTGACGATTCGCTGTTTGATCGGCTCGAGGCAATGGAGTCGCTGGCGGGCGAACTCAGCGCCTCTCCGGCTCGGTATGCCCTTGCATGGACACTGGCTCAGCCCGCGATGAGTTCGCTGGTGGTGGGAGTCACGCGCGAGTCTCAGATTCAGGACGCACTGGCGTCGCTCGATGTCACGTTACCGCCGGAACACTTCGAGAAGCTCGATGCAATCTGTCCGCCTCCGTGGCAGCAACCGGACCCGATCCGTGGCGGTTCGTAACGCGGCGAAGCTATAAACGGCGAATTCAGAATGTTGGGAATCGCTATTCCCGACTTCACTTCTCCGCAACACGCAAAGAACTTCTAACGGCAGCGCATCGGCCATCAGCCGTCTGGCGATAGCTGTTTAAGTTGCACGGGGATTTGGGTTGCCGCGCGGTTCCAGGCGTCGTCCACCGCATGGACGGTGATGAAAGGATGACCTGTCCGTTCGCCGCGCGTATCCCAGAGGTATCGCGGCCTGTTCGTTTCGGCGACGAGTCGGTGATCGATGAACCAGCGATAGCGGACGACTTTGCGATCAGACTTCGCCTTGGCTTCGACCTCGATCGAAACATGTGGCGCCCGCAGCGTGGCCTCGAATCGTGGCCTGGTAATCAGGATTTCGGGGGCGGGATCGACGACATGTTTGCGGGCCAGACGATCGCACTCGACGGCCAGTTCATCGCCCCCGGCGCCGTAACAGCCGCTGCCCGACGTTTCGGGCGCGTACTTGCGGAGTTCGGTGATCATTCCATCGACTTTCTCCGCCGTGGCGGTTTGCCTCACGGTGTCGTTGTCCTCAAAGACCCACGTCCCGCTCAACGGCTCCCAGAGTTCGCGATACTTGAATGTGGGCAGCGGATCGGCTGCGTCGACATGCGCGAAGCAGAGCCTGATGTGACGCTTAACGCGACGACGACCGGCAACCAATTGTGCTGTCGGCGCGATCGTGCGAACGCTCTCGTGCTTCTCAATTGGCTAACAGCTGCATCAGACATACCTCAATTTTCCAATAATCCCAACGCATCGCCCACACGTCATCGTCCGTTCGGAACGCGCGGCAATTTTTCCTTGGGCGGAAACGGAACTTGCGGTTCGTTTGTGAAAGTTTCGAAACCGGATAATATCGCCGCGCGGCGAGCTTACTTGGCAGATGCAGTATACTCGTTCTTAGCGACGGCGGCCGAAAAGCAAACGTCTGGAACTAACGGATCGAATCATGCTTTCCATTTTTGGCTCTTCCTATCTTCATCCATCCCCTGACGGCGGAATTCACGCGGACGGCCTGCCGGAGCATGAATTCCAGACGACACGAATCACGCGTCGCCGAGTTCTGCAAGCGGGAGCGGGAATGTTCGGCATGAGCTTGCCTCGGTTGTTCGCGGCCGAGTCGGCTCGACCAACGACAATTCCCGCAAGAGCCAAATCCGTGATGTTCGTGTTCTTGTACGGTGGGCCGTCGCAACTGGAGACGTTCGACATGAAGCCGGATGCGCCCAGCGATTATCGCGGGCCGTTTCGCCCGATTGCTTCACGCACGCCGGGACTGCGAATTTGCGAGTACCTGCCCAACCTGGCTCAGCGGTCGGATCGGTTCGCGGTGGTTCGCACGGTCAACCATCCGCAAAACGACCACAATGGCACGCACTTTATTCAAACCGGCTATCCGCTGCCCCTGGCGAACCGGGGAGCCGCACGCGTGGCGGCGACCGATAAGGACTGGCCCGCGTTTGGCTCGGTGATTTCCTACCTCGATCAGCAACGTCGCGCCAACCGCGGCGGAGCCGCCTTTCCGCCGTACGTTTATTTGCCGAGGTTGCTGGGGCATTTCGCGGGCTATGACATCAACGGGCAATACGCCGGTTGGCTTGGCAAAGCGTACAACCCGATGGCGACCGCCATTCGCAAGCGGCATGCGACGGACAATCCGTATTATCGAGACTGCACCGACGAGGAATTGGACTTTCGTTTAGCCGGTTTAGAGCCGCAGCCCGAAGTGAGGCTCGACCGGTTCGATCGCCGCCGTTCGTTGCTGAAACAGCTAAATGCCGCTCGCCATTCATTGAACGACTTCGCTGCGATTCGCCACCTCCAGTCTCATCAGCAACAGGCGTTGAACTTATTGACTTCTGGTGATGTGGCCAAGGCTTTCGACCTGCGCCAGGAACCGGACGCGCTGCGCGATCGATACGGTCGCAATTTGTTTGGACAGTCGCTGTTGATGGGGCGGCGGCTCATCGAAGCGGGCTCGCGTTTTGTGACCGTGGCTTGGGACATGGCCGTGCGCGGCGACGATACCACAAGTTGGGACAGCCATCGTTCCCTGACGCGGATCATGCGAGACCATTTGTTGCCCGGTTTGGACCGCGGTTTGCCAGCACTGTTAGACGACCTGCAAGATCGCGGCTTGCTCGACGAAACGCTGGTGTTTGTGGCAGGCGAAATGGGACGCACGCCTCGCTTTCAAAATCGCGGTTCGGAAGACGGCCGCGATCACTGGACCTATTGCTTCCCTTGTCTGTTTGCAGGAGCCGGCGTTCGCGGCGGGGTCACTTACGGCAAGTCCGACAAACATGCCGCTTATCCCGTCGACGATCCGGTCTCGCCCGCCGACCTCGCGGCGACCATTTACGAGTCGCTGGGGATTTCTCTGGAGCAACGCATTCCCAACGCCCAAGGCCAGCCCGTGCCAATCGTCGATCACGGCAAACCGTTGCAAGCGTTGTTTGGCTGAGAGATGTCCGCCCGTTTGGATACGTGGATTACTTGTTGCCAACCGCGAGCAGTTCAACCCCGTCGCGCGATTTGTTCACCTTAAACCGCACGAGCATGCAACGTTGCGGGGCGGAGTGTTTTTGCACGTAAGCCAACAAAATCGTTTCGTCTTCGAGCAACGTCAGTTTGCCATAGCCATAGCAGGACGGATCAATGCGGATCGGCTTCGACCAGGACTTGCCGCCATCCGTGCTGAGAAAGACGCACTGCCCGCCCCCGCCGCCCGCGGTGAGCACCAACGTATCATCATCAAGCACGACCAGATGCGGAGCATAGACGTATTTGGGGCCGACCCGGCTGATCTGTTTCCAGGTTTTTGCTTGGTCGTCGGAAACTAACGTCCCGCCGTCGGGACGCACCACCAACACCAGCCGACCGCTCGACAACCGCCCGAGATCGCCTTCATCTGTATCAATCCACCCGCCATCTTTGGGATCGCCATCTTGAGGGTCGCTGTCCTTGGGGCCGCCGAGCTTGAGAAATCGATCCACATCGCCTGACACGACCAGATTCTTGGCGTCGAATTGATCGCCTTTCGGTTGACGCCGGCGAATGATCGACGCGATTCGCCACGTCTTGCCGTCGTCATCCGAGCGGTGAATCGCGCCGTCGAGCAAGCCGCCGCCTTGGTTCATGTTGTAGCACATCCATAACAGCCCGCCGTCGGGAAGCTGCAGAATCCGCGACCGGCCGCGCGTGTAATACGTCCCGGAACTGTTCAGCGGCTGGGGCTTGCTCCAGGTTCGTCCGTGATCGGTCGAACGAATGGTGAGTTGGCGAGTGTTGAGTTTCTGATGCCCTTGGGGAGCTTGGGGAAATCCGTACCAAGACGCCTGAACGTTAATGATCTGAATGACGGTTCCTTTGTCGGTCACACATGTCGCACTCGGGCCGGCGTCAAGTTTCCCATCGTAGACCAGTTCCGGCTTTGACCACGTCTTGCCATTGTCGCTCGACCGGCAGGCCATGATTCGCCCGCCCGTTGGCGCTTTGTGATTCAAATCCAGGCCCGCTTTCTTGTAAGGCTCGACCAGATTTTCGCTCAGAACAATCGGCGTTGCGAACGACACATGCCAATAACCGGCTGAATGCGTGAACAACAAGTCGCCGTTCTTTAGCCGCACCGTGTCGCCCACCCAGCCGATAAAATCTCCCAGGCCTGGAAACGGATCGGGCCGATTATGGTCGAAACCCGTGACGCAAATGCGCGCCTTTTCCAACGGCAGACCGGTGACAGGTTGGGCGTTTGCGTTAGAAGCAGTAAGTCCGCCTAGCAAAATCAACAAATGCGCGTATTTCATGGCGAAGAATGATCCTCGGTAAGATGACGGGAAGCAGCGTTTTCTGAAATTCGTACTCCGACAGGTCGTCCGTGCGAATTCATCATACCACCTCGTTTAGCGCCCAGCCGCAGCCGAGAGCGGCGTTAGCGGCGTTTTGCGCCACAACCGCACGATGTCGTTTTTGGGGCCGTTTTTTACGCTCGGCTTTTGGGACAACAAGCCGTCACAAAAGTTCTCGCCTGCGGCCGGGCGTTAAGCGACTCAACGCCTCATGACCAGGTGCTGGTCAGAATGCTTACCACGCTGAAAGAGCGAATCTTCAGTTAAGGCTAAGGCCTGCCGCCTAATCATCGGCTTAGCAAGCATGTAGCAAAGTGTAGTTAATTGTCCCGAAAACAACGGAATTTGACGTAATCGTCGGGCATTTGCAGACGGCGTCAAAACACAGCAAATTCTCGCTTTTTCCTCAGGTTCTGATGGTCAACCATGAGCAGTGTGACACTTATCGTCGGGATGCAGGCAGCGCGGTTGCTGGGATCACGTAGTGGGAGCTTTTCCAGCCTGTACCGCAAGCAACACGCTGGGGCGATTCCGGTGGCTTGCCAAACACATGCGGTCACTTGGCGATGCAATAAAGGAATTCTTTTCTGGCGGGACCGATCCCCTCGGCGGTGCGCAGGAAGAGTTGATTGCCGCAGATCGCGGGCGAGGCAAAGCCTTCGATCCCAAGCTGGTTGCTGGCGACCGCTTGATAGCCGGACGGTTGCGCTTTGAAGACAAACATCATGCCCGCTTCATTGGCCGCATAAATGGTGTCACCGACAAGTGTTGGCGAAGCACTGACTTTGCCACCAAGTCGTTGTTTCCACATTTCCTGGCCGTCGGCTGCGCGCCAGCAAAAGGCGATCCCACTGTCGTTCACAGCGTAGAGGTAGCCGTCGTGAATCAGCATCGACTGTTCGTAGCATTTTTCGCGGTTGCGCCAGACAATCTCACCCGAGCCGTCGGCGCGGATCGCGACCGTCTCTTTGTCGGGGTAACCACCGCTGGCAAAGACCAAGTCGTCCGACCAAACCATCGTCCCGCATGTCGCTTGTGTCGTGGCCTCGGTGGTCCACAATGGCTTGCCCGTTTGGGGGTCGTAGCTGGTTACCGCGCGACAACCGCTGAGAAGCAGTTGGTCACGGCCGGCGACGTGGCCGACGATCGGTGACGAAAAGCTCACAAGATTGGGCCGTGCCGTGCGCCAGACCTCCTTACCGGTCTGTTGTTCATAAGCGACCAAGCCACTCGATTGACCATCAAATTCGCTCACGACGATCACCAGCGATTGATATAACAACGGGGACGGAGCATAGCCAAATTTGTATTGCTCGGGCTGGTAGGCATGTGCGTTGTTTTGCCAAACCACTTTGCCGTCCAGATTCAACGCGATCAATTGCACCCGATTGTGGTTATGAAACGCCGCAAAGGCCAGCTGCCCGTTGCAAGCGATGGTGGGTGTGGCATGCGTGTTCTTGGCGTGAATCTGTGGAGGCAAGCCACCTTGATTGACGGACGTCATCCACAAGCGTTTCCCGGTTGCTCGCTCAAAGCAAACGACGAACTGTTGTTGAGTCGCTACATTGGCGGTGGTTAACAGCACGCGATGACCCACCACAATCGGGGAGGAATGGCCGCGTCCAGGGACTTCCGTTTTCCAGACCATGTTTTCTTGCGCGGACCATTGCACGGGGATCTGTTGCGCGTCGGCGGCGCGGCCATTGGCATGAGGACCGCGCCAGGTCAGCCAATCACCTGGGGAGGGCACGACCGGCTTCAACACGGTCTGTCGGTTTGGTTGACGCAGTTGCTCAGCCACAAACGTGCGATCGGCTGGACTGAGTAGCTTTAATTTCAAAATCAGCAGCCTGCCATCTGCCCGGCGAAGATGCACTTGGCCCCGCTCATTCTTGACGAAGGATGCCTTGACTGAGTACTTACCACTGACATCCGTCCATTTCCGCAGCAGGCCCCGCTCCGCGGCGGAGGCTTCATGACGGCCAAGCGACGTCAGGGAGATGCACAACACAACAACAGCCAGTCCAACATGGGTCGGACTACGTCGCAGGGACATACTCTGGTTCCTCGGGGGCAAATGCCGGTAGCCGAAGGCGGGTGGAAACGGGCTACCAAGCGGTGGGAAACACACTCGTTACGCTTTCAGTGTAAGCCAAAGTGGTCTTCGTTGCAGCGGCCAGAGCAGTAAAAAAGTGCTTCTGATGCGCGTGCGTGCTAGCGTTGGTCGTGCCAGATTGGGGAGGGTTCGCCTCGCCCGGTCTCTGCAATCGAGCGGATGTGGGAAGCACGGGGGATGTCGCCTTCTTTCCGGCTGCACTGCGGTCGCTATGAATTCGTCTGCTGGCGCGCGCCGGTTGGAAGGTCATCAGCGCCCTTTGCGCGTCGGTGCGCTTGGCGTTTAATGGAGCGGCACCTTTGATCTTTCCTGCTTGCGGACACCTGTTGAACGATGAATGAGCCAAGTCCGCACGTTCCGTCGTCCCCACGTCATGGTGGCGGGGCGATCATGTTCATCCTGGTCACGTTATTCATCGACATTCTGGGGATCGGCATTGTCATTCCGATTTTGCCGGAATTGATCAAGCAATTTGTGGGAGGCAGCACGGCCGAAGCGGGCCGATATGTGGGGGTCATTGGTGCTTCGTATTCGCTGATGCAATTCTTTTTTGCCCCGATCATCGGAGCGTTATCGGATCGTTTTGGCCGCCGTCCCGTGATTCTTGCCGCGTTGTTCGGGCTGGGAATTGATTTTCTGGTACAGGGCTTTGCTCCTTCGATTAGTTGGTTGTTTGTCGGACGCGTGATCGCCGGGGTGATGGGTGCGAGTTTTACGACAGCCAATGCTTACATCGCTGACATTTCAACGCCGGAAACCCGTGCCCGCAACTTCGGCTTTGTGGGGGTGATGTTTGGTTTGGGTTTTATTTTTGGTCCGGCACTCGGCGGACTCTTGGGAGGCATTCATTTGCGGCTCCCGTTTTTTGTGGCCGCAGGGTTAGCATTGATTAATTGGCTCTATGGATTCTTCATTCTGCCGGAGTCTTTGGCACGCGAGCATCGCAGCCCCCTGACGCTTGCGAAACTGAACCCGTTCGGAACGATCCAACGCCTTCGTAACTACCCGATTGTGGCGAGCCTTGCTGTGGCATTCGTCTTCATGTCACTCGCCCAACGAGGTCTGGAGAATGTCTGGGTTCTGTTTACCGGCTTTCGGTTTGGCTGGAACGAATTGCAAAATGGTCTGACGCTGGCGTTGGTCGGTGTGACGGCCGCGGTGGTGCAAGGCGGTTTGGTCCGTCCGGCAATCACCAGATTGGGTGAGCGACGCACGGTCACGATTGGGTTAACCATATCGACGATCGCATTTCTCGGCTACGGGTTAGCGACACAAGGCTGGATGGTCCTGCTGATTATCATCTTCGGGTCGCTTGGTGGTGTGACCGGTCCAGCCATCCAGAGTATTATCGCGGGAACGGTCGCTCCTTCCGAACAGGGGAAAATCCAGGGAGCGCTGACGTCGCTGATCAGTGTCACCAACATCATTGCCCCGCTGGTGTTCACGGCCGGCCTGTTCAGCTATTTCACTTCGGAAGGTGCTGTGATCAAGTTGCCTGGCGCACCGTTTCTCGTCGGTTCTGTCTTGTTAGCGATCGCTTTGCTCATCACACGCGCCGTCTTTCGCCGGTTCCCCAAGATGCGCGAGGCAGACAACAAGCCAGCGGCGGTTGCGGACCAGGAGCGTCCAGAGGTCTCTGGAGACCCTCACGGCGATTCCCACAGCTGACCGTTGGCGGCAGCGAGTACGGTGAGGTGTGGTGAAGGCGGTCTCAGCGCTTGTCAGGGGCTGGCGAGATATTTGCGGACAAAGGCGGTGGGGCGTTCGGCGATCTTTTCAGATGCGCCGGCCACGTTGTGCTTGGCACCTTCAATTACGACCAGCTCCGCAGTGACACCTGCTGACTGGAGGCGCTTGTGGAGACTCTCAGCATGTTGCACTGGGACGATCTGATCTGCACTGCCGTGCACTTGCATGACGGGTGGGTCGTCTTTGCTGACGAAGGAAATTGGCGAAACATCGCGCAGCCGGTCCGCTGCCATGTTTTCGACCGGTGTTTTCGGTTCGTAGCCGATCAATTGTCGATACGCGGGGTGCGTGTGAGCAATTTCCTTGCGCTTCAGCAGCGACCAGTCGGTCGGTCCGGCGAAGCTGACGGCACAACGCACACGTGACGACAGACGCGCGACGGCATCCTGTGCCTGACGATCAGCGACATCGTCATGCAAGGCGACATATGCCGACAGATGGCCCCCTGCCGAGCCGCCAGTCACTCCGACGCGTGTTGGGTCGATGTTCCATGCGGTGGCACGGTGGCGGACAAATTGTACGGCTCGCAGGCAGTCGTTTACCTGCGCTGGATGCGTTGCCACGTCGGTAAAACGGTATTCCACAGATACCACAGCGATCCCCGCCTCGCGACGGAGCGTGTGCAACCATTGTGGCACGTGTTTCTTGGAACCTGCCCGCCACGCGCCACCATGAATATATATCATCACCGGCGCCGGTTTCTCGGTCTTAGCCAAATAAACATCCAAGCGTTGTGCCGCATGCGCATCATCGTAGGCGACATCAGCAAAAGTTGGTTCGTCTGCATTTGCGGTCCCTGCAGCCATGACGGTGCAGAGAATCGCACTCCAGAATCGCGCGCGTTGCATGTTCATCGGAAGTCTCCGTGAGGCGTTGGCTTTGTTGACTTCGTATTATGCAACCCACCGGTACGTTTGCCTACTAGTCCGCGGTAGGATTCACGCTGCGTCCACCGACGGGGTGCACCGGCAGCAGCCTCGCGTTCGGCTGATGGGTGCTTGCCCGCCGTTCGGGCTTGCCGCTGATGTGGGTGTGTCTGCAGGTGGGCCCCGGGGCGTTCCACATTGCGCGAAGGTCATCCGGGTAGCGTCGNCAACGCGTTCCAGCAGACTGTGTCACTCGCTCAAGCGAGTTCGCGTAGTGGGGTACCATAGGGCAAGGTGATGATGGGGCGTCCCGAGTGATTCAGATAGTGCTTGCGAGTATCGATGCCGAGATGCTGGTAAATGGTTGCCAAGACATCTTGCGGGGACTTCGGGTTGTCTTGTGGGAAAGCCCCTTTTGCATCCGATGAGCCGACGACGCGTCCCCCTTGGACCGGTCCGCCGGCAAGTGCCGCACTGAAGACGTTGGGATAATGATCGCGCCCGCGATCTTTGTTGACGCGTGGTGTGCGGCCGAATTCGCCCCAGGCAACCACCAACGTTGTTTCCAGCAGTCCGCGTTGTTCGAGATCTTCGATCAGGGCAGAATAGCACTGGTCCCACCGAGGCAGGAATCCGTTGCGCATCGAATCAAACCCTTCGACATGCGTATCCCACCAACGGCAATCAACGGTCACTAAACGCACTCCCGCTTCGACCAGCCGTCGTCCGAGCAATACGCGTTGGCAAAAGGCATTGGCACTGCAACGGCGGGGATCCATCGGGTCATAGCGTGGTATGAATCCGTAGCGTTCACGGACGTCCGCTCGTTCGGCGTCCAGGTCGAATGCTTTTCTCGCGCGATCCGAAGTCAAGATACCATAGGCTTGCTGTCGAAACGTTCCGACCGCGTCGATGTGTTGCTCGCTGTCCGCTCGGAAACGATCAAAATTGGCCAGCAAGGTTTTGCGGTCACCGAAGCGGCGGTCGCTGACGCCCTCGACCAAGGAAAAGTTCTGCAGTTGGAACGGGCCGTCATTCGCGGGGTCCGCCAGCGTTTCAAACGGGCGATGTGCCGGACCAAGATAGGCCGAGTCCGTACCAGGCACCTGACGAGGAATCATGACGTACGAAGGCAAGTCGGGAGTCAGGTGTCCCAGTTGCTCGGAGACGATGGATCCGCAGCTTGGATGGACATTCTTGGCTGGGTCCGGTCCCGGCGGATGCCCTGTGAAAAGGATCTGGTCTCCCGCCGAATGTCCCGCATTGCCGTGATGCAAACTGCGTACGATCGACCACTTGTCCATAATCTTGGCGCACTTGGGCAGTAAATCGACGATTTGGATACCCGGGACATTGGTCTTCGTCGCCCCAAACGCACCACGGTATTCCACCGGAGCTTCGGGCTTGGGATCCCAGGTTTCATGCTGTGACGGACCACCACGCATCCACAGGATCAATACCGAGTTCTCGCGGCGCGAGGGCGCCCCGGAGGCGGCTTCGAGCTGTAAGAGATCTGCCAACGTTAAACCAGCCACCCCCAGACCACCGGCTTTGAGGAAGCTGCGGCGATCGCGGCGTAAACGCTGACGAAACTCGGGGCAACCCAAGGGAATTTTGTGCGTGGCCATCGTGTCTCACTTGAACGGCGTGGATGACTGCCAGGAGAGAGATTTAATTTTACCAGCATTCGCGGCGCGAAGTCCATCGGATCTCGCCCTGGAAATGATGCATCAAGCAGCTTTCCACGCCAGCGCTAGGGTGCCAGCTGCGCCGTGAATTTGATGGTGTAATCCCGCTGTGGGTCACATTCTCGCGGGTTGGGAATCAAGATGAAGTCGTCTGTNACGACCGCATGCAGCTCTTGGCCTTGAGTCAGTCGCACCTGAGTCACGCGATGGGGTAAGAATTGAACGATCGGCCGCCAGCCTCGCTGGGCTCCGTTGGTATTGACCGGTTTGAACGAGTCGCTGCCGCGCCGAGGCTCGACGTGAAAGGTGTATTCGTCTCCGTCGATTTTCAAAGTTTGCTCATAGGCGCGATTGCCAGTGGCTAAACGAGCTGACCACTTCGGGTCTCCATAAAAAGCGACGACGTCACGATCGAACGCCAAGCCTCGTCGATCCCGTGGATTGTTTTCCAGGGCATGAATCAGTGCATGATGATTGGCAAAGAACGCCTCGGTCAGCGTGTACCGTCCAGGCTGCTCGACAAAGTAATCAAGCACACCCCAGCCACCGTATCCGAACCAGGTGGGGACGGTGTAGCCCAGCATTTGCTTGACACCAACATCATTCATCCAAGCCAATGCCATGGCATCCGGTCCGTCGATATGGCCCATCAGGCAGTTACCAATGGGCAAGTAGACCTTCGGATTGTCGGACTCGACNTCGATGCGTTGCTTTTGTGTGTCTTCGCCAAACATCTGACCAGCTGCCGATTTGAAGTAGCCGTTGCGATAGCGGAAGCCGATCTGCCAGTTGCGCTCGGTTGCGTGCCCGGATGTCACAAACAAATCGGGTTGGTAGCGGTTTAACGTTTCTACTAAGGCTGCGGTCGTGTCGCCGGGGCCCTCCAGCAGTTTCGCTGCCTGCCCTTTCTCTTTGCGCACCAATTTGTGTTTGACCAATTCGTCATACCACAGCCCTTGCTCACACATTTCTAATGCCACTTCCGTCCCGCTGGCGACTTTCTTCACCACCAGAGGCTGGTTGTATTGAGCAATTGCCAAGGCATTCGAAGCATCGTATCCCGTCAGGATGGCCCACAGGGTATCGGTGTAGGGGTCGTCATCCAAGGCGCGGGTTAACTGGTGTATGTCTGCGACCAATTGACGCCCGGCTTGTGGATGCGGTGTCACAAAACAGGTGTAACGGGGATGCAGGTCGCGCAGGGCGCCCAGGACTTCCTGGGGATCTTTTGCATACTGAAGTAATTTGCCATCGTGCTTCTTGATCAGAGCATCCGCGACCGCTTGCCAAGCTGGTTGGCGATAGGTCCCTGCGCGGACGACCACGCAATAGTCGGTGGCGGAGGCCACGGCTGTGGTTGCGAAGACGCCGAGTAGAAAAGAACAGGCGAAAGCTCGCATAGATCACCTTGGTGCTGAAGAAGTTGGAAACGCGGTGGAGGATGGAAACCGGTGAACTGGGTGTCAGTCGGTTAGTTTTTGAATGGGGGTCAACGCCAGCTTGCGGAATTCAACTTCGGAACCCTCCGCTTGCAACGCAATTTGACCTTTGGTTGCGGTGCACTGGTTGCCGTGATTGACCAGATCCCCGTTGACCCATACTTTGACTTCGCCTCCGACACATTCGATGGTCATGGCGTTCCACTGCCCCACCTCTTTTTCGGAATCATCCGTCAGATTGAGAATGCGTCGAGCTTTCCCTTCGGTGATGCCCCAGTTTTCCTTGGGGCCACGCCGTTTGACCATGTCGGGGACGGTGATGTCTTCGACAATGCACCAGAAATCCCCGGCGTGCCGGTGGTTCATTTGGACCTCGATCGACTTGGGAAACATTTTGTACAGCGCGCGGGGCGTCGAGGCGTGCACCAGAACGCCGCAGTTTCCCGGCTTGGCTGCAAAACGGTATTCGACCTCAAGGCGATAATTGGCATATTTGGCGTCTGTAATCAGATGCCCGTTGGGGCGGCCTAGACTAACCAATTTGTGGTCGCGGACGATAAAGGTCGGTTTTGCGTCCGGATGGTCATCGCGATACGGTACATCGACGTGCCAACCTGATAGATCTTTCCCATTGAACAGCTGGATGGTCGGTTGCTTGTCGGCGTGGACTGCCAGCGTGAAGACACTGTGACTCGCGAAAATCAGGGTACATAGAAACATCCGCAGCATGTAATTCTCCTCGATGGATGATGATTGGGTGATGCTCAGCGGCCCAAGCCAGGTACGTTGTTTTGCCCGGGGGCATGCTCGACGTATTTGCTCGCCAGGTGATGCTGGGAACTGACATCGTGCCCGTTCCCACGCTCGGCGCCAAGCCATGTGGGCGGCGCAAGCTACGCCCTGCATTGGATCAGGGAGTCTGCGGGCCGATGAGCTCCAAAGCCACCACGGCGGCAGCACAGTCTTTGAACACCATTTGCGTCAGACCGGTCTTGTTCTTGCCAGGGGTTTGTAGCACGCTTGTGGAGGTGGCGATCGCGACGACATTGCCGGCGTGATCGAAAACCGGACCGCCGCTGGACCCAAGCCCGTAATCTGCCGTGATGCTGACCCAGCGAGTGGGCGGTGTTTTCTGGACTTCCATTTTGTCCTGCTCGTTACGCTTGACCGTCTGACGCCGGACAAACTTTCTGGCAACGTGCCCCTGGCTAAACGAGAACAAACGATTACGAGGATGAGAAATCACCCGAATCGGTGAACCGGTGGGAATGCCCGCACGCAAAGCTACGGGGGTGAATGCCTCGCCCGCCAGTTGCAGGATGGCCACGTCGTTGTGTTGGTTTGTGGCCNAGACTTCTTTCACCGGATAGACCTGACCATCCGGCGTCATGCCAAACAAATACTCATCACTCGCTTTGAACACGTGACGATTCGTGACGGCCACGCCATCTTTCGAGATGATGAACCCCGAAGCGGTCACGCTGGCGTGCCAGTGGTCATTGTGTTTGCGGGAAATCAACAGCGCAATGACCGACTGGGAACGCTGGGCATAGAGTGTCTGGGGCGCCAGCGACTCGACCGACGGTGGGGTTAGTTGAACCTCGCAGTGATCGCGGTCAAGCTGCTCGATGAGAACATTCAACTGCGTCGCTTGGTCTTGTTTGATGAAAGCGTTGATCTGAGGTTCCGCTTTTTGAATCAAACCTGAGTCGTCAATGAAATCGGTGCCCAGCACCGGTTCGGCGGGCACCTCAGCTTGAGGTTCTTCCGAACTCGTTTCATCATCTGCACCACTGACTCCACCCGTTCCCAGGATCACCATGCACACCGCGCATCGTAACCAGGATTGAAGTGTCCACTGCACATCCCACACGTTGAAGCTCCTTATTGGCTGTTCGATTTACGGGCCTCAGTATAGTCAGCCCAGACATGGTGGTGGGACCGCAGGCACCGGTCAGCGGTCCTCGTTGACCGACGGTGAAGATGGCTGAACGGTCCATCCGGAAGATATCTCAGGGGCCATCAGGAGACCGCGAATCTGCGTTGGAGATGGCTGAAACAAGTTGCCACGTTGGTGCTGGGCACGTCAGTGTGTCACCGGCAACGACAGGACGATTGCGGACCTGCTCTGTCGTGCGGCGCATCGATTGTCCGCCTCGTCATGCGAACGTGATGTGATCTCGTCGTCCTGGGGGGAATTTGCAGGGATATCATGGGCAAAACGACAGGGGATTGGAAAAAGGCGGAGATAACGCTTGACTCTGTACCATGGTACGGAGTGTATACTGGGGGCATGCAAGAAACCCAAGCTGAGCAGATGACGATTGGCACCCTGGCGAAAGCAGCCGGAGTTGGCGTAGAGACGGTCCGCTTCTATCAGAGGAAGGGGATTCTCGAAAAGCCAGCGCGGACAGCTGGTTTTCGCAAGTACACGGATGCGGATGTCCGCACCATCAAGTTTGTGAAACGAGTTCAGGAGCTTGGGTTCACGCTCAAGGACGCTCAGGAACTGCTGGATCTGGAGCTCTGTACCCAGAAAACCCGTCCTCTCCTGTCAGAGGTGTGCAGTGCCAAAATCGAAGAAATTGAGCAGAAAATCGCTGATCTGCAGCGGATGGTGGGAATGCTCCGCAGGTTTTCCCAAACCTGTGGAAGCGAAGCGTCACATGACGGCCAATGCAGCCTCTTGGAATGCTTTGAAAACAATTGGGAGTGTTGCGAAACCACGCAAAGGAGAAAGAAATGAGAGATTCATGTGAATGTTGCCAAGCTGGAAAATGTGGTTGCGGTACAACGGCTTGCGATTGCTGTTGTGGAACGGCTGCTTGTGGCTGTGATCTGTCGACGTGCGTTTGCGCTGATTGCTGCAGTGGCTGCTGCCGCAGCGAGTGAGTTTGTCTCAGACTATGGCCAATTTGACGGGCAAACCGGGCGGTCAGTGAACTGTTTGCTGACCAGCCTGTGTTGGCCTGGTCGCATTTCCCTTCAGGGGATATGCTCCCTCGGATCCTGGTCATCCGGCCTCTGCCGATTCCGCGGTGGTTAAACCGCTGGAAATCGGCAGCGATCACCCTATACTTGCATTGTCTGGGGACGTGCCGATCGCGACCTGGACCAGCGAGTGGATCAAGGACCTTGAGAGACGAGAGTGCTAGCGTGACACGTGCTTTAACTGTGGTTGATTCTGCCACGCAGGATTCATCCGTATCAACTGAAAAATCGAAAATTGGCGCCTGGAGCGACTGGTTGGGGATGGCTGCAGCCATCGGTTGCGCGATTCATTGCGCGGCGATGCCTTTTGTCATCGCCTACTTGCCAGCCCTCGGCTTGAATTTTCTGGCGGACGAAGGCTTTCATCAATGGATGGCCATCGGTTGTTTTGCGATTGCTGTGAGTGCGTTCGTCCCTGGTTTCCGCAAGCATCGAAGTTTGACACCCGTCATCATTGGCAGTTTCGGTCTGGCAATGATTTCGTTCGCGGCGTTCGGCTCGGGGGGCGCATGCTGTGCGGCACACGAGTCCCATGGGGCACAAGTTGCCGCGACGGATGCCCACTGTGAAGGCTGTGCCACCGAGTGTGAAACTGCATGTGCAACCGAATGTGAATCCCATACAGCTGGGGGCTCTGTTGATGGTGCCAACACCGTGGCATGGTTGCCGTTTGTCTCGCCCTCCTGGCTGGGCTTCGTCTTGCCGTGGCTTACACCGGTAGGCGGATTTGTGCTGATTGCCGCGCATCTGTTGAACCGTCGCCAGTGCAGCTGTTGCGGCAGTGCCATGGTCGCTGGGGTTCCCTCGGAAGCGACTCCAGCCAGCGTTTGCGACGCGTAAATCTTGGCGTTCTCCACCGGTGGAGCGCGGCATCCTCTTCTGACTTGCGTTCATCAGCGCGCCTTGGGGGCTCGCACTGCTTCAGGCAGACGTCTGAGGTTTCCTTGGCATCCTGGCGACGCCATGTCCGTGCTGGTTCGGGTCAGCCGACTTTGCGGAGCTTGGTGACACGTCCCGTACTGACCCATTCGGTGACAAAGATATTACCGTCTTTGTCAAAGCATGCGTCGTGTGGGTGGATGAATTTGCCCGGTTGCCACTGCTCACGTTGCCGACGCATTTTAAAGCCTTCTAGTGCTGCTTTGCGCCAAGCTTCGTCGTCTCCGAGATGCGTGATTACGTTGTTCTCTTTGTCGAGCAGCGTGATTCGGCAGTGAAGATCAGGAACCATGAGCACGTCGCCCTGGATATCGATATCGGCGGGGAACAGGAATCCGTCGAGCGTTTTCAGGTGTTTGCCTTCCATATCGAACCACTGCAGGCGTTTGTTTGCTCGGTCGGCCACCACGAGTTTGGGTGTCCCGTCACGCTCGTCCAGCCATTGCCCGTGCGGGGTACGGAACTGCCCATCTTGCTGGCCGCTGCCGCCAATGGAGCGGACATACTTGTCGTTCTTGTCGTACTGATGAATCCAATTGCTGCCGTATCCATCGCCCAGGAAGTAACCACCATCAGGCGCGAAGCTGGTGTTGGTTGGTCGGTACCGCACCCCTGGTTGGTACTTGCTGGTTTCTTCCGAGAGTTCCTTGAGTTCCTTCCGCCAGACGATTTCACCTTGCAAGCTGATTTTGGCAAAACCGAGTTTCGCATCACTGGCCGCCAGATAGATGAATTCTTCGCCGTCTTCCTCGCGAATGTCGATTCCATGACCTCGGCTGGTCTTCCCTGCTGCGTGGAAGGCACCCATCGTCTTGATGCAGGTTCCATCAGGGTCAAAAACAAAGATCGATCCCGGATTGCCTTGGTTATGAGTGATATAGATCAAGCCATTGGCATCAATGGCGACTCCATGCGATGCATTCCCGTAAGATGCTCCCTTTGGCAAGTTGGTCATTCCCCAGTCGTGGATGCATTCGAACTGGAACTCACCTTCGCCGATGACGGGGTTCTTGCTGCCCGATTTGTCAGACGCGTGGATGAATGGCATTGGCAAGACGGCAGTTGTTGCGGCGGCAGTTGTCGCCAAGCCGGCAGCAGCCAGGAACGTTCGACGTGTTGCGGGGCGGTGTGAGGGTGTTGCGTGAATCGAACGCATGTTCGTCTCCGGTATTTCAATCGAGGAAAGCTCTGCTTGAACAGGACCCCGTGCCATGGGGATGTCACGGAGGGTTAATTGTATGTCGCTCAAAAAGACAGATCAAACGCTCTGCTTCCTCGTTGGACTCTGCTTCTCCGTTGGCCGGAGAGCATTTGGCTGGCCGAATGGGCACCATCGACGCCTTCTCAAGTTCCGGGTGATGGAGAACTTGGGAAAACGCAAGCAAACGAAGCGGAGGGCATGGGACTCGAACCCACAACCGGGAAACCCGGCAACACAGTTCCAGTGTGCCTGCTAGCCAATTCGCTTACCCTCCAGGCAGGTNCGATTTTACTGTAGCTTGCGTTAGCTGGAAAGTCGTGTCTGGGGAATGTCTGGTGCGGTGTGACCACGGGTGTCTCGAATTGCCACGGCAGCACGTCTTCGGTCATAATGATCGCGATCCCCGTGAGCTGAACTCAGCCAGCGGTTTTCCCAACTTCTCGTGCTTCGCTGTTCCGTGCACANGGTTGCTCCTACCCCTGCATCTCAACCGGCATCGTCTGCACCGCGCCATGGTTCGCGGAGTCGTTTGGCAAACGGTGCCGCGTTTCAGCTCAGTTCGCTGCTCTTGCTTGTGTTCTTGATCGCGGTNTGCCTGAGTATCGGGCGCCTGGCCCCGCGTTTGGGGATTCTGGCGAGTGTTGTTGCCGNGCTGGCTTTACTGCGAACGGCGGTTGCCGCGGCGCGTTGGTCAGCACTTGGTCAGCCGACCACTGCCTTACTGAAAACCGCCTTCTTTCTGCAATCGGTCACAATTGTGGTGTGGAGCGGTATTTTGGTGGCTTCGGCGTGTTTGTTTGCCGGCATGGTGGTCATGTTGTTGGGAGTCGCCNCAGAACGCGTCTTACCGCTGGACGGGTTGGGGTATGTCATTGGCATCATCTCCAGTGGCATCATCGGAACGGGCGCAGCGGCCTTTGCTGCAGCCCTGGTGGCCAAGGCCCTGTGGCCTATCCCGGAAACATTTCATCCGTTCCGGAATTGGCATCCTGCCGTCGTCAAGGTGGACTCGCCTTAGTCCCGCCGCGCAGCATGGCACCGACTCTGGCTGACGCGGATTTTAAACGGGCCTTGTCCAGCAACGTGTCCGGCTCAGCGGGAGGGACTCAAGCCTCTGTGGCTTCCTGATCGTTCTGAGGCAACAGGGACCAGCCCATCAGTAGCGCGCTGATCACCAGATAGGCGACAGCAAACCGGAGNGGAACATCGGTGGCGTTGGCCTTCACCAGTTCCTGAGCCCAAGGCAGACAAATGGGGCTCCCTGCCAGGGGCGAATGGATCACGCCGAAGAGTGAAAACAGGGCGGCGACCAGGAAAAATGCGGCGGCGATGCGCAAGCGACGGTCAATGATGAATGCCAGGGCTGACGACCAGATCATGCTGGTCATGATGAAGCCCGCAGACAGCACCCGTGTGATTTGAATTTCCGCTTGCAGCGACGCCCCGAGACTGGCAATCGTGATGCCATTCGACCAGAGAGCAGCATCGCCAAATATCTTATCGATGTAGACGACCACCAGAGCTGCCAGCGCCGGGATGCAGGCGATGACGACCGCTGGATAGTGTTTTTGCTTCGTGGCCACAAAGCTTTGCGCCGTGATCTCTAAACCGATGAAGATCAGGATGGGAAAGATGGTTGCTTTGGGGATGAGGAAGTACAGGTAACCAAAGTAGCCCAGGATTCCGGCGCTGCCGATAAACAAGGCGGTTGCCAGCGTGTACGCCGCACGTCCCCCCATCGCTTTATAGGCTGGGTGACCGATATAGGGTGTGGATTGAATGACTCCGCCACACAGACCTGCAATCAGTGTTGCCACTGCTTCGACACCGACGATTTGATTCGTGTCGAATTCATCGCCGGCGGCGGCAGCACTTTCGGTGCAGTCAATCCCGCCGACGACGGTCGCCAACGCGAAAGGAATGACGATCGGCAGGTAATGGAATGCATCTCCCATGACTTCGAGCCATTGGAAACGAAATACCGATAGCCAGCCGGTCGGCAGCAAGGCCTCGCGCGGATTGAACTCGGCCGGTTGGACTTCGCCGAGCGTGCCGGTGGCATGCATCAGATAGTAGATGACGCCGGCCACCAGCATGGCTCCCAAGGCGCCTGGTATGCGGAAGGGCAGTTTCAGTTTAGCTACCAACGCGGTCAGGATGATCGCCATCGAAGTAAACCCGACCACCGGATGTTGCAGCACTTCGATGAACGGCAAAAAGCTGATTAACACCAACGCAATCGCTGTCAGTGATCCCAACAGTCCCGCCCGCGGTACGACTCGGCGGACCCAATTGGAACTCAAGGAGAATCCCAGTTTAAAAATGCCGCTGATGACAATGGAGCAGATGCCGATATGCCAGGCGTAGCGCGCTGCCTCTTCGATGCTCAGACCCAGTCCCCCGTCGGTCAAGGCNTTCTTGGCGTGCAGGAAAGCGGGGCCGAGTACGAAAAAGACCATCCCGAAGGTGCTTGGCGTGTCCAAACCGAGTGGCATCGCGGTCACATCATCGCGCCCCAGTTTACGGGCTGTCCGGATCGCAATCCAAAAGAACAGCAGGTCCCCCACCAGCACTCCGATCGCCGTGCCGGGCACCATGTGTTGCAGGGCAAATTCGGTTGGGAAATCGAAAACCAAAAAGAGCAGGCCCACCGTCAGCAACATGTCGGCGACGTTATCGAGCATCAGCCCGAAGAACGCGTTGACATCGCCTGACGCAGCCCACCGGTAGTGTTGCTTGGACACAAGAGACTCACAGTCAATGACGACATTTCCATCAAAGGGATGTGAGTTTAGCGGTGTCCCGCGCGTCGTGTCAATTTGGTGCCTCCGGGAGCCGTCACCTCGCCAGCCGAATGAGCTTGGTTTACAATTCGAGCATCTTGCTGTTTCACCACACTTCGGGAGTTCCTAAGTGCCTATCTCCGTGATTCTTCGATGCCTCGTTTTTTGGGTAGTGGTCGCCTCGGCCATGTTCAGTCAAGCGGCGCGCCGCCCCAATATCTTGTTCATCTTTACCGATGACCACGCGCCCCACGCCATTGGGGCTTACGATGGCTGGCTTAAAAAAGTGAATCCGACGCCGACGATCGATCAATTGGCGCAACAGGGAATGGTGTTTCGCAATAGCTTTTGCACCAACTCCATTTGCGGCCCCAGTCGTGCCGTGATCTTGACCGGCAAGCACAGCCATCTGAATGGCTTCATGCACAATGGGAATAAGTTCGATGGCGCGCAACAGACCTTTCCCAAGTTGCTGCAGAAGGCGGGGTATCAGACGGCCATCGTGGGCAAATGGCACCTCAAATCGAATCCTCAAGGATTCGATTACTGGGAAGTCTTGCCGGGACAGGGGGCCTATTACAATCCGGCCTTTTTAACCCCGGAAGGCCGTAAGGTGGAACAAGGTTACTGTACGGATTTGGTGACCGAAAAAGCGTTGAAATGGCTGGCAGAGGGACGGGACCCCGACAAGCCGTTCATGCTGATGTGTCAGCACAAAGCACCGCATCGGACCTGGATGCCCCCGCTACGCCACCTGCATCTGTACGACGATATCGAGATTCCTGAACCAGCGACCTTGTTTGATGACGCGCAAGACAACGCCAGTCCGGCGCGGCATCAAGAAATGCAGATCGATGGCCACATGAATCTGGTCTACGACTTGTTTGTCTCTCCCTATGAAGGCTGGGATCCCAATCGAGGCAAATCGATGGATAAATCAGGATTCCGCAATTTACAGGTCATGACGCCGGAGCAACGCAAAGCATGGGATGCAGCCTATGGCCCCAAGAACCGCGCGATGCTGGCGGCCGGACTGACCGGCAAAGATTTGGTGCGTTGGAAATACCAACGCTACATCAAAAACTATTTGAGGTGCATCAAAGGTGTCGATGATTCCGTCGCCAGCTTGCTCAAATATCTCGATGCAGCCAAGCTCAGCGACAACACCATGGTCATCTATTCGTCGGACCAGGGCTTCTATCTGGGGGACCATGGCTGGTACGACAAACGTTGGATGTACGACGAATCGATGAAAATGCCCTTCATCGTGCGTTGGCCCGGGGTCGTGAAGCCGGGGAGTGTGAATTCGGATCTGATTCAAAACCTGGATTACGCCGAAACGTTTTTGCAGGCCGCCGGAGTCGACATTCCCGCCGACATGCAAGGTCGGTCTCTCCTGCCGCTCTTCCAAGGAAAGACACCTGACAACTGGCGGCAAGGACTCTATTACCACTACCACGAATACCCAAGTGTCCATATGGTTGCCCGGCACAATGGGATCCGGACCACACGTTATAAACTGATCCACTTCTATCAGTTCGACGAGTGGGAGTTTTACGATTTAGAGAACGACCCGGATGAACTGGTCAACCAATATAACAACCGTGAATTCGCGACGACGATTGCCGGCTTGAAGCAAGAACTGAAGACTTTGCGAACTCATTACCAGGATGACACTGATACCAAGGTGATGCCGAAGGCGTGGCAAGCAAAGTTCCGTCCCGCGGCAGCCGAGTAGTGCGGCGCGGTGCCGAGGGCGTTTCAGAGCGAACGCGNGTCAGGACGTGACGCCGACGTCGCTGGGCACCGCAGAGACTTGAAATTGGCGCAAGCCGATCACCAGGGTGTCGCCCGGATGCAACCGGCGCTCACGGATCGTTTCACCATTCACCATGGTGCCGTGGCGTGAGCCGAGATCTCGCACCAGCAGACCTTCATTATCGGAGGTCACTTCACAATGCAGGCGGCTGACCCACCGGTCGTGAAGGCATAACGAGGCCGTGTCCCCTCGCCCAATGGTGAGCGGTAGGCTAGAGATGCTGATTTCGGATCCGTCCCGTGCGTCAACAAGTTTGAAGTGCATGGGGTCTAATGAAATCCAACGATCGCGTGTGGCGACGAGTTGGCGATAGGTGGGGAGTTTGAGGGAGGGAGTCGCGTGGACGTCAATTGCCCCCCATGGTAGTGTCCTCCTTGCGGAGTGTCAACCGGCCCACACAGACTGGTCTCGCTCCCCCCTCACACCTTGCTTCCGCCGCGACACCACCACACAATATCCGCTTGCTTGATTCTCCGACATACCTTGCGAAGTGAGGCAAATAGCCATGCGGTTTGTGCGATTCGAAAATCAAAGTGGTGACGTGCAGTTCGGCCATCAGCATGCCGATGGCACCGTCACCCGGGTCGAAGGTTGTATTTTTGGTGACCCTCAGGATACCGGTGAAGTTGCCAGCGTCAGCAAACTGCTCGCTCCCCTGACACCGAAAGCGATCCCTTGCATCGGGCTAAATTATCGCAAGCACGCTGAAGAGGGCGGGCAGGCGTTGCCAGAGAACCCGATCTTGTTCATGAAAATGCCCAGTACGGTTCAGAATCCGGGGGATCCGATCGTCCTGCCCACGCAGCTGAAAAGCGACGAGGTCGACTACGAGTGCGAACTGGCCGTGGTGATCGGCAAGCCGTGCAAGAACGTGTCGAAAGAGGAGGCTCTGGATTACGTGCTTGGTTACACCTGTGCCAATGACGTCAGTGCCCGCGACTGGCAGCGAGGCGGTGGTGGCAATCAATGGTGTCGCGGCAAGACATTTGACACGTTCTGCCCGCTCGGTCCCGTCTTGGTTACGGCTGACGAAATCCCGGACCCCAATGCGTTGCAGATCAAGACGATCCTCAACGGCGAAGTCATGCAAGACTGGAATACGAATGACATGATCTTCGACGTGCCAACGCTGATCGAATTCCTCAGTGCCAGCACGATGTTGGCCGCAGGGACGGTGATTCTGACGGGCACTCCGCACGGTGTCGGTTTCGCCCGCGAGCCTGCCGTTTTCCTGCAGCCGGGAGACGAGGTGACTATCGAAATCGAGGGCATCGGCCAGCTGACCAATCCGGTCGTGCAAGAGGAAGTGTAGCGCACAGGGCGACCGCTTTGGTCGATTCTGTGTGACCTGTGTGACGCACATCGGAGCAACCGCCACGCGCCGGCGCTGGTTGGACCCTAGCCCGTTGCTATGGCCAACCTATCGGCAACGTTTGGCAACCCCATCGGCAACGTTTGGCAACCCCATCGGCAACGCGGTTACTTGCTGCCGACCAGTTCCGCCTCACGTCTTTCGGTCACGACCGCTTCCTGCAGTGCTGCTGGCAAGCGTCGATAGGCGTGCAGTTCCATGGAGAACGTGCCTTGGCCTTGCGTCATACTGCGCAGGTCGGTCGCATACCCAAAGGTTTCAGCCAGCGGTACTTCGGCGATGATCAGGCTAACCGCGTCCCGAATGTCGGTGGACGCGATGATGCCGCGACGACTCGTCAAGTCGCCCGCGATGGTACCTTGGAAGTTCTCCGGTGCTTCGATTTCGAGCTTCATGATTGGCTCGAGTAATACCGGCTTGGTTTTGGGGAAGGTCTCTCGGAAACATCCCTGGGCACCCGTTTGGAACGCCTTGTCACTGGAGTCGACTTCATGATAGGAGCCGTCGTCCAGCGAGACTTTCAAGTCGACTACAGGGAATTTCGCGATCGGCCCTTTGGCGAGGCAATCGCGGAAGCCTTTCTCGACCGACGGGATGTACTGTTTCGGAATCCGACCGCCGACGATGTTTTCTTCAAAGAGGAAGGTTTCGTCGGACTCTACTTCGGCGTCTGCCGGTAGCGGTTCCATGTACCCAACGATGTGAGCGAATTGCCCGGAACCACCCGATTGCTTCTTGTGCTTGTAGTTGAATTCTGCACGTTTGGTGGGCGACTCGCGGTAACTTACCTTGGGAGCCCCGACCTCGACTTCGACCTGGTACTCACGGCGAATCCGTTCGATGTACACGTCCAGATGCAGTTCGCCCATGCCGGCGATCAGGATGTCATTCGTTTCTTCGTCGGTGGAGACCCGGAAGGTGGGGTCTTCTTTACGGAACCGAGCCAGTGCCTTGCCGAGCTTGTCGCCGTCACTCCGACTGGCGGGCGTCACGGCAACGGTGATGACCGGATCGGGTACGAACATGCTTTCCAACGAGCAGAAATCACGATCGGAGGCGTAGGTATCACCACTCGCGCAATCGATGCCCATCACTGCAACGATGTCACCCGCTTCGGCAAAATCAATCTCTTCGCGCTTGTCCGAGTGCATCCGTAAGATCCGGCTGAAGCGATCTTTCTTGCGGGTGCGCTGGTTGTAGTACGATTGGCCTTTCTCGATCCGGCCCTGATAAATGCGGGTAAACGTCAGCTGTCCGAATTGGTCGTCAACAATTTTGAATGCCATGCCGACAAAGGGAGCGTCCGGTTCCGCTTTGAGTGGAACCGATTCCTCGGGATTCGCCCAACTCGTGGCGCTGATCTCGCGGACGAGAGGCGAAGGCAGGTAGCGCACGATGGCGTCCAGCAACGGCTGGACGCCTTTGTTTTTGAAGGCACTTCCGAGAAAGACCGGGGTCGCGTTCTGGTGCTGAACGGCGTTCTTGGCAATCGCATGGATCAGCTCGCTGGAGATCTCTTCTTCACTCAGCAACTTTTCCATCAAGTCATCGCTGTACATGGCCAGCTGTTCGAGCATCGAGGCGCGTGCCACCGTCGCTTCCTCCAGCATGTCTGCCGGAATCTCTTCGGTCCGCACGTTCTCGCCATTGTCTCCATCGAAGTACCGGGCCTTCATTTCGATCAGGTCGACGACCCCCTCAAAGTCTTCTTCTGCACCAATGGGAAGCTGCATCAAGATGGCATCGGCGCCCAGCTTTTCACGCACCTCTTCGCAGACGCGTTGCGGGTCTGCACCCGTACGGTCCATTTTGTTAATGAAGGCCAAGCGTGGCACGCGGTAACGCTTCATCTGACGGTCGACCGTCATGGACTGCGACTGAACACCGCCGACAGCACACAGGACCAGGACCGCTCCATCGAGCACGCGCAAGCTGCGTTCGACCTCAACGGTGAAGTCCACGTGACCCGGCGTATCGATCAAATTGATGTTGTGGTCATCCCATGTCACGCTGGTCGCCGCGCTGGTAATGGTAATACCACGCTCTTTTTCCAGCTCCATGTGATCCATCGTGGCACCGCGGTCGTCGTTGCCGCGCACTTCGCTGATCCGGTGGATCCGCCCAGCGTAGAATAAGATGCGCTCACTCAAGGTCGTCTTGCCCGAGTCGATATGAGCGGAAATGCCAATGTTTCTAAGTTGATCGAGGTTCATGTTGCACCTGTTTGTGCCGGAAAAAATACGCAGCCATGTTTTGCGACATCTTCAACCCACTGTGAATCGGAAAACGTCGTTGGCTCGCCGTAGCCAAAAAGCGAAAGAAACGATAAAGTTTCCCCGCTTGCTTGAGTTTCTACCGGTGCCAGCATGCCAGCATGCTGATTCGGGAGAAGGTTGCCACTTGCGGAATAAGCTTGGTTTCCGCCGAGGTGCCACGGGTGGTTGGCACCGACGCTGTTGGATTCTATCGGTTTTTATCTGCGGAGAAAGGCCAAATTCCTTACCAGAAACTAAGTTACAGGATATTCACCCGCGCGAGAGATGCCACCGTTTTGAGATGAGAATCCCCCTGACTCAGGTGCCTTAGCTTACGCTCCGGTGTTCCCTGTTAACGGCGCCGAGCAGAACCTTAAGGGCCGATGGCTCCCCTAGCTGTCGGCTGCCCCGGGAACAGAAAAATCTTTGCCCGCGAATCAAAAACTGTCGAAATACACTCCAACCCCAGCCGTCGAAACTGAAACCCACGGTAAACAGCAATGCCTGAGCGAAGCAAATATCAACAGAACGTGATCAAAAACTACTACGACAACCGCGAGTCGATTGCACTGCAACGGCTGCAGGAACTGGTCACCGAGCTGTACCTTTCCGAAGGGAAGAAACGAGAGAAACACTGGAAGAGCATTGGTAACCATCTGGAAAAATTGGGTGTGAAACAGCCCCAGATTGATCATTTAGTTGCCCAGGATAAACCAGAGCTGGTGGCCAATCTGGTGGGAGACCTGATGGAGAAATCGTGATTTGCCGCCAGGGATATGGTTTCCCTAAGTATTGTTGTATCAGTGGTTTATGTGGTGCGTTGCTGTGTCGGCGAGAAAAAAGGTCGCCACGTGCAAAAATCGTTGTACGGAAGTTGCCAACGGCAGGCACTAATACCGTTGAGGTGGTGAGTCCGCAATCGTCGTCGATTGCTATCGCGACCGACAACGGGGAGTGGTGAAATCCCCGGTAATCGACCGTCCTGTGCCGAGGAGATTTCCATGCGTTTGACGCTTCGCACCATGCTGGCTTATCTGGATGATGTGCTCAGCCCTCAAGATGCCACCGCCTTGGGCGACAAGATCAAGCAGAGCGAATACGCCACCAAACTGTCTCGGCATATCCGCTCGTCGATCCGCGAGAGCAAAGTCGGGGCCCCTGCACTCTCCGGTAAAGGTACGATCGATGCCAATGCCGTAGCGGAATATCTTGATAGCGCGCTGCCATCCGATCAGATCGAGGGCTATGAAACACTTTGCTTGCCGCCTTCGGAAGAGCTCGAACGCACGGCCAACGAGCACATGGCGGAGACGGCTGCCTGTCATCAGATTCTCACCTTGGTCCTGGGGCAATCCGCCGAGTGCTCGAATCAACTGAAGCATCGCATCTATCGACTCGACCCCCATGCCACCGGGCGGGCAGGTCATCCGGGGGCGTCGGAGGCTGATTCCACGTCCGCACCAGCAGCGAACGGCAATCCACAGGCAGCGACACAGACGGCGGTTGAGCGCACTGAGGCTGCTGAGGATCAGCGGGTTGCTCCGGCAGAGTCACGTTCGAGCCAGGAGGTTCCTGAGTATTTACTGCGCAATCCTCAAAAGATTCGCTTGCTGCCGCTGGCAGCCATGCTGTTGTTGGGTTTCTTGTTGACGTTTGCAGCGCTGCGGGCTTTGGGGCCATTTGGGCCACAACATCCGTTGTTGGGGACATTGTTATCTGGGGATGCGTCGTCCGAGCAAATCGCGTCAGACACGGTGTCGCCGCAGGATCCGTCGCCATCGTCTGATACGGCGAATGAGCCTGAGCCGAGCAAGACAGTTGGTGCCGATCCTGCCAGTGAGCCCACCGGAACGAGTCCAGGTGGTGTCGAGGACCAAGCGCCTGAGCAGCCGGCCGGCACGACTGGTGAGAATCCGGACACGTCGAGTGCTGACGGTGCTCCGCAGGTACTCGATGGAACCGTACCGGCGCCGGTCTCGGATACTTCGATCCCGCAGCCAGCCGAACCGGCCGACTCGGATAAGCCGATTGTGGTTCCCAGCTTGCCGAAAGAGAACCCTGTGGAACCCGCAGCGACGAGCGAAGGAACGCTGGAGCCAACGGACCCCAAGGAACCCAGCGAAGTTCCTGCAACAGACGAGCCAGCGCCCACCGATCCCGTCCCGCCACCGGCGACGGTTGCCGTGGATGTCGGGCGATTCATTTCAGGGGACCAAATCCTGGTTCGTGAGCAGCCAGAGACGGATGCTTGGCATCGAGTCAAGCAGTTGACCACTTTGAAATCGGGCGATCGGCTCCAAGTGTTGCCGGGGTTCCGCCCTCAGATTGTGCTGGCCTCTGGTGTGCAAATGACCTTTGTCGGCGCGAGTCAGCTTGCGCTCACCAGCACCGGCGACGATGCGATCCCGGGCCTGCAAATGGCTTACGGGCGGCTGTTGGCTTCGACCAATGGAATGGCCGGTCCCAAACTGCAACTCAAAACAGCGAACGCGCAGGGCACGCTGATGTTTTCCGAAGCCGACACGGTCATTGCCCTGGAAACGCGACGGTTCTTGTCCCCCGGCTCGGACCCACTTGCCGATGCCGGAGACGATGTGACTCAGATCATCGTGACCGGTGGGAAGCTGTTATGGTTGTCCGACGGTGCGGAGGCGAAGCCGGTGGAGGTGAAAGCAGGACAGGTCCTGGTGGTTGTTGGAGAAGGTCCTGCGAAGATGCTCGCACTCGCCGCACCGCCAGCGTGGACCGCCGTTGAGAATGACTTGGACAGTACCGATCGCTACGCCGCCCCCGAGTTGGAATCGTTTGTGGGACCGGACCGACCACTTAGCCTGACCTTGATGGAACAGCTGGACCATCGGCAACGCGATGTTCGCTCGCTCGTCGCCCGCTGTCTCTCCTATCTGGATATCCACGAGCCGATCGTTGCGCAATTGAATGACAATGATCAACGGCGGTATTGGTTTGCGAGTATTGATGTGCTCCGCGACGCCATCATGCGCAGTCCTGCTTCCGCGACCAAGCTGCAGGAGGCGTTTGAAAAGAAGCGGGGGGATGTGGCTCCCGAACTGTTCCGACTCTGTTGGGGATACAGTCAGGAACAGTTAGAGCAAGGCGCGGCTGCCGAACTGGTGGCGTTTCTCGAAAGCGACGCGATGGACGTCCGTGTGCTGACCTTGGCCACATTGAAGGCCATCACCGGCCGCACCGAGTTGTACAGTCCCGAACGCGAACCAAAGCAGGAAAAATCCGAGATTCAGAATTGGAAAAAGAATCTGGAAAAAGGGGCCATTCAATACGTCGTGCCCCCTGCGGCGCTCCCCTATCAGGACCCCGCTGAGGGACCGTAGTCCGCGATCGTGTGGGTGTGTCTTGTGTTTGCCTTGCTGTCGGGCAGTGGGTTCGCGCTTTATTTCCGATCTGCGTTCCGCTAAGCTATGCACCGTTCTCGAGGATGCGCATGGCGTTCTCGGGTCGCCGTGCTCTGCCGCGGCAGTGACGCTGCCACGAAGAAGATCATGCGTAGCAGTGCGTGGCGGCGAGCTGTGCACTTGGTCTGTTGGCGATCCTCAATGCCGTGAGTGACCACGTCGGACACCTCCCTGGGGACCCGCCTTTCGACGGTGCTGGGTTGGCTGACAAAATGAAAAAAAATATACCTGATTCCGGTGCGACGCAGCCAAGCAAGCACGGGAAAAAACGAAAGTCATCAGTGACAAGTGGTTCCAAGTCCCTCTAAGGCGAACTAGCCCATGCCGATCGAATTTCCCTGCAGCCAATGTGGAAAATCACTGCGCACACCGGATGAAAGCGCAGGTAAACAAGCGAAATGCCCCGACTGTGGAGCGATTCAAACGGTTCCCACCGGTTCCGGCGCAGGGTTTGAACAGAATGTCAGTTCGCCGCCTCCTGCGGCAAATCCGTTCGCTGAATCAGCGGCCCAGCGGGGAGCCGCACCAGGTGCTCGTGTCGAAGACTACAATCCCTATGCATCTCCGACCCAGAGCCAGCCGCGTAGCGAGCCCACCAAGTTGGAAGGCTTACAGTATACGCAAATTGGTCCCGACGATATCCTCGTGCGACTTTACGAAGTCTTCACGAAGCATCTCGGGCCCTGCATTCTGTTCGGCTTAATACTCTTCGGCGTGAACCTGGTAGTCAATGTGGTCAGTCAGGTAGGCACGGCTGTGGGCGAGGCCTTGGGTGAAGTCTGGTTGCAGCTTGTCATTGTGTTTGTCATCCAAGTCATCTCGTTTGTGGTGCAAACCTTTCTGCAGCTTGGCGGTTGCCTGTTTGGTATCCGCCTCATTCGGCACGATCAACCTCAGCTTGGCTTGGTTTTTCAGGGCGGCCGCTATTTTGGGAGCGGCTTCGTCTACGCTTTTTTGATCGGTTTGGTGGTCGCGATCATTTTCGGTCTCTTCTGCATTCCGGGGGCCATTCTCATGATTAATGACGGTCCGGGCGTGGGTGTTTGGGCGCTTATCGCTGGCATGTTTGTTGCTGTACCAATCGTGACGTACATTTTTCTGCGTTACAGCTTGGGTTTCTTTTTTATCGTCGACCAAAATATGGGTTTTGCCGAGGCGGCCAAGGCATCGTATCAGTATATGCAAGGCAATATGCTGAGTACCTTTGTCGCAGGCCTGGCAGTGGCAGGCATTTCGTTGGTGCTGATGTGTACTTGCGTGGGCGTTTTAGTGGTCATGCCATTACAGCCATTGATGATGACGCTGGTGTACTTGCGAGCTACCGGGCAACCGGTGCCTGGGGCGACCAAGGCGACCCTGCCGGTGAAATCCATGCCGGTGAAATGATGCAGCGGTAACGTGCGCGGTCCTGTATCGGCAGGATGCCCGAAAACGTTTCGTCACGAGCAGGATCGGTTCGCCAGTAGCAAGGCGAGTAAATCATGGCGTTCCGTACCACGCGCCAAACTGTCCTTTTCCTGCAGGTGCTGCACACACTCCTGCGCGGAGACGCCCTGATCGTCGAGTAGTTGCCTGACATCACTCCAGGTGGGTAGCCAGGTCATGATCTTCTTGAACCGCTCGACGCCGCCGACGGTTCTCATGAAATAGGGGTAGTTGAGGATGAAGAACACACGATCCTGAAAGGGCGAAGCCTGCTTGCAGAATCCCGTTTCATCGTAGACGTAATGACCCGCCGCTGGTTCCCACGGAACGCCATGCCGTTGCAGCGACCGTGCCAGCTCAATTTCGGCGAGTGAAAATCGTTTCATGCTATACCTCGCGGTGAATGTCCGCCCGACGTGCTCAAGTGGACAGGTTGGGGCGACCAGTCGCATATTAGACGGATGGCAATCCTGATTGCAGCTGGCTTGGCTTTTGCCAAGCTTCGGGCTGCTGGGAAACGGTAGCGGGCGCGGAAAAACGGGAACGGGCTGCTTGACGAGGCGCTAGTATCTCCTCAGAGGCATGCATTTTTGTTTCCGTCCTTCAGCCGCTTCTGCCATGATTCCACTGCCGCCGAACTCGGACCCGCTGCGTGTGGGAATCTCTGCCTGCCTGATCGGTGAAACGGTCCGCTACAACGGNGGGCACAAACGCGACAGTTTCCTTACGAATCGTCTCGGTCAGTTCATCTCCTGGGTTCCTTGCTGTCCTGAGTTTGAGCTCGGACTGGGGACGCCCCGCGAGGCCATTCGACTTGTTCAATCTGGCGAGCAAGTGCGATTGCAGACGAGCCGCACAGAGCGGGATCTGACCGACCGGATGGCTGNGTTCGTCGCTCGGAGAGTCGAGCTTTTGCGGGCTCAAAATCTCAGCGGGTTCGTGCTCAAGAAAGATTCGCCCAGTTGTGGGTTGCAGCGTGTCAAAGTTTATCATCCGAAAGGCCAAGCGGAGCGTAAGGGCAGCGGGCTATTTGCCGCCGAGCTGGTCAAGCAGATGCCTACGCTGCCGGTAGAAGAAGAAGGCCGCCTGCGCGATGCGCGACTGCGCGAGAATTGGATCGAACGGGTCTACGCCTACCATGCTCTGCAACAGCTCTGGCGATCCGAATGGACTACCGCCGACCTGATTGCGTTTCACTCGCAATACAAACTTACCTTACAAGCTCACGATGTCGCACGCTGCCGATCATTGGGACGCCTCGTGGCTCGTATTGTGGAGTTCCCTCAAGAACAGTTTCGTCGCCGATACGAAGTCGAGTTCATGGCCGCCTTGCAACGCATCGCAACCGTTCGAAACCACGNGAACGTCCTGCAACGTGCGGTCGGGTTCTTCTCGAAGCAGCTCGATCGGCAGACGCGAAGCGAGATCAAAGAGTGCATCGAAGACTATCGTCAGAGTTTTGTGGCTTTGTCTGTGCCCCTGGCTATGGTGGCTCATTTTGCGAGACTCTTTCAGGTTCGATACCTTCTGCAACAAGCCTACTTCTGCCCGTTTCCGAAGGAGTTGGGGTTGCGTAATTACGTCTAAACAGAAATGGCCTCCTGGCAAGTGAGATAATTCCGTGATCGAAGAACAATGGCAGTGTATCGGTAGTCAAGTTTTACGCGAGTATCGCGTTCTCGAGCTTCGAGAAGATACCTATCGGTTTCGCCCAAGCGGTGCCGAGAGCGGCTTTGTGGTTTGTGATTCCGAAGATTGGGTGTTGGTGATCCCGATCACTCCCGAAGGCAATGTGGTATTCGTGCGACAATTTCGCCATGGATTGCGGCAAGTCGTGCTGGAGATTCCGGGGGGCGTCATGGAATCAGGTGAGTCGCCCGAACAGACCGCCAGACGCGAGTTGCAGGAAGAAACGGGGTTTGTACCGCAGGACGTGCAGATGTTTGGTCCTCTCATGCCGAACCCTGCACTGCATACGGCGCACTGTCACATCGCAGTCGCCACAGGATGCGTTCGAAAGCACCGACCGACACCCGACCCGTTTGAATGCATCGAAACGGAATTGCACCCGCTGACGGACGTGCAGCAATTCATCCAGACAGGCAAGCTTTCGCACGCGCTCTGTATCGCCGCCTTCGCGGTTTCCGGAGTCCACTTGCCGACTCCCGAAGCTTAAAGCCCAACGGGGCCTCGCAGTGGCACGTCAGGAGCCGGGCAGACATCACCCCGGGTAAGCCCTGTGGCGGCGTCGATTTCTCCAGGGGCAGAAGCCCGTGCGGTGCGGCAGTCATGTGGACTGTCGCCTGCGCTGCGACCTGTCGCTCGAACGACTCACCGGAACGGCGCGGCTGCACGAAGGTAACCGCTTGGCGAACCTGCAACAGCTTGCTGCAGGCGAGGGCGTTGTCTGCCATAATTGTGGGAGTGTCTGCAAACTTACCGAGAAAGTAAATCATGATCCGCTATTGGCTCTGGGGCCTGCTCCTCTGGCAAACTACCTTCCTTTGGCAAACGGACTGTCGCGGCGATGTTCGACTTCCCAAAATTCTTGATTCTCACATGGTGCTGCAACGCGAGAGTCAGGTAAAGATTTGGGGCTGGGCTGAGCCCGGTGAGGAGATTCGGGTGGTTGGCGATTGGTTCGATCAACCCGCAAAGACCACCGCGGACGATGATGGGCGGTGGGCCGTGATGTTGTCGACGGGCAAAGCCGGCGGACCGCATACGCTGACAGTCACAGGTCAAAACCGCTTGGTGCTCGAGGACCTCCTCTTTGGCGAGGTGTGGATCGCCTCGGGGCAATCCAATATGGAGATGCCCCTGACCAAAGTCTCGGGAGCCTACACGGGGATTCAAGACGCTGAGCGAGAAATTCAACAAGCCAATCATCCGCAAATTCGGCTGTTTCAAGTTGGTAACTTCAGTAGCAAGGAGCCGCTGGAGGATGTCGAGTCTGGTATCTCGATGTATGGCGTCCCGCCGGCAAAATGTCGTTGGCAAGCTTGTGCCTCTGCAACGATTCCGACATTTGCTTCGACGGCTTACTTTTTTGCTCGGCATCTCCAACAAACGTTGGGTGTTCCCGTGGGCATCATTGACGCATCCTGGGGAGGTACCTCGGCTGAAGCTTGGACGCCAGCCTCCGGACTGAAGAAGCTCGGTTACGATAACGACTTGGCTCGAGCAGAGCAGCTTCCCCAAAAAAGCGATCAAAAGATTCCCACGCGGTTGTATAACGGGATGATTCACCCTTTGCGGCATGTGGCCGCCCAAGGTGTGATCTGGTATCAGGGCGAAGGGAACACAGGGCGGGCAGACAAATATCGACAGCTCTTTTCCACGATGATTCAAGAGTGGCGTCAGGTTTTTGGTCGTGACCTGTCNTTCTATTACGTGCAAATCGCACCCTTTAATTACCGCAACGTGAATGCCGCTTTCTTGCGTGAAGCACAATTGCAAACTTTGTCACTACCCCACACCGGGATGGTTGTGACTATGGATATCGGCAACTTGCAAGATATTCACCCGAAGAACAAACAGGAGGTTGGCCGTCGGCTGGCGCTGCATGCGCTGGCCAAGGACTACGGTCGGCCCGTGGTGTTCAGTGGCCCTCAGTTCGCACGGAGCGTCGTGGAAGATGGCAAGGTGCGTCTGATGTTCCAGTATGCAGAGCGTGGGTTATTGACCANNAACGACCAGTCGCCTTCGCACTTCGAGGTCGCCGGAAGTGATCAGGTGTTTCATCCGGCAACCGCTCGGATTGACGGTCAAACCGTCGTTGTTTCGTCCCCGAAAGTGCCGTCGCCGCAAGCTGTCCGCTATGCGTTTGAGAGCCACGCCATGCCCAATCTTGTCAATCAGGCAGGGCTNCCGGCCAGTTCCTTCCGCACCGACTCNGAGTGAAGTATTTGGCCGTCGCCTGCGGGCGAACTACGAAGCATGCTCACGACGGAGGCGTTAGTGGTGACGGTTGCTGCGCGGTATCCGGTGACGAAAAAAGGTTGTCGGTTTGCCCCGTAGGCACGGTGTTTGGGGCACCTTATTTGGTTGCTGCCGCTGTTCAACGCTTGAACCCTATGCCGGTGGTCGTTAGGCTCGTGAAGATTCGACTAACGTTATGTCCTTTCCCAGCTATGCGGAGCCGACTGTGAAAAATCGTCCCGGGTTCTTGTTTGTCTTCCTGTTGTTGCTGGCCGCTCGTGTCACTGCCGCCGAGCGTCCGAACATCCTGCTGATCTACACAGACGATCACTCCTACCGCACGGTCAGCTGCTATCCGCAGGCGTATCCATGGGCCAAGACTCCGAATATGGATGCTTTGGCAGCCCAAGGGGTTCGTTTTGAATATGCCTACATCGGCACCTGGTGTATGCCCTCGCGAGCCACGTTATTGACGGGCCATCATCAACATGGCGTGCAGTCCATGCGTATGGAAGGCCAGTATCCGGGCAGCGAGTACGACCCAGAAAAGTGCCCCTTCTGGCCAAAGGTCTTTCGCGAGCACGGTTACTGCACGGCCCAGATTGGCAAGTGGCATACCGGTACGGATACCGGAGCGAATCGTGATTGGGATCACCAGATGGTTTGGAATCGACCGCGGTATCCAAACAACGCGGGGAACTACTTCTACAACCAGCTGATCGAGGTGAACGGCAAACCACCGCAGATGACACCAGGCTACAGTACGGATAACTACACAAACTGGGCTGAAGACTTCATTCGCGGCGAGCATCGCGATCCGGACAAACCGTGGTACCTGTGGGTCTGCTACGGCGCAGTGCATGGACCGTTCACGCCGGCCGAGCGCCATCGTGAAGACTATCCCAACATCGAGGTTCCGGTACCCAAAGACATCTACCCGCCCCGTCCGGGGAAACCGGCTTATATGCAGAAGGTCAACAAGTGGATTCCCAATAAGGACGGCGTTCCCATGATGAACGGCGGCTTTGGTGGACAAACGGTCGAGCACACGACGAGCATTCATGGCAACACACTGAATGGCTGGGTGCGACAGTACCATCAAGGCGTGCGTGCTTTGGACGAGAGTGTGGGGCGACTGGTCGCCGCGTTAAAAGAATCCAAGCAGTATGACAATACATTGATCGTCTTTACGTCGGATCAGGGATTTGCCTGGGGACAGCACGGTTTCCACACGAAACTTGCACCCTACGACGCGAACATCCGCTCGCCGATGATCATCAGTATGCCTTCGCGCTTACCCAGCGGCACCGTGGTCGAGCATCCCGTATCCGGAGTTGATTTGATCCCCACGTTCTTCCGTTTTGCGGAAATTGATCTGCCTTGGAAAATGCACGGTCACGATCTCACGCCGCTGTTGCAAAATCCGAATGCCAAGTGGTCGCACCCNTCCCTGACATCGTTCACCGCCCGCAGTTACGGAGCCGATACCGAGCAAATNCCGCCGGANGTGACGAAGACGAATATCAATGGCATTCCCTGGTATTTCATGCTGCGGCAGGGCAAATTCAAATACATCCGCTACGTGGTCGAGGGTGAGACGGAGGAACTGTACGATCTTGAAAAAGATCCNGACGAGTTAACCAACCTGGCTGCCAAGCCGACATACCAAAAGCAACTTCGGGCGATGCGGCAAGCGACGCTGGAGGAACTCAAGCGAACCGACGCGGGGATCGTTTCCCGGCTGCCGGCCGTGGCGGGAAATTAATATCCAGCGCCCTCCGCTCGTCGTGATGTGATGTGGTCGATGCTGGCTTGCGGTGTGTCCCACGCGGTGCACTGCGTACGTGTGTGGCTGGCCAGTCCAAGGATCATGCTGTGCTGCTGTGCTACGGCTGACTGCTGTGGTTTGCAAGATTCCCCTACATGCTTTGCAGGAGAAGCCCATGTCGTCACGAATCCTTTGGCTGGTGTTCGCCAGCGCCTTGGCGAGCAATTGTTGCGGCACGTGTCATGCGCAAGACGTCGCCCCTGAATCGATCAAAGTAGCCGCTGCCCAGTTGTTAACGGACGTCGGCCGACTCGACGACAACAAGCAAAAGATCGTGGCTGCGATGCGCGAAGCGAGTCAACGCAAATGTCAGGTCGTGTTATTTCACGAAGGCTGTCTGACCGGGTATCCCAACGGGCAGCAGATCCAAGGCATCGATTTTGCTGCAGTCCGTGCTGCGGAAAGTGAAATCCGACAATTAGCCGAGGAATTGCAGCTGGCAGTGCTGCTGGGGAGTACCGGGAAAGTCGGTGATCAATATTTTAATTACGTGTTAGTGATTGACGAAACCGGGCGCGCGCTGGGCCAATATCACAAGACCTGGCGGGCAGGCGAACCGCACTACACTGCCGGTTCGGGGCCGGTGATCTTTCGCGTTGCAGGTGTCGAAGCGACGGTCATCATTTGCCATGACCTCAGGTATCCCGGGCTGGCCCGACTCGGGGTGGCAGCCGGTGCACGGATCGTCTTCATTGCCAACAACGAAAGCGGGATTACCCAAGAGCATAAATTGCTCGGTTACCGTTCGATGCAGATCTCGCGAGCCACAGAAAATCTGGTGTATTCCGTCATGAGCAACTGCCCTGCCGATCCAAATCATGTCACGCGCGGCAATTGCTCTCACGGTAACTCGAAGATCGTCGCACCGATCGGCACGATTGTCGATGAAGCGGGGGTTTTCGAAGAACGTCTCGTGGTCGGAGAATTACGCCTTGCCCGCGCCACCGCGAGCACCGTCACGCGGACACTCGGCAAGGACCCGGCGACGGTGAAACGCTACGGCGTAACCAGTGAGAATCCCGCCTATGCTGCCTGGATGCAAGCCGGTTTGAAACTTGTGCGTCGCCTGGATGGCAGTGACGTACCGCAACATCTGCGAACACCGAAAGCGACCGCCGCCCAACCGGCAGCCACACCCTGAGACGTGGTCCTGCCTTCCCACCCGCTGGTGTAGCGGAGCCATGAACCGCCGAGTCCAGCGTGACTGCTCCGGCGGTATTTTCTCGGTACCTTGGGATGCCATCTTTCGCCGCGGCGCGGGGCAAAGCAAAATAGGGGTGAGAGTGCGTGTCACATGTTTGGCGTCGCCAAGCGTTTGTCACGGCAGGAAATGATCAACCGCGCTGAGGTATCGATATGAGCCCGCACATGCCAGTTGGCGCTCCGGGGTTGCAGAGCGTGCTTCGACGGACGTCCGGAGGATGTGCCGTTGCGTTGCTTTCGTTATGGATGTTGACGCCTGGGGTGTTGGGTGCGGACGAGATTCGCTTCAACGAACAGATTCGTCCGATCCTGTCCGAACATTGCTTCCAGTGTCATGGTCCGGATGAACGCCAGCGTCGGGGGGAGTTGCGGCTCGATGTAGAGAAAGCTGCCAAAGTTTCCGCCATTCATGCCGGTGCACCAGACAAAAGTCCGTTCATGCAACGGATTACTTCGGCGGATCCTGAAGAACGCATGCCGCCAATGAAATCCGGCAAGATGCTCAGCAAGCAGGAGATTGCGTTGTTGCGGCAATGGATCGAAGCGGGTGCACCGTACCAGGGGCATTGGGCCTTTGAAGCGATTGTCGCGGCGGAGCCACCGCCCACGAAAACGGCAGTCCGTTCGGATATCGATCGTTTCGTCGTCGCCAGGTTGGAGAGTCACGGTTTACAGCTCTCGAGCAGGATCACCCGGCAGCAACTCATTCGCCGAGCGACGTTCGATCTGATCGGACTGCCACCCACATGGGAGGAAGTGGAGGCCTTTATTGCGGATGAGACGCCCGATGCATTTGAAAAACTGCTTGATCGGTTGTTGGATTCACCTCGCTATGGCGAGCGTTGGGGACGCCATTGGTTGGATCTCGCGCGCTACGCGGATACACACGGCGGCAGTGCCATTGGCTTCAAGAAATTTCCCTTTTCGTATACGTATCGTGACTACGTCATCCGCGCACTGAATGCGGATCTACCTTACAACCGATTTGTGACCGAGCAGTTGGCAGCCGATCAACTTGGACTTGCCGAAAATGATCCTGCACTGGCGGGGCTGGGGTTTTTGACGGTCGGAATGCAGTTCCGCAATCCGCATGACATCATCGATGACCAGATTGATGTGGTGACGCGTGGATTGATGGGCTTGACCGTCGCGTGTGCGCGCTGCCATGACCACAAATATGATCCGATCCCGACGACGGACTACTATGCGTTGTACGCGACACTCGCTGCCAGCGAAGCACCGGCGATGTTGCCGATCGTGGGACCGCAACCGAACACGACGGCGTTCCAGCAGTATCAAGCGGAATTGACGCGTCGCCAGACGATTCATCAGGACATGGCCCGCGACCAAACGGACGTGATGCGCAGTCGCTTGCGCATGCAGGTCGGGTTGTATCTGCGGGAACTCGCCAAAGGCACTCCGGAGCAGGATCTCTCCGCCGCATTCCTCTCCTACCGTACGGATGACCTGCGACCGCTCGTGTTGAACCGCTGGCGGGATTATCTGGCGGAAATGTCAGGTGATGACCCGGTGTTCGGTCCGTGGGTCCAATTGGCAGCCTTGGAGGGAGACGATTTTGCCAATCAGTGCGCGACGCTGGTGAAAACGTGGAGCCAGCAGAACGGGGATCCGGCGAAATACGCGAACCTGCAGAATCTGGCGACGGCCGCTCCCAAGTGGAATCCACGTGTGTTGGATGCGCTCGCCAAGAAGCAACCAGCCCGCTTGCTCGATGTTGCGGATGCCTACGGCCAACTTTTCGCCGAAGTCCAAAAGCAATGGATGACTGCGCTGCTCGAAGCATCGCTGGAAGCTGGCGTTGGTGCGAAAGTGGTTCCGGATCAGGATGCACAGCACGAGGCGATCAACAGTGCGGTGAACAGTCAATTGCGTCGGCACCTGTACGAACCGGGAACGCCGACCGCCATGCCTCGGGAGTTGGCGACGACGCTGCTGAATCGTACGGTGCGTGATAACTTGAGCGGTAAGCGTGGAGCGATTCACAATTTGCAACTCACGTCGCCCGGCTCGCCGCCGCGGGCCATGGCTCTCGAGGAAAGCGGTTCTCCGCAGCCGTTTCGCGTCTTTCGCCGTGGTAACCCAATCGAGCAGGGCGACGTCGTTACAGCTCACTTCTTGACCGCCCTCATGCCAGAAGCTGGCCAGCCGCCTGAGTTTCCCGATGGGCAACGCCGCTTGGCCTTGGCGCAGAGCATGGTGGATTCGGACAATCCACTGCTGCGGCGCGTGATCGTGAACTGGGTCTGGCAGCATCACTTCGGGCGAGGCCTGGTGGCCACGCCTGACGACTTTGGCGCTCGGAGCCAGCCTCCCACGCATCCGTTGCTGCTGGACCATCTGGCTGTCTGTTTTGAGCAAGATGGCTGGTCGCTCAAAAAGCTGCATAAGCGGATCATGCTGTCGGACGTGTATCAGCAAGCGGCACGCGAGGACGTTGCCTCGCGCGAACGGGATCCGGCTAATCACCTGTTATGGCGCATGCCTCGGCGGCGAGTGGAAATGGAAACCATGCGCGACGCGATGCTGGCCGTTTCTGGTGAATTGAATGTGAGCACGGTCGGGGGACGGCCATTCGATTTCTTATCGCAGCCCGTCGTGCCACGACGCAGCGTTTATGGATTTGTGAATCGTGATATCATCTCGCCGCTGGCCAGCACGTTCGATGCAGCGAATCCGGCTTCGTGCACCGCGAAACGATCGGAAACGACCGTACCTCAGCAGACCCTGTTCGCGCTGAATTCGACGTTCATTCAAGATCGGGCAAAAGCATTCGCCGGACGCAGCGCCAGGTTGAAAGATGAGGAAGCACGGGTGAAATTCCTATACCGTCGGGCCTATTCCCGAGACCCCGACGATGACGAGTTGAAGGCATCGCTGCAGTTTGTGCGCACTGGCGCAGGCGACGCAGCAGATGACCGTTGGGAGCAGCTGGCTCACGTCCTGCTGGCGGCAAATGAATTTGTGTTTGTTGATTAAGAACAAAGCAACGGAAAACAAGGCGTCGTGATGAACCCACTACCGCAGCATCGACCGCAGATTACCGGCCGCAGAGAATTCCTGTCGCGCAGCGGTATGGGCATGGGTGCGCTCGCGCTGGCGGGAATACTGACCGACGACGGTTGTGCGGACGAGCGAGGACAGGGGGCGGAACTGACGCATTTTCGGGGGCCGGCGGAGCATGTCATTCATGTGTTTCTCAACGGAGGGATGTCGCAAGTCGATACCTTCGACCCCAAGCCGGAGTTGACCGCCCGCGGTGGGCAAATGCTGCCGTTCGAAAACCTGAAGACGGAACGGAAAACGGGGGTCGCACTGCCCTCCCCGTTCACTTTTGCCCAGCATGGTGAAAGCGGGATTCCGGTGAGTGACGTGTTCCCGCACTTGTCACGATGTGTCGACGACATGGCGGTGATTCGCTCGATGCACGCACAACTGCCCAACCATGAAATGTCGTTGATGCTGATGAACAGCGGTGACCAACGGTTGGTGCGTCCCAGTTTTGGTTCCTGGCTGACCTGGGGCATGGGGAGCGAAAATCAAAACCTGCCCGGCTTTGTCGCCCTGTGTCCGGATGGTTTGCCCGTGGGTGGGGCTGGTAATTGGCGGAGCGCATTTCTGCCGGGGGTCTATCAAGGCACACTGGTCCATACCGCGGGCAAAGATCCGACGAAATTGATTAAGGACATTCGGAACCAACGGCTCTCGCCAAGCCAGCAACGTCAGCAGTTCGAACTGCTGCAGAGACTCAATGCGCGACACCTGGAGCAGCGACCCGGCGAAACGGCGATCGAAGCGAGGATCGAGTCATTCGAGATGGCCTTTCGGATGCAGACCGAAGCCACGGAAGCGTTTGATGTCTCGCAGGAACCCGAACACATGCTCAAGTTGTATGGTGACGGACCACAGAATCGCCAGCTGTTGATTGCGCGGAGACTGGTGGAACGTGGTGTGCGGTTTGTGCAGACGTGGCATGGCAGCGGCCAACCATGGGATAGCCACTCAAATATCAAAACCGAACACCGTAACGTGGCTCAGCAGTGCGATCAGGGGCTGGCCGCCTTGATCACGGACCTGAAACAGCGAGGGCTCTTTCACAAAACGCTCATCTTGTGCACTGGCGAATTTGGACGGACTCCCTCGGTCGAGATGGGACAGAACGGCTCCGGTGCATCGCAGGGCCGCGATCACAATCACTGGGGGTATTCGCTGTGGCTGGCAGGAGGCGGCATTCGCGGTGGCACCATTTACGGGGCCACGGATGAATTCGGCTTTAAAGCGGTTGAGAACCCCGTGTCTGTCCACGATCTGCATGCCACCATGTTGCATCTGCTGGGTTACGATCACACGCGCCTGACCTACCGCTTTGCCGGCCGTGACTTCCGCCTGACCGATGTGCATGGGCAAGTGATACAGGACATCGTGGCGTGAGCGAGATGCCGTTACCCTGGTGCGATCGGCCGACCGTGGAATGGCTGGCTGTTGGTGGGAATTGACGGTGTCCGATGTGGGAAAGACAATCAGGTGGGTGGTTCGTTAGAGCTCCGTTGCCGGTGTGAGTTCCGGGGTCGAACGCAGTCCCGCAGCAGCCGGTGCGCGGCTCTCTGCCGCCATGTTGGTGGTTACCGAGTGTCAGTACGAGAAAACAACAAGGATTTGCTATGTGTCCCTCATGGGTTGCCACGAGAGTGCTCGTTGTGTGTCAGACGATGTTACGTGGTTGGCGTCACAACGCGTTGACGTTGAGTGTGGCAGTCGGTGTGGCTGGTCTGTTGCCAACCGAGCTTTTGCCAGCGTTGCGGGCAGCTCAAGCCTCACGCCCCAATATCATTCTGATCATGGTGGACGATATGGGCATCGCAGACATTGGCCCGTATGGAAGTGAGATTCCGACACCCCATCTCGATGCCCTCGCAGCAGGTGGCGTGAAGTTCTCGCAGTTTTACAACACGGGTCGGTGTTGCCCAACGCGTGCTTCCTTGCTGACCGGGTTGTACTCGCATCTTGCCGGAATCGGTTGGATGACGGCAGACCAGGGGCTACCGGGATATCGCGGGAGGTTGAATGACCAGTGTGTCACGATTGCCGAAGTGCTGCGGCCGGCCGGTTACTTCACGGCGATGACCGGCAAGTGGCACGTGGGTTTCAATCACGGCGTCACGCCCAGCCAACGCGGGTTTGACCGGAGTTTGAATCTGCCTGCAGGAGGGCTGCACTTTAGCAACCAAACGGGACCGAAAGGCGGGACCAAGCTGTTTCTCAACGGCCAAGAGGTTTCGCGGCAAGACCCGCGTTTTGAGCCACCCTGGTATGGCTCCGATCTGTGGACGGAACAGGGGATCCAGTTCGTCGACGAAGCCTTGGCGAACGACCAGCCGTTTTTCTGGTATCTGGCACATGTCGCACCGCACTTTCCCTGCATGGCGCCCGAAGCGACCATCGCCAAATACCGCGGCAAATATCGGGAGGGTTGGGATCGGCTGCGCGAGCAACGACTGGCCAGGCAAATCGATCTGGGCCTGATCGATCCACAATGGAAGATGGAAACGCGTCCGGAGGAAATCCCCGCGTGGGATTCGCTTGCTGCAGACGAGCAGAAACGTTACGACGATATGATGGCGATCTATGCGGCCATGATCGAAGAGGTGGACAAGAACCTGGGGAAACTGGTGGCCGCGCTGCGGGAGCGGCAAGTGTTGGAGAACACGCTGATCCTGTTTCTCTCGGACAACGGGGGCAACGCGGAAGCGGGGATTCCAGGGAAATACCGCGGGCAACAACCGGGTGACCCGCATTCCGACGTCTTCATCGGTCGTTGCTGGGCGCACTTGAACAACACGCCATTCCGTTGGTACAAGCACTACAATCACGAAGGTGGGATTGCGACTCCGTTACTTGCCCATTGGCCCGCAGCGATCAAGCCTCGCACAGGAAAAGACGGTTGGATCCGCACTCCAACCCATGTGGTGGATCTGATGGCGACCTGCGTCGATCTGGCAGGAGCCGAGTATCCTGCCACGCGAAACGGTCAAGCGATCACGCCGCTCTCCGGTCAAAGTCTGAAGCCCTTGCTGTTGAACGAACCTGGCTTTGCCGAACGCCCGCTCTATTGGGAACACGAAGGAAACGCCGCGATTCGGGTCGGCAATCGCAAACTGGTACGCCGCGGAGTGCAGGGGCAATGGGAACTGTTCGACATGGTTCAGGATCGCACCGAACAACAGGATCTGGCTGATAGCCACGCGGACGAAGTGGCCAGTCTGCGTCGCCAATGGCAGGCTTGGGCGAAACGTAGCCAAGTCGTGCCGCGACCGAAGCGGAAGCCGAAAGGAAAGCCGAAGCCCAAGCCGAAAGGAAAGCCGGCTTCGCAACCATCAGGCGCGAACGCCTCACCCCCGTCTTCGCAAAAGAACTCTGGGTAGGCAGGCCGTCTTGGGAACGTTGCTGCTGACCGGGCGTTGCGGGGCGCACCCGTGCTGCGCGGGCGCGCCATTACAGGTCATGTAATTCGGCAATGCGTGCCAGGATACTGATGCCATAACGACCTTTTCGACTCCCGCCTTGTTGGAGGTACCGTTGGACCAACGGGAAGGCAGGTTCACCCATCCAGTCGAGCACGTTGTGCAACATGTTCGTGTTTTCACTGCCTTCGAACAGTAACGATTCCAGGCATGCCATGGCCTGTTGCTGTTGGCCAAGTTTGACCAGTGTCCACGCTGCCATGATCCGTATTTCGTGTGCTGGATCTTCGAGCGCATCGGTTAGAGTGGCCGTGGCCTTCGTGGCGTCTTGACCCAGCAGATGCAGGCCGACCACGCCCCACCAGCGCATTCCCGGATCTTGATGCGACAAGGCCTTTTGCAGCACGTTGAGGTTCGCGGGGTCACGTGCTAAGGCCACATCCGCTGCATCCAGATACTGCTCCAGGGGATACAGCGACTTGTCGCGGACCATTGCATAAATGGTCATGTTGTTGGCGGCGGCTCGTCGCTCACGCATCTTTTCCGGCAACAGTCCCGAATCGAATAACTCCAACTGCTTTTTACGCAGTGCTTGTTTCAAGGTAGCGATTCGCTGTTGGTGCTGCGGTGAATCAATGAGATTGTGAACATTGTCAAAGTCTTGGACGTTGTCGTAAAACTCTTCGGACACGCGCGGGCGGAAGAAACGCCCCGTGATTTCATTCGTCTTGCCGGCGCGGTGATGTTGTTCCCAGGCGGGAGTGGCGGGCGCTTTCCACAAATAGGCCAAGTGTTGTCCAGCGGGGGCGTACGGCATGTAGTTTTTGTGGTAGGCGAAACGCGCGTCCCGAATCATACGCACACAGTCGAGTCGTTCGTCCGCTCGCTCGCGAAAACTCAAATGGTACTCGGGTGCCGGGTCTGCCTGGTCTCCCAGAAAAATATGACCTTGGAACGATGGCGGGATCGAGGCACCTGCGAGGCTCAGCCAGGTTTTCGGCATGTCGACAAAACTGACAATGCGATCGACCGTCAGACCAGGTTGCGCGGCTGGGTAAAGGTGTTTGAATTTCTCTGGGATGCGGACGATCAGCGGGCAATGCACGCCACTGGCGTAGAGGAAACGTTTGCTGCGAGCCATGACGCCACCGTGATCTGAGTTGTAAATCACGATGGTGTCTTCCATCAAACCATCCTTTTCCAAGGCCGCCAGTGTCTCGCCGACTTTGCTGTCCATGCGCTCGACTGCGGCGGCATACTTGGCGTAGTTTTTGCGAATCACGGGCAGGTCTGGGTGATAGGAAAACAAGGTCATCTGCTGTGGGTCTTTTCCCGGTTTGCTGACGTCCCCATGTGCGCGACTTTCGTGGCTGTCGTTGATGTTGACCACGGCAAAGAAAGGTTGGCCCGGTTTGCGCATCCGCCAGCCGTATTTTTCTTTTCCGCCTTTGTAGTCCCAGCAATCTTTGTCGGGCCGCCCGCCGATGTTGTAGTCCGTTTTGCCGGGATTCGAGGTGTGGTAGCCGGCTTGGCGAAGCAGATCCGGGTAATACGGAATCTGGTCGTGAGGGATCAGGTTCCGGCTCCGCATCGGTTGGGTGCCGTTGGAGATGGCATACATGCCCGTAATCCAACACGAGCGGGTGGGAGCGCAAACGGCTGCGTTATCAAAACAGTGCGTATACCGAAAGCCTTCCGTTGCCAGGCGATCAATGGACGGTGTCTGCGCATTGGTACCCCCATAGCAACTGACCCAAGAGATGCCGTTGTCTTCACTGGTGATCCAGAGGATGTTCGGTTGGGCTGCTGCTGCGGATTGCGGGGATGCGGCCCAGGTAAACGCAACCAGCAAATGCAAGAACCATCCCATACCAGCACAAGCCACCAAGCGGCCAGACCATAACGTTTTCAAATTCACCATGCTCTCCGTCGGACTAGAAAAATGACACACGCGTGTCAGATCGGTGTTGAACGTCCAGCGAGACGCCTCGCGCACACGCGTGGTTGCATTTTCATCCGCCATGGCAGCAACGTCAAGAAACGTGAGGCATGGGTATGGTATGGGGGACGCAGTGGTCGGGTGGAGCCATTGGCCAGGAAAGACGGGGCATTGCCGCTGGAGGCAATTGCGGCGTCAAGCAATTTTATGAGCCGACGCGCTTGGGATGCTCCCTGCATCTCCCGTATGATGCATGTGCTGTCACGATGATTTATGAGGCTGTGCCTCGTTCCGAACGCCACGCGAGAGGTGACCATGCGATATCGGCTCTTACTCGTTTGCTTGACCTTGGCCACCTCTGGTGGTCAAGCTGCGGATTGGCCACACTGGCGCGGTCCACAGCGGAACGATGTGGTGGCCACGCCGTCTGGGTGGACAGGCCAGGCGTGGCTGCAAGGTTTGCGTTGGCAGGCTGATGTTGGTGAAGGTGGCTCGTCACCCATCATTGCGAACGGCTGTGTCTATCTGGTCGGCTGGTCGGCTGGTCGTGATACCCTGTTCTGTCTGGATGCCGATACCGGTAAAGAACGGTGGCGACAGTCCTATGCAGCACCCCGTTATGCACGTCATGCCGTAGGCGACCAAGCGCTCTACTCCGGTGCCTGTTCCACGCCGGAATTCGATACCGAAACAGGGCTGCTGTTTACGCTCAGTTGCGATGGTACGTTGCAAGCCTGGGATACGCAAAAGCAAGGCACGCGTGTCTGGGAACTCAATCTTTACGATCGCTATCAGGCCGCGCGGCGGCCAGAGGTCGCCGAACGCAAGAAGACGCGACGCGATTACGGGTATGTGAGTTCTCCCTTGGTCGTCGGCAGCCAGTTGATCGTCGAAGTCGGTGGTCGCACTGGGAATCTCGTTGCGTTCGATAAACGGACAGGGCGAGAACGCTGGGCATCGCAAAATCGTGATGAAGCGGGGCATACCGGCGGTCCGGTACCGATCACAGTCGAGCAAGTGCCTTGTGTCGCCGTACTGACGCTAAGGAATCTGGTGGTGACTCGTATCGACGAGCCACAGGCGGGGCAGACGGTGGCTACATTCCCCTGGACCACCGATTACGCCAACAATATTGCCACACCTGCCGTGTCCGGTAGTTCGGTGATCGTATCCTCCGCCTATAACCACTTCGCCATGTGCAGGCTGGAAATCAGTTTGGAAGGTGCGAAAGTCGTTTGGAAAAACGACGAGGTGGCTACCGGAGTCTGTAGTCCAGTGATCTACCGCGGGCATGTTTATTGGGCCTGGCGCGGCGTCCATTGCCTCGATTATGAAACTGGAAAGCAGCGCTGGCAGGGTGGCAAAGTTGGAGCTGCAGGATCGTGTCTGATGGCTGGTGATGAGCGGTTGATTGTGTATGGCAATCAGGGGCATTTGACACTGGTGGAATCCGCAGAGCGGTCTCCAGATAAATACCAGGAAATCGCGTCGCAAAACGTCTTCTCCCAAACCGACGCCTGGCCGCACGTGGTCGTGAACAACGACCGGATCTTCTGTCGTGATCGAAACGGTAAAGTCCAATGTTGGACCACAGCGAACCACAAAGCAGCATTAAAAAAATAGCGACAGATGGCGGCACGCTGGGAACGCCACTAAGACGCGCAGCAAGCAGCTTGGTCGTTGGGCGCGTCGAGCCTGAGAAGCTGATCTCGCAACTTGGCCCGGGCACGATGCAGCAGCGATTTCACCGCCGCGTTCGAGACGTTTAAGGCTTGGGCGATCTGCTGATACGATTGCCCCTCGATGGCGTACAGCTGAATGACACGTCGGTGCCGTTCACCTAGCTGATCGACGGCAGTCAGCACCAGCTGGCGGGTTTCGGTTTCCATCGCCACCAGGTCAGCTGGGCCGGCGTATTCCGTATGCTGTTGGTTATGGGCCAGCAACGCGGCTCGACGGCGACGCTCGCGCCAATGTCCTCGAGCGCCGTTGAAGGCCACATTGCGAGCAATCGTGGTTAACCAAGCGGTAAAGTGTGAGGTCGGCTCGTATCGATGACGTGCTTGATAGACGCGCAGGAAGACTTCCTGCACTGCATCGTCGACGGAGAAATCGCGATTACAGAAACGGCGCACCAACTGATGTACGGTCCCCTGGTGGCGTGCAAAGAGTTTGGCAAACGCGGTGTCGTCACCCGCTTTCACAGCCAACATCAACGACACATCCGGGCAATCAACCATTGGCTCGGAGAACAGAGTGGCGTCAGTGGCGGCACGAATCACGGCTGGGGCGCTCGTAAAGTGGGGTGGCGACGTAGGTTGGCAAGTTTCAAGCAGCAAGGGATGCTCTTGGTCTGGGCAGAGGAGCACGTTTCCAAGTGGCTTGAGGTCGGATATCGTGAAGGGGTGAAGTCTGTCCACTTGGAAAACAGAGAATTCCCAGAGCGGATGCCGTAAACTGAGTCTGCTGTGGAACTTGAAACACAAAGTTGCCCCTGCGGGCCGCGGCCGATGCACCCAGCACTTGGTGGGGACGTAGAATGGAGCAGGTACACCGATGTGTACTGAGCCCGCACCTTTGCGAAAGATATTGCATGGTACCAGACGACGATGTGGCTCGTGAGATCGAGTGGCTGCGTGAGCGTGGCGAAGAAGCGCTCGCGGAGTTGTTTTCGCGTTATCGAGAGAAACTTGATCGCATGGTTCATTTCCGGTTGGACAAGCGGCTTTATGGTCGGGTGGATACCGTCGATGTGCTTCAGGAAGCTTACATGAAAGCGGCTCAGCAAATTGACAACTACTTGGTGAATGCGGCGGTACCGGTACATGTTTGGCTGCGGCAGATCACGGCGGAAACGTTGGCCGATACCTATCGTCGTCACATTGGTGCGCAGCGTCGGGATGTCAGCCGAGAGGTGGGGGCACATCGAGGTGGCTTGCCGCATGCCACGTCGTTTTCCATCGCGGCTCAACTCATCGGCAGCATCACGTCGCCGAGCCGCGCGGCCATGCGCGATGAGTTGCTGAACGAGCTTCGCGCCGCGTTAGACGGCATGGACGAAATCGACCGTGAGGTGTTAGCGTTGCGTCACTTCGAAGAATTGAGCAACAACGAGGTGGCAGAGATTCTTGGGTTACAGAAATCTGCGGCGAGCAACCGTTACATTCGCGCGTTGCATCGACTCAAAGATGTGCTCGCCAAATCGAATTTGATGAATTAACAAACCCCAGTCACAGCCGTTTGTCATGGATCCTGATCGCAATCCCGTCGAAGTATTAGCCGAGGAGTTTTTGACTCGCTTTCGCCAGGGCGAATGTCCGTCGGTGGCTGAGTACGCGCAGCAGCATCCCGAGCACGCGGAGCAGATTGAAGCGTTGTTTCCGTCACTCACCATGATGGAGCAATTCAAACGGGCGGAAGATCAAGAGCGGCGGACGCTGGAGCACACCACACGCTTCAGTCGTGAAAACTTCAGCGCGCTCGGCGAGTACGAGATCATTCGGGAAATTGGCCGGGGTGGGATGGGAGTCGTTTTTGAGGCTCGCCAAAAGTCGCTGGCACGACACGTCGCGTTGAAGGTGTTGTCGATCGACGTTGTCTCTTCTCCCAAGCAGTTGCAGCGTTTTCAGCGCGAAGCACAGGCAGCGGCGCGACTGCACCATACGAATATTGTGCCGGTTTTCGGAGTCGGGGAACACGACGGGAATCACTTTTATGTGATGCAATTGATCGATGGCGTCGGTTTTGATGAAATCGTTGCGGAACTGAATGGGGCCTTCGATACATCGGCAAGTCAGACTGGCAGTTACTCCGCGCATGCGGCTGCGAATGCCCTGTGCAAAGGATCGTTCGTGACGCCCAAAAAACTGCTTGAGTCGGGCAGTTCGCTCAGTGGCACGTGGGGTGACTCGTTGTCTGCCAAAGTGGGCCAGACGACGATCGCGCGCACGACGCAGCTATCGGATACGCACGTGCCGTTCAAGATCGAAGAGGTGCCTGACGCGTCGAGCGAAGAGACGCAAGAGTTGGAGCTTCCCAAGACCGCTGCGCTGACGCCTTCACTGGGCGAGCGATATTGGAAGAGCGTAGCGCGGATTGGCTTGCAGGCAAGTGAAGCTATGCAGTATGCCCATGCGAACGGCATCGTGCATCGTGATGTCAAACCATCGAATCTGTTGCTTGATAGTAATGGCATCACCTGGGTCACGGATTTCGGCCTTGCCAAACACCAAGAGCAAGACGCGATGACGAAAACGGGCGACGTGGTGGGAACCTTGCGTTACATGGCTCCCGAGCAGCTGCATGGCGACTCGGATGCCCGCGGGGATGTCTACTCGTTGGGTCTGGTGTTGTACGAACTGCTGACACTGGCTCCCGCTTTTGAGGATACGTCGGCGGCGGCACTGATTAAACGCAAGACCGAGGGACAGGTGGTCAGCCCGCGCTCTGTGAATCGCAACATCCCGCGGGATTTGGAGACCATCACGCTCAAAGCGTGCGCGACGGCACCCGCAGACCGCTATCAGACCGCGGCGGATTTGGGATTGGATCTCGAGAATTTCCTGCACGATCGCCCCATCATGGCCAGGCCGATCCTGCCTCACGAGCGTCTTTGGCGGTGGAGCAAAAGGAACCCTGCAGTGGCTGCCCTAAGTGGGACTGCTGCGGTGTTGTTGATTTTGGTCGCTGTGGTCGCCAGCATCGGCTATGGCATGACACAACGTGCGTTGACCGATGTGCAAATTGCCAAGCAAAAAATCAGCGATGCACTTGCCGAAAACAAAGAGACGCAACAGGAATTGCGAGTCGCGCTGGCATCGGCGCAGCAAGCGACGAATGTGGCTCAGCATGCAAAATCCGCCGCCGAGGACGAGTCCCGCCGCGCGAGCGACAACTTTCAGATTGCCATCGCGGCATTCGAAAGGATTTTTGCGAACGTGGCCAGTCGTGGTGCTCCCAGCTCGCTGGAATTGGATTTTTCCGACGACGTCAATCCGGACACCGAGGCCGTCCTGAGTGACGCGGATGTCGATCTGTTGAATGATCTGCTGGCCTTTCACGTCAAATTCGCGAGGAAAAATACCGCCGACAATGTCGCGCGTGAGAAAACGGCGGAGGCGTATCGCCGCATGGGGGAAATCTATCTTCGCCTGGGACAACCCAAGGATGCCGAAGGTAGTTATCGTCAGGCCTTGTCCATTTATGACCACATGCTGCGCGACGAAAGTCAACTTGAGCATACTGTCGGCAAGGCGGAGACGTTGAATGAGCTGGGGATCGCCCAGATGAAGCAACGACAAATCATTCAGGCAATTGAATCGCACCAAGCTGCGATTGAGCTTCTCAAGAATCAGTCCCCCACGGCATTGCTACGTCCGGACGTCCGTTTTGAGCTGGGCAAATCCTACGATTATGCCGGGTCCGTCTTGACGCGTTGGGGAGGTGCGAATGCACTCATGTTCGGAACCAGGGGACGCAGCGGTGCGGGACGACCGGACGGCGGCAGCCGAGCACCGCTTGCCGAACGGCCTCCGGAGCCCCGCCTGCCCGGAACACCCGATGTCGCTCAGCAGGCCGACGGTGCCGGACGATCCCCGGACACCCAGCGCGGACCGCATGGTGACCGCAGCAGACGTTCACGCGGTGAATTTCCAAGTCGGCTGGCGAAATTCGGCAAGACGATGGAAGAGGTCCGACAATTTACCCTCCAGATGTTGGAAAAAGGAAACCAAATCTTTGTCGAGTTGGTGCAAGAGTATCCGGACAACGACGCCTATCGGGTCGCCTGGGCTACTTCCGAACGACACCGCTTTGCCCAGTTCGCCCGTCGTGGGGATTGGCCGCAGGCGAAACGCAGCCTGGCAACGTCGCTAGAACAGTTCGAAGTACTGCAAGCGGAAAACAATCAAGATCCGCGGTTCGCGGTTGAACTTGCCGAAACGCTCTTGCTGGCCGGTGTGCGACTGCAACATGAAGGCCAGTCCGCCGAAGACGCGCTGCAGCGAATTGCCCGCGCGTTCGATTACGTGCGCGAACTGGTTGCCCAGCATCCCGATGTTGCCGCCTATCAGGCGCAATTGGCAAGTTGCTATTCGAAACAGGCCGGTATTGAAAAATCGCAAGAACAGTTCAGTCAGGCGAGCGAACACTTTCAGCAGGCACGCCAGCAGATTCGACAGATTATCGAACAGCACGGACGTAGTGGGATGTTGTTCATGTTCTATCTGGGGAATACGTTGGAAATCTGTGACTGTAATAAATTCCTCTACCGACAAACCCAAGATCCGCAATACTTGCAAAGCAGCAAGCAGCTCTTGTTGGAAACGATTGCCTTTTTCAGTGAGGGAGACGATTCGGACCCCAAGCCGTATTGGGCCTGGCCGCACTACGTGTTAGCACAAGTCTTAACGGAATTGGGCGAGGACGAAGCTGCTGCAGAAGCGACGGAACGAGCCAAGCAACTGAGCGGGCGGCGGTGGGAGTCGCGCTGGCGACCACGCGGCTCCGAGCGTCCATCGTCAGAGACTTCGGATCGCGAGCGCCCCCCGATGGACAACCCACAACCGACCTCTCCGCCAGAAGACAGTAACCCACCAGGGGGTCCGCAACCGACCCCTGACACGCAGGACTGACCACGGTTTCTCGGGCCGCCGCTCATGGACTGCTTGTCCGCTGGGTTGCCCCGCCCCTGCCTCTGTTGCCCGCAGATGATTCTTTTTGTTACCTACTACCGATGAAGCTGAGTTGGATGATGAATCGCCTGAAGGCACTGGTGCTCCTGGGAAAATGTCGCGGAGACGAAATCTGGCCCTTGGACCTGTGTCGCCAGGAAGGCGTTCCAGAGTCCTGGCTTTCGGAACTGGCCGATGCGTTGGAGTCGGGGTTTGACTCAGATCGCAACACGATCTATCTGAACGATCAGGTCGTGAATCAATTTCACGGTGTGCCGGATTTGCTGTTGGCCTACAAATTGGCCGAATCGTTAGGTATCGATACCGCCCGCGCCACCTCGACAGCCCTATCTCGAACGGCTCAAGTGCAAGCGCTGAAAGAAGCGGTCGACGAGTAGGCACGGATTTGGCTTGTCCCAGCCGCAGGGCTGCGGGTGGTTTTGTGAACTGCGCCCAACTCGTATATTCATGGCTTCCCATGTTCCGTTAACCCGTGAGGAGTGGCCATGGCGCCGTCGATCGAACCGAAGGACTACATTCGCAACATCCCCGACTTCCCCAAGCCGGGAATTCAATTCAAAGACATTACACCTCTCTTGGCTTCGCCTGCTGCCTTCGGAGAAGCGATCCGTCGTATGGCGGACCATTACCGAGACAAGTCGATTGATGTCATCGTGGCGGCTGAGGCACGAGGCTTCATCTTTGCGACCCCTTTGGCCTTGGAGCTGAATGCCGGGTTCGTACCGATTCGCAAGCCAGGCAAACTGCCCTACGACACGCACGCTTTTCACTACGAGTTAGAGTACGGAACCGACACCCTCGAGATGCACGTGGACGGTGTCAGTAAAGGTCAGAATGTGCTGATTGTCGACGATCTTTTGGCCACCGGCGGTACGGTCGAAGCATGTTGCCGACTGTTGGAGAAATGTGGTGCCCACGTGGTTGGCTGCGCATTTCTCATCGATTTAGTCGCGTTAAATGGAGCGGCACGTATTGCGCCGCACGAAGCATTCAGCGTAATTCAATACGAGTAATTTGCGGCGACGGGCTCTCTAAGGTATACCAGAGGCACTTCGTGTCAGAAGTCTCCCACCCCTGATAGCAGGCTCCATCATGTCGTTTCCCACTCCTCGTCTCATGCTTTCCGTTTTCCTGCTTGTCGCCACTACGCTTGTGTGTGGGGCGTCACTGCGTGCTGAAAACTGGCCTCAATGGCGCGGCCCGCAACGTGACGGGATCTCGACCGAAAAGAATCTGCCGACGGAGTTCAGCAAGAGTGAACATGTCGCTTGGCGACTCCCGCTGAGTGGTCCCGGCGGCGCGACGCCGGTCGTCTGGGGCGACCGTGTGTTTGTCACGACGGTCGATGGCGATCAGCCGTTTTTGGTTGGTGTCAGCACCGATGGCAAGCTGTTGTGGAAGCGGGCGGTCGGCAGTGGCAATAAGAAGGCTCGTGGCGATGAAGGTAATGCTGCGTCCAACTCGCCCAGCACAGACGGCAAACATGTGTGGGCGATGTTTACCAGTGGTGATCTGGCTTGCTTTACGGTCGATGGAGAGGAAGTTTGGCAAGTCAATTTGCAGGAGCGATTTGGTCAATTCAAGATCGCCTTTGGCATGACGTCGACCCCGGTCCTTGATGGAAACCGCCTCTACCTGCAATTGATTCACGGAGAAGGCAATCCGAAAACGCGCGAAGCAACCATTGCGGCGCTGAACGCGGCGACGGGAGAAACCGTTTGGAAGACAGGTCGACCAAGTGAGGCTCATTCGGAAAATGAACACTCGTACGCGTCCCCGACCATTTACCGTGATAAGGAACGCGCCTATCTGCTGACCCATGGGGCCGACTACATTGTCGCCCATGATCTGGAGAGCGGTCGTGAACTCTGGCGGTGCGGCGGTCTGCATCCGCCCAGTCGTTACGATCCTACGTTGCGTTTCGTATCGTCGCCCCTGGCCATCCCCGGAATGATCGTTGTGCCTTCGGCCAAGCGTGGTGTGACGCTGGCGCTGAAACCGGATGGCAAAGGAGATATCACCGAGGCCGCAAACCAGCGTTTGTGGTTGCACGACGTGACGCCCGACGTGCCGTCTCCGTTGGTGGTAGATGATATCGTGTACTTGTGTCGCGAGAATGGCAACCTCATCGCCCTGGATCGTAAGACAGGGGAAAAACTCTACGAAGAACGCACGCACCGCCATCGCCATCGTGCCTCGCCTGTTTACGCCGACGGCAAAATCTATTTGACAGCACGTGACGGCACGATCTCAGTGGTCAAGCATGGCCGCGAGTTTGAGCTGCTGGCAACCAACCAAATGGACGAAGAATTGTCTGCATCCCCGGCGATTGCCAACGGTAAAATCTACCTGCGGACCTTCGATGCCTTGTATGCCATTTCCAAATAGATCGCTGTTGGCTCTCCGTCCTCTTTTTTCATTTCGCCCTCACTCTCAGAGGCCTGTTCCATGCATTCACGCCGCCAGTTTCTTGCGTTGTCCACCGCCACAGCAGTTGGCGCGTCGCTGCAGCTCCCTCTGGGAATCGCTCGAGAAAAGGCTGCCCAAGATCCGTTCGGCGGCTGGCCGATTGGCGTGCAAAGTTATTCGTTGCGTAACTTTAACTTGCATCAAGCGTACGCCACTTACAGGGACTCGGTGTGCACCATGTCGAGTTTTACAGCAAGCACCTGAATCCGGCGGCTGATGCCAAGACGCTTGCGGAGACAAAGGAACTGGTGGCGAATGCTGGGGTCAGTATCAACGCTCATGGCGTGAACGGGTTTACCAAGGATCACGACGCCAACCGGCGCGTCTTCGAGTTTGCCAAGGCTGCGGGGATCAAAAATATCACTGCGGATCCCCAGCCCGATTCCTTTGACAGTTTGGACAAGCTGGTCGAGGAATACGACATTCGGATCTGCATTCACAACCATGGCCCGGGCCATCGATACGACAAGATTGCTGATGTTGCCAATGCGGTCAAAGACCATCACAAGTGGATTGGCGCCTGTGTGGATACCGGGCATTTCATCCGGGCTGGCGAAGACCCGGTCGAGGCTGTTACGGCGCTCGGCCCCCGTGTCTTTGCGTTGCACATGAAAGACGACAAATTCAAGGGTGATAAGCGGTCGCACAACGTGATTCTGGGCGAAGCGAATTTGGACGTGGTGGCCATGTTCCGGGCCCTCAAACAAGTCAAATTCCCCGCCGATGGTTCCATTTCCTTGGAAGATGAGTCGAATCCAGCCAACCCGATTGACGATATGAAACAGTGTCTCGTCGTGGTCAAAAAGGCGATTGCCACTGCTTCTGAGGGGTAGCAGCTTGGCGGATTCCGCCTGCTGGTCCTTGGTTGACCCTGTTGCTGGCGAGGTTTAGAGTAAACAGGTAAATTGCTGCTTATCTCTCGTCTTATTCCTCGGTCATTTTCTAGCGGTCGCGTAGATGCTGGCGAAACGTATCATTCCCTGCCTCGATGTCGACAAGGGCCGGGTGGTCAAAGGTACCAATTTCGTAAATCTGCGAGATGCTGGAGATCCGGTTCAAGTCGCCGCCCGCTACGAACGCGAAGGCGCTGATGAACTGGTCTTTCTGGATATCACCGCCAGCCACGAAGCACGCGACATCATGTTGGATATGGTGCGGCGGACGGCCGAACAGGTATTCATGCCGCTCACCGTGGGCGGTGGCATTCGCACGCTCGAAGATATCCGCAGTTTGCTTAATGCCGGCACCGACAAAGTCTCGATCAATTCCGCCGCCTGTCAGAACCCCGAATTCGTTCGCCAAGCGGCGCAGCGGTTCGGGAGTCAGTGCATCGTGGTCAACATCGATCCCAAACGCGTGACGCGCGAGGGTGAAGAAGTTTGGGAAGTGCACATCAACGGCGGTCGCAAACCGACTGGGTTGGAAGCCGTGGCGTGGGCCCGCGAGGTCGAGCAGTTAGGTGCGGGCGAGATCGTGCTGACCAGTATGGATTGTGATGGGACCAAAGATGGTTACGACCTGGAAGTGACGGCTGCCGTGAGTGAGGCCGTGTCCATTCCGGTGGTTGCCAGCGGCGGAGCCGGCAAGCCGGAACATCTGGCCGATGCGATCACGATTGGCAAAGCAGATGCGGCCCTGGCCGCGAGCATTTTCCATTTCGGCGAGTATTCGATTCACGAAACCAAGCTTATTATGGCCTCACACGGCGTGCCCGTGCGACTGTAAGGAGCCAAGTCATGGCATCAACAAAAAAAGAAACCAGTCCCAGTAATAATGGGAATGATAGTGCACCGTCGACCGAAGCGGACTTCATGGCCCGCTTCACCAAAGAGCGTGAAGAACTGGAGGTCGATAAGATCTTTCGAGCGCTGGTGAAACTCGAAGGAAGCGATCTGCACATGAAGGTGGGGAACCCCCCCATTGTGCGACAGCATGGTGAGTTGAAACCATTGAATCGGGGGCCGATTGATCGTGAAGAAATGGTGCGCCTCATCTATCCCATGATGAATGAACGCAGTCGTCGGATCTTTGACGAAGAAGGTGGATGTGACTTCGCTTACATCGTGCCTGTCGACGGCGTCGATTGGCGATTTCGCGTCAATGTCCTGCAACAACTCGGTGCCATGGGGCTGGTCGCTCGCCGAGTGAATAACTGGATCCCCAACTTCGAAGGGTTGCACTTGCCACCCGTGATGGAAAGCCTCTGCAAGTACGACCAAGGTATGGTGCTCCTGGCGGGAGTCACGGGATCGGGTAAATCGACCACCATCGCGTCGATGTTGAATTGGATTAACCGGAACTACAAGAAGCACATTCTGACGCTGGAAGACCCGATCGAGTTCGTTTACACAGAAGAACAGTGCTTGATCAATCAGCGGGAAGTGGGCATGGACGTCGTCGACTTCGAGGTGGGGATGAAGCACGCGGTACGTGAAGATCCGGATATCATCCTGGTGGGCGAAATGCGGGATCAAGAGACGTTCATGACGGCCATCCACGCGGCGGAAACGGGCCACTTGGTCTTCGGAACCATTCACGCGGCGGGTGCCCCCACCACGATCGGGCGTATTCTCGACCTGTTCCCTGAAGAAATGCATGGTGCGATCCGCAGTGCTATCGCCTTCAATATGAAAGGGATTGTCGGGCAAAAGCTGCTGCGTTCCATCAGGCCGGGGGTTGGCCGCGTTCCTACCTGTGAAATCATGACATTTAACCCGACAGTCTCTAAACTGGTACTGGAAGGTAAAGACGAGAAACTCCCCGACGCGATTCGCATGTGTGCGGAAGAGGGGATGCAAGACTTTACGATGAGTTTGAAGAGCTTGCTCGACCAAGAGTTGATTGATCGCCCGACGGCGTTCGCGGTCGCACCAAATAAAGAAGCCCTGAAAATGGCGATTAAGGGCATCGACGTCAAGGCACCTGGTATTTTGTAGTCAATGTAGGAAGTGAGCGATGGCGGCCGAAGAGACCCCTCCCCATATGCTTGGACCGCCTGTGGAGTTTGTCGCCAAAGGCGGCAGCGACTCAGAAAACCAAGCCAACCTGATTCAAGCACGGCAATCCATGGGCATTGTGCCCGCCAAAGAAGTTCTGGCCGACGCCATGTGGCGACGCTCGAACCGGATCTTGCTGGACTATACACGTGAGTCCGTAGCCGTCAGGTTTGAGATTGACGGTGTCTGGCACCCCCTGAATCCGCTCGATCGCGAGCGGGGCGACATGATGCTGGCCGTGCTCAAAAAGATCACGAATCTGAACATCGCGGATCGACGTTCGAAGCAGACCGGTCAGTTCGCAGCCTCCCTCAACGCGACCAAGATCACCTGCAATTTCACTTCGCAAGGGACGAAAACCGGTGAACGCGTCGTCATTGAGTTGATTCCCAAAAAGCGACCTTCGATCAGCAACTTTGAAAAACTCGGGATGCGGGAACGGCTCATCGAGAAATTCAAAGAGCTGGCGAATCAAAAACCGGGCTTGTTTGTAGCTTCCGCACCGCCAAATCGTGGTGGGCTGTCGACGACCTGGCAATCGATGATCGGATCGACGGATCGCTTCATGTATGACTGCCTGGGGATTGAAGAAGCCAGTCATCGGGAAGCCGAAATTGAGAATGTCGACGTGCTCACCTACGATGCGACGCAGGGTGAGTCAACGATGACGCTGCTCGAAGGCATTATGCTTAAACAGCCCGATGTCCTCGTCATTCCGGAGATTGCAGATAAAGCCAGCCTCGACACCGTGCTCGAGTTGATCCAGACCGAGAATCTTCGCATCTTTACCAGTGTTCGCGCCAAGGACAGCGCCGAAGCGATCTTGCGCTTGTTGATGCTCAAGCCAGACGCCAAGCAGTTCGCAGAGGCACTACAATGTGTGGTCAATAGCCGGCTGATTCGCAAACTGTGTTCTGCCTGCCGGCAGCCGTACCAGCCGCCACCACAGTTGCTGCAAAAGCTCGGCATCCCTGCCGGCAAAATCAATGTGCTGTACCGGCAGTATCAGCCCCCACCACCGGACCCGGAAAATCCTCAGCAAGAAGAGCCGCCGCCCTGTCAAAGCTGCCGTGGTATGGGGTATCGTGGACAGACGGCAATCTGTGAAGTNGTCGTTCCNGATGACGGTCTGCGTCAGGCGATCGTCAAACGACCCCAACTGGAAGCGTTACGTCAAACGGCCAAGCAAGCCGGCAATCATGCGCTCCAAGAGGAAGGGATCCTGCTGGTCGCGCAAGGCGTGACTTCCATCAACGAATTGCAGCGGGTGATGAAGTAGTAAATGCCTCTCTGCACCGGTGACTCGGTGCGAACCGAGTGTACGCAGGGTGCGTAAAAGTGCCATGGACGATTCCGCAAACACATCGCCAGAGACTCACCGAGAATCTGACGAATTTAATTACCGCCCCTTCAGTAAACTGGCCATCGTCGGTTTGCTTCTGGGCCTGCTGTCGGTGGCTGCGTTCGCCAGTCCTGCGCTGTGGGTCGTGCCGGTGATTGCGATCGCCATCGGGAGCATGGTTTGGAGGCGAGCCAATCGCGGTGAAGTGGCTGGTGGCTGGCTGGCGGTGATCGGAATCATTCTGGCCGTCTTTTGTGGTGCGTCTGCCATTGGGTACCACCAAGTACGACTGAGTGCCTTGAAATCATCGACCCGGGACTACGCGCAACAATGGCTCGAAATGGTGGACGCCGGCAACGTCGATAAAGCCTTTCAGTACTTTATTGAAGCCCGAGGGGATACCAAATTGCCAGCGGAGACGTACGAGCAGTATTATGCCGATGAACCAGCACGGCGCGAAGCGCTCGACCAACTCCTGGCACTGGCCCCGGTGCACGACTTGGTCGAGCACGATGGCGAACTGGTTTGGAAAAGCAGTTCGGTTGTACGGTGCCGAAGAAAGATAGCCTTTGTGTTGCACCGCTTTCAATTTCAATATGAGGATGGGGGCCAGTCTGCAGAGCGTCCCATCGTTCTGCATTTGGCCGGTCAACTCAATCAGGCCCAAGACACCATGGAATGGTTTGTCTACGACGTTGAGTAGCCTGTGGCGGCGGAACGAGGCCAGCTGGCAACACCAGATGCGAACGCAACGCGACGAGCAGTTGCTAACGCCTCGCCCGGGGCTGATGAGCGTCGTTTACACGAAGCAGACGAGCTTACCCCAGTANCCCGGGAATGGGGTCGCCGTGGTAGATGAAATGCGGTCGGTCCGCGTCGTTGTACCATGCTGCCGTCTTGGGGATTCCCAGTGCCTGGTAGATGGTCGCGGCCATGTTCTCAGGTTTCTGAGGGTCTTCGGCGGGGTACGCACCGATCTTGTCCGACGAGCCAATGACTTGGCCCCCACGCACACCCCCACCGGCAAAGAATACACTCTGCACCGCACCCCAATGGTCGCGACCGGGGGCCTTGTAATGTTTGGGAAGTAACGAGATTTTGGGAGTGCGACCGAATTCACCTGCCATCACGATCAGTGTATCGTCCAGCATNCCGCTCTCTTCCAGATCATCCAGCAACGCGCAGACAGCGCGATCGGTCGGAGGAAATAGTTGGTCCTTGAGGTGTGGGAAAGCATTCCCGTGAGTATCCCAAGTTTCATTGTTTCCTAAATTCACTTGGACCAAATTGACACCGGCCGAGATCAGACGCTTGGCCATCAACAGTGACCAGCCAAACGAGTTCTTGCCGTAACGTTCTTGCAAGCGATCGTCGGCGCGTGTTACGTCCAAAGCCCGGTGCACACGCTGGTCGGTCAACAGGGCAATGGCACTTTGGCGATAGCGGTCAAAGCTTTCGATCTGAGCCGCCGTGTCCAAGAACCTCCGTTGCTCATTCAGTCGCTGACGTAATCCCAACTGACTCTGCAAACGTGACATCCTCAGACCGTGTGGGAGTGTCAGATTGGGAGCTTGAAAGACGCGTCCGTCTTTGCCTCCTCGGTCCTGATGATCGAATCCGTATTCCGGAAACGCACCGTAGTATGAGGTATGGAACCCGGATGCTTCCACGAACCAGGGGTCACGACGCTCGCCCATGGTTCCGGCAAACTGGCCGGGGATCACCCGCCCAGTACGATGCACCAGACGTTCCGGTAAGACCGCCACGGGGGGGAGATTATTGCGTGATGTCGTCACGGCGTTGGTAATCGCCGCAATCGACGGATGATCGGATGGTTTCGGACCATTTCCACTAAAGCCGCGGGGGATGTCCGAGCGACCTGTCAGCATGATGTGGTGGCCTTGCGAGTGTTCGTTCCAGCCGTGCGTCAGCGAACGACAGATGGCCCACTTGTCACTGCGAACTGCTAACTCTGGCAGGTGCTCGCAAATCTGCAAACCAGGAGTCTTCGTAGCGATCGGTTGAAATTCACCGCGAATATCTTCGGCTGCGTCGGGCTTCATGTCGAAGCTCTCGTGCTGCGCCAGGCCGCCCGAAAGAAAGATGTAAATGCAGGACTTGGCTTTGGGCGCAGCTGCAGGTTCGTTACCCTCGGCCCGCAATGCGTCGAGGTGGTTTGTTCCTAATCCCAGTAAGCTGACAGCACCGGCTTGAAGAGCAACGCGTCGATCGATCCGCGGATGGTACATGACGTGACTCAGTTCGGGGAGAACGGACGGAGGGTGTGTTGATTGTAAACAATGCGGTCGCTCGAAGGCAAACCGAGAAACGTGAGCGAGGCTGATGCAACTTGCCCAAACTGCTGCCGCGCAGAGGCCCCACCATGTGGTGGTCAGTAGCAACTCACGGCCGTGGTTAGTTTCGCGAGATGAATTCGTGCAGATTAAACAGCGTACGGGCCACGGAAGTCCAGGCGGCAAGTTCGATTGGTTCCAAGTCGTTAGCGACAGGCCGCAGTCCCACTTCGATCAGTTGCTTGGCTGCGTCGGGATTTGCCGAAAAGTGAGTCTGATGCGCCGTCANTAGTTCGTTTAGTACCTGTAACTCGTTGGCCGTTGCGGGACGCGACACGGTCCGCTGCATCATCGCTTGAATCCGTGCATCCTTGTCTTTGGAGGACGTGAGTACGGATTCCGCAAAGACACGTGCTGCCTCCACGTAGGACGGGTCATTCAGCAACACCAGGGCCGCGAGNGGGGTATTCGAACGCGAGCGTTCCGCCGTGCATTCCTCGCGAGCAGGTGCGTCGAAGGCTTTCATCGCAGGATGCAGGAATTGACGTTGCCAGTGCGTATAGACGCCCCTGCGATATTGGTTCTCGTCCTTGTCTGCCTGATAGGTGCGGCGGGGGAAATTCAGATGCCGGTACAGACCGACCGGTTGGTATGGTTTGACACTTCGACCGCCAACCTTCCGCACCAACAGTCCGCTGACCGACAAGGCGTTGTCACGGACCATTTCTGCATCGAGGCGAAACCGTGATTGCCGGGCCAGCAAGCGATTGAACGGATCGATGTCAACCAACTCGGCGCGAGGCAGCGAGGACTGCCGATAGGTTTGTGACATCACGATTTGTTTGAGAATGCGTTTAACATCCCAGCCATTTTCTCGGAAATCGACTGCCAGGGTATCCAGCAGCTCGGGATGGGTTGGCCATTCACCTTGGGATCCCACATCGTCCAATTGCTTGGAGAGGCCCGTGCCAAACATCAGCTTCCACAGGCGATTAACAAAGACGCGGGCCGTCAGTGGGTTATCCGGCGCCGTGATCCAGTTGGCCAAGTCAAGTCGGGTGGCGCGTTCGGTGGTTTCCAGTTGTGGCAGGAAGTGTGGCACTCCTGATGAAACGACTTCACCGCTGTCGTCCATCCAATTGCCACGGGGCAAGACACGCATGGGACGGGGATCNACGGTGACTGTGACCAGGGTTTGACGTGTGTGGCGTTTGGTCGTTGCGGCGCGTTCGTCTTGCAATGTNTTGAGGCGTTTCCGCTGTCCGTCCAAAGACGGCGCCATGCTGCGAAAGAGCTTGGCTAATTGCTCGTTCTGAGCGGTGTTTCGCTCTGCCGGATCGACGTTCAGCACGGCGGCGATTTCGGTGGANACGGGNGGTTGGACGTCGGGTTTGGGTAGCGTTTCGGCAAACATGCCTGCGAGTCGAAATCGTCCCACGTTATGATTCGCGTGCTTTTGCTCGATCACGATGGTGAAACGTTGATCGGGCGAAGCCTCGATGGGTTGCTCGAGTTGCAACACCAACGCTTGCGGCCGACTGACTTGCGGCAGGATCGCCCAGCCCTCCGAATTGCCCTGAAGCTTTCCGTTGATGGTGCTGGCAGCAACGAACCCAGCTTGCTCGATGGTTGCCGAGGCCGAGGTGAATTTGAGTGGCTGCTCCGCTCGCATCTGCACTTCAGTGATCACCAGGTTGCCATTGCCTGCTCGTCCGGGACCCTGTTTGGGGAGCGATGGGTCGGGTAGCACTTCCAATCGCAATCCGCTGAGTTTGGANAAGGCAGTGGAAACAGTGATCGAGTAGGTNGATTCTTTCGGGTTCGCTCCGCTGGCGATGATCGAACCATCGGTTTGCACCTTCAGCGCGGTGCCGCCCGTGGCTTTCGCCTCGTGTACCTGAAACGTCTGCCAGTAGCCGCCGTTTTGTTGCAGTTGCGCTTCCCACGCCGCTTGCTCGGCAGCCAACGCAGGCGTCGGTGTTTCCAGCGACTTCTGCACCGCCGCGATTTGCTGGTCCAGATCCTGTAACAGGNTCGGCAGGNCTTTATCNGGGACGTCCATCTTGGTGCCAAAATCGCCACCGGAATACAGTCCTCGCTCTTTGATGTCGGCAAAGAACGCAGCAAAACGGTANAAATCCTTGGTCGTGAAAGGGTCGTATTTGTGGTCGTGGCATTCGGCACAGCCTAAGGTCGAACCCAGCCAGACCGCCGACGCGGTGCGGACGCGATCCGCGGCATACTTCGCAAGATACTCTTTGGGCTGCACGCCCCCTTCCGCGGACATCATGCCCAACCGGTTGTATCCGGACGCGACGCGTTGCCGAACGGTGGCCTCGGGTAAGAGATCGCCTGCCAGCTGTTCGCGTGTGAAGCGATCGAACGGCATGTTGTCGTTGAAAGCATCAATCACGTAATCCCGATAGGGCGACACGCTCACGTTCTGGTCGCCGTGGTAGCCGACCGTATCGGCGTAGCGGACGAGATCCAGCCAGTACATNGCCATGCGTTCACCAAAATGAGGTGATTGCAACAAGCGATCGACGGCGGCTTCATACGCTTTGGGGGATGAGTCGTTTACGAATGCCTGTACTTCTTCNTAGGTGGGGGCCATGCCGATCAAATCAAAGCTCAGACGCCTCAGTAGCGTCACTTTGTCTGCCGGTTGACTGGGCGCGATCTTGGNGTCCTCCAGACGCTTNAAAATGAAACGATCAATATCGTTCAGCGACCATTGGGTATTTTGAACCTNAGGAGNCGCAGCCCGCTGTGGCGCGATGAACGACCAGTGATCTGCCCAGTTCGCACCCTGCTCGATCCACTGCACCAAGAGTTGTTTTTGTGCTTCGCTCAATTGGCGACGATGCTCCGGTGGTGGCATGACGGTATCCTCGTCGGTCGCCATGATTCGTTCGACTAACGCGCTCTCGGATACTTTGCCGGCCACAATGGCGCGATGGCCACCCAGGTCCGCGAACGCGCCCTCCTGCGTGTCGAATCGTAAGTCGGCTTTGCGCTGCCCTGCGTCCGGCCCGTGGCAGTCGAAGCAGACACTCGACAGAATTGGGCGAATATCCCGATTGAAGTCGATTTTCGTCTCTGCGGCACCCGCCGCACATGCGGTAAGTAACCCAAGCAGGCAAGTCAGCAAGAAGGTAGGACGCATGGCACTGCACTGTCTAAATAGAAGTCAATGGAAAGCACCCGGAGGTGCGATACGAACGCGAATGAGCTGGGCCAGTCGCGTCCGTCCCGGCAGACCGTTGCCAGGAACCCTTAGTATGAAATGAATCACAGTCGACTGCAATTCGTGGCCTCGCGGCGAGGCTGGGAACTTCCCCCCAGTTCGGCGAAATCACGAAGTCATTTTGGAGGTGGTTAGCGATCTTGTGCTGGACTCTGGCCCAAACCGCGTTGAATCAGCCAGTCCGTTCCACGTTGGGTCCAGGTTCCGATGTCCGATTGCGGGCGTGGGCGCGTGCCATAGCCGTGGCCTCCCGTCTGATACACATGTAACTCGGCCGAAACGCCATGCTGTTTCAGCCCGGCGTAAATCATCACCGCCCCCAGGGAGGTGGAGGCGTCATCGTGGGTATGCACGATGAAGGCCGGGGGCGTCTGTGAAGTGATCTGGATTTCTGGTNCCAGTTTTTGTTTCTTGGCGTCGTACACATTCCAGGGATAGATGAAGAGTGAGAAGTCGGGACGGAACGAGGCCTTGTCCACCGCATCGATCGGCTCGTAGGCTGCGTCGCTTGTGGTGCTATGGATGGCAGCCACCTGCCCNCCCGCCGAGAACCCCAACAGCCCGACCTNGTCCGACTTCAGATCCCAGTGATCTGCATGTGCACGAATGTACCGCAAGGCCCGCTGAGAATCCTGCAGAGGTCGTTTCCAAAGTTCGGATTTTTCGTTGTTGTTCCTCGTACGATAACTCAGAACGAAAGCCGTGATCCCGAGTTGGTTCAGCCAACGTGCGGCCTCGGAACCCTCCATGTCAGGTACGACTTTGCCAAATCCACCGCCGGGTAGAATCAAGACTCCCACACCATTGGCACGTTTTTCGTCTGGCCGAAACACCTCCAGCGTCGGATAGCTGATCTTGATCACGCGCGTTACAGGAGGTTTCTCCTGGGGACGCCGAGGCATTTGCTCGCCACGTTGCTTGGTTTGTTCACCGGGCGCCAAGCCTGGCCAGATGTCGATCGATTCGGGGCGTTCGNCTGCCGGAACNGTGACAGCAAGGAGTGGAAGTGTGCTCAGCACGCACAAACCAAAGATGAATTGCTTACGCATGAAACTGCCTGTTTGCTGGAAGTAAGAAATACCGACCTCATTCTAACTCATCGTTTGGCGGCTCACAGCAAGGCAAAGCCACAGTCTGATGAGGCATAGAGAACGCGTGACCTACGACTTGCCGGGCGGTTTGAGGGGCACGTTGCGCTGACACATCAGGGGAGGTGTCGTTGTCNGCTCGGCTGGCATTGGATCACGATGGCAGAATGNGCNGCGGAGCAGGGTTGACTCGTTTGCTGGGCAAGGCGTCAGTAAGATGTCTTGAGCATCCATTTGGAGTAAACTAGCGACGTGGTTATCGATGGTGATCTGTCGAGCAATTCCTTCCCCCCGAAGGCCTGGTGGTCGCGGCCACGTGACTCGCCTCGAGTTTCCCACTCGTTCCACCCTGCCTCGCCAATTTCGACTGACCATCGCGGTTCAACGATGCTTTCTTTCCTTCGATCCTTACTGCGCAATTCGCGAACGCCCTCAAATGCGTTGCGATCTCGCAAACGGCGTTGGTTGTCGCATGCCGAGACGCTTGAAGAACGGATCGTTTTAGATGGAACGCCCCCGGCGTTGGACTTCATCAGTGATGTGACGATCAATGAAGATGCGGGCTCACAGATCATTGTGTTGAGCGTGACTACCGACGCGCCACCGCATGAGACTCCACCGCTCCGTGTCGCTGCTGCCAGTTCTAATACGGGGGTGATTCCTCATCCTACGGTGACGAATGCCGGTGACGATGAGACGGAGTTTCATTTGACTTTCACGCCTGTCGCCGACCAATACGGAGCGGCGACGATCACGGTGACAGTCGAAGACGGGGGCCCCGATGGGGATCTGAATACGACGGGGGATAACTTGTCGACGAGTGGCACATTCCTTGTCACGGTAACGCCGGTAAACGATTCGCCGACGGTGGAAGCTGTCAGCGACGTGACATTCGCAGAGGATTCTCCAGGTGTTGTTCAGAATCTTACGGTGACTGCGGGGCCCTTTGAGCGTGAACAGGGTGTCAACGTCATCGCCGAATCGAACAACCCAGACATTTTAGTCGACGTCACCCTGGGGACAGGGATTTTGCCGGGGCTGGAGAATCGCAGTTTCTGGAATGTGGGCTATGGGAATCCGGTGTTGGACGGTGAATTCTATTTCGCCGGCCAGTATGCGGGGCAACCTGAGCTTTGGCGGACGGATGGTGACACGTCGGAAATGCTGTTGAGCGAAGCGGTCGGTACCCTCATTTCACCGAACTCAGTCGCCGTTACTGGTTCGCGGATCACTTACGTTGTGTCTGCTGACCATGCCCCTAGTACCTTAAAGAGTTATGACCCGACTACAGGTGTCAGTTCGGTGCTGGTTGAGAATTTTGATCCGATCATTACTTCTGGATACAACCACGGTTCGATCAATGGCAAGCGTGTTTTTGGGGTGAATGCTGGTGGTCTGCTGGTGACGGATGGCACGACTGCCGGGACAGGGATTCTGCCGGGGTTGGAGGATCGCGTTTTCTGGCAGGTGGGCTACGGGAATCCGGTCTTGGACGACGAGTTCTATTTCGCCGGTCAGCATGCGGGTCAAGCTGAGCTTTGGAGGACGGATGGTGAGACCACGGAAATGCTGTTAAGCGAAGCGGTCGGCACCTTCATTTCAACGCACTCGGTGGCCGTTACTGGTTCGCGGATTACTTACGTTGTCTCTGCTGACCATGCGCCTAGCACCTTGAAGAGTTATGACCCAACGACAGGCATCAGTTCGGTGCTGGTTGAAGATTTTGACCCGGTCATTACCTCTGGATACAACCACGGTTCGATCAACGGCAAACGGGTTTTTGCATTGAATGCTGGCGGTCTGCTGGTGACGGATGGCACGACTGCCGGGACAGGGATTTTGCCGGGGTTGGAGAATCGCAGTTTCTGGCAGGTGGGCTACGGGAATCCG